>LADN01000023.1 GCA_000961585.1 Peptococcaceae bacterium BRH_c4a | reverse complement strand
AAAAGACGGTAAGCGAATGGTGATGGTTTTTGACGAGTTCCAGGATGCTGGACAAATTGCAGGACAGGACATATATAAGCAAATGCGTTCTTATTTTCAACTTCAGAGAAATGTGTCTTATCTCTTTCTGGGATCAAAAGAAGGGATGATGCAGTCCCTTTTTGGGGGAAAAAAACATGCTTTTTACCGATTTGCTACAGTTCTTCCCATCCCACAGATTCCGGAAGATGCCTGGGCAAGTTATATAGCCTATAAGTTTAAGGAAAAAGATATTGAGATAAGCAGTGATTATGTTCTGAAAGAAATTGTCCGGCTTGCTGGGGGACACCCACAAGATACTATGCTAATTTGTTCAGAAGCGTTTTACACGTTGTTGGAAGCCGGGGAGAAGAAGTTGTCAAGCGAGTTAGTTAGAATTGCTTATGAGCGAGCTATAATCACTTTGACCCCCGTTTTTGACGAAATATTAGACGAAGTTGGCAAAAAACCTCTTGTGCGGGAGATCCTTCGCAGACTAGCAGTTGGGGAGGTAATATACAAGGAAAAAAATAATCCGAACGATATAAAAAGAGCAATTGATCAGCTTATAGTCAGTGCGGTTATTGAAAAAGAAAGCCGAGGCAAATACAAGTTCATTGAGCCGATGCTGCAGGAGTATATTCTGAGGAGTTATTAATGCAATGCAGGGTAAATCAGCCTCCTGAAGGGGATAGGAATTTCTCAGGGATTTCTTTAATTATTGACAGTAAGAAAGTAGGCGATATAATAAATGCAAGAATATATTACTGAGGTGTATGGAATGGATGAGTATTATATTGCCAAAATAACTGCTAAGGGACAGGTAACGGTTCCGATGGAATTGAGGAAGGCATTAAAAATTAAAGAAGGTGATTATATTCTTTTTGAAAAAAAAGGCTTACATGTAGAAATAAAAAAAATGATACCGCCCCATGATTTTGAGGAGTTTGCCAAACCGATAAGAGAGAGGTTTCAGAGGGAAGGGATTACGCCAGAAGATGTGGAAGCTGCTATTGGGTGGGCACGTGGAGATAACAAAAAATGAGGATTACCGTAGATGCCAATGTCCTTATTTCATCGCTGGGATGGAACGGTGCAGAGGCGGCAGTTGTTGAAATGGTATTGGAATCACGGTTGGAACTCTGTCTTTCCGCACAGATATTGAGCGAGTTTTACCGGGTTAGCAAATACCCCAAACTTGGCTTTACTGAGAAAGAAATTGACGGTTTTATAGGGCGACTGTTGCCTAACGTAGTTTTGGTGAACCCCCCGCAAAAGATCAATGTTATAAATGAAGATCCGGAAGACAATAGAATTTTGGAATGTGCAGTGGAGGGAAAATCCAGCTATATTATTTCTGGTGACAGGCATCTTTTGAGCTTGCGCCAGTTTGAAGGGATTAAGATATTAAGGGCGCCTAATTTTTTACAAATCTTTTATAAAAGCGAGGTGTAACTTGTGAAGCGTTTTCTGGCTTTTGTATGCATAGTGATGGCCATGGCACTCTTTACTATAAATCTGAAATATATTACCCCGGCCCATGCCGGACAGGAGACCAAACTGGACGTATACCAGGAAAAGAAACTGGTCAAAAGCGTATTGTTCGCCATCGGTGTAAATAAGTATTTCGTTGACGGCAAGGCCGATGGAATGACCATGGACGCCAAGCCCTTCCTTCAGGATGGCAGAACCTTTGTGCCAATAAGATTTTTAAGTAACGCCCTGGGGGTTCCAGACGAGCGTATTTCCTGGGAAGATGCCACCAAAACCGTAACCCTGACATCCTGGAAACATGTGCGGATGACTATAGGGAGCAAATGGATAGCCACACGCAGCGCGGACAATTATGTGGGAGAATCTTATACCATTGATGTTTCTCCCATCCTGAAGGAAAACGAAGGCCGCACCTATCTCCCGGCCCGTTATGTGGCCGAGGCCCTGGGGTACGAAGTGGGCTGGGATGAGGAATCCCAAACTGTTTTATGCTGGCCCAAAGGTGAAACCAAGCCGGACGTAAGCGCAGTGGTGCAAAAGGCTGTGGAGGAAAGGGGCAAACTGGAGGGGAAGCCGATACCTATTACGGCCCCGCCGGGGTACAAGGTAACGTCCATGGGGTACGTGGTGCCCTCCCCTGAAAATACCAGGATGAAAATTGAAGATAAGAGACAGGATGTTAATTTAACACTTATGATATATTTGCCGCACACTGCAGAAGAAGCCTCGAAGATTCCTCCTGAGAGGGTGGTTACACCGAAGATTGTTGAGGCCCAGCTCCAACAGGCCGAAGAAATACTTGCCAGCAAACACGGCAGGGAAATTGCCAGGGCCGCTGTTGATTACGCCAGACAAAAAACTAATAGAGAACAACAGCTTGAACGGAAAAAATTTCCTTTGCCTGAAGGTGGGAAAATAGCGGTGTCAAGTCAACCTAACGCATGGTATATCGTAATACAAGTCTGGAGGGTTTAATTGAGATGAAAAACAAAATAATATTGATTGTTCTTCTTGTGGCGCTCTTTGCAGCGCCTTTTTCTTATGCTGGGTCAACAGATGAAGCCCGGCTTCTACAATTCTTATGGATAGTAAACGATTAAACGACGACGGTGGGCCTATTTAATGTCAATACCGGGTTGCCCCGGTTTTTATTTTATTTATATGGGGGGAATTGTTAAATCTGGAATAGGGCAACTGGAAATTCCGTTGTGCCAGGCCAAAAAGACAGTCCTTTCAGGGTGGTTCTTAAAAAAGGACATCCCAAAGAAGCCTAACGATTAGCAGTTGGGGAGGTAATATACAAGGAAAAATACAATCCGAACGATATAAAAAGAGCAATTGATCAGCTTATAGTCAGTAATGAGAAATGTGATAAAACAAGAAAAATGTGGTAAAATTGAAAATGGGAATACATAATAACTAACTGACGGGCCTCACCTTCCGAGGGTGGATACATCCGGGAAAGGGGGTGAGGCGGGATGGTTACAATTTCTGACACAACGCAAATTGTGACAATTGTCATCCTGCTAATCACCCTTGTTGTGTTAATCTCAGACCGCAGGCGCTAAATGCGGAACCCCTTAAGTTGTTACCGCAACTTAAGGGGCCGTAGTTAAAACCTCGGAAACGCGAGGCACACAAGCCGTTTTGTTAGCTAAAAGTATTCCCATATATTTGTATTATCTTTCATCGAAACAAAAGTGTCAATAATAACTACTTTATAAAAAATGGAGGTGCGAAAATGAAAAGGTTTATTGTTTTCGGAATATTGATTTCGGCTTTAACGCTTTTGACTATTGATGTTGCCGGTGTTAAGCAGGCTTATTCCGAACCCGCAACAGAAACCAAGGTGGATGTTTACGATCAGCAAAAGCTGGTCAAAAGCGTATTGTTCGCCATCGGGGTGAATAAGTATTATGTTGACGGCAAGCCCAACGGAGTGGTTATGGATGCGAAACCCTTCATTCAAAGTGGCAGGACTTTCATGCCCATCCGGTTCCTGTCGAACGCCCTGGGGGTTGAGGACAGGAACATCTTTTGGGACGGCAGCGTTAAAAAAGTAACCCTTATGGCCCGGAATAGAGTGGAGATGACCGTAGAGAACCCTGCTATATCCGTGAAGGCCCCGGGAGAAGAAAGGTCCAGCCTGAAGATCATCGACGTATCCCCCATCCTGAAAGCCGAAGAGGGCCGCACCTACCTCCCGGCCCGGTACATAGCCGAGGCCCTGGGGTATGAGGTTTCCTGGGACGAAGCCACCGAGACAGTCCTCTGCTGGCCAAAGGGTGAGGTCAAGCCGGATGTAAGCGCAGTGATTCAAAAGGCTGTGGAGGAAAGGGCCAAACTGGAGAAACCTCAAGAGCCGGAGAAACCCTCAGAGGACGGCAAGCCCGTGGTGGCGAAGCAACTTGAGCAAATGTTCGGGGTGACGATGGCAGAGTATGGGTCCAGCTTGACATACCAACCCCCGAGACAGGAAACCATGAATAAAAGAGATCGCAGCTATTACACTCTTTGGTATAATCCTGAGAATGGCTACATTGGCGTCAGCGTAGCCTGGGATCTGATCAACTCGGACACCCGGACAGTAAGCCTTGACCTGTCCCCCATCGAAAGGGTGTTGAACTGGAAATTCCCCGGCCAGCCGGAAAAGGTGAAAGAGATAATGGACTACGCATGGAAGGTGGCTGAGAAGACTAAGGAGGTTTGGTATCAGGAGAAACGCCTTCCGAATAAGACGTTTTATTTTGACGGCCATCAGGTATTGGTTGTTTCCGTAGGCAACGCCTTTGTGAGCGTCCACATCTCGAAGAATTAAGGAGGGACTACAGGTGTTAAAAAGAATACTGACCTTGGCTGTTGCCGTAACCCTGCTCGCAGGGTTTTATCTTTTCCCGGCGGAGGCGAATACTGATAAACTCCAGCGCATCCTGCAAATAACCGGACTACCGGCAGAACAAAGGGACGGTCTGAAAGCCCGCCTGGACCGGGACATGCTGGTATATGGTTCACCCAGTGACATACCCGATAACGACTGGAAACCGGCCAGCACGTCATGGCAGGAAGCCAACGGAATAAACCTGGGCAAGCCTGGCAACCAGGAGCCGCGCTTTCTGGGGAAAACCGCTGAAGGGGATAACCTGGCCAGCGACTACTTCCCCGATGATGCCCCCAACCACATCGCCCCGGCCAGGAGGGATATGATTAAATGGCCATGGGAAAGGGGCTTAAGTTATGGAACTGGCCTTGATGTATCCGACTACACCTGGGGAGTCATAGCCAAGGCCCTTTCGACATACCACGAGCGAGTTGGGCATTCCGGGCCGGGGAACGGGTTCGCCGCCAACCCCGCTTTCAGAACGGGGTTCAACAAAGACACCTTAAAAGACCATTTTTTGGTCATGGCCGAGCCCAAACCCGGAATGGCTGGAGCGGTTAGTCACTGGCACAACCGGGCGGACCTGGGCGGGGTCTGGTACGACCCCATATTTATCCGCTGGGACATATTGCCCAACTTCATGGTGGAGAGCATAGACCCCGGTACTGACAAGGCCCAGCCGGGCCAAACGTATACAGGCAGGGTGGTCTTAAAAGCAAAACCGGACGGTTCCTTCTTATCCGACCCGGTAACCAGCCAGTTATTCAGTACATTGGGAATGAAGCTGGAGCTGTCCCAGGACTATACCGTACCCTTCGGCGTGGCGGTAAACGGCCAGCTGGTGTCGGTCAAGAACTTTACTCCGGTGTCCGGGATGGAAAATATATATCAGTATAAAGTTCCTGCCGGTACCACGGAAAGCACGTTGGAATTTACTTTTCAATGGACGGCGCCGGTCAATATTAGCAGCGATAAAATAACCCTGGCCACCGGCGTTAATGAGAGCATAACCGTTCTTCCAAAGGATGTCTGGGGGTATATGGAGTGGTCGGAAATAACCAATATCGACAATGTTAAAGCCGTGGAGGTGGCTGCGGCGATTCCTGATCTGTCCACCAACCTGGAGACGGATTCCTTCACCGGCGTAAAACCCGGGGAGAAAATAGCCTCAACAGTAGCCTACAAATTGGACAAAGACCACACCAAGCCGGAACGGGCCTTGTTGCGGCTGCGCCATGTGGTGGGCGAAGAGGAATACCCAATCCGGTTGCAGCCGGTGAACGGCGCGCCGGCGCCTGATGCCAACGGCTACATTACATTGAAGCCGGGTGACGTAATGGTCTATGAATACACATATACAGTTCAATCGTCTAATACAACAATCAGATCACGCATAAACCCGGTGGATACCAACCAGGATACTGACTGGTCAAACAACCGGGCTGAAGCTTCTGTTATAATTCCCCAGTATGACATAAAAGTAGAGGTCAGGCCGGAAAAGGATTCATACACGGCAATAAACGGCGGAAATGCAGGGCTTAACTTCATAATACGGGTTTCAAGGAAAGACGACATTCCGGGAGAGATTAAAACCACCGGATATTTTGAAGGTTTTAACGGAAAGTATGCCGGAAGGCATTCTATGAACACGACACTGGGGCCGGGAGAATACAAGGAAAGAAAATACGGTTTCCCAGCGCCGCCAGGAAGCTACACCACAGTAGCCGAAGCCTGGCCGGAGGGATTTGAAGACGCTTTTCCGGCGGACAACCTGGATGAATCGACCGTCTATGTAGGTAATCAGATTTTCAAGCCCGACAGCAAAATACGGGTGGACTTAATCGACGGTGGCCCGATATATAGATAATAAGTTCTTAAGACCCGCCCTTATCCGGCTGGGTCTTTTTATTAAGGGTAGGGGGTGAGTGCATTTGCATAAAGCCATAAAAGAACGCAGGGGCTCAATAATACTGGAATTCGCCCTGTGCGGGATAATGTTCATCGGATTAATATTCGGCATGGCGGTCCTGAGCCTGTGGATGTATAACGTGTCCCAGGTTAAACAGGCGGCCAGGATAGCGGCATATAACGTGGCCCGGACCGGTAACCCCAGTGAAGCACAAAGCCTGGCGCAGACGTACCTTAATAAATCTGTGGTGGCTTGCCCCTCCCAAAAGGCAGTGGCGTACAGCTCCCAGGAACTGGGGTATGGCGTGGCTGAGGTTGAAATGAGCCCCTTATTTCCCGGATTTCAAAAACTTATTGACCCCAGGGGCAGATCTGCAATCAACGGCAGAATACAAATCAGGAAGGAGGCGGTGACAGTACTTGAGCACAGGCTTAGGCAGTCAAACCGGCGCCAGTATAACTAAAGATATGGCAAAAGAGAAAGGGTCTATACTGCTGGAATTTACTTTTGCGGCAACCATTCTACTGGTAATATTTTTAGCTATGGTCACCTTTTCCTTTCTCTTTTCCGAACGTTATGCCATCCAGAAAGTGGCCAGGGAAGGGGCCAGGGAGGCAAGCATTACAAGGAACGAGGACTGGGCCAGGGAAAAGGCCCTTCATGCGGCGTGGCTGTGGGGATTGGACCCGAACAAGGTAGAGGTGGGGTTTTACCGGGATGACCTGACAGAAACATGCGTGGTAAGGTATACCGCCATACCTTTCAGTAAAACATTTCCCGCCCTTGTGAAAGGAAGCCCCCTTCAGCCGGTGGATATGATGGCCAGGGCCACCTTTGTCCGGGCGGAAAGCCGGTAGGAGGGACGGCATGAAGAATATTTTAAAAGAGCAAAGGGGAAGCATACTGCCCATGTTCGCCGTGGTTGTCACCCTGGTTATAATGCTGGCGGCGGTAGCGGTGGACTTTGCCAGGTACGCCCTGGCCAGTGAAAAATTGCAGACCGCCGGTGATTCGGCAGCCACGGCGGCTGCCATGAGCGCCAAGAGATATGTTAAGCTCTTGATTAATCCGGGAGAAGAACTTTCAATCTGTTGTGGGGATGATGGGTGTTCAACGTGTTGTATTGGCTGCGGGGGGCCTTTTGAGGTTATCGGCAGAGAGGACGATCTTTTGGATAGCGAAGGATATAAAAGGTATTGTTGTGGCTGCGGGTGTCCAACCCCGGAGCTGCTTGACCGCTGGGTGGAGTATGAAAACAACGGCGCCGGGGCCAGGGCGGCAGCCGAATTGTTCTTCAACATAAACAAACCCAAAGAAATGGATTCCGCCGCCGGGGGCGACTCATACATAAGTTCCATAAGGTTGACCAATGACCGGTATGACCCCGTATACCCTTCAGTGGTGGTTAAAACCCAGGGCAAGATGAAGACTGTAATGATGAATTTCATGGACAGGATGTATCCTGACACCAACCTGTCGGAGCTTGGGGCCTCACGGTGCTCCCAGGGCGGCTCCTTCTACTACGATTTGAATGGCAAATGGCATAGGGCGGCTGCTGAAGGTTGCAACTGATGGGAGGAGTATTCATGCGAAAGATATTGGGAGGCGGTTTTTTTGTGGCCGCCGGGGTGTACCTAGTGGTGGTTAAGACCCCGGACATAATCACGCTGGCGGCCGTTATGGCCTGCGCCTCGATTGCTGGTCTGTCGGCCACCAGATATTCGGACTGGGCGGTTATCGGCGGTGCACTTTTAATAGCCGGGTCTCTTTTCCTTCAGTCGGCCCTTTCGTACAGGTGCATGGACTGCCTCAAGGCCGACATGCTGATACTGGCCGGGATAATAACCCTATCAATAATGGAGGAGGGAAAACTGAAAACCCCGTTGCGGATAATGACTTCGGTAATGGCTGTGATGATGGCGGCCACCGTAACATTGCATACCGGCTTGGCGGGAGTGGCCGGCGCCCGGAAAATTATCCCTGCCGGTGATGTGGAAAGGCACATAACAGCCACCGGGGAAGGAGGCGGCAGGATCACAATTGATACAGCGTTCAGGCCGGTACTGTTCTTTTCCCCCACCTGCGGTCCCTGCGCCAAGGCTGTGGAGGCATTGGTGAAAGAAGACCCTGAAGGACTGCGTTGGGCTCCTGTCCAGGCCCGGGGAGAACAGAACATGGGCAAGGAATATTTAAAAGGTAAGGGCTATCTGGGAGACAGTTTTAACATAAGCTGGCCAGGATCGGTACCGGTACTGGTGGTCACCAGGGACGGAAAAACAGTGGCCATGCATGAACCGGAGGAGATGGTAAAAGCGATTGGGAGTGATGCCAATTGACACTTTGGCTTGCGGCATTTGGCGGGATTTTACTGTTTGTTTTGGGAACCGCTGTGGGGAAGTATTTTCCTCTGTTGAGAAACAGGGTGTGCAAAAGGGGGGTGATCAATTATACGCAGAATAAAGCTGCCGGCAAAAGACATGAGCTTCTGGGTGGCCGTTATACTCAGCGTGGCCGCCGGCCTTTCCATATTGTTTGCGGCATACCGGCTGTACCTGCCGGTAAAGGTGCTGGCGCCCAGAGAAGATATCAAGGCCGGATCGGTCATAGGGGAAAAGGATATAGCTTATCTGACCGTCTCCCGGAAGGACATGCACTCCATGGCGGTTACCAACCCCGGGCAGGTGGTCGGCAGGTACGCCAGGGACAGGCTCTATTCCAGGGAACCTATTCTTTCGATTAAATTAACCACTGACGAAAGGGACCTCATAGGGATCTCCGGTAACCTGGAACGGGACGAGACATACATCACCTTCAAGCCCAACGAGGCCAGATGGCCCAACGGCCTCAAGTCCGGAGACAGCGTATCGGTGGTGGCCGTGGTGGAAGGGGGAATTCCCAGGGTAATGGGGGAGAGAATCAAGGTGCTGAACATATCCGGGCAGAAAACGGCAGCCGGACAGATTGACCAGATTAAAAATGTGGTTTCCAGCAGCGATAACAGCATAACCCTATCCATGAAGTGGGCCCAGGCAGGCCCACTGTTTTATGGCAAGACACTTTCAAAGGAACTCTGGATAATGCCGGAGCATCCAGCCAAAGACCCGGGAGGCGATATATATGACCCAGTTCAGCTGGAACAAATCAGAAAGGAAATCTTTAACGAAAACAGTGCAGCAAAACGTAATACAAAAGCACCAAGACCTGTTTCTTAACCCGGACGGCTACCAGTCACTCCATCAGAGGGAGGGGGCCATCAGGGGGGAGGTAAGGGCGCTTTTGGATCGGGAGGACCCGGAAACAGAAACCTATGTCATAGACCATCTCATTGGCTACAAGGAACTGGGCCCCTTCTTCAGGGATTCGGAGGTAACCGACATATACATAAACGGCCCGCAGCAGGTTTTCATAGAAAAAAACAACCGGATGATAGACACCGGCGTCCGGTTCGAGAGCAGCGAAGATGTAATGAAAATACTGCAGATGGCGGTGCAAAGGGCCGGGAGGAAGATTGACTTCAACAGCCCCCTGGTGAATGTAAGGCTCCCGGACGGGTCCAGGCTTAATTCGGTAATCGTGCCCAACTGCCCCTTCCCGGCCATATCAGTGAGAAAGTTCGTACAGAAAAAATTCACCGCAGGGGAGCTTTTGGACCAGGGATACTTAAATGAACAGATGTTGGTTTTCTTTGAAAATGCGGTAAAGGCCGGCTGCAACATAGTCATATCCGGCGGCACTGGGTCGGGCAAGTCCACTTTTTTAAGATTTCTTTGCTCCTTCATTCCGAAGCGCGAGCGGCTGGTAACCATTGAGGACACCTTTGAGCTGGACCTGGACGGCCACGTTATCCCTTTGCAGCAATCCAACAATGTGAGCATCAAAGACCTTATGGAAAATTCACTGCGCATGAAGCCCAGCAGGATAATACTGGGGGAATTCCGGGGGGATGAGACCTTTGAGCTTTTGCAGGCCATGGGCACCGGGCACATGGGGTCCATGACCACCGGACACGCCAACAACGCCAGAAATGACCTGATCCAAAGGCTGATCCGGGCCATGTCCAAGTCCAGCCTTACCGACGATGAGCTTACCCGCCACATAGTCAGCTCCATAGACCTCACCGTGTTCATAAAGAGGTTTAAAGACGGCAGGTGGTGCATCACCGAGGTAAATGAAGTGATGGACGACCGGGGAAAGCCAAAGTTCGCGGAGATATTCAAGTTCAACCGGGTGGCTGACAGGCATGAGGCGTTACACAGCCTTTCCGGGGAACTGTTGGAGAGGCTGCAGGATGAGCTGGGCGCCCAGAAGCTTCCCAATATAAAAGCCTTCTCCGGCATTCAAAAGGGAAAGGGTATGGTGTTGCCGTTTGAGCAGTGAAATAATCACAATGGCCGGGATACCCGAAATTCTCTTTCCTGCCATGCTGGTGCCTGCCGCCGTAATCTCGGTGTACGTTTACCGGAATGTTGAGAAGTTTAAAAGGTCCTTTACCCGGCTCAAGGATATTCTGGAGTATGAAGCCACCCAAAGAGACTCAGCATTTGAAAAATACAGGGTTTCCAGGGATACCGCCTACAAGCTGGGTAAGCTGGGGGCACCGGTAAACTACAACACCTTTCTGGCTTTGAACGGGGTGATAGCCATAATAATGGCCGGGGTATGCTTAAAGTTTTTGTATAACCCCTTACTGGCCGGTCTTTCAGTGGTGATTTGGATGCTCTTTTCCCACCAGCTGGTTGACAAGCTGTACCGCACCAGGATCAAGGCCAAAATAGACTGCCAGGCGCAGCTGGTGCTGCAGCTCCTGGCCCAGTTGAACCAGGTTTCGGGAAATCTGGTGGAAGCCATCGAAAGGGTGATACCCTCAACCCCCCAACCACTTAAAAGAGAGCTGGAAATGCTCATCATAAAGTACAGGACCAACCACGATTTTGACCAGTGCCTGAAAGAGTTCGCCGCCAACATAGACAACCGGGACATAGAGACATTCATCCACGGAATAATACTGGCCGAAGAGTTCGGGACCAACGCCCACGAAGTTATCACCGAAAACGCCAACGTAATACAGGAAAGAATTTCACTGAGGGACGAGCTGCTCAATGAGACCAAGGGCAAGAAAACAATACTCTACATGTTCATGGTGGCCCTGCCGGTTCTTTTTTTATGGCTTTTTTTCAATTCTGAAGATGCCCGGCACACATTCACACAAACGGTTAAGGGCCAGTATTTGATTTCCTTCCTGGCCGTGGTGGAGTACATCTGCTGGTACTATGACAGCAGGAAGGGGGTGGCTGAGGAACTGTGAACGCATACATGGAATTACCCGCAGTGCTGGCGGCCATGGCGGTTTTCGCCTGGTGCTTAAGGCGGGTGAAGCTGCCCAGGCCCCTGGAGGTCATTGAAAGGCTGGGCAGTTACCGCATATCAAAAGAGGATTTAAAAGTCCTGGGCAAACGCCTGGAGACTTTAAAATTACCAGTGTCAGCCGAACAGTTTACGGCCGGGAAAATTGTACTGACCGCGCTGCCGGCAATGATGGGGATTTTTCTTCTTGCGGACCGGCAGATTGAGGGTTCCTTTTTTCTTTTTGCCGCCCCCATGGCCGGGAAAATTCCCGATCTATTCATTGAGACACTGGAGAAAAAAAGAAAGGAGGAGATACAAAGGAGCTTTCCCCTGATGGTGGACCAGGTGAGGATATACTCCAAGGCCGTGGGTGTATACCACGCTCTTAAGATTGTTTCCCAGGCCACCAGAGGGGCATTGGGCAGGGAAATGGCCGTGCTGTCGGCCGAAATGGAGTTGGTGGGCACCAAAGAAGCCCTGGATAACTTTGCCGCCCGTTGCGGGGTGCCTGAAATATCGGAATTTGCCGGGATTATTCTGGTAGAACAGAGGACGGGGGCGGATATCCGGGAGATACTGCTGAACTATTCAAAAATGGCCCGGCAGAAAATGACATCAAAGATAAAGCGCAAGATCAAGATACAGCCCATACTTATGAGCTTTTTTCCCGGCGTGCTGCTGATTATTTTCATGCTCATGTTCATTATTCCCATGGTTACCAGCATCACTGATCAACTGAACTTAATTGAACTTAATTAAATAAAGGAGGAAGTATTCAATGTTTCAAAAGTCAAAAGAAATCCTTACCGCAATTCACCATGATCAAAAGGGCAGCTACTTCGTGGAGATGGCCCTGGTGCTCATCGGGGTGGGACTCACTGTTTTCGTGGCCGCCAGCGGCCTTGCAAACAACGGTATAGTGCCAAAATATACCGATATTAAAACTTATATTTCAGGTATAAACACACCATAAAGCAATGGAGGTGCAAGCATGCCAAATGTGCTAAGAAAAATGCATAATGACCAGGGCGGCAGCGTCTTCGTAGAGACCGCCCTGATCATTATCGGGGTGGCCCTGGCGGTGGCCCCATTTATGATGGCCCTGGGTACTACCCTGGGCGGCAAGGTGGAGGATATAAAAGGCCAGGTGGAGCAGGTGGGAGTTTAAAATGCTTTTTAAACTGCACAAAGACAGGAGGGGGCAGGCCTTCGTAGAGTCTCTTTTCGTAATCCCCCTCCTGTTCATGCTTTTTATCTTTATCGTGGAAATGAGCTTTCTCATGTACAATTTTGCCATAATCAACTTCTACACCGGCGCCCTGGCGGTTAACGCCGCCGCCAGGGGGCAGTTCAACGACGAGGTGAGGCTGCGCTTGGCCCAGAACATAAACGACTGGACGATTAACAGCCAGGGGTACAGCTATGATCTATTCAGCGCTGCCCCCCCGGCTGCCCCTGCGGACAACACGGTATATATTTACGGCACCGACAGGAGCACGCCGGTTCAAAGAGGATCATACATAACCGTCAACGTGAATTATCCCTGGCATTTCAAATTCTTTATCATTGACAACCTGGCCAGGTTTGCTGTCAGTGAGGACAGGCTGAGGCTTAAATCCAACGCCTCAGTACACAGTGAGGTGTTTATCGAATGATTATCAAAGACCAAAGAGGGTCGGCCTCGGTGCTGGCCCTCTTCATGGTAATCTGCATATTTTCCGTAGGGGCACTGGTGGCCGATACGGCAAAACATTTCTGCGTAAAGATTGCGGTGAAGCAAAAGCTTAATATCTCTTTAAGGAGCGCAGCGGCGCAATTGGACGGGGATGAGCTGAAAAACGCCAATCTTGTCATAGACGAGGCCGGGGCGGTCCAGGCCTTTATTGAAGTTTTAAAGATAAACCTGGTGCTGGACGGCAGCCTCACACCCCGGGCCGGTTCAATACTGAATGCCGGGCCGGCCAGGATAGAGTATTTCAAAGTTGTTAAACCGGGGGAAATTCCTTTTACATACACATTTGGAGGCTACACCGAAACGGTGGACCGGGTGGCCGTGGTGGGAATAATCAGCTTCCCGGTTAAAAACGGCATCTTTTCCCGGCTGGCCGGATCTCCGGAAACAGGTACCATATACTGCCATGCCACCGCGGCTCCGGAGCTGATCAGCAGGTCGGCGGATGAAATATAAAAAGGGAGTGATATCTTGAAAAAGTATATATCGGTTTTAGTTGTTGCATTCTTTTTATCCATTGTAGGAGGAGTATTAACACCAGCCTCTGCAGCCACAAATGATTGGCAAGGCCCTTTTACTGTTCCGGAAAATTTTGGGGTTATACTAGCTATTGATAATGAATTTAATATATATTGCACACAATTTTATACCTATAATGGTGTAAATTTGAAATATCCTGATAACGCAACAATGTATTTAGCAAAAATTGATTATGTAAGGAATCGTATTTGTTTTGTTGCAGCTGGAGGTAAGGTTTATTCTCTCGATTTAAGTAATGCGCAGTTTACAAAATATCCCGGAATAGCGCCTAATAACTTAGTTGGTGTTGTTTCTGATTCAGCAGGAATTCCTTATGTATTACATTATTCAGGTTATATATATTATTTAAATGGAGGTAGTTGGAGTACGCTAAGCCTTCCAGGCGGTACAACTGCTGTGGATATGGTTATGGATAAATCAGACAGTATTTGGATTATTGGTAACAAGAAAATAGATTATTATACTGCAGTTACAAATGTTCAATGTTACAAAGACGGTGTTTGGGTAGCATATGGTAAAGACTTAAATCACAATTTGGGGAGATATGCAGAAATATATATATATAACGATAAACCATATGTAATACACCGCGGTTGGTTCGATACGCTACGTGTTTTCAATGGAACAGATTGGGTAGACACAAGCGTGCAGAGTTATATGTTAAAATTTTTACCTAATAAAAACAAGCAAGAGTTTTTAATTGAATGTCGGGATGATTCAAGTACTAACTATAGTATAAAAGTTATTGATTATCGACTAGATGGTTCTATAAGAAACGTGAGTCATTTAATAAGTCCTGGTCCTTATTTTGGCCTTAGTTATAAAGTAGGAATGAGCATAGTACATACGAAGGGTGGTATTTATTATATAAGTACGCCCATATCTGCGGTAATTGTATCTGTTCAAGCTTTTAATGACACAAATTATATTCGCAATTCAATGCTCTCGACCTCCGGCGGCATTGTCCAGGACGCCAGTGGAACAGTATTGGACGAAGCCAGGCAGGCAAAAAACGAGGCTCGTACGGCAAATACAAAATTGGATACCATACAAACTACGGTAACAAACATACAGAATAGCATCGGCGCCGATACCACGCCACCTGTGGTCAAAATAAGAACTGTCTCGGGCGCTGTAGCCACCAGCGGAGGATCAATCCAGGCTGTATTGGATGTATCGGATAATTTAAGCTCTACTTTTACGTACAGTCTGGACGGATCTTTATACAATCCCCTGCCAGTTAACAAGGTAATATCACTGCCGGTGTCCAGTCCCGGTCCAAACGTGATATCAGTTTGGGTAAAGGATCAGGCCGGAAATGTGGGAACTGCATCGATTTCAATAAGAAAATTATAAAGAATATTGCCCCGGGCGACCGGGGTTTTTCTCTTTTATAGGGGGGTGTTTTATTGAAGAAAATAGTAATTCTTTTAATCTGCTTTCTATTGGCCGGCTGTGATTCAAATAAGGGCAGTATTACTGATTCTACTGAAAAAGAGATCTTCCCGGTGGTGGATATATACCTGGACAATGCTGCCGCCGGGAACTGGAAGGAAGTTTTTGAAGTCCTGTCCGGTGAGGCCTTGGCCGAGGCAAAAGCAAATTCCGGCAGGGTAAAGTCAGGGGAAAAAATTGTATCAAAAAACCTTAAGCTGACCCCGGTCTGCAGGGACGTGGCGGAGGTTTCAGCTGATTTTACCCGGGCCTCCGGCGGGGGATTCGACCGGCTGGCCTATAACTTTCGCCTGAAAAAATATGAAGACCGGTGGAGGATATACAAGACCACTTACGGAGAGTATCAACACGGTGAACTTAAATTCGGGCAATTGCCTCCGGAGACCGCCGCAGTAATTAAAACCTACATTGAACTGCCCTTTAACCATAAACGTGCTGATCCTCACAAATACCTTTCCGGGAAGCTGCTGCAGGATTCTCAAAAAGCTAAACTTTTACCGGTGGACTCAAAAGCCAACAAAGAGCAGGAAAATATCAAAACGGTTGTAAAAGCCATGGACTGCCTGGGTTTGACTGGGGGTTATGCAGTTGTCCGGGTGAGCTATGACGTTATAAAAGACAATACAACATACCCGGTGGAAATGCTGGTGGAAGCGCTGGATGTAAACGGGGCCTGGAAGATTTGCGGGATGGATGTGACCAAAGCCTGAGGTTTAGCGTTGTGGCTGCAAAGGAGGTGGCAGTTCTGCATTGAAAAACAAATGTCTTTTGTTCTTTTTTCTTATCTTCCTCTGCTTAAGCTCACCGGCATTTGCAGAGGTTATTTTAGACGAAGGATTTACCGATACCAGCCTTGTGGACCTGACCAAAACCACCGCCCGGGTTGATACCGTAAATAATTGTGCGCTTCTGCCCTGGCAGTCCCTGGCCGGTTCGGTGAACATGCTGGAAAACGGAATGGGCTACGCTACCGCCTCAAAAGAGGGTATCAGGCTTTACGAATACAACGATGCCACCGGCAGAGCGGAACAAAACAATGTGTACTCATGCCTCTGGGCCACGGATGCCACAGGAGTATCCATCCGCCAGGACAATTTAAACGTATGGGCCATAACACCTGACAGCATAGCTTACTACAAATTTGATGGCGCGGGTATGAGTAATGATCCGGCATTAAAAACCACAGGCCTGGTGGATGTGCTTTCCGTGGCAGCCTATAAAGCCGGAGACTCTGCCCTTGTGCTGCAAAGCTCCGGCAACAAGGCTAAAATAACCCGGTACGAGGCCGGGGCTAATCTGAACCCCGCCTTGGTGTTTCAGCCGGATATCACAGACCCGGTTTCGGTTTCAATGGTAAACGATTCCCCGGATTTCAGACTGTTCACAAAGGACTCGGCTTATTATTTTTCCTACGATGAGGCTGGTGGCGTATACGTTGAAGACCCGGCAAGAAAAATAGCCGGCCTTTCCGGGGTGATTTCCGGAAGCGGCGATGAAGCGGGCAATTCCATTCTGACCAATACTGATGTCGGCTATTACATTAACAACGATGCCGGAGGTGCCTCCCGGGTGGAAGTGTTGAGCCCGGGCCCTGTAAATAACCCTGTGGCCGTTTCACTAAAGCCCGGCGCCTATGAACAGGTTTTTATTGATGAAAACGGAAACGTGCAGTGGTGGACCTATGACGACGCGGCCGGAAGCATGGTCCGGGATCCCAATATGGAGATTTCAGGGTTAGAACCGAACAAAGGCTACGCCCATCCCCGCAGTTACCATTCTCTTAACGTAAATACACCAACCCACTATGACGCGGCATACCTGATTGTTGCCGAGGACAAGCCGGCCGGAACGTCGGTCAGCTACTATTTATCCTCTGACGGCGGGGCTGTTTTTACTGCCGTGGCACCCGGGAGTTGGGTTGCCGTACCCAGCGGTAGTAACTTCGTTTTACGGGCGGTGCTTGATACCGGCCACCGGCAGAAAACTCCAAGACTATTGCATGTGACGCTGGAGGTGGATAATGATATGGTGCTGCAGACCGACATAAACCCTCAGCCTGCCGAAAGAGGCAGGAATGTTACCATATCAGCCAGGGCTGTAAGGTTGACCACAGGCGCCGTAGTAGCCCTTGATTCCTGTTCAGTCCGCTATCCCCTGGAGACAAAGGCCAACGGAGAACCGTCGCTGCCCGGCGGGGAATTCCCCGCCGATGCAGTTATGGTTTATAATGCGGGAACTGGTTTTTGGGAGCATGCCTTCACTGTGCCGGAAAAAAGCGTGGACGGCAGGTGGGCCGACGACGGGGTTTACCGGGTAAAAATAACCGGTATCAAGGGATTCTCGCAAAAACAAACTGCTATAAATTTTGTTTTAGCTGGTAACATTATGGGAAGGCTGATAATCAGATCCCTTTAAAAATAAATATTCCGCTTTTTATTTATTGGTTTTTTACCAGTTCATCGGCAAACTCCAGCATCTCTTCCGATATTCCTTCCAGTTTGGATATAAAAGTCATCAGATTCTGGGAAAAGGCCGCCTGCTCTTCGGAAACCGCTGAGATTTCCGTGATCTGGCTGGCCATATCTTCAATGTGTCCTTTTGTAACTCCGATAATTTCCTTTATATCCTTAACCGAGGTATTTGTCCGGCTGGCCAGTTTCCTTATTTCTTCGGCCACTACATTGAACCCCCGGCCCTGATCGCCGGCTCTGGCAGCTTCAATGGCGGCATTTAGCCCCAATAGGTGCGTCTGGGACGATACCTCGTTAATGAGTTGCAGAATACCGTCGGTGTTTTTGACATCCTCCAGCATAATTTGGGTATTGGAGTTAATTGTTTGAACCGTCGAAGAAAGCTCTTCAGCCGAGGCCGAGAGGTTTGTGGTATAGGTTGAAACCTCGCTTAAAGCAGTTCCCATGTTCTCCGTTAAACTCTTTATCTTTTCCACCAGTGTAATGGGCAGCCAGAACCCCAGGGTGCCCACAATATTGTTTGATGAGTCCCTCACACAGGAAACCTTACCCATATAAGGCGTACCGTAGAGCTCATTCCCCGCCGTTGCCACTACACGGACACCGGAGTTTAAGCACCGGTGAGTCACCGTGCCGGGCCTTATCGGATCACCGACCTTAATATTATGTTCCAATTCAGTCCCCGGGCTGTATACAACAAATTTTTCAGTATCACTTACCGTTATGGCGCATTCCTCTCCCATAACATCTCTCAATAGAGGCACCATTGAGATTACCCTGCCCAGGTGTTCACTTTTTTCCATTCTCTTCCTCCATAATATATATTTTCAACGATGTAAAACAGAGCTGTCTTCCAAGCCTAAAGGTTGCCAGTTCTCGGAAGTCACCTGTTCTGACTGATGATATACTGCTCTAGCAACGCTATTCCTAAAATTACTTTGACATATATCGATAAAAACCTCTATTTCATTAACCGAAAATTCAAATGTTTTTCAGTTGGTGGTGGTAATATGGGGTTTAGTGCTATTAACAAAGCCCCTGGCTTCGCCATAGGGCAAAACCAAGGGCTCTGGTGTTGATCACACATATACCGAACGGACACTTCATCCTTCAACCGGATGATTCATCTGTTATTTCTTCACCAGTCCATATTTGTCCACCAGGGTCTTTGAGGTTTGCAGATAGCTGTTGGTAACCTTCTCAAATTCATCCCCGTTGAGATAAGCTTCGGGCTGGCCTATTTTTTTCATATCTTCAAGGTAAGCGGGGTCATTGGCGATTTTATTAAATCCTTCCCTCAGTTTGTTCAGAACGGCGGGGTCGATTCCCTTGGGTGCCGCAAAACCACGGCGGATGTCGGAAATGAAGTTGTAACCCTGCTCTTTAAAGGTGGGTACGTCTTTAACCCACTGGTGACGCTGTTCCGAGGCCAGAGAAATCAATTTAAACTTGGCCAGGTCGCGCATGACATCGTTCAGATTTCCAATCATTGCGTCAATGTGGCCACCCATCACCGCTACGTTCTGGTCTGCAGCCCCGGTAAAGGGAACGGGTGTAACCTTGATTCCGAGAATCTCTTCCATTTGAAGAAGCGCCAGGTGGTGAGCCGTAAAGGTACCCACAATACCCACCGTCAATTTTCCATTCTTTTTCTTGGCTTCTTCAATAAAGCCCTTTAGGTCTTTTATTGGGCTGTCGGCCTTAACAACCAGAAGGTTGGGGTCGGCAACCACCTGGGCTATATAGGCAAATTCATCAACCTTAAAGGTAGCCTGATTGCTCAGGGACTGGATGGCGATATGAGGAACGTTAATCCCTCCGACGGTATACCCATCAGGCTTGGCCTTTACGATCTCGGTGAAGCCAACCTGTCCGCCGGCTCCGGTTTTATAGTCAAAAACCAGAGGCTGGTCGTTAAAATGCTTCTTCCAGTATTTTTCCACAATGCGCGCCTGAACATCACTGGATCCGCCAGCCGTAAAAGCGATAACCATGTTTACCTGCTTGGTGGGATACTTGGCTGACGCATCCTCTTTTTTGGTCCCGGCGCAACCGGAGGCCATAGTGGCCGCAAACAGCGCCAAAACCAGCATTGCTATTAATTTTATATTTTTTTTCACAGTTTTCACTCCTTTTTTAATCAATCCCCTCTATTTAGTTTCACCCCCTATTTCAGAACTTATTCGGACTCCTCCGCCAGGGCTTCACTTGCTTTTTCCGGATGCTTGAACCGGGTGTAAAGGGAAAATGCAACCAATACAAGCGCGACAGTTATCAGGGTTAGTGATATTGGTCTGGTAAAGAAGATTCCCAGGCCGCCGGTAGACATGCTGAGGGATTGTTTCAGCGAGGTCTCCAAAATAGTTGCCAGTATTAAACAAAGAATAAGGGGGCTGGCCGGAAGCTCCACCTTCCTCATGACCCATCCGATAAGGCCGAAGAAAAGGGCTACGCCAATATCAAACAGCTTACCTCTAACACTGTAGGCCCCTATTATGGAAAACACCAGCACCATGGGAGCCATAATAGGGTAAGGAACCCGCACCAACTTGGCCCACAGCCCCACCAGGGGAAGGTTCAAAATGAGAAGCATGACGTTGCCAATATACATTGACGCTATGACAGCCCAGACAAAATCCGCATTCTTTTCAAAAAGGGTGGGGCCCGGCTGGAGACCGTACATCATAAAGCCACCCAGGAGCACCGCCAGGGCTGGCCCCGAAGGAATTCCAAAGGCCATCAGAGGCACAAAGCCCCCGCTGGTTGTGGCGTTGTTTGCCCCTTCGGGCGCAGCAACTCCCTCCAGTATTCCGGTGCCGAATTTTTCCGGATGCTTGGAAAGCCGCTTCTCGGTATCATAGGCAACAAAGGCGGTAACCCCGGGGCTGCAGCCGGGCAGCAGTCCCATGAAAAATCCGATAACAGTGGAACGCAGCATTGTCGGGGTAATCTGGCGCAGGTCTTTAAGGGTGGGCATCAAGCCAGTCAGCTTGGCCTTGTAAACGTCTACCACGTGGGTTTCAACATTGGATAGAACCTCGGACACTGCGAAAAGTCCTATAATTACGCTGATAAAATCAATCCCCGACATCATATTGACATTCCCGAAGGAAAACCTGGCGTAGCCACTCATGGGGTCGAGGCCGATAACCGCGATAAGGAACCCCAGTAACCCGGCGATTAAACCCTTGACCAGAGATTTTCCGGTCAGGTTGACCACAACGCTGAGCGCCAGTATCATCAGGGCAAAGTATTCAGGAGGTCCGAATTTCAGAGAAAAACCTGCCAGGGTCGGGGCAAAGAAGGTAAGGCCTACAAGGCTCAGGGTTCCGGCCACAAAGGATGAAATGGCCGCAGTGGCCAGGGCCGGCCCCGCCTGTCCTTTCCGGGCCAGTTTATAGCCATCCATGGCGGTGGGAACGGAAGCAACCTCACCAGGGATGTTCACAAGAATTGCCGTTGTGGACCCTCCATACATGGCTCCGTAGTAAAGCCCGGCCAGCATTATGATGGCGGGTGTTGGCGGCAGTATAGTGGTCAGCGGTAACAGCATGGCTATTCCCGAGGTGGGTCCAATACCGGGGAGGACGCCGATCAAAGTCCCCATTAAGGCGCCAAGGAAGGCAAAAAATAAATTTTCAGGCGATATTGCTGTGGCAAATCCTTGCATTAGAAGATCAAAGCTGGGCATTGTCTCACCTCACATTTTTGATCAGAATCCCACAATGCCCGTTGGCAGGGGCATTTCAAGAAGGACACGGAACAGGTAAACAGAAACCGAAGAAACAATTACACCAATTGTTCCGCATTTCCACCAGGCGTACTTGCCCAGCCGTCTGACAAG
Source organism: Peptococcaceae bacterium BRH_c4a (assembly GCA_000961585.1). Taxonomy (GTDB): domain Bacteria; phylum Bacillota; class Desulfotomaculia; order Desulfotomaculales; family Desulfocucumaceae; genus BRHc4a. The sequence goes on along the minus strand of LADN01000023.1, from coordinate 141,694 downwards.
GAAGAATACCAGCAGCAAAGTGGATATGCCAAAACCAAACAAATCTACCGATATTGCATAAAGAACCAGGGCCAGAAACATTATTCCCATGTTTTTAATCTCGGAAATGTTGAACACTTTCTTTGGTGATCTTTTATCCAGAAGGGATTCCACCGCCAGTATAATACTGAGAAGAAGAATTCCCGCCCCCAGCCAGAAAGGCAGTACACCAGGGCCCATGCCCAAACCGGCGATCTCGGCCGGCATTTTCTTAGACTCTACCATCACAAAAACAGATAGGGCGCTTAAAACAATGCTCATGTATAAATTAATTTTTTTCAAATTTTATCACCCCTTAAGGCTTAACCCCCGGATATATGAAATTTCAAAGGCTTCTCATTCAATAGGTACTTTATTTATAGCGCCAGGGAATTAATCGACATCATCACCTCCGCAGCATGGCATATTTATTTTCAATACCTCACCCATATATCTATTCCAGTGGATCAACTCCCATCTCACGGGCCAATTTGTTAAGTTCATCAAGGAGTTGCGGGGAAATGGGAATCCCTTCTCCGGCTCTCTTCCTGGCGCTATTAGTCCTTCTTTCGCCGGGAATGAATATTTCCTTTACTCCATCAGCCCTGGGGGAGTTTTTTATCTCGCCGGTCATATGATCCATTCGTGATAAAAACTCTGATTGGGGCATCAGTCTGCTTATGTCAATGGACAGGAAAAAGTGGCCTATATTAACTGGCAGGGTGCTTTCATCATAAATCCAGCCAACCCTTGGACCGTATGCCGACCCGCTCAGTATTCCGGACATAATTTCCACCGCCAGGGCCATGGCGTAGCCCTTTGGACCGGCCATGGGCAGTACGGCTCCGGCCAGGGCTGCCCTGGCGTCGGTGGTGGGACGTCCCTCACTGTCAATGGCCCAGCCTTCGGGGATGGGTTTTCCTTCCTTGGCGGCCAGAATAATGTTGCCGCGGGCCACGGTGCTGGAGGACATATCTATGACCACCGGCTGTTCTTTGCCGGGAAAAGCGAAGGATATGGGGTTGGTGCCGAAATAGGCCTCTTTGCCTCCCCAGGGAGGAATTCCCGAGGGGGTGTTGGTAAAGGCCATTCCCACCATGCCGCAGGAACTGGCCATCTTGCAGTAATATGAAGACGCTCCAAAATGGTTGCTGTGCTTTACTGCAACTGCGCCCACCCCGGCCTCTCCGGCCAATTTTACGGCCACTTGCATAGACCTGACTCCCACCAACTGGCCCAGGCCATTGTCACCGTCTATGTTGGCCAGGGAAGGGGCGGTTCTGTCAACCTTTATGTTTGCTTTAGCATTAATACGCCCATTTTGTATTCTTGTAAGGTATACAGGCAGCCGGCTGACGCCGTGGGTATCTATGCCCTCAAGGCTGGTGTCCACCAGAACGTCTGTAACAATAGCGGCTTCATCCTCCGGAACACCGGCGCCCTGGAGTAACTTCCGGCAAAATTCAAATACTATTTGCTGCTGAAAGTGTAGCATTTCTGATATCCTCCGTTCTGATTTCATAGGCTACATTCACCGGGAACGGTCAAAGGCCTAAAACTTTACCTTGCAACTGGATGCCTGCCCTGTCAGAATCTTGCGTACCTCACCGGCAACCAACACTGAGGTGCGAACCTGAGACTCCTCTGTAAGACCTGCTATATGGGGGCTTACTATAATGTTATCCAGTTCCAGAAGAGGTGATCCTGCGGGAGGCTCCGTGGACAGCACATCCAGTGCTGCACCGGCTATTTGCTTATTCTTTATGGCCTCGTAAAGATCCTCCTCATTTACTATCCCGCCCCGGGAGGTATTTATGATAACGGTATTGGGTTTCATCAGTTCAATATTCTTTTTGCTAACTAAATTCCTGGTTTTGTCGGTAAGAGGAACGTGAAGGCTGATAAAATCGGATTGAGATAACACTTCTCCAAGCCCGGTCATGTGTACGCCAAAGTCGGTACAGGCCAGTTCATAGGGGGGAAGGAAGGGGTCGAAACCAATTATGTTCATCCCAAAGGCCTTGGCCCGGATGGCCAGACGGGCGCCAATCTCACCTACACCTAAAAGGCCCAGTGTCTTGCCATACAACTCAGACAGGGTAAACCTCCTGCGGCTCCAGTTTCCATTTTTTACATCGGCAGAAGCCTCCTCAAGCTGCCTTGAAAATGACAGCATAGCCGCAAAAACGTACTCCGCAACGGACACGGCATTGGCGTTACGGGCGTAAACAACGGTCACACCGGCATCTTCACATGCTTTCAGGTCAATATTGTCCAGGCCTACACCCAGTCTTCCAAGCACTTTAACATTAGGAGCGGAGGCAAGTAATTCCCTGGTAACCCTGGTCTGGTTCCGCACTATTATTGCATCAGCTTTTGCGATGGCTGAAACAAGGTTGTCCGACTTCCAAAGATCGGGATGGTAATATACCTCTCCCAGTCCGTTCAATACTTCCAGGCCCTCTTCCCAGATGATTTCAGTTATAACAATTTTCAAATCTGCTCCACCCTTGCATTTGTATTATTTTGGGCAAATATTTTGGTATAATGTAATAGGTATGTGGTATGACCAACCGAAGTTAAGAACATTTTAACCTTGCCCCCAAAGGGCGTCAATAAATATTTTTATTTTCTCACTAGTGGGATTATTGATCCCAGGAGATTGTGTATATTTATCAATGTTATATTTTTTCTTGTGTTTGGGGAAGGCTCATAGTATATTTATTATTGGTATTACCTCTGACATGTTCTGACGGAGTGGTTTGTTTTTTCTTTGGACAATCCCATTTTTATATTGTTGAAGGTAGTATTTGAGTGTTAAGTGAGAGCATTTATTTTTTGGAGGTTAATACGGTATGAGTGAAAAATTTAAGCCGGTAGTAACAGAAAATAAAAGTCGGTCAGAACGAATAGTTTCCCAGATAAAATCATTGATGTTTGAGGGTAAGCTGAAACCCGGTGATAAACTGCCCCCCGAACGGGAATTGGCTGAAATTATGAATGTCAGCAGGACCTCTGTGCGCGAGGCTATTAAAACACTTTCTGCCATGGGTCTGGTGGTCATCAGAAAAGGGCACGGGGTTTTTGTGGAGGAGGCTAATCTCGGGTCTGTAATAAACAAGGTTGGAGATGCCCTGATACTTAAAAAAGAAGAAATTGAGCAGCTTTTTGAAATAAGAAAGGTTCTGGAAACCCAGGGTGCCCGGTGGGCTGCCGAGAGGGCAACCAAAGAGGAGAGGTTATATATTGACAGACTGGTTTCAGAGGCAAAGGAAGCCTGTCAGCAATCCGATATCAGGGTTGAGGTGATAACCAACCACGATACCATATTCCATAACGCTGTTATTGCGGCCTCGCACAACAATGTTTTGGGAATGGTAATGGGAGGGCTGATGGAGGCACTGATGAAGGTCAGGGCAAAAACAATGAAGGTTCCTGGAAGGGTTAACCAATCCATTATAGACCACGAGGAAATCGCCAGGGCCATTATGGCCAGGGATGGAAAGAAAGCCAGCAGGGCAATGTACGATCACATTGAAAGCGTCGAGAAGTCTATCATCCGGGAGAATGCCACCAGGGAATGATAACACTATAGACACTATATAAAAAAACGCCCTAACGGGCGTTGCCGTCTTGCAGACGGCGGAATCCAGGAGCCAGGAGCCAGAATCCAGAATGGTGACAGCCTGCCTTAAAAGCGACCCTCAAGCGACCCCACAGCGACATGCAGTGAGGGGGAGGGGTTTTAGTCCGTGCGGAATGTGCCGGAGGCTGCTACTGTCTCTTAACGACCGAGCTTACGGAATGCCGAGCCGGCTGCAGGACGCAGCCGGAAGCCGGAATCGACGCATGGATGCGGCGTTGGAGGCGGTCGGCATTCCGTTGGCGACCGAGTTTAGAGACAGTTGCAGCAGGAGGTAATGCAGGCCGGACTTAAATCGCTCCACCTACCCATTAGCGACCATGTAGCGACCCTCAAGCGACCCCCGGAGGAACTAGCGCCGATAAGGCTTTAGCGCTTTAATGCTTTAATATTCTGAGTCCTGTGTCCTGAGTTCTGTATTCTGGAGTCTGGATTCCGACAGAATAAGGTCGGCAGTATGAGGTGTTTTCAGGGTGGCTATGCATTTTCTTCCTTGCCCGCAATCTCACAGTGGGGGGCCCTTGAATTGACATACCAGCCGTAACCTATGACACCTGCGGTAATCACCAAAGGCACCGCCACATCAAGAATGCCGACCAAACTGTTGGCGCTATAGGATTGATGCAAAAACTGGCTAATCTTCGGGTCTTCCACCAGCATTTTCCCGGCTGTCCAGGCCAGTATGCCCGATCCAATGTAGATTATAACCGGAAATTTCTTCATCAAATAAAGCAGTATCTGGCTACAGAATATAATTATGGGTATGCTGGTGGCCAGACCGATTATGATCATCAACCAGTTCCCCTTACTTACTGCGGCAATGGCCAGGGTGTTGTCCAGACTCATAATCAGATCGGCAAATATGATTACTCTGATGGCCTGCATAAGGTTCGATGCGGCTTCGCATTCCTCCCCAGAACCATCATTGGCCAGAAGCTTCACGGCGATGTATACCAGCAGAAGCCCGCCCACCGCCTGCAGAAAGGGTATTTTCAGCAAAAACACTATCACTACCGTCAAAATGATTCTGAAAACAATAGCTCCGCCGCTTCCTATAAAGATTGCCGCCTTTTGCTGCTTGGGCGGCAGGTTTCGGCTGGCCATGGCTATGACTACGGCGTTATCTCCGCTTAAAACAATGTTGATCATAAATATGCTGGCCAGTATCGGAAGGTATTCCAATTAAATACATCCTTTCGTTAACAAGCTGAATTATTCTGTGGTTGCTAATGCGCTTTTATCATTATAGGTTATTCCATAATAATGAGAAAGTAACCTCTGACAAGTATACAATATATCAACCATATTAATGTATCATAATATCATTGCACCTGTTGCATGTATACAAAATGCAAGCCCCGGATTTTTGTGGTTCTTATATCCGGGGCTTAGCAAGTGATACAATTATAACGCTATATTAATCCATGCTTTTTCATTATCTGGCTGGCCTGTTCCCGGTATTTCTCCATATACTTCTGGAATTCCTCGCCGGACATGTACTCTGCGTATAGCCCCGCCTTTTCCATGTCTTTAATGTATTCAGGATTTTTGCTTATTTTTTCCATGCCATCCCTCAGCTTTTTAAGGATTGCCGGATCTACCTTGGCATTAACGGCGAATCCCCGCCTTATATCTGAGATTAGCTCAAAGCCCTGCTCCTTGAAGGTTGGGGCATCAGGAAGCCATTTATGTCTTTCACTGGTGGCAATGGCTATGGATCTGAAGGCGTCCTTGTTACGCATTACATCGGTGAGGTTACCCAGTTGAGCGTCAATATGTCCGCCCCTTAGCGCCGTGTTCGAGTCGGCAGATCCCGGGAATACCACAGGCTTAACTTTAACATTCAGAATATCCATCATCTGCAGAAGGGCGATATGCTGACCGCTCAAGGTGCCCACTATGCCTACAGTCATTTCACCATTTTTGCTTGTAGCCTCGGAAATGAAATCTTTTACATTCTGAATCTTACTCTTGTTATTTACTGCCAGCACTGTTGGATCCACCACTCCCTGAGAAATAAAGGCAAATTCCTCCAGTTTGAAGGTTGACTGTTTGCCGAGGGCTTGCAGTACTATGTGCGGAAAGCTGATTCCCCCAATGGTGTAGCCGTCAGGGTTGGCCTTGGCGATTTCGGTCATCCCCACCTGGCCCCCGGCCCCCACTTTATAATCAAAAACCATTGACTGATTGTTGAATTGGGCTTTCCAGTATTTTTCCACCACCCGGGATTGTATGTCCAAAGGCCCTCCGGCTGTAAACACCTGGATAACATTAACCTGTTTTGTTGGATAGCTGATTTCTTTACCCTCTTTTTGTCCGCAACCGCTTACCGCTAAAATAAAAACCAGGATGGCTGACAGTATTGACAGCCTGCGAAAAACTTTAAGTTTCATAAATTACATCCTCCTGTAGGTCCGATTAATTCTGTGGCTACTCTGATGGGACAGTCAAATGCTGAAAAATAATATTCCCCTAAATCAGTTTTACCGGAAGTATAGCCGGTTAGGATATGATACTGGCATTCCTCCCTTCCAGGGAATTTGTTCAATGATTTACCGGTATTACCTAATACCTCTGACAATGTACTTTTATTATAGACAAGTTAAATAATTCGGACAACTAAATTTTTTCGGAAGCCGGATTATTAATAAATCTTTGTTGAAGTATATAGGAAAAATTTTAGTGTCGAACAGTTAGGATGACTCCACTTACAAATATAAGCAGGTTAACGTAGAGTATAAATTGTTTATCCGAAAGTTTGTCTATTGCTTTGCTTCCCAGCCAGCTTCCCAGGAAAAGGGCCGGCGTCAGCTCCAGTCCGGATATGAGAAGGGGCTGACTAAGAAGGTTTAGTTTGGTGTAGGTAATCATTTTCAGCACATCACTGAAAAAAAGTATCCCCACCAGGGTGGCCACAAAGGAGCTTTTACTCAGATTTTTGGTAACCAGGTAGATGGTAATAATTATTCCCCCGGAGTGCGCTATGGCCGATGAGATTCCTCCAATAATACTGATCAATACACCTGTGGCGGTATTGAGATCAACTGTGGAAAAAAAACTGGGAAATTTTATCCTGGCAATCTGGTAGGCGCTGAAAATCATGGCTATTATCCCGATGGTAACCTTGGTCAGGGAGGGTGAGGCCCAGGCCAGATAATATGAACCGGCCAGCACTCCCACCAAAAATCCCGGCGAAAGAATATAAATATATTTCAGATCCCATTTCTTCCAGTGCAGCCAGAGGGTGGATATATCGGTTATGAGCATCATGGGAGCCATCAGGGCCACTGCTGTTTTGGGGGCCATGATAAGTGACATCAGGGGGGTTAGGAAAACCCCGGCTCCAATTCCGAAGGTGGTTTTGATCATTCCGGCCGCAAGGGCGGCAATGGCGCTTAAAATAGTAATCATATAAAACACCTGCCGTTTAAGTTATTAATCCAGTGCGATATGTTAAATATATGAAAAACCCAGTTTGGTAGACTGGGTTGGATTGCAACCCGGGGACGGTATGATACCCCGGGAGTATATGGGATGGTGAGGTATTGGCGTGATTATACAGTAAAGTTAGTTATTATTAACGTGTTCCTTTTGTCCGGGTCCACTATGTAAATGCAGTCATACCTCGTAGGTAGGAGGTAGTACCAATATACATCGACGCAAATACATTGTCAATAAAAAAGAATAATTTGTAATATAAGAACAAACAAAAATAGTTTGTGCGGATATATTGCATCTGTAAAAAAAGAGGTGCTATAATACTTACAAATGTATGAGGTCAGAGGAAAGAGGTATGACCGATTGATTGGGGATTTGATTAAAACCAATAGAGATAGGGGGTCTTATATCTAAACTATAACATATCTTAAAACCATTTAGGGAGGGAAAAGAATTGTCAAAGATACCCGTCTCGGATTCTTTTTACCAGGCGGTGGAAGAACTGAGCAAAGATCTGTATGTGAAGGCTCTGAAAGATCTCCCGCCTGATGTGAGAGTGGTACTGAAGGACACTTATGAAAAGGAAGAAACTGAAACCGGACGGCAGGTACTGGCAACCATGCTGGACAACATTGACATCGCGGACAGCAGGAACAGGCTGATTTGCCAGGATACCGGCATACCCATTTATTTTGTAAAGGTAGGCAATCAGCTGAGCGTTGATTTTGTCAGGCTGGAAGAGGCTGTTGTGAAGGGATGCCAGAGAGCCACCGTTGAGCATCCGCTGAGATCCAGCGTTGTGTCGCCCTTTAAGAGGCAAAATAACCAGAACAGCTCCGGTTACCGCATACCGTCAATTAATTATGATGTTGTTCAGGACAATGATAAGGTAGAGATACTCATGGTGCCAAAGGGCTCCGGATCAGAAAATATGAGTTTTCTTAAGATGCTTATACCTGCTGAGGGTGTGCGGGGAGTTAAAAGATTTATATTGGAGACCATTGCCCAAAATGTCGGGGCAAACCCGTGTCCTCCCTACGTTGTGGGGATAGGCATAGGCGGCACGGCTGATATGTGTATGAAACTGGCCAAGATTGCAGCCGTTACCCGCCCCATCGGCGCGAGGAACCCGGACCCTGAAATGGCTGCCTTTGAAGAAGAAATGTATAACGCCATCAATGATCTGGGAATTGGGCCCATGGGCCTGGGAGGGCTAAAAACAGCTCTGGCAGTTAATGTTGAGCATGCTTACACCCATATTACCCAGAACCCGGTAGCCATAAATATTCAGTGCTGGCCTGCCCGCCGTGCCAAGGCCACCATTTCTTTCGACGGCAAATTTGAAGTGGGTTACTAGCAGGGGGGGATAATAATGGCTGAGTATACTTTAAAGACTCCATTGAGCGAGGAAGATGTTAGAAAACTTAAAGTCGGAGACAAAGTCACCCTGGAAGGCGTAGTTTTCGGAATAAGGGACGCCAATTTAATCCGCATGTTTGACGGAAAGGTTCCATCACCTGTGGATTTGACCGGGGCGGCCTGTATACATACGGCTCCCAATGTTCGCAAAGTGGGAGAGGGTAAATACGAGCCTGTTTGTATAGGCACCACCACCAGCAGCCGCATGGACAGGTTTACCCCGGGCCTTATGGGGCAATACGGTGTGCGTGCCGTGATCGGCAAGGCCGGTATGATGGAAGCCAGCATGGAGGCCATGAAGAGATATGGAGGCTGCTATCTTGCCATAGTTGGCGGGGCGGCTGCATGGGAAACCGAGCGCATATTGGAGATAGAGGGTGTATGGTGGGAAGACCTGATGCCTGAGGCCATCTGGAAATTCCAAACCAAAAACTTTGGCCCCCTCATTGTGGCAATGGATTCCCACGGAGGAAACCTTTATTTCGATGTAAAGGCCGAGGCGGCCTCAATGTTACCGGAAATATTTAGAAGAATAGGCGCGGAATAGTCGCTTTGGTCAGTGGGCTAAGGGCCCACTGACACTTAAATAACACCTATTAGGAGGGATATACTATGCCCAGCCGGGAGATGGTAGCCTCTCAGAGATACAAAACAAATAGTCAGGTCTGGAACGCCGTGGGAATGTGGGCATGGATGCTGCACCGTGCAACTGGCATTGGCCTGGTATTGTATCTGATACTTCACGCTACCCTGATTTCCACGTCCCTTATCAGCGGAGCCCAGTCCTTTAACGCCACACTGACCATGCTTATGACCAATCCTGTTCTGCACTACATGGAACTGCTCCTGGTCGGGGCGGTAATCTATCATGGTCTCAACGGCGTCCGCCTGCTGCTTTTTGATATAGGAATTGGTTTTTCAAAGCAAAAGGAAATATTCTGGGCAGCTATGGTGTTGGGCGCAATAATGTGGATATCCGTTGTAGTTGTTAAACTTTCCTAGAATACTGACGGGGGAAGGTGTACTCTTGAACGCAATGACGTGGTTATTACAAAGAATAAGTGCCGCTTTGCTATTGGTTGTGCTGGGAATACACATCTGGGCGCTGTATGTATTCAATACCTCCGAGGTGATCAGTTTCAGCGAAGCCCGGGCAAGGCTCTCCAGCGCTCCTTATGTCTTACTCTATGTACTCCTTTTATTTTTTGGCTTATTCCACGCTTTTAACGGTGTATATACTGTTATGGTGGACATGGGGCTGAAAACCAGAAAAACAACCATTGGAATACTCATTATACTGGGAACGGCACTTTTCGGAATAGGCGTGTATTCAATCATTCAATTTATTATGTAGTTTTGGGAGGCGGATGAATTGTCTTTGCAAGAGATCAATGTTAAGATATTCCGCTACGATCCGGAGGCTGATGTTGAACCCAGATTCGACTCTTTTACCGTACCGGTAATAAAAAATATGGCGATTCTGGATGTTGTAATGTATGTCCAGAATTACGTTGATAAAACATTAGCATTTCGTTGTTCTTGCCGGATAGGGATGTGCGGATCCTGTGCAATGTACATTAATGGAAGGCCCAGACTGGCATGCCGTACACAGGTGTCAAGCCTCGGCACACCTGACATAACCATCATGCCTTTGCCTAATCTTCCTATTATAAGGGACCTTGCCACCGATATGGAGCCCTTCTTTGAAAAATGGAAGAAGATCAAACCCTTTTACGTGGGCAAAAGCGAGCTTAAGGACCCTGTGGCCATTCGCCCGGACTCTGGAGAGAGAGAGTTCATTGATCAGATGCTGGACTGCATAACCTGCGGGTGCTGTTACGGAGCCTGCTCAATGGTTGCCACCAACGAAGAATATCTGGGGCCCGCGGCCCTTAACAGGGCTTATACCCTGATTGCGGACAAGCGGGATGCCATAAGGGTTGAGAGGCTGAAGGCGGTGGGGCGCTCCTACGGTGTTTGGAGGTGTCATGATCAATTTAACTGTGCTGAGGTGTGTCCTAAAAAGCTTGTTCCCACCAAGTCCATACAACAGTTGAAGAAACGCTGTGTGCTGCAGAAGTTCGGTGTGTTCAAGTAAGCACAAGGATGTCTTTAAAAGACGTTTTAAGGAGTGTGGCTTTTTGTGAATGAGATCAAGACTGATGTATTGATCCTGGGCAGCGGCGGTGCCGGTTTGTTTGCCGCGCTGCACGTGTACGATAGTAATCCCAGTCTTAATGTGGTTCTGGCAACCAAGGGATTGATCGGAAAATGCGGGTGCAGCCGTATGGTTCAGGGTGGTATGAACGTGGTTCTCAACCCTGCGGACTCCGTTGAGAAACACTTCATGGATACAATTAAGGGCGGCGGCTTTGTAAATGACCAGGACCTTGCCTACACACTGGTCAGTGACGCCCCCAAGGCGGTTCACGAGCTGGAAGTTAAAGTGGGCTGCTTCTTTGACAGGGCGGAAGACGGCAAAATACACCAAAAGGCCTTTGCGGGCCAATCATTTGACAGGACGGTTCACGTGGCCGACCTGAGCGGAATACAGATTATTGCCAGGCTCACCGACCAGGTTTTTCGCAGGGAAGACAGGATAAAGATTTTAGAGGAGACCAGGGGCCTTGATTTCCTTACCACCGCCGAGGGAGACCGGGTGGTGGGGGCTGTGCTGGCCGATATGAGAACCGGAGAGTTAATTGTGGTGAATGCCAAGGTGGTTATTGTGGCCACCGGCGGGTCCTCCTCCATGTACAAGATATCTGCCCCGTCTGTTGACAAAACAGGTGACGGAATGGCCATGTGCTTCAGGGCAGGGGCCGAGTTTATGGACATGGAAATGATGCAGTTTCACCCCACCGGACTTCTGGCAGGCCAGTCCAGGCTCAGCGGAAGCGTTCTGGAAGAGGGTTTAAGGGGCGCCGGGGGTTATCTGCTTAACGGACTCGGTGAAAGATTTATGGAGCGCTATGACCCTGAGCGCATGGAGAGATCAACCCGTGACCGGGTTGCCCGGGCAGGATACATGGAGATAATGGCCGGCAGGGGCACTGAGAGTGGCGGGGTATACCTGGTGATGGGCCATTTGGGCGCTGAGTTTGTGGAGAAAAAATTCCCTGGAATGTGCGACCGGGTAAGGGATATTGGTAAGCAATTGTCAAGCGAGCCAGTTGAGATAAGCCCCACTTCCCACTTCATGATGGGCGGTGTGAAAATAGACATACACTGTCAGTCCACAAACATGAAAAATCTTGTGATTGCCGGTGAGGACTCCAGTGGTGTACATGGAGCCAACCGTTTAGGCGGAAACGGCATAGGGGAATCAGTCACCTTTGGCCGCAGGGCCGGAGATACCGCGGCCGCCCTGGCTGAGCAGAATATATTAAGGCCTTACAGGCAGGAACAGGTTGAGGAAATCACCAGACGCTGGATGAAATTCTACAAGCGTACCGAAGGTGTGGATATTTACCCCATCAGGGATGAAATCAAAAACCTCATGTGGGATAAGGTTGGGGTCGTCCGGGAAGCTAAAAGTCTGCAGGAAGCAATGAGCAGGCTGGAGGAACTTCTGGAAGTGGCGGATCAGTCTTTTGTGACCAACAGAACTCTTTTCCGGTACAACATGGAGTGGAACGAAATAATCAATACCATCAACTGGATTACTGTGGCCAGGATGGTTTCTAAATCGGCCTCACTGAGGACCGAGAGCCGTGGATCCCACTACAGGTCTGACTTTAAAGAAACCGACAATAATAAGTGGCTGGTCAATATTTATCTGAAGAATAAGGGTAATATGGAAATCGAGACCTACATTAAGCCCATCAACGCCACCCGTTTTTCAGCTGAGGAAATAATAAAGGCCAACATAAAGTATTAAAGTGTCAATGGCACGAGGTGATAAATCAATGGAATTTTTGGGTTTTATCAGGCCTGACGGCACAGTGGGTGTCAGAAACACAGTCTTGATAATCTCAACTGATGTCAGTACCAATGGCATATGTCTCAACATTGCTTCCTCGGTGCTGAATGCAGTGCCTGTTCCCGGCTGGCCCGACAGGGAAAAATATACTGAGTACCTTGGTGATCTGGCACAGCACCCCAATGTTGCCGGGGCTGTTATACTGGCGCAGAGTTCGGAAGGGGTTGGGGGGCACGTTGCGGAAAAACTCGCCGGGCTGGGAAAGCCGGTTCAGTTAATCAGTCTGGCTGCCCCCGGGGGGGTCATCGAGGCCGTGGCCCATGCAGTTCGGGCCGCCATGCTGATGGTCAGGGAGGTAAGCACACAGCGGCGACAGCTTACCCTTATGTCAAGACTTATACTGGGGTTGATATATAGGGATCAATCCGGTACCGGTGACTTATTGGTACACTGCATTGACACCATACAGGAGAACCACGGTCGTGTGCTGATTTTTAAGGATGCGGCCGATAAGAAAAGTAAAATAAACCTGTGCCCGGTGATTAAAAGGGTTGATGCCCTGGGTAAGGTGGACAGTCAGCAGGGCTTATACGAACTCAGAGGTTCCAAAGAACCCGGGGATGTGTTGATGGCCATGGCGTCCCTAGGTGTGCAGTTGGCCGTTGACGCCACAGGAGGCCCTTTTACCAGATACCATACCGTTCTGCCAGTGGTAAGTATAACTGCTAACCAGGATCATTATAACAGTTATAAGGATAACATTGAGCTTTATTTAAGCCAGCTGGATTTGCTAAGCTATAAAGCCGAAGACTACAGCCTCCTGCTTATAAATGAGATTATAGCCACGGCGTCAGGAAAACTGACCAAGTCTGAGGCATTAAAGTTCTAAAATATTATCATGCATTTGTACTGGTTTAATTCCAACCCAATTCTTCTCTTAGGCTGTTGAAAAAGGATTATCAACAGCCTTTTTTTTACTTTGTCTTAGCTTTGGGTTATATGGAAGGCATAAGAGGCCAGGAAGCAATAAAATCGGTGTGGTTGAGGCTGGGGTGGCTGATGGTAGTTTACTAATGCTAATAGTTTTATTCTGGGATCCACCTTCTTCTTTAAACCCCCTGGGCCATACCATGCTGGCCATACTGGTTTTTGCCATGACAATATGGGTGTCCGGGGCGGTGGGTTTTGCTGAAAGTTCTTTTTACGTAATCGCTGTCATGGGCCTTTTAGTGGCCTTCACTCCGGATCCAGCCAATATCCATACATTGTTGGGATCCAGGCAGGGCCTTGTTATGGCCCTGCCTGGGTTTGATTCCGATGCCTGGCTTCAGGTGACTACGGCCTTCATCATTGCCTCAGCAGTAAAGATTACCGGTTTAGGTGACAGGCTGGGTCTTTGGCTCATTTCTGTTTCGGGATCAGGACCCAGGCAGATGTTGGCCGGGGTCCTGCTGATGTGTTATGTCATGGAGCTTTTTATTCCGTCGCCCACCGGGGTGGCCGTTCTGATGGTGGCCCTTTTACAGCGTGTTATGGCAATATGCTGTGTGGATCGCGGGTCCGGTCTGGCCAAGGGCATGATGCTGATGGTCGCCTACGGTACGGCCGTGGCCAGTGTGGGTGTTTTAACCTCCTCAGCCCCGGCAATACAAACAGCCGGATTAATATTTGAAACCACCGGCAGGGATATTACCTGGCTGCCCTAGTTCCAACTGCAATCGGGTTCGCCGCCTCTTTATCCGGATCCTTTGCCAATGCAGCCGTTATTGCTCTTATTTCCTTTTATATCATACAAACTGCAGCCATCTTGCCCATGCATCACCCCACCCCATGGCAATGGTGACTTACGCCACAGGCAACTTCAGTGCACGTGAAATGGGCAGTTTGGGCGCGGTATTTATGATACTGCAGGTTGCGCTGATTTACTTTTTTATGCTTACCTATTGGAAATGGGTGGGGCTGACATAAAAGGTACACATGGAAAAATATACTGAGCCTTATTTTAGATTGGGAGAATTTTAGGTAATCGGCTAGATAAAAAAACGGCTGATGAAATTAATCAGCAGCCGTTAACTATGACAAAATCTAAGCTGTTTTTACTGAACTGCCTACAATTTTTTTCCTCGTTATGAACTGTAAGATGAATAAGGCTATGGCCAGCCCAAAACCAATATAATCTGTGAAATCACTGGGAAGCAACAGTAATCCGGCAACAACACCAACGACTAATCGCTCAATCAGTATAAGCTTACGGAACATCCATCTCTGGAAGAAGCATGCAGCAAAATAAATACCCAGTGTTATTGATATAACTGTCTGGACGATAACCGCCGTTTCCCCGATCAGCAGAATTGCCGGGGCGTAAGCAAAACATAATGGCATGATATAAAGTGGTTGGGCAAATATTAGAGAAGTCCAGCCTGTTTTCATGGGCTCGGCCTTTGCGATGGCTGCTGCAGCAAAGGCTGCCAGGCACACCGGAGGGTTCACATTGGCTATTAGGGATGCCCAGAATATAATCAGGTGAGAAGCCAGCAGTGGAACTCCAAGTTCCTGCAGCGCCGGGGCAGCCAAAACGGCCAGTATGACATAGGAGGTTGTGGCTGTAATGCCCATCCCCAATACATATGAGGAAATGGCTATCAGGATAATGGCCAGGAACAGGAATCCTCCGGAAAGGGACAGAAGTATGTCAGAGAACTTGAGGCCAAGCCCTGTAAGGTAAACCACACCGATAATGATGCCGATGGAACCGACGGTGGCACCCACCGTAAGGGATGTGACGGCGGATTTAACCAGTGCGTTGTAGATATCCTTGGGGTACATCCTGGTTTCTTTGTGTACCCAGCTGGCTCCCACTGACAGTACGATAGCAATGACTGCAGCCATGGGAGGTGAGTATCCGGCGATGAGCATGTACACGATAACCGCGATGGGTAAAATGTAATGCCAGCCTTTTTTCAGTATTTCCATAGGGTTGGGCAGTTCGCTTTTATCCAGTCCATTCAGGCCAAGGTTCAGGGCCTGAAAATCCACCATCAGATACAGGTAGAAATAGTATAGCATAGCCGGGATGAAGCACACCTTTACGATATCCCAATAGGGTATACCGGTAAACTCCGACATAACAAAGGCCCCAGCGCCCATAATGGGGGGCATCAGCATACCGCCTGTAGAGGCCACAGTCTCTATGGCGCCGGCCATGTGGGGCTTGTAGCCCACTTTTTTCATCAGTGGAATGGTAAAGGTTCCGGTGGTAACCACATTGGCTGTGGCGCTTCCATTGATACTTCCCATAAAACCGCTGGCCAGCACGGCTACCTTGGCCGGGCCGCCACGGGTCCTTCCCAGGAAAGAATAAGGAAAGTCAATAAAGAATTTCCCTGCCCCGGAGGCTTCAAGGAATGTGCCAAAGGTAATAAACAGGAAAACGAAGGATGCAAAAATTGCTGCCACCGAACCATACAGTCCGTATAATGAGGAGAAGGTGAAACTTGATATTCTGGAAATGCTGAAACCTTTATGGGCCAGCATTTCCGGGAAATAATTGCCAAAATAGCCGTACAGCAGAAACACCGCCGCAATAATAGCCAGAATATTGCCTGTAACCCGTCGAACAGTTTCCAGTGCCAGAACGATGGCGATGACACCCATTACAAGATCGGCAGTGGTTACAAATCCGATACGGTTTGCCATTTGAGGGTACATAATAATGAAGTAAGCGGTTGTAGTTACAGCAGCTATGGCAAGAACAGCGTCCAGTACCGTTATCCTTCCGCCGGGTGATTTTTTGCTCGCCGGAAAAAGTAGAAAGCAAAGGAAGGCTGTTATACCTACGTACACACCCCTGTTGGACTCCGGGGAAATAACCCCCACGGCGCCCTGGTACAGGTAAAACAGGGTAAACAGCGCAGCTATCAATGATATCATTTTTCCGACGGGACCCTTAAGATTTCTTTTTTCAGCATTTCCCTCGTATTGGTCAATCAGCTTTTCCATATCTTGATCCGACGCGGGAACTTGTTGATTCTTAAAGTCTTTTTCCAAAGATGCGTGCCTCCTCCTAAAGATTGTAATAGTCTGAATCCTGCACATAGCTGGCACCCTGGGGGTGCCAGCTATGTGTCTAAATGTCAGATTAAAGGTCCTTTGGGCTTACTTTTCAATCAAATTGGCAGGAACGTTCACGCCATTTTCTTTGAAAAATTTGACTGCACCCGGGTGTATGGGTACTCCCATTTCTGATACGCCATTCATGGCGGTTTTGAGAGTCATGTCCTCAGCCGCCTTGTTGGTTTGAAGAAGGCGCTTCTGTCCATTCTCTGAATAAATGGCTTTGAGCATGTCATATACCACCTGATCGGGTATCTTTTTGCTTACAACCAGATAGACCGGGTTGCCATACTTGTTTACGTCCTGATCCTGTCCCTTGTACGATCCCTTGGGGATAACGGTCTTAGTATAGAAGGGATATTTTTGGGAGAAGCCAACCTTCTCACCCTCTATGGTAGGATCAAGTAATTTGATTTCAGTTTGGGAGGTGATATCCATCAGGGCAGACATTGGCACCCTGGAGAAATAACCAAATAGACCTATTTTCTTGTCCTTAAAGGATGTTGCCGAGTCGTCGGGGGGCAGGTAGGCGGGCTGGACCTTGTCCCATACTCCCACAGCCTTCAGGTAGGTTTCCGCGAAAACAGCGGCTCCTGAACCCTGCGGGCCAATTCCTACTTTTTTGCCTTTTAGGTCTGCAAAACTGTTGATTCCTCTGTCCTTATGTACGGCCCAGTGATAAATGGCGTTCCAGGAAAATGTAACAACCCGGAAATCTTTTATGTTTTGTCCCTTAAAAAATTCCTCTCCGTTCCAGGCCCAATAAATCTCCGAGGCATTGGCCCAGGCCATATCGGTCTCCCCTGACTGGATGAGCCTGAGGTTTTCGGCTGATCCACCGCTGGTTTCAACAGCTATTTCTATGCCGGTGGCTTCTTTTACCACGCTGGACACACCCCCGCCCATGGGGTAGTAGGTTCCGCCTGTTCCGGCGGTAGCCAGGCTGTACTTGGCCTTGGCACCGGACTTGGGGGCGTCACCCTTTGATTTATCCTGGCCTTTATCGCCGCACCCGGCTGCAACCAGGCTCAGTGAAAGTAGTGCAACAAGTAAAATAACTGTTTTTGATAGAAAACGCATAAAAAACCCCTCTCTATTTTTATTGGATTTCTTATGGTGATCTGTGCCGACAATCATTGTAATTTTTCTATCTACATATAGCGAACGTTTTTATAGTTTCTTTAATTCACCTCCCGGCCTTTTAGATATTGGTATTACCTCTAACCTCAGACGTCATTGCATCAATTATAGCAGTTGGCCCCTGTGGTTACAATCCTTTTTATGAAAGCCGGTGACGCAATACTGGTTTTCTTTAAGGCTCTGCTCTGGTACTACCCCATCATGATCGGCTGCCTGGCCATAGGAATACCCATGAAATTTGGCACCAAGGGTAATTTAGGACTGCGCCGTGAAGTGGCCGAGGTATCCATCGTGTTCGGCACCGTGCTGAACAAGAACTGCACCACAATGGCAGTGCTTCTGGTTACCATCACTGTGGCCAGGCTTTTAAATATACCCATTTCACTTACTGAAATACTTATGCTGATTCCTCCAGTTTTGATCCTTGGTCTTGAGTCACCGGGAATTCCGGGTGGAGCCGGGTTCTTCATGTCGCCCATTATAGGAGTACTGCTGGCTGCTCCCTGGGATACTGGTTGTATGTGCTGGATACTTCTTCCTGGATTTTAAAATTGACCTGGAGAAGGCCAATAAACACGGCCATTAATAAACAAATAGACAAAATGAGGATACCCTACTAATAACTGTTGAAAAGTTATTAAGTTTTTGTTGGGAATACAATTGACATTGAAAGTAAACGGGAGTAAAATGGTAATATCTTAATTGGTAGTACCACAGACCTCCTACCATATTTTAATTGAAAGCCATGTACATTGTTGTGTTTGTGGGGGTGATAGTCCAGATTCATTTTAGAAACGTTGGTTGATTGTTTTACTAATTAATTATTTAGAGAGGGGGACCTATTTTGACC
Source organism: Peptococcaceae bacterium BRH_c4a (assembly GCA_000961585.1). GTDB lineage: Bacteria > Bacillota > Desulfotomaculia > Desulfotomaculales > Desulfocucumaceae > BRHc4a. Next base: position 123,151 of record LADN01000023.1, on the reverse strand, counting down.
AGATTCATAATGCATGACAAAAATGACTCTGTAGGAGTGGCTGTCACCGATATCAAGGCCGGGGAAGTAGTGGAGGGCTGGGTAATGGAGGATGATTCCACTGTTACCGTTACCGCCGTCAGCAATATTCCCCTGGGTCACAAAATCGCCATGGCGCCTGTAAAAGCCGGCGAGACAATTGTTAAGTACAGTGTAAATATAGGTAAAACTGTTCAGGACATAACCGTGGGTGAGCATGTTCACATTCATAATCTAAAGACTGCGAGGTGGTAAAAATGACATTTCCGACTTTTATGGGATACCGTCGTGAAAACGGTAAAGTGGGTATCCGCAATCACGTGGCCATACTTCCTCTGGATGACCTTTCCAACGCAGCCTGCGAAGCTGTGGCAAACAATATCAAGGGGACCATTGCCCTGCCTCACGCCTATGGTCGTCTTCAGTTTGGTGAAGACCTTGATCTGTTCTTCCGGACCATCATCGGCATCGGCAGCAACCCCAACGTAGCAGCTGTCGTGGTTATCGGCATTGAGCCCGAGTGGACAAACGTTATCGTGGAAGGCATCGCCAAGACCGGCAAGCCTGTAACAGGTTTCCCCATTGAGCGTAATGGGGATCTCAAAACCATTGAAAAGGCTTCCCGCAAGGCCAAAGAGTATATTCAGTGGGCCACCGAACTGCAAAAAGTACCTTGCAGCGTGGACGAACTTTATGTATCGGTCAAATGTCCACCGAGCTGCAAAAAGTACCCTGCACCGTGGACGAACTATATGTATCGGTCAAATGCGGCGAGTCCGACACCACATCCGGACTGGCTTCCAACCCCACAGTGGGTAATGCCGTTGAAAAACTGGTAGCTGCCGGCGCCACCTGCAGTTTTGGTGAGACTTCCGAGATTACCGGCGGTGAAGACATCGTTAAGGCCCATGGCGCTACTCCCGAAGTGGGAGAAGCTTTTTATAAAATGTGGAACGATTACAATGAGTTTATCATCAGCCAGGGTGTGGACCTTTCCGGATCCCAGCCCACCAAGGGAAACATCACCGGCGGTCTGACAACCATTGAAGAAAAGGCCTTGGGTAACCTCCAGAAAATTGGAAAGTGCAAATACGTTGGAGTTCTGAACCCTGCTGAAGCTCCTACCGGCAAGGGACTCTGGTATATGGATACATCATCGGCGGCTGCCGAGGCGGTAACACTGTGGGCGGCTTCCGGCGCTGTGGCGCACTTCTTCCCCACCGGGCAGGGCAACATTATCGGTAACTGCATTATTCCGGTTATCAAGCTTTCCGCCAACCCGCTGACAGTTGCCACCATGACTGAGCATATCGACGTTGACGTAAGCGGAATTCTTCGCCGTGAAATGAACCTGGACCAGGCTGGAGACGCTCTGCTGGAAATGCTGTTGCGTACCTGCAACGGACGGTATACTGCCAACGAAGCTCTGGGACATAGAGAATTTGTTCTGACCAAGCTCTATCGCAGCGCTTGATAATAAAGCTATATCCGGCAAAAGATAGATGAACTTTCCCCAGGCTGTTGACGGGTTTCCGCCGCAGCCTTTTTTTTAGTCTTTCTTATCCACAGAAATATATGGTACCATAGTGGGTAAGACCGCAGACCAGAATCCATCAGTCTACACCAGTCCCAGCCAGTGCCAGTATGTCTTTACAAAAAGAAGGGTGATCAGCATCAGAATAATTGCCAGGGGGGCTCCTATACCAAGCATTTCCCTGGCTGAGAAGGTGTTGGTGGAATAGGCCACCATTGACATTGGGGTATTGACCGGTAACAAGACGGAGTACTGGATGGCGAAATAAAGTATAAGTGTATAGCCCCATACCGTGACGCCGTGGGATTGGGTGAAGCTTTGGGCAAATCCTATGGCGGCCGGGACCAGTGCGGCCACTGCCGCCGCTCTGGCCGAAAATGCCAGTGACATTATAGAAAAAAAGGCCACAGATATTGTGACTATGGGGATTAAGCCCAGTTGTTCCAGGTTCAAAAGGCTGATGGTATTCTGCGCCACCCAGGAAGCCGCCCCGCTTTTTAGGAGCCACTGCCCCAGGGAAATAGCGGCTCCGAACAGGAAAAGGGTTCCCCAGTTGATGGTCTTGACCAGCCTGTCCCATGTGGTAATGTTAATAAAGGGTAGGAAAATTGCCATTACAGCCAGAACTGAAACGGTGCTGCTGTCTATATTGTGAAGCCTTTGTTCCGTAGCCCATAGAAGGGTGGTGGCCGACATTATGGCTGCCAGCTTCAGTTCCTTTGCCGACAGAGGGCCCATCTCCAATAATTTATGCCTGATTGACACGGCTTCAGATGGCAGCGCCCGTACAGGAAACCTCAATCTGATCAATACGTAGAGGATCAGGCCGGCAGTGATGGAAAAAGGCATTGCGTATAAGGACCATGACAGCCAGCTAATCTGATAGCCGGCCTCTGATAAGTAGTTTGCCGTTTGAATGGTAGGCGCCCCCGATGTCTGTATGCCAATTCCGGCAATACCCGTTCCAAAGGCCGCCATCAGCATCAGGGCCTTGGCAAAATTATCATCCCGTTCTATATGGTAGATTTCCAATATACTGAAAGAAATGGCGCACATCAGGGCTGCGTTGGCGGCCTGGGCCGGTATGAATATGCTGAATACATAGGACATAAAAAGATTTCCCAGCAGTATTTTTCCAGGAGTTTCCGCCATCAGCAGAATATAATAGGCAGCCCGCTGGCCCAACCCGCTGTCCTTTACCACCGAGGCCAGGATCAGAGCTGAAGTAACCATTATCCAGGCTTCGGAACTGAAGCCGCTTAGAGACATGAACAGCGCCTCTCGGGTTCCCATGGGCTCGCCGCCTTTAACCGGGTCAGGGCAGCCCGCCAGAGACACTGTGAATATTCCCAGTAAAAAAAAGGCGCTGGTTGAGTAGTCCACTGATTCGGTTATCCAGATGATCAGCATGGTTACCAGCACGGTAATTAGCTTTGCGCCCATAGGGCTTAAGCTCCCGGGAAATTTAAGGGACGACAGGACAAAGAACACCAATGCCGCCAGAAAAATACCCATCAGTTTTTTATCCAGTAACCTAATAAAGACAGTAGGTATTCTGACGGTCAGAAAAAACATATGCATCGCCCTCCAGAAGCAAATGATATCAAAAATGGAGATAAATGGCAACCAGTTAATGTCATACTTTGAAAGCCGGTGAGATGATTGCTTGACTACATTCACTATACCAGTATTGGCATAACACTTTTGGTTATCGGGACGGTGGGGTTATATTCTACCAGGCTGGTAAAATCATCAGGGGATTTTATCATAGGGGGCAGGAAACTGGGGACCATGATGGTGCTGGCGGGGATAGTGGGGGCCTTTGCCGGGGGAACTGTGACCATTGGCACGGCACAGATGGCCTACCGGTACGGAATAAGCGGAATATGGTTCACCCTGGGGGCCGGGGCGGCCTGCCTGCTGCTGTTTTTTTTTCTGGCCAAACCCTTGAAAGAAAAAGGGGTTGATACCATATCCCAGTTTTTATCCGGTTATTATGGCGCCGGGGTGGCACCCTGGGTGGCTGTTTTTATTTCCTTGGGAATGTTTATACAAATGACCGTACAGATGCTGGCCTCAGTTCCCCTTACAACTTCCATATTTAAGGTCACACCGATGGGAGGGCTGATAATGTTTGCCGTCTTTTCAGCGGTGCTGGTTATTGGTGGAGGGCACATGGGGGCAGCCCTGGTAGGTATGCTGAAGCTGTTCCTGCTAACGCTGACGTTATTTATAGCCGGTGTGGCCGGTTGGATTATGCTGGGCGGAATACATGGAATAGGCCGGCAATTTGACGGTTTTCCCTGGTTTAGTATGTTTCCCCGGGGGATATTGACAGAACTGGCAGGCGGGGTATCGGTGGTGGTTGGTTTTATCTCCACCCAGTCCTTTATACAGCCGGTTTTTGCAGGGAAAAGCTTAAAGTCTGCCCGATGGGGTTCCCTTTTGGCCGCCGCATCCTTTCCCTGTTTTGGGGCTGCCGGGGTGGTGGTGGGAATGTACATGAGATCTGCCTATCCGGACATTGATCCCGTGGCCGCCCTCCCACTTTTTTTGCTGCTTCATCTACCGTCCTGGCTTGGAGGAGTCGGGGTGGCAACCCTTTTGGTTTCGCTGCTGCTTACGTCCAGTGCACTGGCCCTTGGCATTGCCACACTGTTCAGCAGGGATATATTCCTCCAGCTCAAACCCGGGGCCGGGGATAAAAGTCAACTGATGGCAGCAAGGCGGGCCGTTTTTGTGGCAGTGGTACTATCCTGCGCCTTCGGCTATTTCATGCTGGGAGACCTGATATTGGACTGGACCTATCTGTCCAATGCATTGAGGGGAGTTACGGTATTTCTTCCCCTTTTGGGAGCAGTGTTCCTTCCGGGCAAAATATCCTATCGGGCAGGTTTTTGGGCGGTAACGGTTCCCCCGGCGCTTACGGTTGCCTGGGCCTTATCGTTTCCGGGCATGCTTCATCCGCTTTATATAGGTCTTCCGCTGAGTGCCATGATAATGGCGGGTGGAGTACTGTTTCCACAGGTGTTCGAAAAGCTGCCGGGAAGGTAATCACAAAAGCAAAAAAATAACGGCTGAATTATGATTGTAGGGACTGCCCCGGGGTCAGTCCCTACAATCTGCTATCTTTTAGGTCTGAAGGTATCGCATTTGGTTTCATCCGAGCTTCCCGATCTGTCGGAGCCATTGTGGTTAACCTGAATCATTGGGGCGTCGCACATAATATCGGCGTTATACTGGCATTCGGTCACCGTACATTTAATGGTTTGCGGCATTGGTCTCACCTCCTTGACGGAGGTTAGTATTTACCATGGCAAATAAATGTATTCATCATTAAACACCGGGTATTCCGGATGCATCAGGGACATTAGCATACGTAATCTTCCTTGTCGATTATCCGGGCGGCAATCTGCCTGCGCAGTTTGATCATGTCCACCGGTGTATATCTGGTCATGCGCTTTACAATGGCAATCTGGGTGGCCAGCATATCGCCGGACTCCATGTAGCACAGAGCTTCTTTGCCCAGGAGTTCCAGGGCGGGCCATTTATCATAGATGTAGGCCATGGTCAGGTCTATTTTCAGCTCTGCCGAGGCGGCATCTTTTTCCCAGGCCTTCAGGGTGCGCAGTATGCAGGATTCCACCATATAAATCTCTATGGCTATATCGGCCATTATCTGGATCAGTTCCTGCTCGCCAGCCAGCTTTTGCATATATTTCTGGGCTGCTGAACCGGAAATCATGATGAACAGTTTTTTGGCCAGGGCCAGCATGCAGCGCTCGGTGTAAAGGGGCTTGCCATCTTCGGGCGGAAGGGTTGCACCCAGATTCATTATTTCTTTCTGGAGTTCCATGGCTGCCTGCATGAATGGAATCTCGCCTTTCATGGCTTTGCGCATCAGGGTGGCAGGAATGATCAGGCGGTTAACTTCGTTGGTTCCCTCAAAAATGCGGTTGATGCGGGAGTCACGGTAGAAGCGCTCGGCAGGATATTCCGAAACATAACCGTAGCCGCCGTGGATTTGGACGGTTTCGTCCACCACGTAGCTCAGTACTTCAGAACCAACAATCTTGCTGATGGAGCACTCGATGGCGTACTCCCCGATGGCGCTGCCAATTTCCGGACCGGATTTTTTGTCTGCCAGGGCATCCTCGATAAGACCGGCCAGACGGTACTGAGCTGACTCCGAGGCGTAGGAAGCGGCATTCATTTTGGCCAGTTTAGTCTGAATCATGCCGAACTTGGAAATGGGGCTCTTGAACTGTATGCGCTGGTTGGCGTATTTTACAGCCTGCCGAATAGCTTTCTTGGCCGATCCGGTGGTGCCGGCGCCCAGTTTGAAACGTCCGATGTTCAGAATGTTAAAGGCGATGACATGGCCCTTGCCTATTTCACCCAGCACATTTTCCGCCGGGACCATGGCGTCTTCGAATACCAGGCTGCGGGTGGAAGATCCCTTGATCCCCATTTTCTTTTCCTCAGCGCCGGTGCTGAATCCGGGCGTGCCTTTATCCACTATGAAAGCGGTAAATTTTTCTCCGTCAATTTTGGCGTAGGTTACGAACACATCGGCAAAACCGGCGTTGGTGATGAATATTTTCTCACCGTTAAGGATGTAGTGCTTGCCATCTTCAGACAGTACAGCCTTTGTTTTTGCATTCATGGCATCGGATCCCGCGCCGGGCTCGGTCAGGGCGTAGGCCGCGATAAACTCGCCGGTGGCCAGTTTGGGAAGGTACTTGTTCTTCTGTTCCTCATTACCGAACATAACTATGGGCAGTGAGCCTATACCGGTATGGGCCAGCATTCCGGTTGCAAATGAACCGCCCGCGCATACATTTTCAGTAATAATGATGGAGGCCAGTTTGCCCATTTCGGACCCGCCGTATGCCTCGTCGATATCTGTCGAAAGAAGCCCCAGATCGCCGGCCTTCAGCAGCAGGCTCTTCATCAAACCATCTTTTTGTGCATCAAGCTCATCTATAATGGGGAGAACTTCTTTGGCGATAAAATCCTCGCAGGTGCTGGCAATCATCTTGTGCTCATCGGAAAAATCCTCCGGAGTGAATACATCCGCAGGGCTAACGCTTTCAAACAAAAACATTCCGCCTTTTTGAAGCATTTGAAATATCTCCTTTCGAAATTAAAATTAATAAACATTCAGGTAATAGCAGCTTACAGCATACAGCTTATAGCTAGTCTATCATTTCATAAACGCTTGCGGCCCCCATTCCTCCGCCGATGCACATGCTTACCACACCGTAGCGGGCCTTCCGGCGCTTCATTTCATGCAGCAGGGTGGCGGTCAGCTTGGATCCGGTGCATCCCAGGGGATGACCCAGGGCAATGGCTCCGCCGTTACGGTTTACCTTGTTGATATCCAGTTCCAGTGTTTTTATCGAGGCCAGGGCCTGGGAGGCAAAGGCTTCGTTCAGCTCGAATAAGTCCACCCGGTCTTTTGATATTCCGGCCACCTTCAGGGCCTTGGGAATAGCCACTATGGGACCGATCCCCATCAGCTCGGGGGCGCATCCTCCCACGGCATAACCGCGGAAAATGCCCAGCGGCTTTATTCCCAGGGACTCGGCTTTTTTACGGCTCATTAGTACTACACAGGCCGCCCCGTCACTGGTCTGGGAAGAGTTTCCGGCTGTGACGCTGCCTCCGGCCCGGAAAACCGGCTTTAGCTTGGCCAGGGTTTGCACGGTGGTTCCGGGGCGGGGACCCTCATCGGTGTCAAACACAAAACTCTTTTCTTTAATCCTGTCGCCCACCCATTGCTTTTCAGTAACGGTGAGAGGCACTATTTCTTCCTTGAATCTGCCTTCTTTTATTGCATTAAGGGCTTTCAGGTGGCTGGCCTCGGCAAAGGAGTCCTGCTCATCTCTGGTAATATTATATTTTTCTGCAACGTTTTCAGCGGTCAGTCCCATTCCCATGTATGCTTCGGGGCAAATCCTCAAAAGCTCCGGATCCGGGGCCAGCTTGTTGCCGCCCATGGGGACCATGCTCATGCTCTCAACACCGCCGGCCACGAATACGTCTACATATCCTGCCATTATACGGGTTGCTCCCACTGCGATGGACTCAATTCCGGAGGAGCAGAAACGGTTTATGGTGGCGCCTGATACGCTGTGAGGCAGCCCGGCCAGGAGGTTGATCATCCGTCCCACGTTCATTCCCTGTTCACCTTCAGGGAATGAGCATCCGAACAAAACATCGTCTATTTCCGCCGGGTCCAGGCCAGGTATCCGGGCAAGGGCTTCTTTTAAAACGGTGGCCGCCATGTACTCCGGCCGGGTATTTTTCAGTTTGCCCCGGGGAGCCTTACCCACTGCGGTACGCACCGCACTGACAATTACGGCTTCTTGCATTTTTCTTAAAACCCCCTAGTTCGTAGTGGATTACCTTATATTGTTAAGCGGCCGTTTGAAAGTCTATTTGCCTATTACCTAGTTCCTGAGAGGTTTATTGGTGGTCAGCATGTGACGTATCCGGTCGACGGTCTTTTTCTCACCCAGCAGGCTAAGGAAGGCTTCACGCTCCAGGTCCAGCAGATTTTGCTCGGTCAGAGTTGTGCCCGGTGTTACCCCGCCCCCGGTCAGTATGTGCGCAACCTTACCGGCAACCAGAGCGTCGTGCTTGCTGATGAAGTTACCCCATAGCATGGTTTCGATGCCCACGCGGATGGCTGCTTCGCCTGGTGCTCCCAGGGCTGTCATGGTTTTGGGAAGGGTGGGCCGGAAATTCGGCGCCGTCTTCAGGACCAGTTTTTTAGCCTCACCTATAAGGTGGTCACGGTTAGTCACAATGATGGTGTCGGTTGCTCTTATAAATCCCATGGAAACTGCCTCGGGGCCGCTGGTGGTCACCTTTGCCATGGATATGTTTTCAAAGGCGCGGTTAATCATGGGTTGAGTGGAATTGGTGCCTCCGGTCTTAATACTGGTGGGCGCCGGGGGCTCTGTCTCGGCTGCCCTGAAGGCCATTTCCTTGACGCCGCCGCCGCCGGGGACAAGTCCTAGGCCCACTTCCACCAGTCCTATATAGGATTCGGCACAGGCAGCCACCTTGTTGCAGTGCATTACTATTTCGCAGCCTCCGCCCAGGGCCATGCCGTGGGGAGCCGCCACTACGGGCTTTTTGCATAATTTCATGATCATGTTGGTGTTCTGGAAGTCCCTTATCATCATGTCCAGTTCGACCCACTCCTGGGCCTCGGCATACATCATCACCAGCATTATGTTGGCGCCCACCGAGAAGTGCTTGCCGTAGTTGGCAATTACCATGCCCTCGTAATTCTTTTCTATCTCTTTCACAGAGTAATCCATCATTTGCCCGATGTCTCCGCCGATGGAATTTGACTTGCTGTGGAATTCCAGGCAGACAACGCCATCGCCGATGTCAATAAGGCTGGCGCCGTCATTTGACTTGATAACCTTATTTTGCTTTTTGAGGGGATCAAGATAGATGACGTTCTCGCCAAATTTCCCGGCGGATCTGACCTTGGTGTTTTGATCAAAGATGTAACGAATTCCGTCTTTCTCTTCGTAGAAACTGGTTTTGCCACTGGCCAAAAGGTCTTCAACAACCTTGGGTATGGTGTCGCCTTCATTCTTCAGGCGCTCAACCATCCAGTCCACACCCAGCATATCCCAGATTTCGAAGGGTCCGAAATCCCAGTTAAAGCCCCACTTCATAGCCTGGTCGATGGACTGTATGTCATCGGCAATGATTCCCAGCAGGCTGGCAGCGTACAGGAGCTGCTGCTTGGTAACTTTCCAGGAAAACAGGGATCCCTTATCGCTTCCGGTAACCAGTTCCTTAATCTGCTTGGCGGGCTTTTTGGCGGCCTTGGCGTTTGAAAGGGAGCTGAAATTTGCCTTTACCTTGGGGCGGTACTCCATGGTGTTGTAGTCCAGAACCAGTAATTCCTTACCTTTGGCTGTTTTTACCTTATTATAGAATCCCTGGCCGGTCTTGTCTCCCAGCCACTTGTTCGCCAGCATTTTCTGGAGGAATTCAACGGGCTCGAAGATGGCCTTTTCCCGGGGGTCGCCAGGAATGTCATAGACATTCCTGGCCACATGGAGCATAACGTCCAGGCCCACCATGTCCAGGGTGCGGAATGAGGCGCTCTTGGGGTGGCCCATGACCCGACCGGTTAACTCGTCAACCTCGTCTATGCCCAGACCGAATTCAAGCATGGCTTTTATTGTGGAGCACATTCCGAAAACGCCTATACGGTTGGCCACAAAGTTGGGGGTGTCCTTGCAGATAACTACGCCCTTACCCAGTGTCCTTTCACAGAAATCCACCATAAAGCCGGTAACTTCCTGATTGGTGTCGTTGCCCGGGATGATTTCCAGCAGGCGCATATATCTGGGGGGGTTAAAGAAGTGCATTCCGATAAAGTTTTGTTTAAAATCAGCTGAACGACCTTCGGCCATTTTGTTTATAGAAAGGCCGGAGGTGTTGGAGGCTACTATCGATCCCGGCTTCCAGTTTTTCTCCACCTTTTCAAAAAGGCTCTGCTTGACATCTAACCTTTCCAGAACCACTTCTAAAATGAGATCGCATTCTGAAAGCACGTTCATATTATCTTCGAAATTCCCGGGGGTAAGTAGTTTAGCGTTTTCCGGTATGTAGAGGGGGGCCGGTTTTGCCTTCAGTAGATTTGTAATCCCGTTCACTGCAAACCTGTTGCGCACATTAGGGCTTTCCAGGGTTAATCCCGCTTTCTCTTCATCGGCATTCAATGTAGGCGGCACGATGTCCAGAAGGTAGGTGGGGATACCCACGTTGGCCAGGTGTCCGGCAATGGTTGCACCCATAACCCCTGCTCCCAGCACGGCAGCTTTGTTTATGCTGCGCTTCATCTTCTGCGTTTCCTCCTTTATCCTGTTATTTTTAAAATAATTAGTTGAAGGATTAAAATGACTGATGACTCACTCATTTTCTTGATTATAAGTTATTTTATTTTGGGTAAAAGGTCAATAGGTAAGAAGTCTTTTTTAAAAAAATAAAATTTATAAAATAGATATGATGTAAGCTGAAAAAGGAAAATGGACAGTAGGAACAGAAATTTAACCACAGGTGATAATGTTGATAAAAAGACTTTTTATAGCATTGACAGTCTCTGTGATTATACTATTTGCTTCTTCCCCATACTGGCTTTCGGCCTATGGCAGGTATCTGGTGGTGGATGAAAAACCACGTAAAAGTGATGCCATTGTGGTATTGGCCGGAGAAACAGTTCCCCGGGTGGCAAAGGGAGCCGCACTGTACAGGGAGAACTATGGCGATGTTGTGATCATGACCGGGGGCAGGCTGTCAACCAAATACACCGAAGCCCGTATTATGCTGGAGGAGGCCGCAGACCTCGGTGTTCCTCCATCGGCGGTGATGCTTGAGGAAAAATCCCAGAGCACATATGAGAATGCGGTGTTTGTCAAAAAAATAATAATGGAAAGTAATATAAAATCCTTTATTTTAGTTACTTCATCGTATCACACCAGGAGGTCCCGATATATATTCGAAAAAGTATTCAAAGATAGCGGAGTAGAGATTATTACCGTTTCAGCTCCGGATCCCAAGTATTCCCCGTCTTCCTGGTGGAAAGACCACGAGGGGCAGCAGAAGGCACTTACAGAATTGGCCAATATGGTCATTTATCTGCTGAAATATTGATTGCCAATAACGAAATATACTGCGGGGGATGCTAACGTCCTGTCCTGAAAAAGATAAAGATAACTAAAGGAGAAAAGGTAGTTCGGGCCGAATTGCATATAATAATCTTAGTATTGCAGGAGTTGTTATTTGCTTGGTATGGGTGAGGTGTTTAAGAAATGGATATCGACCATAAGGTTTTCACCCTGAACGACAGCGATAAGTCGCTGATCAGACAGACAGGCCAGTGCATAAAATATCCCAAGGGTCAGATCATATTTGCCGCAGGTGAATTTTCCGGCCAGGTTTATTTTGTGGAAAAAGGGTGGGTGAAGATTTACCGTCTTGCCGGAGATGGCCGGAGGGTAACGGTGGCCGTCAGACATCCCGGGGAACTGGCGGGCCTTGCCGAGACGCTGAGCAGTTCCTATAGATCCTGTTATGCCGAGGCCATGGGTGAGGTTGAGCTTGTTGTTATAAAAAGAGAGGGGTTTCTGGATTTGTTAAGGATCCACTCCCACCTGGCCATAAAAGTGGCCGAGGCTTTGGGGGTAAGGTTGAGAGAGGCCCATCGCACCATTTACGAGATGGTAACCTGGCCGGTTCAGGGAAGACTGGCGCTGCTGCTGCTGAAGATGGCTGAGCGGGCGGGCGTCGATACCGGTGAAGGGATAGAGATAAACTTAAGGCTGACCCATGAGGAAATAGCATGCATGATTGGGACTTCAAGGCCCACAGTAACTTCGGCGTTCAATGCCATGAAGAGCGAAAAAGCCATAGTGATGGAGGGGCGGGATATCAAAATTATTTATCCCGAGAAACTGAGAAAATGGGTCTAGTAAGGATTTTAACAGATTATGACAGCTAACTGCTTGTCGCCCGATAGGGCGATTTTTTTCTTGTATAAAAAAAAATTATAAAAAAGATAAGTAAAACCTTGAGATAAGCCCCAGGATTCTAGGGCATTTCATGGATTTTCAGGCAAAAGTGTAAGTAATATTACAAAAGTTATGTTTTGCTGAGAACATACAGATTGATCGTTTTTTGGTATTTTAATGTCAGTTGGCCGACATCTTTTTTCCGAGAGGAGGGTAGGCATTATCGGAGGGCGTGACCCGGAAAACGAATTGGAAGGGGATGTGTATGAGAGACAGCGGAGATCTCAAATGGTATGCCAGTTGGGTGCCGGAAGGAATGATTAATAACGCCCGCAGATCCGGTTTAAACCCAAACGCCGCATTCATAGGATTTATTATTGCCTGGATAGCTTTTTTTGCCATTTTGTATGCGCCTCCGCTTGCGGGGCTGAAGCCTGAAGGGCAGAAGGCGGCGGCGGTGGCGGTGTGGGCGGTGATTATCTGGATTACTGAAGCCATACCTGTTGGCATAACAGGACTGTTAATTCCTTTAATGCTGGTCATGACCAAGGCCGAAAAAGATATTGGCAAAGCCTTTGGGGGGTACACCCAGGACGTGACTTTCCTGGTGCTGGGATCCTTCATTTTTGCGGCCATCATGCAGTGCACCGGCATGGACAGAAGGATCGCCATGGCCGTGCTGTCCCGGGTCAAGCCACAGGTGGATCAGGTTCTCAAGGGTTTCATGGCGGTCAACACCGTTCTGGGGGTTTTTGTTCCTGCAGCGGTATCCAGGGCAGCGGTTCTTCTGCCCATTGTAAAAGGGGTAAGCGCCCTGTTCGGAGATAACGAAAAGGGCAAAAGAGCAGTGGCCGCCTTGGCCATATCGGGTATTTGTTACTTCCCCATGGTTGCAGGCATACTTCTTCTTACAGCACACTTGCCCAACGTCATTATGGCCGGCCTGTTTGATAAACAACTGGGTTACCAGATGAGCTATGCCAGGTGGTTCTGGCTTCACTGGCCTATTGTGGGGCTTTACCCAATAATGTTTATAATGCTTAGAAAATTGTTTGATGTTAAGGACATAAGCATACCAGGCGGGGTCGATTTTATTAAAGAAGAGAAAACCAAGATGGGTAAGACCAGCCTAGTGGAATGGTTTGTTATAGCAGTTTTTGGCCTGGCCGTGATAATGTGGATAACCGAGCCCTACCACGGAATCAAGACGGGTATGGCCACGTTAATCGCCCTGGGCATATTCTTTATCCCGGGACTTCTGCCAGTATCCTGGCAGGCGGTACAGAGTAAGACCATCTGGGGGACATTCCTCCTCCTGGCCGGGGCAATGTCAATGGCCAACGCCATCAGCAGCACCGGACTGGCAAAATGGCTGGCCGATATTGCTCATCCCCTTTTTATAGGGCAGCCTTTCCTGGTGGTGGTTGTGGGGGTTATCCTGGTAACTGCGGTAATACGAATATTTATGCTCAGTAATGTGGCGGCTGTCTCCATGCTGGCGCCTATCATGCTGTCACTGGCCAAGGTGCTCAATTTGAACCCTGTGGCGTTCACCCTTCTGGTCTGTAACTTTGATACATTCTCATTCATTATCCCCACCCAGGTTACCGCCTGTGTCATCGCATATGGAACCAATACTTTTAACACGAGCACCTATGCCAGGGTGGGAATACCAATAATGCTGGTGACACTGATTTATTTCATGGTGATTATGATGCCGTGGTACGCCTTCAACGGACTGCCTGTCTGGGGTGGGTATGTAACCTGGAAATAAACTGATAGCAAGAGGAGGTTTTTTGAACATGGGCAAAAAGTTCCCCGTACTTCCGCAAGAGGTGGAAGAAATTTTCCTGGATACCGACATTTTAATCATCGGGGCCGGCAATGCAGGGTGTTACGCCGCAATAGAGGCAAAGAGGCAGCAGCCCTCGCTGAAGGTTACCCTGATGGAAAAGGCGCATATTGACCGCAGCGGCTGCCTGGCCGGCGGCATGGACGCCATTAACACTTACATCAAAAAAGGGGAAACCGTAGAGAGCCTGGTTAAGTGGAGCAGGGATCAGGCAGGCGGTATTTTGCGGGAAGATCTTTACATCACCATGGCCGAGCTGCTTAACCAGTCCATTGAAGAATGGGAAAGCTGGGGATTACCCATTAAGAAGGACGCCAACGGTGAATACCTGGCCCGGGGGCGCTGGGATATAGCCATTCACGGTTCCGAGATGAAAGTGATACTGGCTGAAAAGGTGCGGGAATACGGCTGTGAAATATTGAACCGGGTGGTGGCCACCAACTATATCATGGACGGAGACCGGGTAGTGGGCGCCATGGGGTTTAACGTCAGAGAGGGCAAGTTTTACATTATCCGGGCCGGGGCCACCATAATGGCCACCGGAGGCGCCGGGGGAATATACAAGCCGTACACCAATGACGGAAATGACAGCCACCACCAGATATGGTACAGCCCCTTCAATGTGGGCACCGGTTATGCCATGGGAATAAGGGCGGGCGCAGAGATGACCACCTTTGAAATGCGCTGGTGCGCCGTAAGGACAAAAGATTTTAACGGTCCCATTGACACCATTTCGGTGGGCTATAACGCTGCCATGGTAAACGCCAGGGGAGAAAAGATACTGGCCGAACGCTACGCTCATCTGGGAGGGGATAAGGCGCCCCGTTATATCAGGGCCAATGCCCCCATGGAGGAGTGGCTGGCCGGTCGCGGGCCATGTTATGTTGATACCACCCACATGACTCCGGAACAGATAAAGGACCTGAAAACAGATTATCTGAATGAACGTCCCTCCTTTGTTTTATTCCTGGCGTCACGAAACCAGGATATAGCAAAGGACCCCATCGAGATTTACGGAAGTGACCCCTACATCGTGGGGGGGCACACGGCCAGCGGGTACTGGATTGACGTTAAAAGACAAACCACTGTCCCGGGGCTGTTCGCCTGCGGTGATGTGGCCGGAGGCACCCCCAACAAATTTGTGGGAGGATGCGCCGCAGAAGGAATACTGTCAGCCCGGGGAGCCATAGAATACCTAGGGGCATCCGGCTCCGCACAGTCCGCCGCCGACAAAGAAAACATTCAACGGGAAAAGGAAAGGGTGTTTCAGCCTTTCGACCGCCAGATGAATGTGGGAGAAGGCATAAGCCCGTGGGAAATGGAAGAAAGACTGCAAAGGCTGATGGACGAGTACGCCGGAGGTGTACACCAGTTTTACCGCATGAACCGGGAGCGGTTGGAGTATGCGTTAAAGAATATTGCCATCTTGAAAGATCAGACCAAATTCCTGGTGGCCGGGGACCTGCACCAACTGATGAAGTGCCATGAGGTAATAGACATGATTGACGTGGCTGAAGTCCTGGTGCATCACCTGCTCTACAGGGAAGAGACCCGGTGGCCGGGCTGGCAAAACAGGATGGATTTCCCTGAGCGTAACGACGAGAAATTCAACTGCTTCGTCAATTCCAGGAAAAATACCGAAACCGGGCAGGTTGAGATGTTTACCAGGCCGTACGAGAAACTGGTTCCCTAATTGCATTCAATGGTTCGGAAAATAGCGTAAGCTTAAATAATAAGTTGTTGATTCAAGGAGGTTAGTTAGATGCCGCCAAAGGTTGATTTAAAAAAATGTGACGGATGCAAGGGCGAGAATGAGCCCCTTTGCGTTTCCATATGCCCCGGTGACCTGTTGTTTCTTAATGAGGAAAGCGTTAGGGCAGTCTGCCGGTCACCCCGGGACTGCTGGGACTGCATGTCCTGTGTCAAGGCCTGCCCCCAGGGAGCCATTGAAACAAAGCTGCCCTACCAGTTGGGATATTACCCGGCCAAATTGATACCTCTCATGGGTGGCAAAAGGGTTAGCTGGACATGTATCGGCCAGGACGGTAAGGTGGAAAGGTTCACCTACAAAAACAGAAACTAAATACATGACAAGGACCGGGGGCCGGAAAAACAATTTCGGCCCCTCACCGCCATTGTCCCGCAGGAGGAGGATAAGGTAGTTGTTAAAAGGAAAAATATTGGTGGTTGGGGGAGGCATCGCCGGGCTTACGGCGGCTGACAGGCTTGGCCGCGCAGGACTGGAAGTGGTGCTGGTGGAGAAGTCCTCCGCTAACGGAGGCAGGGTGGCCGGGCTTCACCGCTATTATCCCAGGCTTTGTCCTCCCCGCTGCGGCCTTGAAATATTGGTAAACAATATCTCCGGCCTGTCTAACGTCGATATGAGATTGCAGACAGAATTGACCGGGGTGCAAAAAAATTCTCCAGGCATCTGGACGGTGACACTGCGCAACACAAAACAGGAAGCTGACGAATACCAGTTAAAAGTTGACGGGATAATTCTTGCAACCGGCGCACAGCTTTATGATGCGTCTTTAATCAAGGAATACGGTTATGGCAGCTTGCCGGCTGTTATAACTTCAATGGAATTTGAGTCACTCTTCAGGCCCGACGGTCCCACCGGCGGCAGGCCGGTCCATCCTGTGACAGGAAAGCCTCTGAAACGGGTTGCGTTCATACAGTGCGCAGGCAGCAGGGACAAAAATCACCTCCCTTACTGCTCAGGATACTGCTGTGCCGTGACCCTGAAGCAGATTGAATACCTGCACCAGTCATGCGGGGATATCGGCACATGGGTGTTTTACAAGGATATCCGGACGCCGGGAAGCAAAGAGGAATACTACAGGCATGTGCGTGAGGAATACCGCCCGGTGTTTATACGGGGCTTGCCCTCGTCTGTTGAATATGAAGGCGGGAAACTGATTGTCAGGGCCGAGGACACACTGAGCGGGAAAAAGGTTAAGGGGGATTTTGACCTGGTGGTTCTGGCCGCAGGCATGGTTCCGCCCGTTCTGCCAGTTATTGATGGGCTGGAAAAGGACCGCTACGGTTTTTTCCCGGGCCATACCCCCTGCGATCCCACCGAGCTGAGAAGATCAGGGATCTGGGCGGCGGGCTGCGCCCAGCAGCCCATGGACGTGGAGGACAGTGTCAGGAGCGCCCTTTCGGCGGTGGCGCAGTGTCTGGTAAAGCTGCATCAGCAGCCTTCGGCATACCCGGAAGTAAATAAGAAGAAGTGTGATCACTGCGGGCGGTGTGCCAAGGAATGTCCCTACGGAGCCTGCATACTGGGGCCGGACGGTTACCCGGAGGTTTATCCCGGGGACTGCCGCAGCTGCGGTATTTGTCAGGGAGGATGCCCCCTCATGTGCATCAACCTTCCCGGACAGGGCATTAAAAAGATTGAAGATGTTGTGGACAGGGTTTTATCGGGAGGTGTCCCCCAACCGTCGGTACTGCTATTCCTGTGCAGCAATGACGCCTATCCGGCCTGGGAAAAACTCACCGGGCAGGGGGGAAACATTGAAGGGCTGGAAGGGGTTGTGCCCATTCCAGTGCCGTGTATCGGGTCGGTTAATATGTCCTGGATAAACGAGGCCCTGATAGGCGGGCTTGATGGAGTGATGCTGGCCGGGTGCCACCCGGATCAGTGCCACCATGGGGGAGGAACATCACTGGCAGGAACACGGCTGCAGAACCTCAGGGAGACATTGGGCAGAATGAGGATCGAGCCGGAGAGGATTTATTCCACAGGGATAACCATAGATGACACCGAAAGGCTTTTGGGTGAAATTCGAAGATTTGGCGACCTGCTTGTTAAAATGGGCCCTAGTCCGTTCAAATAAAAAAATGGGGATAAATTATGAACTGCAATGCAGATATAACCGATTTAAGGGAAACAGACATTCTTGACGGGGTCACGGTCAGAGCCGCCGCCCTCTGTGAACAGTGCGGCAAATGCGGGGCTGTATGCCCGGCCCTTTTCAAAAAACCCAACCCCACATCTCTGATCAGGCTGGTCCAGTTGGGCCGGGTGGCCGAGGCGCTGCAAGCGCCTCTTTTGTGGAGTTGCATAGGCTGTGAGCAGTGCAATGCAGTTTGTCCCAACAAACTGGACGCCGTCCGGGTGGTGCGCAGTCTGCGGCGTCTTTCGGCCAGTGAAAAGGACGTTTGTTTTCCCAAATACATTATGGATTTTTACCTTGGAGGACTGTTATAACAGATTCAATCCGGCCTTAAAAATGCCGGTAAACACTCTCCAGGGTCAGCGGAAGACTGTTGTTCAGCCCCTTGGAGAAAAGCAGCTGGTATACGTTCAGCCCAGTCGCCCTGAAATTGGCTGAGCAGCCTCGCAGGTAAAGGCTCCACATCCTTACAAATTTCTCGCCCAGTTTTTTTTTGAGGCTTTCCGTATGTCTTGTGAAGTTTTCATACCACTTGTCAAGGGTCATGGCATAATGCATCCTGAGGCTTTCAGCGTGCAGCAGGTGGAAATCGTACAGGGGCAGGAGCCAGATGGTCTCTCTCAGTGAAGGTATATAGCCTCCCGGGAAAATATATTTCTCCGCCCAACTGTTTACCGGCTGCTCATCCATTCCCGTAATTGTGTGCAGCATTGAAAGTCCCCCGGGTACAAGTACTTTATAGACTTTTTCCATGTATTTTCCCAGGTTTTCCCTGCCAACGTGCTCAAACATTCCCACGCTGACCACCTTGTCGAACTGCTCCCGGTCAGGCAGTTCCAGGTAATTATGAAGTTTAACCTCAACCCGTCCGGACAATCCCAGCTCATTTATTTTCCGGACTACGGCGTTGTACTGTTCTTCGCTCAGTGTAATTCCCAGTGCGGATACGTTAAACTGCTGGGCCGCCCGGATTATCAGCCAGCCCCAGCCGCAGCCTATATCAAGCAGCCTTTCCCCCGGCTTTAGCTGCAGTTTACTCAGGATCAAGTCTATTTTTTGAATTTGGGCATTTGCAAGGGAATCGTCCGGATCCCGGAAATAGGCGCAGGAATAGCTCATTGTTTCATCCAGCCAAAGGGCGAAGAAATCGTTTCCAAGGTCGTAATGATGCTGAATGTTCTGCTTTTGCCTCTGTCTGGAGGCCGCACTGTTTATGTTTTGAAAGGTTGAAAAAAACTTTTTCTTTAAGTCGCTGGATATTAACGTATCTCTGTTCTGCTTGATTATGAGGAGTATTTCCTCCAGATCGCCATCAAAGTCGATTATGCCGTCCATGTATGCCTCTCCGAAAGAAAGCGCGGGGTCAGCCAGGTTAAAGCTGACTGGCGGCTCGCGGTTGAAAATGATAGCCAGCATTGGTTTGCCTGCTCCGTAATCAACGGCTTCACCGTCCCAGAATACAACTCTGAAGTCAACGCCGTTGATGCTCTTAAAAAAAGCCTTCAGGATAGTTTTTTTCATCTGCTTTCCTCCTCAACATTTTTTGCGTTGACAAGCTGTGGAGTATATTGTAAGCCGTCTTGAAAAACCTGGAATATGCTGCTTACCGCCGTTTAACAATTTTTATTATGGAAATCTGTTTTTATGCGGATAAGTTGAAAGAGAATTAAATGAGCAAGGGATCCGGCACAAAGTCCCGGATCCCTTCAGTCCAGCAAACGTTTATTTCGTAATAGTCAGCACATAATCCTTTCCTTCCGGGCTAATGCTTACCGTCCACCCCAGATTTTCTGAAAGACGGGTGACATTTTCCTTTGCCGCATTATTGTCCACAATTACCTTAACAGTTCCATCAGTAAGTTTATCTATGACTCTCTTTGTCAATAACACAGGCTCCGGGCAAAGTAAGCCCCGGGCATCAACCATTTTGTCCATAACTGGTGCCTCCCGAATATGAAGTCTGACGGTATGTTCCTAAAAATCCTATTGTAAATACAATCAAAATACCCACTAACGTGGCCGTCTGCCCGGCAAAAGAAACACCCTTGGCGCTGGCGGCCAGTCCGAAGTTGTGTGCGAAGGCTGCCCCTGCGATAAAGCCAACAATTGTAATCACACAATCGGTATTCCCCTCGCTGGCGGCGATTAGCTGTCTTAACGGGCAGCCGCCCAGCATGGTGGCCGAGGCTCCCGCCAGCAGCATCCCGAGAAAGTTCCAGATTCCGTCGGTGTGGGCTATTGGCTGGCCTGCGAAGCCCGGCTTAAAAGCTCCCACGGTAAGGTTACCCAGAAAGGCAATCACCAGCAGAGCGATAAATCCAATTAAAAGATGAGTGTCCCTGAACAGGATGAAATCCCTGATGCCCCCTATCATACAAAAGCGGGACCGCTGGGCCAGAGCTCCCACTGCTATCCCGGCCGCTGAAGAAATTATAACAGGAGCGTGCATTGAACCGGGGCCGCTTTTGCTGCTAAAGAAAAAAGAAGTGCCAAAAACCAATAAAACCAATATAGCCACTGCCATTACCGGGAATATGTATCCATTGACGCTTTGCATGCCGCTTGCCCTTCCCAGTGAAAAACCCTTGTTTAAAAACTGAATACCTATGACAACCCCCGCAATCAGCCCCAGTATACCCACTCCGGCATTCCAGTCCCCGCCTGCCAGGCGCAGCACAGCCCTCACGGGGCAACCCAGAAATACCAGCATGCCAATCATTCCGGCAAACGCCAGTGTGAAACGGATAAAAGGGCTGGATCCTCCAACGGATTTATGCTCTTTGGAAAGAAAGGCCGCCAAAAATGCCCCTGATATCAGTCCGAAAATTTCCGGCCTCATGTACTGAACAATTTCCGCCCTGTGAAAACCCAGCCCTCCGCTTATGTCCCTCAGGAAACAAGCTATGCAGTACCCCATGTTGGCGGGGTTTCCCATTTTCACCAGCAGTATCGCCAGTATTCCCAAAACCCCTCCTGTCACCGCCACCAATACTTTTTTGTTTTTCATAGATCAACCTCCGGTATCTGATATTCTGGAGGGGAGAAGTCGGAATCGAACCGGACTCCCGCCCGGGTCACGGACAGGCCAGCGGGTTTGCAGCCCGTGAGAGGGACCACCCCCTTTCTCCCCACTCAATAATACATCAAAAGCCTGTGTGTATAAACAATATTTATTAGCATTATAAATACTTTTTATTAATCATATGACCATAATAAATTATATTTATTGTACTATTCTTTTCCCTTTAACACATACTGAGCAATGCCTTGAAAAACGGCCTTTACTGACAGTGAAAGGGCCGTTTGCTACTGTCAATAAAAGCAGGAAATCGTTTAATATTGTTGAAATAATAAGAAAAAAACGAGAGGAGATAGAAATGAATGCAAGTGTTCTGACCTCATCACCGGATGATTTAGAGCTGAATATTTTCCGTTTATAATTATTGACTGGTTGTTTTATAGCAAACTTTATTAGAGGTAGTGGTATGAGAAGAATTTCTTGCGGCTTTCTAATGCCTGGTGCCGAAGTGGCAAGCCATGTCTATGACCATGACGGCCGTATTCTACTGGCTAAAGGTGTTAAGTTAACTAATGCATACATAAACGCCCTGATTAAAAAGGGAATATCATCCATATACATTGAGGATGAGATTTCGCAAGATATAAGCATAAGTGACGTTATATTAGAAGAGACACGGGTTCAAGTAAGCAATTGCATTAAGAAAACAATAAAAAGTGTCTGTACAAGATTAGTAAATAGAGATGCCATAAATATAAGTGAAATCAAATCTTCAACTTCCGAAATAGTCAGTCAGCTACTGGAAAATAAAAGAATGATTTATGACATCATTGATATTAGGTCGATAGATGATTATTTATTTGGGCATAGCGTAAATGTCTGTGTTTTATCTTTAATGGCGGGTATTTCATTAAATTACGGTAGAGCCCAATTGGAACAACTGGCGGTGGGCGCCTTATTGCACGATATAGGAAAAGCTTTGGTTCCCCCTCTTATTCTTAATAAACCGGGAATTCTTACAGAAAAAGAATTTCAGGAAATTAAAAAACACCCTCAATATTCTCTTGAACTACTTCGTAAAAACTCAAGCATTGATAGTGTTTCCCGCATAATAGCTTATGAACACCACGAAAAATACAATGGGGAGGGTTATCCTTCGGGGAAGAGCGGCAAAGATATTTTGGACATGTCTCAAATAGTAGGTATGGTTGATATGTATGACGCTATAACCTCCAATAGGTGCTATAAAGAAGGTATGCCCCCAAACGAAGCCTATGAGCTTCTTGCAGGGGCCGGAGACAGTTACTTTAAATATGAAATTGTTCTGGCGTTTCTGTCTAAGGTGGCGGCATATCCATCAGGGACTGTTGTTGAGCTTAGTACCGATCAGACTGCTATAGTTGTAAGTAATGTTACTAATCACCCAATTACACCGAAGGTGCGGATATTGTTAGAAAAGGACCGATCATTATCCGGTCCCAATAGCGAACTGGACCTGACGGGTCAGACAAAGGTGGTAATAAAACGTGTTTTAAAAGAGCATGAAGTCAGGAGAATAATCCAATTTTTATAAAAAAAAACATCCGACTAAATGGCGATTAATGGGAGCAACTAACCCGGTTGTTTTTCAAGTACAAACCATTTAACCATTTTTTAGCGTCATTTAGTCCTGAAATATTTCCATTAGAGTGAAATTTCTTAACTATCATGCCGCAATGGTGTAATATAATGAAAAATGAAACGCCGTTTATTAATGCGAAACGCACCATCGGCATAACCCGGTACGCCGGGGGATGGAATAACTGAAAAATAATTAACAATAGTTACCAGTAATGAGGAGGGTAAAATATGTCGGTCGGCAGTGTGCAAAATTTAATGATCGAAACCAGAGTTTTTGCTCCTTCACGGGAATTTGCGGAAAAAGCGCGGGTTAGCAGTCGGGAGCAGCGAGATGAAATGTACCGCAAATCGATAGAACAGCCCAATGAATTCTGGGCCGAAATGGCCGGGGAGAACATTGATTGGTTTAAAAAATGGGAAACCGTGGAGGAATTCAGCTTCAAAGATGACATCAATATCAGCTACTTCCGGGGAGCCAAGCTCAACGCTTCCTATAACTGTTTAGATCGTCATGTAAACACCTGGCGCAGGAACAAGGCAGCCCTCATCTGGCAGGGGGAGCCCCAGGATGAGTACCGCATTTACACATATGACCAACTTCACCGGGAAGTTTGCAAGTTCGCCAATGTGCTTAAAAGTAAGGGAGTTAAAAAAGGAGACCGGGTAACCGTTTACCTGCCCATGATCCCGGAACTGCCCATTACCGTACTGGCCTGCGCCAGGATTGGCGCCATTCACAGCGTTGTTTTCGGCGGCTTCAGCGCCGAAGCCCTGCGGGACAGAATTCAGGACGCCAGTGCGGAGACCGTGATCACCAGCAACTATGGCCTGCGGGCTGGAAAACCGCTGAACAGCAAGGAAAACGCCGACAGTGCCCTGGCCCAGTGCCCCTTGGTAAAGAACTGCATTGTGGTCAGAAGGCTTGAAAAGGATTGCAACATGGTGGAGGGGCGCGATTCCTGGTGGCATGAAGAAATGGCCCAGGCTTCGGCCGATTGCGAGCCGGAACATATGGATGCCGAAGATCCCCTGTTTATTCTTTACACCAGTGGCAGCACAGGCAAACCCAAGGGTGTGATGCATACCACAGGCGGGTATATGGTTTACACCACCACCACCTTTAAGTACATTTTTGATTACCGGGATGAGGATGTATTCTGGTGCACGGCTGATATCGGCTGGGTGACCGGCCACAGCTATATTGTCTACGGCCCTCTCTCCGCAGGAGCAACATCCCTGATGTTCGAGGGGGTTCCCAACTATCCCAAGCCGGACAGGTTCTGGGAAATAGTGGAAAAATACCGGGTAAATATATTCTATACTGCCCCCACAGCTATCCGGGCCATGATGAGGGACGGCGAGCAGTGGCCCCTCGGGCGGAATCTCAGCAGCCTTCGCCTGCTGGGCACGGTGGGTGAGCCCATCAACCCCGAAGCGTGGATGTGGTACCACAATGTGATAGGCAAGGAAAAAACCCCCATCGTGGATACCTGGTGGCAAACAGAAACAGGTGGAATTTTGATCACCCCGCTGCCCGGAGCAATCCCCGCCAAACCAGGTTCGGCCACAGTACCCTTCTTCGGTCTCGATGCGAAGGTTATCCGCCAGGACGGCAGCGAAGCCGATGTTAACGAGGGCGGGTACCTGGTCATTGCCAGGCCGTGGCCCGGGATTATGCGCGGCGTCTATGGAGACTCCGACAGGTTTAAAAACACTTACTTCGTCCAATATCCCGGTTACTACTTCACCGGTGACGGCGCCCGCAAAGACGAGGACGGTTACTTCTGGCTCATGGGCCGTGTGGATGACGTGCTCAACGTCTCCGGGCACCGCCTGGGCACCGCTGAAGTGGAAAGCGCCCTGGTGGCTCATCCTAAAGTAGCCGAGGCCGCTGTGGTAGGTTTCCCGCATGATATTAAAGGCGAGGGTATTTACGCCTATGTAACAATGAAACAAGGATATGAGTTTACCGATGATTTAAAGAAAGAACTTGTGGCCCATGTACGCAAGGAGATCGGTCCTATCGCATCCCCTGATAAAATCCACTTTACCAATGCCCTGCCCAAGACCAGGAGCGGTAAGATTATGAGGAGAATTCTGAGGAAAATTGCCTCCGGTGATATCGACCAGCTTGGCGACACCTCCACCTTGGCCGATCCAATGGTGGTAGGTTCCCTGGTGGAAGGAAAACAGTAGGCGGCGTCCGGTACCGGGTCACGGTACCGGTTGAACCCTTACCTGCCGGGAGGATAGGGCAATGTTGAAGAACAACCCGATCGTCCGGTAGGGTTCCGCCGAAGATAGCAGGGATAGCCGATTCAGGTTGACCTGCTATTTCTGCGCTTTACCCTGCTATCTACGTCCTCTCTAAATCCGGTTTTATGCCCATTTCGGCTTCAAACCGTTTTTCAAACTGCCGGCGCAGTGACGCTGCGCGGTTCTTCTGGTCGGTGCTGTTATATAAATGGATGAGCATACCGCATGCCTTTTCATCAAAAGGATCGACTTTCATGTGCCGCAATAATAATGCTTCCGCCTGCTCCGATTCGTCATCGGCCATATGTAATCTTGCAAGATTATATGACACCTCTATAAACACAGATTTATAATGTTCGCAGTATAATGCCGCCCATTCATCGTATAAATCACCTCCGAGAAAATCACCGTCATAAAGTCCGGTCATTCGTATAAGCAAAGCCTTTGTCTCTTCAGACGGAAGTTCTTTTGCTTTATACTGCCTGTAAAGTTCGGTAAAAATGTCGGTATCGGTTTCTATCGTATTCCGGCTGCATAGGTGAAAGCCGTTTTTGCCTTCGGCTATCAGTGCGTCTTCGCTTTCAAAGGCCAGTCCGAAACGGGCGAGGGTCTTTCTCAGTTCATACAGCGCAGCCCGCAGTGATGTGGACGCAGCTTTTGCATTCGATTCCGGCCAGAATACCGTCGACAAAACCTCTCTTGAAACTGTTTTTTTCGGATTTGCCAGTAAGTATTTCAGGATTCCGCATATTTTCTGCGTTTTCCATTCGTTTTCCCCTATTTCCACATTGTCTACAGACATCTTAAAACTGCCGAACAGTTTTACCTTGATCAGCTTTACTTTCTTTATTATCGGGGATAATGAATAGTTTAAGATAAATGCCTTTGGATCTGAATACCCCTGCGCAGGGTTCTCCGCCATGCATGCTGCGGCATCGGCGCCGAAATATATTCCTACTATATTTTGCATAGGGTAAGGGTTTATTTTTTTTTCGATACAGCGGGCACATACCCTTACCAGAGCGGGGTAATTCATTTCGCGGAAATATACATAACCGCTGCCGGCTGTGGTCTCTCCCCATATCCTGAGATATTTCCCCTCAAGCTTATAGTCTTTTTTTCTGTAATACAGGTCCGCAAGGTGCATGGCAGTTCCACACATACTCTGGCGGGCTTTTTTGCCTTTTGAAGTTTTGTATGCTTTAAGAAGCAAGTTTTCTGCCTCGTCATAATTACCGGCTTCTTTGAACAACGCACCGGCAGTGGTCTGGCACAATTCTAAAAAACCCTGTCCCGGATTAAGCGCTGCAAGCACGCTTAATTCTGCAGACGCCTTTTGAGCCAGAGGTTCTGCCGGTGCATATTCGGCCTCCCACAGGTATTTTGTCATCCGTTCAACACAAACCATAATGGGATTATTAAATCTTGCAAACACACTGGCCGACTCGTCCATCTGCGCTACCGCGCCTTCAATGTCCCGGGTCTGGTATTTGCTATATGCGGCAAGCCTTAACGCATAGCCGAGCGCATAATCGGAATTGTATTTTTCTCCGATGGTTGCCAGCTCCACTACTAGCTTTTGCGAGGCTTCAATATCTCTCATCAGCGAGGTGGTGGCATGGCATGATGCCATCCCGATTGACCTCCAATGGTCATTTATCAGCGCCGTTGGATGATTGAGTATTTGATTGATCATTTCTTTGGCAGCCTCAAGTTCACCTTTTCTGCATAGTATTATACCTTTTGCCATCTTAAAGGTGTAATCCCACAATTGTTCGTAGAAATCAATACGTTCTATGAATCTGTATAGGATATCTCCCAGCCTCAGTTTGTCTGCCCAGGTGAGATTCATAAATGCGCTAAACAACAATGTTATACGGGCATACCTGCTCTTAGTCACAACCTTTAATTTTGGCAAGAGTGAAATAATGCTCTTTATATTCTTCAGGTCGTTTTTCTGGAAGGAGATAGCGGTCATTAAACCTATAGCCTTCATCTGAAGATCAAAATTACCGCTCTGACGAAAGCCTAAAAATGACCTGTGAAGGTATGCATAACTCTGGTCGGACTCGACGTTCATCTGCGATGCACCGTGCATAAACAGCAGATATGGATTGCTTTGCACTATTTCTCCGGGGAATGCCTGTACAATGGAAGCCACCCCGTCCGTATCCCCGGCGTCCATAAACCGTACGCCTTCCGCAGATGCGATCTTGATGGCTTCGTTGGTTTTGCCTGCAGCTATCAGGAATCTGATTGCAAGATTGAAATCGCCCAGTTTCATATAGTAATCTGCGGCGTTTAGATTCATCTCCTCTATTTCGCCCGGAGTGAACAGTTCATTTAAAACCGACAGCAGGGCACTGCGGAAAAGGGAGTGAAAACGATAGCTTGTAGCCTTTGCTTTGATTTTCTGTATATACATATTGTTTCTTTCAAGCCAGGCAACGGTTTCGGCGGCATTCGCCAGGTTGAAAACCGCTTTCAAGTCGTCACAGGTAAAATCCGGCAGGATGGATATGCGGGCGAGGGTTTTTACCATGGCTTTATCGGACCCGCCAAAAGCCTCGTTGAAAAGATATCTGAACAGTATCTTCTGGTTATTGGAGTCATCCGGAAGCAGCTTCCGCATATCAGAAGGGTTGAAGCCGACGGTGTGACCGATCATCGCTATTCCGGCAATCCAACCTTCCGAATGCTTATAAATAAAGTCGACATCGGTGTATTCCAGTTTGATTTTATATGTTTCCGAAATCAGCTTTTTAACCTCTTCTTTTGTGAAACGCAGTATCTGAACATCGATCAAGGCTATACTCCCGTTTAATGCCAATTTGCCTGCCGGGATGCCCGCATCAACTCTCGACATGATGATTAGCCGCAGATTTGGCGGCATATTGGTGATAAAGTATCTTATCGATTCCACGATGGCAGTGTTCCCCGCCACGTTGTGGAAGTCGTCGAAAACCATATATATGCAGTCCTTGCCGTCAGGGTACAGCGTCCAGGCGTCCTGACATATGACTGCATTGAGGAGCGGGTATTCCTCTGAGATTTTGCCGATACTTCTGAGGCTGCGGGCGGAGTCGGTCACCCCTTTGGCTTCCTGACCGAAAAGGGCCTCGATCAAATGAGCATAGAAAACATGGAGAAACGAATCCTCTTTCTCCATCCTGTACCAGCGCATCTTGTCCCGGTTTTTGCGAAGGGACAACAGGACTGCGGTAGTTTTGCCGAAACCTGCAGGAGCGGTGATGATCACCGCTCTGTGTCCGGCTATGTTCAGATTTTTAATCCTCTCGCTGTAGAGAACCCTGTTGGGAAGCTCGGGAATGGCCAGCTTTACCTTCAAAAGCGGAATGTTATCCATGTACTCACCTCAAAAAAATGGCCAAATTTATTAAGACGCCAAAAAATATCACGTTCATTTCACACTTGCTTTAGTAAAATCAGCCATATAAATACCGTCGTGACGAAAGGGAGATGCGTTCATGGCCGGCATGAACCGTAAGTGCCCCGCATGCAGACAACCGATCGCCCGCGAAGATTGCGAATGCAGCCGATGCGGGGCACAGCTTTATATCTTATGTCCGTCCTGCGGACGCAGGATCCTTATTCAAAGCAATTGCCGATACTGTCGGGCGTCGCTGTACGTGATATGCCCGAACAAAGAATGCCGGCAGTCCCAACTCATATCACCCGACGGCAGATGCAGAAGCTGCGGAGCACAGATAAGTCAATAAGGGGGTGATTAATTACATTATATTACAAAAATCATTATAGGGAGGGATTATTTTACGGTCAGCATGTTTTACGAAAACATTTGATAAAATGGTAATCCTGAAAGAGGAGGAGCGGGAATGAAAAAAGCGCATGAAATTGATTTTACTGTCTATGGTGACGACATGCAATTTGTGGAAATAGGCCTGGACAGCGGGGAAAGCGTGGTGGCCGAGGCAGGAGCCATGATGTACATGGACGGCAGTATAGAGATGGACTCTGTGTTCGGGGACGGTTCGGGAAGGGACGGCGGAAAAGGTGTTATGGGAATGCTGATGGGGGCCGGTAAAAGGGTTCTTACCGGAGAGAGTCTTTTTATGACGGTATTTACCAACAGTGCATACGAAAGGAAGGCAGTGGCCTTTGCCGCACCCTACCCGGGAAAAATAATTCCTTTTGATTTATGTGATCATGGGGGGCAGATTATCTGCCAGAGAGACGCTTTTCTATGTGCGGCAAAAGGTATTTCCATTGAAATCGCCTTTCAGAAAAAAATAGGGGCGGGGCTTTTCGGCGGTGAGGGCTTTATTATGCAGAGGCTTTTAGGGGACGGCCTGGCCTTTATGCATGCGGGTGGAACCATAATAAAGAAGGACCTGGCCCAGGGGGAAATGCTGAAGATTGATACCGGCTGCCTTGTGGCCATGACGGCATCGGTAAACTATGACGTGGAATTTGTCGGCAATATCAAAAGCGCCATTTTTGGCGGAGAAGGGCTGTTTTTTGCGACACTGAAAGGCCCGGGCGCCGTATGGCTGCAGTCCCTCCCATTTTCCAGACTGGCCGACAGGATGATTGCCGCAGGGAAAAAAGGGGGTGGAGGCAAGGAAGAAGGCAGCCTCCTTGGGAATATCGGGCTTGGGAACCTGTTTGGGAAGGATTAAATAAGTAAGCGTTTTGGTGAGCGGTCCAATAATCTTTAACTATCTACTAAGAAGGGAGAACCTTTTATGAAGAACAGGGTATTAGTTTTGCTCATGGTGCTGGTATTCCTTTTTACTGCCGGCGCCGGAATAAGCCAGGCCTTAACTCCCGGCCCCCTTCCGGGCGCCGGCGCAGGTGTCGGCAGCGATGAAAACGACACCAGCGCCGTCCCGCCTGGGACCACAGGAAATACCGGCGCCGGAGTCAACAGCCAGGTCAATAACCAGATCAATAACACCACCAATACAACCAACAACGCCAATACCGATATCAATATCAGCGGGAGCACCATTTCCAACAGCAATATCGGCAGCAACAACCAGGTCACCCAGAGCACCGATGTTGAGAATATCAATACAATTACCGTAAAGCAAGAGGTAAGCGTCCAGGTAAACGGCCGGCCGCTGCATTCCGATGTGCCGTCTTTCATTAACGGGGACGATCGGACCATGGTCGCTCTCCGCGCCATCGCCGAAGCCCTCGGCGCCAAGGTTGACTGGGACGAAGCCACCCAGACCATAACCATTACCCTTGGCGACAAGGTGGTTAAACTGGTAATAGGGCAAAATTCGTATACGGTCAACGGTCTGGAGCACTCCATGGACACGGCGGCAGCGGTTACGAACGGGCGCACGGTTGTTCCCGCCAGGGTGATCGGCGAGGCGCTGGGGGCAAAAGTGGGTTGGAACCCTCAAAACTCTGCCGTGACCATCGACAGCGGCTCCCAGACCAGTGAGCCGGCAAACCAGACAGATCCACAGGGAACACAGCCCGCAGGCCAGACATCGCAGACGGCTGATTGGAAGGCAAAATTCCCCATTTACAAAAGTAAGAGGGATATTTTTGAACAACCCAATACCTATATCCAAACCCATGCAAAGCTATCCGAATCAGGCCTCTTTGAGGCTAATACCACTATAAATTTTAATGAAAATTACATCTTTAAAGTCAAAATAAATATAATGGCTGTCGATGCAAACGGAAATACTCTCTGGACTGGCGGTAAGGAATACGAACTAAAGGAAAAAATGCCTTTGGGCCAGTGGACGTTGCAACTACCTGGGGATATAATGCCAAAGGTGACTGATGTGAGTATTCAACATTTAAAGCTTGGCTCGCAGCAATTGGACCAAAGCCTTGGTTCAAATACCGATGCTTTGTCGATTTCGCTAGAACCTCTTACAGCCCATGATAAAGACGATAATATAAATTGGGTAGGCACCTTTCACATGGAATCGGATGCAACCCTGGATTTAACCTCCGGGAAGCTGGATGTTAATACAAAAACCTGGGATACAGATCCGGCCATCGGTTTTACGGGGGCGGTCCAGGTGGGTGTATGGGATTCCGGTGGAAATCTGTTATGGACTTCTAATGTTCATACGTTCGGTGTTGATAGCCCAACGGTAGCTGCATTATCGTTTGGCTCTAAGCAATCCTCCCGGGAGGACCACTGGAGTGAAACCGCCCCCACCGATATCCTGTCCAAGGCGGTTAAGCTGGAAATCAGGCACGGGCGCAAAAGTGAAACTGAAAATGGGAAGCATTTGTTTTAACGATTAATCAACTGGCTAATTGCTTATGAAAAAGCAAAATTTTAAAGAAACAAGGAGAAGATAATCATGAAAGTATTTTTTAAAAAATTTTCTGCTGCCATTCTTATGATGTGCCTTGCGGTGTCAATGGTTTTTGTTGTATGTCCGAAAGCGGAGGCCAGTGACAAATTAGTTGCCCAGTATAAATTTAACGGCGATTTCAAGGATTCATCCGGCAACGGAAATGACGGCGTCAAGGTCGGCGATGTTTCCTTCGCAGATGACAGTGCCGTGGGAAAATGCGCTGTTTTCAACGGCGGGTACATTAACGTAAAAAGCACTCCCGGACTTAATCTGGGAAGTCAATTTACCATATCTACATGGGTCATGGTAGATCCGATCATGGCGGCTAACGGCAATAAAAACGGCTCTATTATTTCCAAACTGGACGATAAAGGTAATTATAACAATTATCATGCTTATACGCGGGGCACATTTGGCGTCAGAATGGACTCAAGATTCACCAGCGGTGAAAAGTTAATTCAAACCGGACCGTTTCAGGATTGGGGCTTGAGCGGCAACTGGTCTCACCTGGTATTTTCGTACGACGGGCAAGCCCTTTACCTGTATCATAACGGAGCTTTGAAAGCAACAAAAGAAATCAGCGGCAGTGTAAAGTCGTCCGGCAACAAAATGAGGATCGGAACCGGAAATGATATGAATAACAGTAATTTATTCTTTATGGGCAGTATGGCTGACTTGAGAATATACAACTATGCCCTGAGCTCTGATGAAATAAAGGCCATGTACGACGGAGGCGCTGATACCGCCCAATCACAGCCGGCGGCGACTACCGGCACGACAACACCCGGCTCCACCGTTCCCGGGACAACTGCCCCGGGAACGGGAACTGCGGGCACATCCGCTCCCGGCAACGGCGGCGGTCCGGTAACCATCATCAACAACACAACCAACAACATAACCAACGCCACCAATACGACAAACAACGCCAACACCAGCACCAATATCACCGGCAGCACCATTTCCAACAGCAATGTCGCCAGTAATAACAAGACGACTCAAACCACCAATGTCGAAAACGCCGTAACTGTAAGCGAGTACGTCAACGTCATGGTCAACGGCCAGCCTCTGCAGTCGGACGTCAAGCCTTTTGTCAACACGGACGGGCGCACCATGTTGCCGATTAGGGCCATCGCCGAAGCCCTGGGCGCCCAAGTCCAGTGGGATGAAGCCACGCAAACCGCTACCCTGACCTTGGGTGCGAAGACAGTCAAAGTCACAATTGGGCAAAACAGTATTCTTGTTGACGGTAAACCGGTTGGGATGGATACGGCTGCCGCCATTAAAGACGGCCGCACGCTGTTGCCGGTGAGGTCGGTGGGTGAAGCTCTGGGAGCCCGGGTAGGCTGGGATGAGCAGACCAAAACCGTGCGACTCAATCAGTAGTAACAAACCAAAACAATACAAAATAAGTGGGCCTTGGGTTCGGAAGGGGTTATCCCCTTACCGAACCCTTAGAGCGAACTTAAAGGCAGGGGGACACCAACCCTGTGAGAAGGGAGGGGGCAGGCCTGACCCCCTTTGCCTCCCGCTCATGGCAGCCATCCTCAAAAATATTTTTGAGGACTATACCCGTTGACAGAGAGTTGACTGAGACAGCAGGGGATTTATTATTTGACAAATTGTCCTCGTGCCGTAAATCCTCTGCCGTCAAAAATAGAGAACCACCAGCTTTTAACGTCTGGTGGTTCTTCAAACCCTTGAGCACCAAGGGTTTCTAGTTTTCTGGAGGCGACACCCGGATTTGAACCGGGGAGTGGAGGATTTGCAGTTTTCCTGAAAGGCAATTTGACACCCCTGGGGAGCCCGAAAAGCCGTATGGATATTGGAAATGGTAATATATGGGTGTCTGTGAAGTGATGCCAAATTATATGGTTTTCGGTGGTGTTCGTGACGAAATTTTAATTCCCGTCGCCCATGTAGGAGAACAAAATAACGATAGTTTTTTAAAACCACCGTGACTAAATTGATCAGGAAAATTGCCTTGCATCCCACTGCAAAAAATGCGGTGGGATTTTTCTAACCTTTGAATTTGTGTGTTATTGAAAAAACGAGTTTCAATTTTTACCTGACGTGTATGGTGGGGGTGTCTTTATATGAGATGCATTGAGTTAAAGAATAAAATAGTCTTTATTGTCATAGTTGTTACCTTATCCGAGCCAATTTCAAAATTCCAAACCCTTTAAACACAAGGGATATGGGGTAGGTTAAAAGAGCTCTTACCCACCATATAAACCTGGAAAATATGTCATAAATCGTTAAAAAAGGAGGTTTCGCCCTTTAGCTTGTAGAAATGTAAGTTAGCCAACAAAACACACACAAGCGAGGTGAAACCCCTGTTATGTATGTTCTGGATGAAATGCTTTTTCCCTTTGAAGTTCTGGTAGAAAACTTTTCTGAAGAGGACAAGATTTTTCAAATCATCTCTAAAGTCAACCCCAGTCAAATAGACCAGTATTATTTTAATGCCGGCTGTGGCCGCAGACCTTCCAACAGGAAGGCAATTTTCAGGGCGCTTGTTCTCAAGAGATTAATGGGTCTTGTAACAGTGAAATCCCTGCATCAATGTTTGTCATATTCGCCAATTCTGGCTCACTGGTGTGGTTTTGACATAGCACAAAAATTACCTTCGGAAAGCACTTTCTCCCGCTTTGGAACAGAATTGGCTGAGATACCTGAACTGCGGGAATTACTGAGCCAAATCGCTGAGAACCTGGTCGGTGAAATACTTGCTGTTACCGGCTCTAAAGGACAGATAGTTATCGACAGTTCCGATTTGCCCGCCCATGAAAAGGCTGTTAGAAGCAGTGGTACCGGCGCAACTGGAATGAACTTTACAGGCAGCGCAGTTCTATAGAGAGGTTGTTTTCTGTACTTAAAACGCATCTTAATATGGATAAACCGACCAGAAGAGGGATAATCAGGTAACTTCTTAGGTATGGCTCTTTTACAGACTATGCTTACACCCTGGGTCCTTTTTATTCCATTAGCTTTTTGCGTTTTGCAATTGTCACATAAACAATACTGATATTACAATACTAAAAGAACAATACAGTGGTATAGCAACCAGCCATCCAG
The DNA here is from genome assembly GCA_000961585.1 of Peptococcaceae bacterium BRH_c4a. Lineage (GTDB taxonomy): Bacteria > Bacillota > Desulfotomaculia > Desulfotomaculales > Desulfocucumaceae > BRHc4a. Next base: position 89,002 of record LADN01000023.1, on the reverse strand, counting down.
CCATCATGATAAAGATAATTACGCGTGTGCGGGATGCGGTAAGCGCCGCCCTGTGGATTCTGTGGATTATTCCGATGACTCCATTAGACCAGATAAAAACGTTGATGCTACCAGTCAAGATCTGAAAAAAGCAAAGGTATGTACAACCTTGCCCTGCTTGCCAGTTTATACTGTGATATTAATTCTGTTATCACAGATATTATTTTGTGGATTGCTGATATTTTATTGAATATATTAAAATAATTTGGTAAAATATGCTTATCATACCTATGGAGGTTTGACTAATGGCGATAAGCTACATTAAGCTTTGGAAGCTTTTACTGGATAAAAAACTAAAAAAGACCGATTTGCTCAGTCTCGCCGGCATCAGCACGACCACGCTTGCAAAACTATCGAAGGATCAGCCTGTCAGTATGGAAGTGATGGGCCGGATATGCAATACGCTTTCTTGCGATATCGGCGACGTTATGGAAATCGTCCCGAATCAAAACGAAGGATAGGATGTTGCTATGGCTTGGAAATTACCGTACACATCCTCAATTAAGGATATGCCCTTCTTATTTGCAGAAATGCGCAGAACTGCTCAGCTACTATGTGAAGGAAATACGCGGGGCGACATCATAAAATTATCTATGGAATCAAACATTTATCAGCTTGATAAAGAAAAAAGACGCCGCAATTTGCCGCTTAGGATGCTCAATCGTCTGGGGACCATCGACATGCCGCTCCTGCGCATTTTAGCGGCTGGGCGAGATGACGATGCGAAGCTTATTGCCTTTCTCGCCCTGATTAAGTCTGACCGTTTGCTGTTTGAATTTATGCGTGAGGTTTATGCGGATAAATTCCAGACCGGACAGATGGAAATAAGCGATAAAGACTTTTTTGATTTTATTGAACGTAAGGCACAAAGCAGCGACACTGTGTCAGGATGGACATCGAATAATCTTGTGCGCATACGGAATACCTACAAAAATATTCTTTGCGAAGCCGGGCTGGCGAAACGAAGTGGAAAGTCGCTGCTCATACAAAAGCCTATCTGTGACCAACAAATATACAATTTGGCAGGTGGCGAAAACGAAATATTTACAGAAGCCATGCTCCTGGAGGTTTAGCGGATGATGACACTTAACAAACGGCTTGATCTGATTGAGCCGAAGATATTAGATAAGAGTTTTCGCACGGGACGCGGCATGGCCAACGAAATCAATTTTTGGATCTTTGACTACGATCCGGCAGATGAAATGGCAGTTCGCGCCCACGTTTCGTATCTGGAGCAGCGAATCAATAACCAGTATGATGATGTGCGCATTGTCCAGTTTGATTTATATAAGCTAATTCTGAACGTTCTGTGCGAAAAGAATTATCTCGACAAAGTTATGCAGATGGAGCAGGCCAAGACCAGCCATGCTATCATCAATCCCATAAAGAAAACGCTGCGGCTGACCCTTGACGGAGACTTGATTGTTGGAAAAATTACGGAGAGCATCGTGCCCGAAAGGGATATCATTTTTTTAACCGGCGTGGGAAAGGCGTGGCCTATTATTCGATCTCACACCGTACTCAACAACTTGCACAGCAAAATTGACAGAAATCCTCTGGTTATGTTTTTTCCCGGTGACTATACAAACGAGCTCCGGTTGTTTGGAGAAATTACAGACGATAACTATTACCGGGCCTTCAAGTTAATTGAAAGATAGGAGAAGCGAGATGATAATTCGAGACATGTTTAAAAAGGACATCGCCAGACAAATCCAGGGCGTCGTAAAGATCGGACAGGATTCAACTGAAATGATCACGGAGGAACTGGATGAGTATGTCGTCACCAAGGAGTTAAACCGCTATTTTGATGAATTCTTTGAGAGTTATCGCAAAGGAACGACGATTCGTACCGATAAGATGGGCGTCTGGATTTCCGGCTTCTTTGGCAGCGGCAAATCACATTTCCTCAAGATTCTTTCTTATCTTCTTTCAAATAAGACGTACGACGGTAAGAAGGCCATCGGCTTCTTTGAAGGCAAGATAGCCGACAGCCGGATTATGGCGGATATGCAGGTGGCGTCAAATACCAGTGCAGATGTCATTCTGTTTAACATTGACGCGGAGGCCGACTCCGATTCCAAGACAAATAAAGACGCTATTGTCAAGGTGTTCATGAAGGTCTTCAATAAAATGCAGGGCTTTTGCGGCAGTATGCCCTGGATTGCCGATCTGGAGCGGCAAATGAGCAAGGACGGCGTCTACGACAGCTTCCGCGCCCGCTTCAAAGAGCTTTCGGGCAATGAATGGGAAAATGCCCGTGAGGATTTCTATTTTGAAGAAGATAATATCGTGCAGGCGCTTGCCGATACGACTAAAATGAGCGTAGACGCCGCGCGGAGCTGGTATAGCAAATCCGAGGGCAACTATTCTTTGGATATCAACACTTTTGCAAGGCGGGTATGCGAATACATTGAAGCGAAGTCAAAGGCGATCGGCAAAAAGCATTTCGTTATTTTTCTATGTGACGAGATCGGGCAATACATCGGCAGTGACAGCGGCTTGATGCTCAATTTACAGACCGTTGTCGAGAACCTGGGCACGGAATGCGGCGGGCAGGCTTGGGTAATTGCCACTAGCCAGCAGGATATCGATTCAATAACCAAGGTGGACAGAGATAACTTCTCTAAAATCATTGGCCGTTTTGACACGAGGCTTTCCCTATCCTCCGCAAATGTGGATGAGGTCATTAAGAAAAGACTTCTTGCCAAAACCGATACGGCGGCGGACAAGCTGCGCCTTTTGTATGCCGATAAAGCAGCCATTCTAAAAAATCTGATCACCTTTTCCCCGGATACGCCGGAAAAGAAGCTGTACAGCTCTCCCGAAGATTTTGTGGATGTATATCCATTTATCTCGTATCAATTTAACTTGTTGCAGGCGGTCTTCACGGGTATACGCACACATGGCGCATCCGGCAAGCATCTATCGGAAGGGGAGCGATCGCTGCTCAACGCCTTTCAGGAGGCGGCCTTGCAATTTAGAAGTTTTGAAGATGGGCTCCTGATTCCCTTTAATGCGTTTTATAAAACCATCGAGACCTTTTTAGATCATAATATCAGAGCTGTTATTATCAAGGCGGCAGAGAGCGCCGAAAGGTCAGATGGAGCCTTACAGCCCTACGATGTGGAAGTACTCAAAGTTCTGTTTATGGTGAAATACATATCCAATGTGCTGCCTGCGAATCTTGAAAACATCACCACCATCATGCTGCAAAATATCGATCAGGACAAGATCGAAGCGAAAAAAAAGGCAGATGCTTCGCTTCGCCGTTTGGAGGAACAGAAGCTGATCATCAAAAACGGCGACCAGTTCATCTTCCTGACCAACGAGGAACAGGACATCAACCGTGAAATCCGTGAAATTAAGATTGATACCAGCGAAATCATCGAAAAGGTTGGCGACGACATCTTTTCAGCATTATTCGGCCTCAACAAGAAATATCGCTACAACGACCGCTACGATTTCTCTTTCAACACCATTATTGACGACAGGCCGCGCGGTGCGCAAAAAGAGGAAATCGGTATCCGCGTATTGACGCCCATGTACGCTCTTGGCAGCGCGATCGAGATAGAGTTGAAGACAATGTCCATGCGAGAACGCAATGTCATTGTTACGCTTCCCTCCGACATGGCGTTTATCGAAGAAATGGAACAGGCTCTGCAAATAGAGACCTATATTCGCCGTAATGCCGGTAATACATCAACGGATGTTGTGGAGAATATCAAAACAACCAAAGCCCGCGAGGGCAAACAGCGTGCAGACAGATGCCGAGAGCTGATCATTGAGGCTCTTAAAAGAGCCGATATCTATGTGTACGGCAATAAGCTTGACATTAAGGAAAAACAGCCTTCCGAGAGGATTAACGATGCCTTCAAGGCATTGGTGGAAGGTATTTACACCAAGCAGAGCTATATCACGAAGCCCTTTTATACGAGCGACAGCCTGCGCGAAATCCTCACCGCAAAAGACACGCAGATTACGCTTGAAGGCCTGGAGCCAACCGCACCCAATCACCTTGCCGTCACCGAAATGTCGGACGTCATTACCCGCAGTTCCTACAAAAACATACCGATCACCATGCGCAGCCTGATTGACATCTTAGGTAAGATCCCTTACGGCTGGAAGGACATGGATATTGCCGGCATTGTTCTGACGCTGTTCAAAAAGCAGGAAATCCGGTTGGAACTGGGCGGCGAAAATATTGCCGGAACCGACGTGAATGTGATCAACTATGTGACAAAGAGAGAGTATCTGGAACGTATTTTGATAAGAACGCGCGTAAAAATCTCCCCCGTGCTGATCGCAAACGCCAAAAACCTTGCCAAGGACGTATTTGGCAGAAGCGATGTGCCGAACGATGAAGACGGCCTTATGGATCGCATTAAAGAGCTTGCTTCCGCCGAGCTAACAAGACACGATCCTGAAAATCCCGGCATTAAACAATTACTCGATGAATATGGCAAAAATGCCAGGTATCCCGGCAAAGCTGTGCTGGAAAGCGGTAAGAAGCTCTTTGAGGAAATCGAGCGCATCAAAGATATTAAGGCGTTTTATGATTTCCTCTCCGATGAAAAGGACGCCCTGCTGGATTATGAGGAAGATGTGCAGGACATCAAGAAATTTATCAAAAATCAGAAGGTAATTTTTGATAAAGCTCTGCAAATGTTGACGATTTATGAAGGCAACCGCTCCTATGTGCTTGATCCCGAGACCATCAAACTGGTAGAGGCCATAGAACATATTACCAGGTTGCCGTCGCCATACTCTGAAATCCATAAACTGCCGGAACTGATGGATCAGTTTATGACCTGCTTTGTCAATCTTTTAGAGGAAGAATGCAAGCCCATTCGCGTGGATATCGAAGCGGACAGGGCGGCTGCCCTTTCCGATCTGGAGCGCCGCTCCTGCAAAGAAAGCTTCTCGGATAAAGTGCGCGCGGATTTCGCGGCGCTGCTGAAAAGGCTCTCCCATGCCAACAACATCTATGAGGCCATTGCCATGCGCACGGAGAGCGACCGCATGAAGCAGCGGTTTATCCAGAGCTTTGACGAGGAAGAAGCACGCATTGCGGCCCGGCAGGCATGCGCCGGAGAAGATGCAATTCCCCCGGCGCCCGCCCGTAAGACTAAGACCGTGAGCCTGAAAACGCTGTTCCATGGGACGACTCAGGTATCCAGCAAGGACGATATTGATAAGCTGCTGGACCATTTGCGCGCGAAACTGGAAGATCAGCTTGAAGAAAACACCACGATAAAAATAATATAGTCCACCCAAGGGCGCACGAGAGGTTGGTATGGTATGGATAAGACAGTAATCAAAAACTACGCTGTGGCGGCGCGCCGGAAGCTCATCGAGGCTGTCCGGCAGAAGGCTTATCAGTTGTATATTTATGAAGACGGCGCATTGCCCCCCGATGAGGCGTATCATAAACTGCGCAGCGACGGTATCTTTATGACGCCCGAACAATCGTGGGCGCGCGGGCGGCTTTGCGCGTATCTGGCTTTATTGGGCAATGAGCTGGACAACGAAAAGGCGTATCAGCATGTGATGGAGGAAGTAGCCTACACATGGTTTAACCGCCTGATTGCCCTGCGTTTCATGGAAGTAAACGACTACCTGCCTTCCGGTATCCGCATCCTTTCAAGCCGGGACGAAGGCCGCGCCGAGCCGGACGCTATGTGCGAGGCCGAACGGCTTCCCTATGTCAATCAGGACAAAATCGCCGAATACCGCGCCGCCACCGGTATCGACGCATCCGAAAAGCTGTACAAGTATATCCTGATTTCCCAATGCAACGCCCTGTCAGACATCCTGCCGGGGATGTTTGAGAAGATTGACGACTATACCGAGCTGCTTTTGCCCGACGCCCTGTACCGGAAGGGCGGTATCGCGCATGATCTTGTCCACTCCATCGACGAGGACAATTTCCGCGATCAAGTGCAGATTATCGGCTGGCTGTACCAGTATTACATCTCCGAAAAAAAAGACGAGGTTTTTGCTGGCCTGAAAAAAAATATCAAGATCAACAAGGAAACCATACCCGCCGCCACCCAGCTTTTCACGCCGGAGTGGATTGTCCGGTACATGGTGGAAAACTCGCTGGGGCGAGTTATAGTGAGCAGTGGGCAGTGGACAGTGGGCAGTATTGAAAAGCTTAAAGCCGGTTGGAAGTATTACATTGAAGAAGCGGAGCAAACAGATGAAGTGCGCCAACAACTGCTCACTAATCACTGCTCACTGCCCACTGTATTTAGCATTGAAAATGTGAAAATCATCGACCCCTGCATGGGCAGCGGGCATATCCTCGTTTATGCCTTCGACGTGCTGTATCAGGCGTATGAGCATTTGGGCTATGCCACCCGCGATATACCGAACCTGATTCTGCAACACAACCTCTATGGGCTGGACATTGACGGGCGGGCGGCGCAGCTTGCCTACTTCGCGCTGATGATGAAGGCGCGCAGCTATAACCGCCGTTTTTTCCGGCAGGAAAGCATTCCCCAGCCCCATGTCCACGCCGTGATCGAATCCGATGGAGCCCGGCGGCATCATCTGGACTATATGGGCCACGGCATGAGCGAGGCCGAGCAGCAGCAATGCAGAGACGACCTTACTTATCTCATGAGACTGTTTGCTGACGCCCGGGAATACGGCTCCATTCTCAAAATCAACCGGGCGCTGGATTATGACCGGCTCCGGCGCTTTGTGAATGATGTTCTATTTGGGCAGTTGGATATTTACTCCGCAGGTATTGACCAGACCGAGCGGAACCTGCTTGAGGTTTTGTCCGTTGCGGAGATCATGACCCATATGTATGATGTTGTGGTGACCAATCCCCCGTATATGGGGTCAGGAGGTATGGGTGGTAAGCTGTCGGAGTATGTTAAGCAGAATTATCCTGATAGTAAGAGCGATTTATTTGCTGTGTTAATCGAGAAGTGCGGCCAAATGCTTAATCCAAATGGTTTTCAGGCTATGATTACTCAACACGCATGGATGTTCTTGTCCAGCTATGTAAAGCTACGAGACAAGATATTGCTTAGGGATATTGTCAGTATGGCTCATTTGGGTGCAAGAGCATTTGAAGAAATCAGCGGCGAAGTTGTTCAGACAACCGCCTTTGTTTTGCGTAATAACAACATTTTTGAATATAAAGCGACTTATGTACGACTGGTTAATTATCCAAGTCAAGTAGCCAAAGAAGAAGCTTTTTTACTGGGTGTAGATAGGTTTATCACTAAGCAGAAAAATTTCGAGAAGATACCTGGTATGCCTATAGCGTATTGGGTTAGCAATGCGTTAAGTGAGGTTTTTACTCATGAAAAGATATCTAAATATGCGATTTCAGATGGTCAGACTAAAACAGGTAATAATGACAAATTTCTACGGTTATTATGGGAAGTAGATACAACTAAGGTTGGCAAAGAAAAAAAGTGGGTGTTTCATGCAAAGGGAGGCTCCTATCGCAGATGGTTTGGAAATGTTGATACATTGATAGACTGGTCGGAATCAGCTCGGCAGCACTATCGATCAGATCATGTTGCAAGGATCGCTCCAGAATATATATGGTTTCGTACGGGGATATGCTGGACGTTGATCGCAGGAGGTGATAAGTTTGCTGCAAGAATTCTCGAAAATGACTCAACTTTTAATCTTGCTGCCCCGTCTATCTTTTTCGATGATGAGAACCTTACTGCTTATGTGTTAGGCTACCTCAATACACCAATTGCAGACAAAATCGTTAAACTATTAAACCCAACAATTAACACAAATATAACTGATATAATATCCCAACCATTAATCATTTCTGATAATAATAGAATTTGTGAGTTGGTGCATGAAAATATTTTAATTTCTCGTACTGATTGGGATAGTTTTGAAATCTCATGGAATTTCCGAGTGCATCCACTAGTTGGCTTCAAAATGGCCGGTGTTTGTGCTTGGGGCGACGCAAAATCAAAAAGTATGATTTCATCAGCTTTCAAAGAGTGGGAACTATTAACCAAAGACCAGTTTGCCAAACTTAAAGCCAATGAAGAAGAACTTAACCGAATCTTTATCGAAATCTACGGCCTTCAGGACGAACTGACCCCGGAGGTCGAGGACAAGGACGTGACCATCCGCAAGGCCGATCTCTCGCGGGACATCCGCAGCTTTATCTCCTACGCCGTGGGTTGCATGTTCGGGCGGTATAGTCTGGACGAGCCGGGGCTGCAATTCGCCGGAGGCGAATTTAGTGGGCAGTGGGCAGTGGTTAGTGGGCGGTATTATCTGAAGGGGGTTTTGCGGGAATATGGGTGTGCAGAGTTATCAAGAACTGATTGTTTGGCAAAAAAGGAAACTGCCCACTGCCCACTAACCACTGCCCACTACGGCGTCGCATGCGACGCCGTCCTCCCCATCGGCGCAAGCGACTACTTCGATGACGACATCGTGGTGCGGTTTGTGGACTTTGTCCGAGTGGTGTATGGTGATGCTACCCTGGATGAAAACTTAAATTTCATCGCCGATGCTCTGTACCCCAATGGCGGCAGATCGTCTAAGGAGAAAATCCGACGCTATTTCCTGAACGACTTCTACAAGGATCATGTAAAGACATACCAGAAACGGCCCATCTACTGGCTGTTTGACAGCGGCAAGAAGGACGGCTTCAAGGCGCTCATCTACCTGCACCGCTACGATAAGTTTACCGTGGCGCGCGTGCGCACCGATTACCTGCATCCGCTCCAGCGCAAGTACGAGTCGGAGATCGGGCGGCTGGAGATGCTTTCCGGCATCACCGAAAACGCCCGGGAAAAGGCGGCCTACCGCAAGGAAATCGAAACCCTGCAAAAGCGGATCGAAGAGTGCCGGATATATGATCAGGTGGTGGCACACATCGCGCATCAGGCTATTGAGCTTGACCTTGACGACGGTGTGACGGTGAACTACGCGAAATTCCAAGGCGTCGAAGTGCCGAAGGACAATGGCAAAACTGTGAAGATGGATTTGCTGGCAAAGATTTGAGGGAGTGTAAATATTTTGCATCGGTGAAGCAGGAAAAGGCTTGAGGGGAGAGGTGACGAAATTTAAATGGAAACCATAAAACTGAAACTTAAAACCCCGCTTTGGACAGGTGATATCGACACCAGGAGCGATATCGTCAGGGCTTCGGGCTTTATGGGATCCCTGCGCTGGTGGACTGAGGCGCTGATGTTGGGGCTGGAAAAAACTTTTGTTTGCGATCCTGTTTCGGACGGGCGATGTCCCGAAAAAATGGAACAGCAAAAAAAAGAGATTTATTTTTACTGCCCGGGCTGCCTTCTCTTTGGCGCCACCGGCTGGCAGCGCGCTTTTAAGATCCGGCTTGCCGGCGGCAAGAGTGTTTTTAACGGCCCGCCAATCAATATTGTCCCCAGGGGGAGGACAAACGGCTGGCGCTTGGGCAGTGGACTTTGGGGAGAAATAGACTTATCTGTCATTCCTTACAAGGCTTATTTTGATCCAGTTTTAATTATGTTGCCGCTTTTGGTTGCAACCCGCTGGGGCTGCCTCGGCGCCAGGACCCAGCATGGCTACGGTGTAACGGACATCATTGGACAAGCGGAGTTGAAAGTGGAGGCAACAGCGTTTTTTAATCAATTGACGGCGCTCAAAACTATGTTGCCTTCCGGTTTTAAAATCCGGGAAGAAGCCAATAGTTTTGCTATGCCAAATTTAAAAGAGATGTTTTTTACGAAAATACGCCTTTCCACAGGGAATAACTGGTGGGAGGAAGTGGATGGAATTAGAGAACGGGGAAAAAGAGATCAAAACGATTATTACCGGGGTTGGTCGGAAGATCTTAGGATGAATAACTGGATAGAATCCGGCTCGGTCCCCATAGCTCCCGCGGTGAAAAACTGGCTGCGCTACGGTGGCGGAAAGGTTTTGTGGGAAAAAGGCGATCAAAATTTCGAGCAAAATGTAGCCAACTGGTTATTTGGCTCAACAAAAACGTTGTGTCCCTCATGTTATGGCACTGTCAGAGAAGATAACAGAAATGCCAGAAATTATTTTTGTGGATATTGCCGAAAATCATTTCCAAAAGAAAAATCGATAAACAAAAATGCCGCAAAGGTCAACGTTTCCTGCGCCTACCCGGTAAATAACGGTCAGTGGGAGTTTCGCATCTGGGGCTGGCTCCCTCCGGAAGACGGCCGGTTTGAGATAAAAACTATGTTTTTGAATGAATTAAAAGCTAGCCTGGAAGGGCGAGGGAAGGCCCCCTTTCCCTTTGGTCAACTTTTTGGAGACAAGGCAAGTAAGGGCGGTCTGTCGGTATGGCGGGAGTTTGGCTCTCCCAGGGATACGGTTTCACCTGACAATAAAGACTACTTAAATTATCTGGATAGTCTTTCCGAAGGAGAGGAGGGATGTTAATAAATGCTTTATGATTATTATGCCGCCTTTTCAGTTCAGGAACGGGAAGGGAGCCGGGAAGAAAAAAGAGAAAAGGAAAAGAGAAATATCAACGACCTGGTCCGGGGAAAAGGGAAATATGTTGAAATCAATGACCTTCGAGCCAGGACCGGGCTGCTTGTTACCGCTTTGGGCATAGATAGCAAGCTCCCCGACGCAAGGAGCAGGCCTGATCGAATAGATCCGAAGGCATATGCCAGAACAGGCGAAGGGCAAAGTCCTTCGGGGCTGAAAACTGTGATGCACTCTGGCGGAAGCTACAACGATTATATCGCGTGCCGGCTTTCAGAGCTTGACTTGCTGGGCATTGACAACCTGGTTGATCTCCATGGGCTGCCGGAAGGGAGCTGGTCTTTGGAACTGCCGCTTACCCTGGCTTCACCTTTTTATTCCCGTGACGACATTCCTTTTTATATCATTGACAACCCCTTACGGGTGGATAAGGTTTTCGGCGTGCCTTTTACGGCGGCGCCCACCTGGAAGGGAAGCTTGCGTTGGGCGATGATGAAAGAGCATTTGGAACCGGTTGAAAAAAATCCGGAACAGTTTGCCCGCAGACGGCTGCAGCACTGCCTTCTCTTTGGAACGGAAAAAGGCCTGGAGACGAATCCTTCCGGCTGGGCGGCTCATCTGGACAGGTTGGGTGGAAGGAAAGCCCAGGATGCATTTCGCCGGCAGGTAAAAGACCTTTTCTCCGCCGGCAAAGGCCCCCGGAAAGATGAGGAAACGGCTCACACGGCTGGCATGCTCCACTTTTTCCCTACCTTTTGGGACAAAGTGGAAATGGCTGTGCTCAACCCCCACGACCGAAAGTACAAGGCGGGGAAAAACCCCATTTATTACGAGGTGGCGCCCCGGGGAGCCAGGGGAATGTTCCGGCTGCTTTACGTGCCCCTGCACCACCTGGAAGAGACACAGAACAAAAAGCGGAATCATGAAGCCATCTGCGACCTGAAGACCGTTGCCGCCGCCTTGGAAACCCTGCTTTTACAATACGGTTTTTCAGCTAAAAAATCACTCGGCTGGGGCGTCGTTGAGGATTCCTGGGAGCAAAGCCGGGGAAACCTATGCTTGCAGGGACTTGACAGCCCGGTTTGCTTCGGCAGTTTTTCCGAATTAGAGGAAAAAGTAAATTTCCTGCTCCGGGAGGTAGGTTAAGATGAGCAGCCAATTGCAGAAACTGGCGGATAACCGCACACCTATTCTCCTGGCTGAGCTGGCAGCGTACTTGCACCTATTAGGCCGTTTTTCCGAAAAACATGTTAGGAGCAAAGAAGAAGGTTCTACTGAGAAATATTCATATAAGGACATATGTAAACCTGGTAACGAAGATTTTTTTTGCGGCACTGCTTTAGGCAATATTTTGCAAGATAATACCTGGGCCGGTTTATTTAATAGTTTTAAGATTTCTAATCCCGGAGAGCTTAAATCAAATAGAGTAGAGTCTTTTAAAAGCTATATAAATAAACATACCGGGACCAATCTCAAAGGATTGCGCCAAATCCTTGCCGATGCGCACGGCATCGTCTCCGGCATAGAGAAGGAACTGGCGGGGAGGAACCAGTCGGGGAGACAAAAAAGCGGGAAATCTTTTATGTCCACTGCATTCGGCTATGAAATGGAAATCCCACTGCTTACAGATCCCGAGCTGAAAAAGAATTTTTTCCTGCAACTGGAAGTATTATTGCGAAGGATTCAAAGTGAGCGATTTGAAAACGATGATAACACTTCCTACCAATTATACCAAGATACAATGGAATTATTTAAATGTTACTATCCCCTGGCGATCGCAGAAACAAGAAGGCCTTTGAACGAAATTTCTCTGTATGACTACGTCCATTCCATCGCTGCGCTGCTAAAATCCAGTCTGGCTAAAATTGTTCTGGAGGGCTGGTCGGAGCCAAGGGGAAAATCGCGGTGGCATATCCTGAGCTTTAACGTTGATCGCATAGGGCTTATGTCCAAAGGTCTGAAAGTCGGTGATATCTTAGGCTATGGCGAGGCAGTTGAAACGGCCTTTGCTGAGATAAAAAACCTCGTTGAATTTTGCTATCCACTGGGGAACGAAATCTACCGGGATGCTACGGGTATATACTTTTCTTTTCCTGCTGTTTCTGATTCCGATTCCCTAATCAATGAGATACAACAAAAAATAAAAGATAGAAAAATAACGCTTGATTATAGCTTGCAATACGTCATATCTCCAAAGCCGAGCCGCAGCTATATTATATTGGGTAGACAGCGGGAAACCGCACTAAATGAGCTTGCCTTCCCGCATGTGGGGGATATAAGTACTTTATTAACGGATTACAACAAGTCTGTAAAAGGCGCTTCAAAAGAAGATATCTGCCCCAATTGCCGGATCAGGCTAAAAAGAGAAAAAAAAGACAGGTGCGAGGCCTGCAGTGAGCGTTATCAGAAAAGGGCGGAAAAATGGCTGAACAATGCGCCGTATTCACGGCACACCATTTGGCTGGACGAAGTGGCGGATCGCAACGGGCAGGTCGCCTTGCTCATAGGCAAATTTGGTTTGGACGCATGGCTTTCCGATAAAATGATCGGTACCTTTGCCGCCCAACTGTTTGAGACATGGAAAAAGGAGAATTTAGATATATGTGGGTCATTAAATATTACCACCCCTGAAGATCTAAAAAATCAGTTGGAAAAAATGTTTGACGACCCAACCGGTCTTAGCGGTAAACAGAATGAATTATGCAAAAAACTGCTTGGAGTAGAAGTAAGTAACTTTGAAAAAGATTTTTGGGATCCTGTTGCCGAAAGAGATGCCAGCGGCATAGCTGAGGGACTTACGCAGAAAGATCAAAAAGCGGATTGGCTGGTCAGGCTGCTGTTCCGCAAACACCCGTCGGCTGCCCGGATACGCCGAATTTGGGAAACCACCTATGCATTTACCCAAAAGAACGTTTTTGACACTATAATCCCCGGCTTTTATACCGGGCAGCCTTCTGCAAGGACTGGGCGAGACGCTCGCCTTAGTTTCAAAATCGCTCCTAATCCCGCCTTGTCCCAGGGATCGACACTAGATCTGGAGCTTAGGGGAATGCGGTTCAGCCCTGTATGCGTAGATGAAACAGAGGCCCTTTTCTGCAGCACCATCAACCTGCAGATCCTGGCAAAAAGGGACAACATCGCTGCGGATATCGCCGCCTATTTGAATAAACACGGCCAGGAGCTCAGGATTAAACGGGAAGATGATAAAGACTGGCGGGAGGGCTATGTACTTAAAGACGCCGGTGAAGCGCCTGCCAAGTTCCAGGGTTATATCCCCTGCATCAAAATATATGATTCCCCTGATCAGTTCATGGCTTTGGTACCGGCCGGTGATGCCTTGACCATCGCCCAGCGGATATATGAAGAGTACTGCCGGCAGTTTTCCAAGGTGCGGGACAGGCTTCCCCTGCATCTGGGAGTTTTGGCCTTTCATCGCAGGACGCCCCTGTATGTGGCTATGGACGCCGCCCAAAGGCTTGGGGACGCATTTCAGGAAAAATGTGATCCTATTGATGCGGAGATTGAGCAAATAGAAGATCAACCGGATATCCCGAACAACGGAAAGAAAAGAACTATTGCCTTGAAGGCGGTTGGCCTTAACGCGCCGCTGAAATGGACCATTTCTTACGCGACGGGAGATCCGGACATTGGTGACGACTGGCACCCTTATTTGAGAGTTGACGGCGGGGATCCGGATAGAGGCGATCATTCTTTTGATTACACCGGTAAAGGGCATTACGTTGTGCATGTAAAGAAACTCCAGAAAAATGACCGGATCAAAATTGATAAAGCCTGCTTAAAGCTTGCTTACCTGGAAAACGCCTCCGACAGGTTCTGGGTGGACGAGGAGATCAGATTTTTAGACGATATACAACGCATAGACGAACTGTGGAAGGAGTTTCAAGAAAGGCTTGATAAAGGACGGTGGAGTATTTCTCAGATTTACGCTTTCTGGCGGGATGAACTGCAGCGGTTTAAAAGAGACGAAGACGCCGACCTGTGGGAAGCTCACGTAAAAGCATCGTTGCTTAATGTCTTGGACATTAGCGAGAGCAATGAGGGAGCGCTTTTTAACAAGCTGCTGGAGGCAGCTGACGACGGCCTGCTGGACCTCTGTCTGCGCTGGCACCTGCAGGTTGGGAAAATAAAGCCGAGGAGGAATTTAGATGTGTGCCAGTAATTCGGAAACTAAAAACTATCTGGCAATTGCCACGGACCCTCTGCATATCGGTGCCGGGAGCGCCAGATTGGCGAGAGTGGATCTGCCTATTGCGCGGGAGCCGGGAACCAACCTGCCCAAGGTGCCCGGTCCTGGTGTGAGCGGCCCGGCCCGGGCTTATACCGCTCTGGCTACCAGCCGGTACAGATGGAAAGAGGGAAAAGATGAGTATCTTTGCGCCGGCAGCGGTGGACCGGGCGGTGAGAAACACTGCGGGCGTCCCGACCCCGCTTGCCCCGTCTGTATCCCCTATGGGTTTTCCAAGGGGACGGGGAGCATGCAGGGGCTGGCCCAGTTTTTCGATGCCCATATCCTCTTTTTCCCGGTGGCTTCCATGTCCGGGCCGCTGTGGGTCACTTCTCCCACCGCCCTATCGGGTCCTGGGGTTGACCGGGAGATTCCTGACCCGGAGAAATGCTTCCTGCCTCTGGGAGCTCAATTGAAGAAGGGCGGACAAAGGCTGAATTTTGGCTGGCTTATGCTCTCGAAAAGCAACAAGGATAATAATGATGTTAGTGAACAAATTGATACTATAACAGGCTTGCCTGAAACAATCAAGACTAAAAGCGTACTGGTTTCCGATAAGCTGTTTTCCCAGATAGTGAACAATAACTTGGAAGTAAGAACCTCGGTGAGCATCGATCCGGCTACAGGCGCCGCCGAAGATAAAGCGCTTTTTACCTACGAAGCGCTGCCCAGGGGCACGGTCCTTCGATTCGACGTGCAATATAATCCGGGCTATACCTACCGGATTAACAAAAAAGAATTAAAGACAGAGGACGGAGGCGAGGTGGGGAGTTCCTGGGTGAAGGTCCAGGTGGAGAAAGGATTGAAATTGTTTGCCTCCCTGGGTATTGGGGGAATGAACACCCGGGGTATGGGCCGCCTCAAGGTGCTCAACTTGGGAGAGGAGGCGGCTGGAAATGAGTAGCGGCACGGATGGGAATCTGGACCGAGTTTGCGCTGCGAAGGCTATCCGGATGGTCACGGACGTAAAAAAGGCCGGACAAGATTCTGCCGACACCCTTATTACCAAAGCTTTGGGTGTGCTCCAGGAACAAGGGCTATATGCGCTGGTCCTTTTTTGCGATTCACGCAAAGAGGAAAAAGGGGCTGGGGAAATTAAAAACAACATTTTCAACTTGCTAAAAGAACAAAAGTTAATTACTAATAATTCTCCGGCCGATCTGACAGCTGAGCTAAGTAAAGAAAACGGCTTGTTATCAAATTTGGATGAGTTATTCTTTGCAATTTTTTTAATCGAAAAAACACTTATTTATGCCCGTTATCATGCCAAGGCGCTGAAAAAAGAAGGCGCGGGGCAGGGGCTGAAAAGCGGTGGTGAGTCAGAATGAGCTGGAGTCTTTACACCTGGACCTTCCGTCTTCGCTCCCCTTTGCACATTGGCTTTCACAAAACAATGCACCTTTTCCGCACCCGCCCTTATGCTCCGGGCAAGCTCATCTGGGGAGCGCTGACGGCAAAGTTGACACCTTTGTTTCCTTTGTCCGATTACTTGAAAACAGGCCAAGCCCTGGGAGAAGTCTTTCGTTTTAGCAATCTCTACCTTTGTGCCGGAGGCGATACGCTTTATCTCCCCTGTTACATCGAAAGAAAAGGACTGCAATTCGGCCTGGTGGACAAGCCTTTAACCCGGCGGGATTTTGAAAAGGACTTTTATAGCTCCATGGCTTCCGCCGCAGTCAAACCTGACACTTTTACCGCTGAGGAGGGTTTGCTGCATCAAGTGGAGTTTATCAATCCATACCTTATTTCATCACGCACTGATGCTGATAACTTTACACCTGTGTATTTAAGGGGACTATTCTGGATAAAAAAATCTGCTGGAACAGCGGTATTTCAAGTAATTGAAAAAGACGGGGATATTGTTCTGTTCCAAAACGATACAAACAGTGAAGTTAACTTTACCGAGCTGGTCAAGCGTCTTCAGATCGGTGGAGAGCGAAAATATGGATTTGGGCTGCTGGAACTACAAGGGATTCCTGAGCAAATCCTGGGAAGCGATGGAAGTGAGGCGATCAGGCTGCCCGGTTTTCCCGGACGGTGGTATCCGGACAAAGAGGTGGTTCGCATCGGTCTTGGTCAGGGTGAACACCTTTGGGGCCATGTGTTAAGCCCGGAAAAAGTTCCATGCCGGGGTTTTTTAGAACCGCTGGTAGGGAGAAATTGGGATATAGTAAAAGGCGCCGGCCAGAATATTAAAAGCGAAGGCCTGGCCTGGGCTCCCGGCTCTCTTCTGCAAGAAGCAAGAACTTTTGAAGTAACTCCATATGGCACATGGTTTGCGGACGGCGGTACAAGCTTGAAGGAAACAACATAATCCCGGAGTTTGTCGAATACGCAAAGCTAAAAAGTTCGAATTATCGTAAAAGGCTGGTAAGAAAATGAACCTAACCGAAGTTAAAAAATCCCTTGAGCGGCAATTTGCCCGCAAGTTGTCGCAGGGCAGCGTCCGTAACATTGTCTTCTGGTACGACGAGGAAGGCGTGTTTGCCGAGGACATTGACAGCCTTGCGCTTGAGGGCGTGAAGATCATCAAGCTTTATGACGACAACATGTTTGCCACAAAGCTTTACATAGAGGAAACGGAAACGACCGGCAACCTGCTGGTCTATTCCCCGTTGCCCCGCCCGGCGAACCGGGAGAACTGGCTGACCGACACCATCAAGTACAGCCAGACCTTTTCTACCGACGAAACATCACTGAACCTGCTGAACTTCAAAATCGACAGCGCCCTGCGCCATGTGGTGGCACGGTATAAGTTGTTCTTCCGCAACAGCGAGCGTTGCAAGCGGTTCGAGGGGTATCATCTGGCGCCCTATACCGAGGTTAAGATCGACGTAGGGGTGCTGTCCGCGCTCTGCAAGCTGCCAGCACCCAATCTGGATAACGTTGTGCGGACGCTCTTGATTGAGCTGGCAAATGGGGAAAGCACGGTTTATGACAGCATCGCCAAATTCGGTAGCATGGATGCTTTGTGGGCGCTGATTCAAAAATCGTATGGCTATAATTTCCCCGAACAAAGCCTTGAGAAGCTTGCCATCCTGCTGCTTTGCACACACCTGGCGTACAGCATTAACGGTAACCTGCCGAAAGAGTGGCAGACCTATGTTTCGGCAAATTCCAATTGCTTTGTGTTCGTGGATAACTTCATGAAAAACAGCCAGCTTTGGGAAGCGTACAATAAGCTGGCCGGGTTTGTGGCAGATAGATTGAACCTTTCCGGGCGCACATCCAAGTGGAGTATCGATGAAATTGTCGATTGCGATACCTTCGAAGAATTCGACCGCAGCATAATCAGCCGGGTTTGCGAAAATATCGGCCAAGGGGTGGGCGAATATGAGCGATACCGCAAAGTAATTCATAGTCGGAAAAACCGCCGGTATTATCCGCAGTTTAAAATAGAGTACGATGTTTTGCTGTACGCCTGCGAGTATTTGGAGTTGGCGCAAAAACACGCCGAGCTGTCTGGGTTTACCGTGGCAAAACTCTTTGACGAATATACGAAAACATATTATAAGCTGGATAGCAGTTACCGGCATTTCCTGTTAGGTTACGATAAGCTGGCAGAACGGGACGGTTTTGGGCCGCTCTTTGAAAAGGTGGAGAACAGCTACACGAACTGGTATCTGAACGAGCTATCCATGAAGTGGTACGGTCTTTGGGACGATGAGCGCGCATGGCAGGTGCCCGGCGTTACATCGCAGCAATGCTTCTATGATAAGTATGTCAGGCGGTTTGTCGCCGATAACGAGCGGCTGATTGTTGTTGTTTCAGACGGTTTGCGCTATGAATCAGCGGTGGAGCTGAGCGCCATACTCAACAGGGAGCAAAAAGGGTCCAGCGAATTGGAGGTCATGTTAGGCGTGATTCCCTCGTACACTGCTCCTGGAATGGCGTCTCTTTTGCCTCACAAAAATATTTCCATAACAGACAAAGCAGACATTGAAATCGACGGCATCTCCACAAAAGGGACAGATAACCGGGGGAAGATATTGAAGCTCGTGAAGGAAGAATCTATCGTAACCACCTACGATCATGTAATAGGTATGGGTAAAAAAATGGCGGAGAAATTTTCCGGCGTCAAGCTGATTTATATCTATCACAATACGATTGACGCCCGGGGAGACAACGCGGCCACCGAGCACGAAGTATTTGAGGCCACGGAAAAGTGTTTCCGTGAGCTTTCCGGGCTTGTAAGAGCGCTTAGAAACAATATCAGCGCCATCAATATTCTGATTACTGCGGATCATGGCTATATTTATCGCCGGACGCCTCTTGCTGAGAGCGATAAAACGCCCAAGGAAGACGCTGCCGCCATCGAAGTGAAACGCCGGTTCATCCTGACAAAGGAAAACATCGACATGCAGGGTACACAGGTCTTTTCGATGGATTATCTGACAAAGGATAAGACAGACATCCGCGCCGTTATTCCCCGCGCGACCAATTGCTTTAAGATACAAGGCGCAGGGAGTTGCTATGTCCACGGAGGGATAAACCTGCAGGAGGTTGTTATACCGGTCATCCGGTTTAAGAGCGACAAGAACCTGCACCGCTCCATGGGCGCAAAGAAGGTATCACTCGGCCTGACCAATCTGTCACGGAAAATCACCAGCGTCATTACCCACCTGACTTTCTTCCAAAATGAGCCGGTGGGCGAAAAACTCCTGCCCCTGCGGGTGACGGCATACTTTGCCGATGAGGCCGGGAATCGAATTTCCAATGAAAACATCATCATCGCGGAAAGCACAAGCGATAAACCCGATGGGCGAACATACAAAGAAAAATTCACGCTGAAAGATATGCCATATGACAAATCCAAGAAATACTACCTCGTTTTGAAGGATGAGGATGAGATTGTGAACAGCGAATATCTGCGGATTCCATTTATTATTGACCTTGTTTTCGGCGGCAGTATCCAGTTTTAGGAGGGCAGGTTATGTTTGAAGAAAACAGCAAAAGTGTGAATACTCTTTTGCAGGAAGCATTTGCGGGTAAGATTGTCCGTAAAGACCTGACAAAGAAAATTAAAGAAGGCGCGAATGTGCCCGTCTATGTGCTGGAATATCTGCTGGGAATGTACTGTGCCACCGATGACGAGGTTAGTATCGAAGAAGGCGTACAGCGGGTCAAGGACATTATCGCTGATAATTTTGTGCGCCCCGATGAAGCGGAGAAGATAAAATCCAAAATTCGTGAGATGGGCAGCTATACAGTCATCGATAAGGTGGAGGCAAAACTTGACCCGTACAGCGATACATACCGGGCGGTTTTTTCCAATCTCAATCTTAAAAACGTCATCGTGGCAGACTTTTATATCAAACAATATGAGAAATTGCTATCCGGGGGTATTTGGTGTATCCTGCGCATGAATTACAACCGACTTGAGGCGCGCTACGACGAATATGACTCTGACGCACCCAAAGGTGGCAAGAAAAATAAGGTCAGCCCTTTCGAAATTGAGGAATTGACACCTATTCAGCTCCCACACATGGATATGCAGGAATTTTTCGACGGCAGAAAGCAGTTTGCAAAGGAAGAATGGATCGATGTATTGCTGCGAAGCATCGGTATGGAGCCGACGCAGTTTGAAAACAGGACAAAGTGGCATCTGCTGGCGCGGATGATTCCCTTGGTGGAGAATAACTACAACCTATGTGAGCTTGGCCCCCGTGGAACGGGGAAATCCCACATCTACAAGGAAATCTCCCCCAACTCCATTTTGATTTCAGGTGGACAGACCACCGTTGCAAACCTGTTTTACAACATGTCGAACAAAACCATCGGGCTTGTTGGCATGTGGGATTGTGTAGCTTTTGACGAGGTTGCCGGTATCAACTTCAAGGATAAAGACGGTATCCAGATTATGAAGGATTTTATGGCGTCTGGTTCCTTTGCCAGGGGCAAAGAGGAAAAAAACGCGAACGCTTCCATGGTTTTCGTGGGTAATATCAACCAGAGTGTGGATGTGCTGATTAAAACATCCCACCTGTTTGAACCGTTCCCGGCGGCTATGGCTTATGATAGCGCTTTTTTTGACCGTATGCACTACTACCTGCCCGGTTGGGAAATTCCCAAGATGCGCCCGGAATTCCTTACAAACGAATACGGCTTTATCACCGATTATCTCGCAGAGTTTTTTCGCGAGATGCGCAAGCGATCCTATGGCGATACCTTTGAACGCTATTTCCGCTTCGGCGGCGACTTGAATCAGCGGGATGTCATTGCCGTACGCAAAACTGTATCAGGTATGATTAAACTGCTCTACCCTCATGGCCATTTTTCAAAGGAAGATGTTGCTGAAATACTGGTATACGCCCTTGAAGGACGGCGCAGGGTGAAGGAACAGCTTAAAAGGATCGGCGGCATGGAGTTTTATGACGTTCATTTTTCCTATTTGGATAACGAGACTTTTGAGGAGTATTTTGTTTCTGTGCCGGAGCAAGGTTCCGGCAAACTGATCCCCGAAGGACAGGGCAAACCCGGTCATGTTTATACGGTTTCATATGGAGATACCGGTATGCTCGGCGTCTTTAAGCTCGAAACGGAAGTGGTGGGCGGTAACGGAAAGTTTGAAGTAACGGGTGTTGGATATGACCGTGAGGCAAGGGAAAACCTTAAAACAGCACAAAACTATTTCAAGGCTAACAAGAAGCTTATAAGTGGTTCAATCAGTATTGATACCAGCAATTTTCTGATGCACATAGCGGATTGCCAGGGCGTTGGAACAACGTCAGAGCTGGCATTATGCGCATTTGTTGCCCTGTGTGGCGCGTCACTCCGAAAGCCCGTACAATCGCAAATGTGTGTTTTGGGTAATATGAGCATAGGCGGTACGATCAGCAAGGTACCTGAACTTGCCAACACTTTGCAGGTTTGCTTTGATGCCGGAGCGAAAAAAATACTGCTCCCTCTGTCTTCTGCCGCCGATATCGCAATGGTGCCTTCTGACCTGTTTGCGAAGTTTCAAACGTCGTTTTACACCAGCCCGGAAGATGCGGTATTCAAAGCACTCGGGATTGAATGACGCACCTCTTCTTAAAAGGTGTATCCATGAGCACTGCCCGCAGATACATCCTTTGTCAATCAATGCGATATATGGAATTATTTTCCTATATAAAATCCCCATGTGGAATATATCGCACGTTGAATTCATACCCCTGTTGGTTCAAAACCCCGGTGCCGGCAAGAGCCGGCACCGTTGAGATACAACAAATCCCCCGGTTTCCGGGGGATTTGTTGTTGCAAGCGTGGGGCGGCCTGGCCGTTCTTCCGGGACCGGCCCAGGGGGGCAGGAAAGTCTGAAGGAGTTTCCCCCGTGCAGCCGGGAGAGATACTGGATCACTTTGCTTCTTTTGAAGCAGTGGTTATCGACGCCGGGGGCGAGATGCACTTCCCGCACGTCAGGCCCGCCGCGACCATGTCCGATGTGACCCTGCTGGTAGCCGAACCTACCAAAGGTGTGTCCAGGCCGCCACCAGCCACGGGGTGGGTGAACTAATGAAAAGGTTCAATAATCTCCTGGTAGTAAACAGGATTTCCAGGCAGTCATTTTACCACCCCAGGGATGTCGCCCGCCTGACGGGGCGGCTAGCCACCTGGAAATCCCGGAGGATCCGGCCGGGGTAAACTGCGCCATAAGAAAGCGACTGCCCCTGGTGCTGTATGGCAAGGGGAAGGCAAGCGCCTCACTGCGGAAGATCTGCCTGGGTGCTGGACCCCCATGTTGACGACCGGGATACCGGATTAAGAGATGACCTGAAAGAAATATTGGGTGCAGCCAAAGCTCAGGGAAGCGTGATCATTGACGCCGGATCGGATCCCATGGCCTGGTATGCCCGGGAGGTCATTGAAGCGGCTGATGCAATCTGCGTACCGGTGAGCGCCGACCCCCTGCTGGTGGCCCGCTCCCTTCCTTACTGGCGGCAGGGGCTGCCGCTGGAAAAACCAGCCCTAATTGCTCTGCTCGGAGAAGGTGACCCGGGAGCGATAGAGGATCAGTTTCGGCTGGGGTGTGTGCAGGTTTGCCTGAAAAAAGGCGGTGGTATCGGCAGGCTGGTTTCCAGGATGGTAGAGGCGGGGAGGCCCGGGACATTGAAAATGTGCGTGTATGTGGCCGGGCTCATCAATTATCCTTCCGTTTCGGGTGTGGATTTCAAGGTTTTACGAGCACCTTTTCTCTCTGGAGGGAGCTGGAGAACGGAGAGAAGCCGGATGCTGTGGTTTTTGCGCCTTCTTCCGGTGTAGAGGAGTTTATTAAAGAGCTGAGAAGCAGCAATTATTCCCTGCCGGTAGCTATTATAGGGGATACCGGAGACGCTTACTATAGGGCCGGGGCTGATGCTTGTTATGATAGGCTGATCGTTTCAAACATGCAGGACCTGTTAAGCAGGAAAAATCACACCAGAAAGCTTGTAGAGAGGGACAAGCTGACCGGCTGCTACCGGAGACTGGCCCTCAATAGCTGCCTTGGCGCAGAGGTGCGGCGGTATAACATAAGCGGGGAGGCGTTCTCGGTCCTTATGTGCGACCTTGATTACTTTAAGGTAATTAACGACACCCACGGCCACCAGGCCGGTGATCAGGTGCTGGAGGAGTTCGGATACTTTCTCTGCTCCGGGGTTCGCAGGACGGACAAGGTGATCCGCTATGGTGGGGAGGAGTTTGTGGTGGTGTTTCCCCGCTGTCGGCGGGAGGAAGCTTTAGCGGCGGCGGATAATCTGCGCCGGGAGTGGGAGGGTAGGGAAGGTCGGCTGTCCTCAGGGGAGACTCTACGGTCCATGTTCAGTGGAGGAGTGGCTGAATTCGGCAGTGATGGGAAAGACGTCAGCGAACTGCTGGAAGCGGCGGACAGAGCGCTGTACAGGTCGAAAGAAGGGGGTAGGAACAAAATCTTGTCTGCCAATGTATTGAAAATGTCTGCCCTCTATACAGCTGTAAATCAGGACAACATGTAAGGAAGAAGTCCTGATAGCCGGTAATTATTTTTTACATTTGTTGAATATCTTAATTAAATAATGTAAAATATATTTACCGGAGGGGATTTGCATGGATATGGCCTTTATAATTGGTAATAACATCGAAAAAATGCGTGAAGAACAAAACATCTCGGTTGAACATATGGCCGAGATTGTCGGTGTGACCCGCCAGACGATGACCAGCTACCTGAAGGGGAGGCAGGTTATTGACAGCGGCAAGTTGGCCAGGATTGCAGGTTACTTTAACAAGCCTTTTGATTACTTCCTTGCTGAGGATCACCACGGGTTTCCTTTTATGTTCAGGGCGGATAACCCCAAAGAAAACTTTGACAGCGTGCTGGCCGAGAAAATTGTGAGGCGAGTCAACAATACTTGCGATTTATTGGATATTTCCGGAAGAAAGCTGGTGCTGGTGCCGGAATCCTATAAACTTCGGATTTCCGGCAGCAGGCTGAACAGGGAAGAAAAAGAGCTGATAGAAGAAATAGCAGTTAAGAAGCGGGAAGATTTCGGAGTGGCCGACGTAATCCCGGATAACTATTACCAGATATTGCAGGAAAACGGAATCAACGTGCTGGCATTTCCCTTCGATAATAATGCTGTTTTCGCCGTGTCCGCATATTCCGCTGAATACGGCAGCTTTATTGTTATTAACGACGACGCAGGAATACCGGAAGAAAGGAAGGTATTCAGCGCCATACACGAGCTGGGTCACCTGATTTTTCACAAGGAACAGTATTTACAGGGCTTTAACTATTTCAGCCACACGTACGGCAAAAAGAGAAACGTCAACGAAGAAGTGGCCAACCATTTTGCCATGTGTTTCCTGGTATCCAGGTCTTTAATAAAAAAATACAAAAGCATGTTTAAAAACAGGGACTTTGTGTTGAGGGAAGTTTTGGAGGTCAAGAGTGTATCTAAGGTCAGCGCCAAATGCCTGATATATGCCCTGGAGTATTACGGTTATATAACGGAAAAACAGAAAGGTATCCACATCGGGTATCTCAACAAAAACGGCTATTCAACGGTAGAGCCCCGGCCCATGCAGGCAATCAAAAAGAGTGCTTACTGGTTGGCTGTAATCAAAGAGCTGTTTAACCGTGAAGAGATTTCCTTGAGCAAGATTTCCGAGTTTCTGGAGATACCTTTATCCCAGGCAAGAATACTGACCGGGGAATGGTACAGTGAAAATGAATCTGAAGCGATTTTATAACCGGCCCGCAGTGGTGGATGCCAGTGTATTGTTTGATTTTTACGAACTGAACTCCCTGCATATTTTAAACCTGGTTTTTTCTGAACTGTATATCCCCCTGGAACTCATGGCTGAGATTACAGGCGACAAACAGCTCAATGAAATCAAAAGACAAGTTGATTACATAGAAGTATTTATTGAAACAGCTAAAGCTTATGAACTGTTCGTAAAACTGGGCCAGACGTGGAAGCAACTTTCCGTTTATGACAGACACCGGATATGCACAGCCTATGAAAAAGGTTTTCTGTGTGCCTCGAATGATAAGCTGGTGGCAAGGGTATGCGGGGAACTCAAAATGGACAACCCGAGGACACTGGGGATTTTGGGGTGTGCTTTCCTTTTTAAAATAATTGACCAGCCTGAACTGGAAAAACTGTTTTTTCTCCTCGTTTCCGAGGCATGCAGCTGTCATCTTACGCTTAATGATACTGCTTCCCGGGAGTTTGCAGAGATGTTCAATATTAATATTGCTATCGAGCAGAAAAATAAAAATTTATAAAAGGAACAAGGTGACCTGAATGGTAGACGTGGGTCCTTCCCCTATACTGTTGCTATGTCTGTTTTAAAATGAATATGTTTTTGCTGGCCGGGTTGCTGCCCGGTTTTTACATTTTTCAGTGAATATTTCCAGGAGTCCTAATTTATGTTACCATGGAGGTGTAAAAATGGCGAACAATATATATGTTTGCTGTCTGACTGTATAGACATACAGGGTAACCAGGCTTGCAGGCAAAAAGTATAAAATTATTAGCCCAACTTTCTATTAAAAACCTTAAAAAGATTGCCGCACTTGGATTCTTCAAATTTATTCGGTCACTACAACCTCGATCCAGCCAAGCTGTGCCTCCTTTTTAAGGGGTCTTTCACCCGAAGCAAGCGGTAGATTTCCAGGTGTTCTTTTTCCGGCATGCCGGAAACCCGGATATGATGGATTTTGTTGTCCGCATCAGTTAATATTACAGTGTTCCGCTGATGGGTTGACATCTGTGTCCGAATCGTAGACCAGCGACGGTTATCTCCACAACTACGCAAACTATGCTCGATACTGATAAGCAGGTGATAAGCCAAAACAGAGTGGTGGGCAGGTGTTCTTTAAAATAAAGACTCCTCTCTTGATAAAGTTCATCCAGAATTTCTTTTAAGGTTTTGGGTTCGGACTGTTTGCCTCCGTATATCTGGCTGAAATCGTTGCAGAGCGTTTAGGACACTCCTCAGTCCGGTTGACACTTGACACCTATTCCCATGTTGTGCCGGGGATGCAGAGACAGGCTGCACAGGAACTAGAAAAAAGGTTGTTCGGTACTCCATGTGATCAAAATGTGATCAAAAAGCCAAAAGCAAAAAAAATAACAAGCCCCCCATCCACCGAAAGGCTTGCCAATACTGGATTTTTTGGAGGCGACACCCGGATTTGAACCGGGGAGTGGAGGATTTGCAGTCCTCTGCCTTACCACTTGGCTATGTCGCCGGACATAAAATGGAGCGGAAGACGAGATTCGAACTCGCGACCCTCGCCTTGGCAAGGCGATGCTCTACCACTGAGCTACTTCCGCACGCATTAATTTTGTTGTATAATGTTAGTTGGTGCCACGGGCCGGAATCGAACCAGCGACACGCGGATTTTCAGTCCGCTGCTCTACCAACTGAGCTACCGTGGCATGTTGGCGGAGCTGACGGGACTTGAACCCGCGATCTCCGGCTTGACAGGCCGGCATGTTAACCACTACACCACAGCTCCATAAGGTCATGACCGTGGTGGCTACAACCCGCCGCCGTTCATTGACAATGATAAGTATACAAAAACTTTTAAAAGAAGTCAAATGGTATTTTTAACAATTTGTAATTTAAATACAATATAAAAGAAGGAATTAATCAGTCTGATAAAGTATTATTTTGAGAAAATAGGGTGCTAATTTGGGGGTTTCTAAAATGACAGACATTAAACAAAAGGTGCGTGTGCCGGTGGAAAAGCTGAGACGGTACTGCAGGCCCGACGAACTGAGCTGTGAAACTACAGAAGAAGTACAGCCGCTGAAGGACTTCATCGGTCAGGAAAGAGCGGTTAAAGCTATGCAGTTTGGAGTTAACATGCATGCCCCCGGATATAACGTGTATGTGGCTGGACCCACTGGAACCGGCAAGAGTACATATATTAACGATGTGCTGGGCCAGGTGGCGGGACAGGGGAATACTCCGGACGACTGGTGCTATCTGTATGATTTTGCGAATCCTGACCGCCCCAAGGCCGTTCCCCTTCCCGCCACATTTGGTAAATGCCTTCAAAAAGATATGGAAGAGCTTATTAAAGACCTGAAAATGGCAATCCCCAAGGCCTTTGAGGGAGAGGCCTACGAGCAAAATAAGTCCTCCATAGTGCAGGAACTGGAAGATGAGATTGAGAAGGCCATTAACGGAGTAAGGCGGGAGGCCGCAGATGCAGGTCTGATTATGAAGCAGGGGCAGAACGGGTTTTATTTTGCCCCCACCAGGGACGGGAAGAAGCTATCCGTTGATGAGTATGAGGCATTGCCGGGGGAAATCCAGGAAGAGTTGGAAAAACAGGGAAGGGTCCTGCAGCAGAGGCTGGAGGAGGTTCTATCCTCAACCCGTCAACTGGAAAGGGAAACCAAACAAAAAATAGGTGACCTGGATAAGCAAATTGTGCTGGTGGCGGCAGGCCCTCTGGTAAAGAAAATACAGGAAAAGTACGGCAATTTTTTGGGCGTACGGGAATACCTGAAGGGGATACTGGACGATATAGCCGCCAACCTGGAGATTCTAAAGCCCGGCGGGGGCGCCGATGGTGTTGGAATATATTCTGAAGGCCAGGCACTTTTCGATCGATATCGGGTTAACCTTTTTGTTAATAATGCGGAAACTAACGGATCACCGGTAATATTTGAGAACAGCCCCAACTACTATAATCTTTTCGGAAAGATAGAATATAACACCCAGATGGGCACGCTGAGCACCGACCATACCATGATTAAGGCAGGGGCCATTCATCGGGCCAATGGTGGCTACATTGTGTTACAGGCAAAGGATGTTCTCAGTGATCAGGGGGTGTGGGATACCCTTAAGAGGGCACTGAAAAACAGGGAGTGTCTGGTGGAGAACATAGGGGAACAGTATCGCATGGTTCCCACGGTGTCTTTAAGGCCGGAGCCCATTCCGCTTAACCTCAAGGTGGTTTTAGTGGGCAGCTACCAGATCTATACTCTGCTCCGAACCATGGATGAAGATTTTCAGAAGTTTTTTAAGGTCAAGGTGGATTTCGATACCGAAATGCCCCGTACCAAAGAGAATCTTGCCCACTACGCAGCCTTCGTGGGAGCGGTATGCGCCAGGGAGAACCTCAGGCACTTTGACAGAACCGGTCTGGCCGAACTGATAGAATACGGTTCCCGTCTGGCAGGAAACCAGAATAAACTGTCCACTAGGTTTAACGAGGTCATCGAGGTGGTCTATGAGGCGGCCTCCTGGGCAGAAATTGAAAACGCCCCCATGGTGGGATCCTCCCATGTAATGAAGGCCATAGATCAGAAAATATACCGTTACAACCGGATAGAGGAAAAAATGCAGGAGATGATGCTGAAAGACGTTTTGATGGTGGCCACAGACGGTGAGTCGGTAGGAAAGATAAATGGCCTGTCAGTACTTGACTTTGGAGATTATTCCTTCGGGCGTCCTTCATGCATTACCGTCAGCACCTTCATGGGCAGGGAGGGTGTGGTCAATATTGAAAGAGAGTCTGACATGAGCGGTAGTAGCCACACCAAGGGAGTACTGACACTGGTGGGCTACCTTGGGGTAAAGTTTGCTCAGAGCAGGCCGCTGCAGCTTACGGCCAGGATAACCTTCGAGCAGTTGTATGACGGGGTCGACGGTGACAGTGCTTCCAGTACAGAGCTTTATTGCATTCTGTCCAGCCTTTCAGGCCTCCCGGTGAGTCAGGGCATTGCTGTTACCGGGTCGGTTAACCAGAAAGGCGATATACAGCCTGTAGGTGGTGTCATTGAAAAGGTGGAGGGGTTCTTTAATCTGTGCCGCGACAGAGGGTTAACCGGTAAACAGGGAGTGGTCATTCCCGCCAGAAATATTGATAATCTTATGCTGAACCACCAGGTGGTTCAGGCTGTAGCCGAGGGAAAATTCCACATATATGCAGTTTCCCGGGTGGAAGAAGGGATTGAGTTGCTTACCGGGGTTGGGGCAGGGGAGATTGATGAAAAGGGGAATTACCCCGAGGGAACGGTATTCCACCTGGTTGACCAAAAACTTTCCGAATATGCCAGCAGCCTAAAGGATTTCGGATCGGCTGACGGGGAAGGTAAAGGGAGTCATCATGGGTGTCATTGCTAAGGCGGTCGTTGGGTATAATAACATGGGAAATTCCTTCAGATCATAACAGTGACGGTATCAAATAATGCTTAAGGGCTTAAAATATAACATGATGGTAAGATTTACAGATCATTGAGGTGGTTGTATTGGTTGACCGGCAGGTCCTGAAAGAGGTACTGGAGATAGCATTGAGGAATGGCGGAGATTTTGCCGACATATATATCGAGCACAAGAGGGTTACCGGCATCGGATGTGAGGGAGGCAAAATAGAGAGAGTGCACTCTGGCCTTGACATAGGCGCAGGTATTAGGGTTATATCCGGCGATTCAACGGCCTATGCATACACCAATGATCTTACCCGGGAGGGCATGGCCGGAGCCGCCAAGATAGTAAGCCATGCGGCCAGGGGAGATAAAAAGGACTACAACATTGACCTTACAAAGGTAAAGCCCAGGGCGGAGTTTAATTTCGGGGTCCGACCGGACAATGTGAAGACCGAAGACAAGGTGAACTCGGTGGAATCTGCGGACCGGGCAGCCAGGGATGTAAACCCGGATAGTATTAAACAGGTTATCGTGGGCTATGGCGATGTCATTCAGAATATAACCATAGCCAACAGCCACGGGGAATATGTGGAAGATGAGAGGATCAGGACCAGGCTTATGATACAGGTGGTGGCCTCCCTTGAAGGCACCATCCAGACCGGCTACGAGGCTGTTGGGAGCATGGCCGGATTTGATTTGCTGCAACGCAACAGCCCCCGGGACATGGCTGCAGCGGCAGCCTCCAGAGCGGTGGAGATGCTAAAAGCCAGGCCGGCCCCATCGGGCAAGATGCCGGTGGTGATGGCCGGAGAAGCCGGCGGAACCATGGTCCATGAGGCCTGCGGCCATGGACTGGAGGCCGATCTGGTTCAAAAAGGTCTTTCTGTATACACGGGCAGGAAGGATCAGGCAGTGGCCTCGGAATCTGTAACGGTAATTGACGACGCAACCCTGGAAGACAAATACGGTTCATACAGTTTTGATGATGAAGGGGTTCCGGCCAGAAAGGTAACCCTGATAGAAAACGGTCATTTAAAGGATTTTCTCTATGACAGGCTTACTGCGCTGAAAGACGGTACAGAATCCAACGGACACGGCAGGCGGGAATCCTATCAGCATAAACCTGTTCCCAGGATGGGCAATACTTACATTGCTCCTGGGAGGGAAGATCCCCATCGGCTTATTAAGGAGGCGGGGCGGGGTGTACTGGTAACCAAAATGGGAGGCGGTCAGGTAAATACCACCACCGGTGACTTCGTGTTTGATGTGGCTGAAGGATTTTTGATCGTGGAGGGCAAAAAAGGCCCTATGGTCAGGGGGGCCACCCTGACCGGGAACGGCCCCGAGGTATTAAAAAATATTAAAATGGTCGGAAAAGACCTGGGCTTCACCATCGGCACATGCGGAAAAGACGGGCAGGGGGTTCCGGTGAGTGACGCCCAGCCTACCATGTGGATCGATGACATTGTGGTGGGGGGAACGGTCCAGGTTGAGGGAAACGGTAAAATAAGGAGAGTCTAAAAATCGTTAACAGGACTGAAAACTCATAACTCAGAATAGGTCCTGTATTCTGGTTTGGGAACCACGCAGACCATAGGGCGCTCGTCCCATTGTCAACAGAAGAAATCCACTGGCCGCCGCTCTTGATCAAACTATCGAGGGAGCGGTTTTTTTTAGACGGTTTGAGGCAGGAACCGAAATGCGCACAGCGAATATACAACAAAGTGTAAATGTTGACAAAATAGTTTTTTATCTTTAATGTATTTTAATAGATGTTTATGGCAATTACTTATCTCCCGAGGTGCATGATGTTTGAATTTGTCCTGATGGTCGTTCTGGCCAATGCCATCATGCTGGCGTGCCTGTATATTTTACGCCACGTGATAGCTATAAGGGCTCCCGTACTATTTATAGCCGTTGGAATATCTATTTTCTACTGTATCCTTTATCCGTTCCTGGTTTCCCGGGTGCCGTATCCAAAGGTTTTGTATCTATATGGGCTTTTGATCATGATCGGTGCAGCTCTTCTTTACATTATAGAAACCAGATTTTTCTCAGTAGAGGAGGAAGAAGTTGATGCTCTTGCGCTCTGTGCCAGTCAGGTTGTTGCTGCCCATTTGCCCGGGAAATATGGTGCGGAAGAAATAATTGAAGTTCAGGATGATTTGGAGGAAATTTCCACTGACGAACCCCGGGGAGAAGGGGAAGCCCAATCTGAAGAGTGTATTCCCCCGGTTTCACTGTATATGCTGGAGATCCTTGATGAGGTCGTTATTGGGGAGGAATCTGATAAACCCGGAATTACCAGGGATGCAATGACCATTTTGGATGTGGTGGATGAGGTTGCCACAGTGGAAGAAGCCATCACATCATCAGACAGGGATTATGCGGATGGCGGCGCGGTTTTGCAGGATTACCCGGGCAATCTGCTGAAAGAGACTGAAAAAGTGATTACCGAAGAGCAGTGGGAGCTTGAAGGAACGGCCGGTGATATTTCCGGCGGGGAAACCCGGGATGAACAGGAATGGGTGGGTGACAGCCAAATCAGCATAATGGTGGCCAGGGCTTTTGACAGCCTGGCTTCCGGAGACAGCGCCGGTGCTGTGGAAGACTTTTTCAGAGTTCTCAGGATGGAGCCCCCGCCAAAGCTGGCAGTTATGCTGTGCATAGAGATAAGCTCCATATACCTGGCCCGGGGGCATAAAGGACAGTCGCTGGCAGTATTGGAAATGTTGGATGTCGTTTGGGGCCATGCGCTGGATCCAGGTGATGCTCAAGAGGTGAAAACAAAAATTAAACGGTTAGAAGGAGAAATATAATGAAAAAAACTCAACAGATCTTAGGTCTTCCGGTTATAGAAATATCATCGGGAAATAAATTGGGAACTGTGGCGGGAATAGTGGTCAATCCTAACCAGAGAAAGGTTGAGTGCCTTTTGCTGGACAGGGTCAACTGGTTTTCAGAGATGCGCGCGCTTCCATATGAAGCCGTTTTGGGAGTTGGCGAATTTGCCGTTACCATATTAAATGGCAGTGATGTCTTTCCTGTAAGTTCAAAGGCAGAGCTGGTGTCAATTCTTGATAAAAACATACAGGTCGTGAAGGCTGGCGTAATGACCAGATCGGGGAAATTCATAGGTACAGTTTCGGAATACGTGGTGGACGAGCAGTCAGGTAAAATAATGGGCTGTGAGGTTGTTGCCGAGGATGGCGGCGGGCTTGTGGTGCCGGGTGAAAAGGTGCTGACATATGGTTCAAAGTTCCTGGTTATTGAGGACGGTTATGAAGGCTACATGGTTAAAGAACTGTCCCAAACCAAATCTGACGTGGTGGTAATTGAATCAGTTAAGCCGACACGATCTGCCGAGGCCAGGGATAAAAAGCCGGCAAGCGATCCGGTGGAGGTTTTTGAGTCGAGGCAGCGCCAGTATCTGGCCGGTAAAAAGGCCACTAAAAAGATCACCGGGACTGGTGGGCAGGTAATAGTGGATCAAGGTGAGGTAATCACCGAAGAAATAATTGAAAAGGCCCTATCCGTGGATAAATATATCGAGCTGACCATGAATGTTACTGATTGAAGTGCAATAAAAAGCAAAAAAAAGCTGTGATAATTATTGTCAATGTTCAAAAGAGTGGCTGTCTTTTCTATTATTATAATGCTGCTGATATCCCTCACTATATTTTTTGGGGGGTTTATATTGACTGGGCGTTACGGAGATAGAATACTGCCCGGTGTTACCTCTGCAGGATTCCCGCTGGGAGGGCTCACTCCAGAACAGGCCGAAAAATTGCTGAGAGAGACACTGACGCCCCCGGAAGGTCTTGAAGTTGTCCTGGTGGCGGAAGACCGTCAGTGGATTATGCCCCTGAAAAGTGTAGGAGCCTATTACGATTACCCTGAGGCAGTAGCCAACGCTTATGCCGTAGGGCGTTCAGGTTCTTTGATGCGCCGTGTTTCGGAGCTTTTGGGAAATAAAACTGAGAGCACCGACATCAAGCTGCCGTTGAAATTTCACAGCGAACTGCTAAAGAGGGAATTGGAAAGAATAAACGGTGAGTATTCTATAAAACCCCTGAATGCACGGTTGCTACTGGACAAAAATGAGGTCAATGTCGTTCCCGGAAAGGAAGGGAGCGAAATGGACCTTGCAGAAATAACCGGGCATATCTACAGTTTCAGTGCGGGCATGGAACTAAAATTAGCCATTACTCCTAAAATAGTTGCACCTGAAATAAGGGAACAGGATCTTTCAGGCCTTACTGATATATTGGGAGAGTGTACTACCCTGTTTGAGGCTGGATCTGTGGGCAGGGTGAATAATATTGTCAGGGCTTCCGGCAAACTGAACGGTAAACTGGTTAAACCGGGTGAAATATTTTCCTTTAATGATGTTGTGGGGACCATCGATGAAAAAAACGGTTACCTCATGGCTAAAGTGATAGCGGATGGTCAATTGGTTGATGACTATGGGGGAGGAGTATGCCAGGTTTCCACAACCCTTTACGGGGCAGTTCTTTTGTCTGGTTTTGAGATTATTGAGCGCTATCCCCATTCAATGCCTGTGAAGTATGTTCCGCCAGGTTTTGATGCTACGGTGGCCGGAGATCAGAAGGACTTCAGGTTCAGGAATAACCTTAACCGCCCAGTATATATAATTTCCTCAACCGAGCCGGATCAGGGGCATGTTAAAGTAGTTATTATCGGAAAGAAACAAGATAACTTAATGTTTGATTCTAATCAACAATGGACTGCTGATAAAGCATGTTATCAAAGCTTTTGGTATATGTGCCCGATACCCTGGCGCCTATCCTTACCATAAGCATATTGGCAGGGTGTTCCAAAATTTCCGGGTCATCTGTGCGCCTCTTTTTAAAATGTACTGACCCAAAGAGCTTTGTCAGCATTCTCTGGTAATTCCACACATCCAGACCACTGTCCTTTAGATCCCAGTGCCAGAAAAATTCCGTTGTTATAATAATGTACTCTTCCATGACAGGATTGGCGAAGGCGGCTTTAAGCAAATGTGTTCCCAGCTTTAGCCTCTTGGATTTACTGCTTACCTCGATGGCGCCCAGTTCCAGAATCCTGGGATGTTTGCTCCACCTGGAAAACTGACTGGGGTAGTGGAATACAACATAGCCCAGTATTTCTTCGGCTGTTCTGGCTATATAAACAAGCCCCTCCGGAGCTCTGGAAATAATTCGCAATGCCTCATGCTGCCTGTCGGGCGTACGAAAGTTTGACAGTCCATCATTCATTTGAAGTTTTTTCAGATAGTCCTCACTAACCGGACCTTCAATAAATACAGGCCCTTGAGGGGTTTTAATTTCAACAGGTAATTCCCCGCTTGAAGAAATCATTGGTTCACCACCGCTATTAAATTACCATTTTCCAATTAACCTTACTATTGTGTTTGGTTATTGAAAATATTCTCATGAAAGATTTATAATCCTTCTTTTTTATTTATTTTTCTTTAAAAGATAAAAGATTTCCACCGGATTACTAAATAATAATACTCTATCTTTCGGGTTTTAACTCAGTCCATGCTTCTGAATGCGGTAGAGGAGCGCGGATCTGGTTATCCCCAGGAGTTGAGCGGCCCTGGTTTGATTGCCTTTGCTTTTTTCCAGGGCTTTTATTATTAACTCTTTTTCCAGATCCTCCAGGGAAATTCCTCCTTCAGGCAGGCCGACCACCATGTCTGCGCCGGGTTTTGCGGGACCGATCTGAAATTCCTTAGGCAAATCCTCAACAGTTATTTCATTACTATGTGAAATAATGGCTGCCCTTTCCAGAACATTCTGAAGCTCCCTGATATTGCCGGGCCAATGGTATTTCATCAGGAGCTTCATGGCTCCGTTGCTAATGCCGTTGACCAGATATGTTGGCCGTAATTTTTCTATGAAGTGGCTGGTCAGCAGAGGGATGTCTTCTTTTCTTTCACGTAACGGAGGGAGGTTTATGTGAACCACGTTCAGTCGATAATATAAATCCTCTCTGAAAAGTCCTTTCTCAATGGCGCTGTTGATATCTCTGTTGGAGGCTGCAATAATTCTTACATCCACATGAAGAGTCTCGTTTCCTCCAACCCTTTCAAAGGATTTTTCCTGTAAAACCCTGAGAAGTTTTACTTGCATACTTAATGGCATTTCAGTAATCTCATCCAGGAAAAGGGTGCCCCTGTCAGCCATTTCAAAACGACCCAGTTTTCTTGCCACAGCACCGGTAAAAGCGCCCTTTTCGTGCCCGAACAGCTCACTTTCCAAGAGGTTTTCCGGCAAGGCCGCACAGTTTACCGGCACAAAGGGGTGGTCGCGCCTGGGGCTGTTTTTGTGTATGGCTACCGCTGCCACTTCCTTTCCGGTTCCGCTTTCACCTGTTATCAGCACTGCGGCGTTGCTGCTGGAAACTTTTTCAATTAAATATAGCACTTCTTTCAGTGCGGGACTCTCACCAATCATTTTCCAGTATTTCTTGGTCAGTTCGGACCGGAGGAAATTAACCTCACTAACCAGTTGGCTCATCACAAGATTCTGCCGGATGACCATTTTTAATTCGTCAAGGTCAAAGGGCTTGGCAAGATAGTCTGTAGCCCCTATTTTCATGGCCTCTATGGCGGTTTCTATGGTTCCGTGGGCGGTAAGCATTACAACCGGCAGTTTGGGATTGAGCTCCTTAGCCTTCTTTAATACCTCCATTCCGTCCATTTCCGGCATTTTCAGGTCCAGGATGATCAAGGAGGGAGCTTCTTCCCTGATTAAATCAAGCCCGGTTCGGCCCCGGGTGGTGGTCAGCACCTGGTAGCCTTCCTGCTTCATGGCCCTCTCCAGTGCCCAGCACATGTGCTCCTCGTCATCAATAACCAGTATCTTGGGTATCATGGTCTACGCCTCCCTGATTCAGCTTTAAGGGTAAAATGACCTTGAAAACGGAGCCTTCCCCCGGCGTGCTGCTCACATGTATGGCTCCGTTATGGCTTACTATTATCTGGTGGCTGATGGAGAGTCCCAGCCCGGTTCCGGAATCCTTGGTGGTATAAAAAGGGTCAAAGATCCTGGTAAGCTCCTCCGGCTCTATTCCCAGACCGGTATCATTGAATTCGGTGCAAATGAAATTGTCCTGAAGGCGGGTTTTTATGGTCAGAATTCCACCTTCGGGCATGGCCTGAATGGCGTTTAGTATCATGTTCACGAAAACCTGCTTGATTCCTGAAGGGTCCACCATTATTTTGGGTAAATCCTGACCAAGAGAAGTTTGTAGGTTAATGCTGTTTTGCCGGAGCATCGGCAAGGTAAATGTCAGCACTTTTTCCAGCACCGAATTAATGCTTGCCGGCTGTACCATCTGCTTACTGGGCCTGCCAAAGTCCAGAAGTTCTTGGATTACCTTGTTTTGCCGGTCCACCTGTTCTTTTATGACGGCGGTAAATTCATCAAGGCCGGCGGCATCGGAATATTCCTTTTCCATTACCTGAACAGTGGCCTTAACAACACCGATGGGGTTACGCAGCTCATGAGCCACTCCTGTTACTAATCGTCCCAGCGATGCCAGTTTCTCAGATCTCTGCATTTCATACTCAAGTCTTTCCTTCTCGGCAAGGGCAACCGCCATCCTGTTTATAGCCATTGTTATTTGTCCTACTTCTCCAGACATTTCAGGGAGGAGTCTGGTAATGTCCCTTTCCATGTCCTTGAGTCCCTTTTTTATATTAGAAACGCTGCTGGCCAGATTATGGATTACCAGCAGTGCCCCGGCAGCCCCTATAAAAAGGCCAAGCAGCGCAATGTATCTTGTTGCTGTTCTGAAGTTTCGGGTTTGTGTAAATATAGGATGCAGCCTTTCGTCGGCCCATGCCACGGCCACCAGTTCGTCATTAACAAAAACAGGGGTCAGGTATTCAAAGGTTTCTTCCTTTAAGCTGCTGGTCAGCCGGGCCAGAGGCCTGCGGCTGGCGGTTACCGCCACCAGTCCCGAGTCGGCTTCGTTCATTATTCTTTTTTCTCTCTCCAGGACCTCGTCGGGAGAAAGCTGGCGATACTGGTGAAGGAACCCGTGCACGTATATCTGCTTGCTTTCCGGAATATAAAGGCCGAATCTGACACCGGGGAAGCTGGACACAAGAGGCTCCACAACTTCGTTAAAGGCATCCTTAATAAAATATTCCCTTAACTGGGG
This sequence comes from Peptococcaceae bacterium BRH_c4a, assembly GCA_000961585.1. GTDB lineage: Bacteria > Bacillota > Desulfotomaculia > Desulfotomaculales > Desulfocucumaceae > BRHc4a. The sequence goes on along the minus strand of LADN01000023.1, from coordinate 51,481 downwards.
ATTTAAGGCGTCATACTTGGCTCCTTTTATTTTTTTATTCACAGATTCTTCTATCGCCGGCACAATTTTCGTTTGTACTATGGAGCTCAGTTTCTCTTCATGATCCATAATCAAGACCTCATCGCTTTTGGAAGCCAGGAAAACATCGTAAAACATAACCAGAACCGGGATTATAAGCAGGGATGAAATAATTACCAGAAACTGGAATCTAAGGCTTTTGTGGATGAATTTTTCATAAAGACTAGTTATTAAAGGCAATCTGATTCACCTACCCAATGTTTGTATGATATCGAACAACTGCCGTTTGGATTGAGACTAATATCACAACGCACGGTGCGTGGAAAAATTCAAATAGCTGTCTGATAATAGACATTTCTCAGATGGTAGTTAGACGAGGTGTAGTGTAAAAAGAGCGCCCTCAGCAGTCTGTCTGCTGGCATGGATCATGCATAAGGTAATGACCATACAATAGTTTTTCACAGACCGGATGCGGCATCTTGCGTGACCGGACAATTGTCCAATAACGTACAAGCGGCGTGCTATTAGGCCTGACAACTTTTTAATTTGCTATATGAATGCATTATATCACACAGTACACCGGGCAGAAAGTAGGATTTTGCACTTTCTGGACATTTGCATCCATGGGTAAAGAAAAGATGCCAACCTGACGGGGAAAAGCGGGCATTATTGCGGGTTGACATGGGGCTTTATGGCTTTGTAAAGAAAGGGGGAGGCCAAAAAAACGGTGTAATAATCCAGACTAAATAAGTAAGTAATTGTTCAATGAAAAATTTTTCTATGTATTACGGTTCTGAGGGAGAAAAATGTGGGTCATAAGGGGGATATAAAATGCTTGATTCTATTTTTGATAAGACAGGCTTGTTATTTTCATCGGCAGCCACATCCCCGGTGGCGGTGAACATGGCGGCGTCGGTGCAGGCTGCGTCTGGAAGCCCGGATACTCCCTGGTGGGTATGGCCTTTGTTACTTTTCGTAGTAACGTTTGTCATGGGAATAGTGGCTGTTCTGGCGGGTGTGGGCGGCGGTGTGCTGTTTGTGCCCATAGTGGGGAGCTTTTTCCCCTTCCACCTGAATTTTGTAAGTGGAGCGGGACTTGTTGTGGCGCTGGCCGGCGCTCTGGCGGCCGGACCCGGATTACTTAAGGCAAATCTGGCTAATTTGAGGCTGGCGCTGCCGGTGGCTTTGATAGCTTCCGCTTTCAGTATTGTTGGGGCTTTTTTGGGGCTGGCGCTACCCACACACATAACCCAGACAGCCCTGGGTATAACCATCACTCTAATCGCCCTGCTGTTTGTTTTTTCAAAAAACAGTGAGTACCCTGCCGTGGGTGCAAGGGATCACTTAAGCCGTGCGCTGGGTATTGAGGGCTCCTACTACGAGGCCTCCGCCGGTAAGACCGTTGACTGGACCGTTTGGAGAACCCCTCAAGGTTTATTCATGTTCATATTTATAGGAACTGTTGCGGGCATGTTCGGATTGGGGGCCGGTTGGGCCAATGTTCCTGTGCTGAATTTATTGATGGGAACTCCCCTTAAGATAGCTGTAGGATCAAGCAAATTCCTCCTGTCAATAACGGATACTTCTGCTGCATGGGTTTACATGAACCAGGGGGCTGTGTTACCAATTATTGCAGTGCCGTCGGTATTGGGAATAATGTTTGGGTCTCTGGTGGGGGTTAGGCTGCTGGCGGGAGCTAAGCCAAAGGCAGTCAGATACCTGGTTATCGTTATGCTTCTGTTTGCAGGAATAAGGTCCCTTCTAAAGGGACTGGGGATATGGGGGTAATCAAAAATGGCTGAATTGAAAATTAATAATACGGCTGAAAAAACCAGAGTACCTGCGGTCTCTCCAGAGCAGATAAAATATGCAAACCTTTTACTGTACGGCTCCTGGTTGGGTATTCTGATACTGGCGGTCACTTTTATATTGTATGTCACCGGGATCATGCCATCTTATATTGAACCCTCACAAATGCAAAACTACTGGGGCATGAGAGCTTCAGACTATCTTGAGGTAACAAAGGCGCCCCACGGATGGGGATGGCTGGGCATGCTGGGGTATGGAGATTTTATTACGTTGTTAGGAATAGCTTTTTTGGGGATTCTTACTATAATAGGCTATCTCATTCTGCTTCCGGCATACCTTGCCAAAAAAGACAAAATATATACTGCTATAGTGATTGTCGAGATACTGATACTTGCGTTGGCGGCGTCCGGAGTGCTAAAAGCGGGCGGGCACTGATACTTGCCATTTATGGGCATAAAGGGTTGGTGTGGAATTATTATTGACTAGGCTGCTGTTATCGTTTAAAACAGTTTATAAAAGGGAGCGGTATACCGTGACCGAGAAAAAATTTATTCAAGTTTTTAACCGTAGGAAAAAGGCCTTTTTACAGGATGTTGAAAAAGGCAGGATGCCTAAGACAATAATCGGACCCGATGGTCAGTATGATCATAAAAAGGTTTTGGACTGGTTTGAAAGGTGGCTTAAAGAAGAAAATGTGCCTCTTCAGAAAAGCCAGCCCATGACCTCAAAGTCCTTTGAGGAGTTTATAGGTGAGGTTCTATGCGAGGTAAAAAAAATACTGTCCCTTATAGATATAAACATTATTTATTCGCTGCCGGGCCAGAGTCTTGGTATAAATGAATCGTGGAAATGCGTGAAGGTTTTCAATAAAATTGACGTGTATTACAGGATAGGCAGAACCAGACCCAGGAAGGGACCCAACCGGGGGCAGGAATTACTGGTGCTGGACCTTGTCATGGATGGGCACAAAAAAAATGTTTTCATACCTCTGCTGGAATTAAAGTCGGAGATTGAGAAAAAGCTGGGAAGCGATCTGGAAAGAGAACTCCCCAAGGTGGAGGCCACCGGAAAGTACAGGTTGAAGATATTGCTTCCCATTGAAAACGTCCAGGGAGATGTAGCCCATACAGCAAAGAGATTCGCAGATTTTATCGCCATCACTAAACCCATATTAAACCAACTGGGGATATCCTAGGAGGCTGTTGAAAAAGTCCATCTGCGGCGTTGCGGCGGCGGCTTCAATGCTCAACGTACAAGGAGTACGCCTCCGCTTGAAGACTTGCCGCGCCTTGCATCTGGAGCTTTTTGAACAGCCTCCGGTTGTAGTCGAATAAGTACTTTGTTGACCTCTTAATATAGTTTTGCAACACTCTCCTAGGTTCTTATTGGTAGCCACAAGGCTCTCGTGGGCAATGCTAAATATGACACAAATAAATAGACCATAATTCACAATCCTAGGCAATATATTCTGCATACCAGAATACGCAAAGAACCATATATACAGCGCCAAAGGAGGCCATTGCCTTAACTGTACCCAGGTTAAGATCGGCTCCCTGTGCTATATTAATCCGGGCCTTAACCATTTCAGCGCAGAAGAATGGCCCTTCCAGGTTTTTTTCAACCCATTCTGTCAGCATGTTGACACCTCCTTGAATTCTTTAACACCATCTCCGGATGAAGGATCGCTTATGGAAGTTTGACTGCCAAGTGAATGTGAAAAAAGGAGCATGCATAATTAAAAAAAATATCCTCCCAAGGCCAATGAAAAGCTAAAAGCCATTTTGTATATAATATCACATGTCCTCGACATCGTGCAAGACAGGGCGGAAGAAATTGCGAGAAGCATAGTGTATAAAGACTTGCGCAATAAGTTTAGCTCCACCGGCATGTTATATGCATAATGTATTTACGAAACCAGTTTAAGGAGGGAGTTAATAATGGGGTTTCCTGTAAAACAGATACTGAACATTGATGGATATAAAGATGCGGAAAAAACGGTGAGGGAGATAATGATCCCGGCGGAAGGCTTTTCATCGGTTTCGGTCGATACTACCGTGAAGAATGCGGCTTACATACTAAGGAATTCCATGAGCAACCGGGATTTTAGCTCAGAAATGAACTGTTTACTGGTTTTTGAAAACAAATTACTGGTAGGGTTTGTAGGTATTCAAGAGTTGCTGGCCTCTGTTCAGCCTCCTAATTTTAGGGATGACTGGTATAGGGGATGGAATGTCAGTAACTGGGTGGAACCAGTTTTCATGAGGGGTCTTTTTACCAACCTCTGCCGTGAAATGGCTGAAAAACCCGTCCGTGACATTATGGAGCCTTCCTCAATTACTCTTTGTGCCGACAGTACCCTGGAGGAAGCCGTCTATAAATTATTCAGGCAAAAGAGAAATATGCTGCCAGTGACCGAAGACGACAAGATAGTGGGTATTCTAAGGGCTGGGGATTTGTTTGCCGAAATGATGGAGATCATTTTCTAGTTATGGGATAATAATGAAACCATGCATTTAATTATACATAATTTATATATTGTTTAATCTGTCGATATTATCATTAAGATGTAGAATTTTAAAAACATTATTCAGCTATGGAGGGTGAGCAGGATATTTGATTTCGTTGTTGAAATTAATAATAACAGGTAGTAATTAAATACGGTAGGAGGTTAATATGATGGAAGTGGCTCCCAATATTTTTAAAATTGAGCTCCCGCTTCCATTCAAACTTGATCACGTAAACTGTTACCTGTTGCGGGGTAAAAGCGGTTGGGTAATTATTGACACGGGTCTTAATTTTCCTTGTTCTACCGAGATATGGCAAAATGTTTTTAAAAATATGGGTTTAAAATATGTTGATATAGAGGGGATTTATGTAACTCACTATCATTCAGATCATTACGGGGCTTCCGGATGGCTTCAGGAACTGACTGGGGCGCCTGTATTTATGCACCGAACGGAGAGTGCGTTCGTTGATCAAATGTGGAAAAAGGGAAGGGTTAATATTCCGGTGGTTGGGGAGTTGTTTAAGGAAAACGGGATGCCTCCCAACCTAATGAATGAAGTTTTAGATAATATAGTGAGTGTTTTTAATTATATCCAGCCTCACCCGTCGCTTTTGCTGCTGTCAGGAGGGGAGAAAGTGGATATGGGAGGGAGAACCTTTGATATTATACATACACCGGGTCATTCTGACGGACACATCTGCTTTTTTTGTGAGAGTGACGGTTTGCTGATATCAGGTGATCACCTTCTTCCGCAAATATCTTCAAATATAGGTCTATGGCCGGCATCTCACCCCAACCCCCTGGAGCTTTTTCTTTCTTCCCTTGAGGGCATCGGACGTTTGCCTGTGGAATTGGTTTTGCCGGCCCATGGATCTGTTGTCACAGACTGTCCCGGGAGGGTGGCTGAGTTATTGGCTCACCATCAACAAAGGCTTTCCCGCATAGCCGATTTGGCCGGTGCCGGAACCACAGCCTATCAGATATGTTCCAAAGTTTTTGGTACAGACCTCACACTCCATGAAATTCGTTTTGCGCTGACTGAGACATTGGCACACCTGGCCTATCTTGAAAGTAAATCGGAGGTTTACTCCCGCCAGGAAAGCGGAATTGTCATATTCAGGAGGGCGCAATGAAAGAATATAACCACTAAAGCGATAAAAAATCGCCCTTCAGGCGATTTTTTTTGCGATATTGTTCAATAAAACAATATTTTCCAGACTGTAATAGGTGGTAATTGGCATGACCATTTGATAGAATCAATTAATTAGAGGAGTGAAAAAGGATTTGTCGAATAATACTTGCAATAATGTTCAGAATTTTAGAACCACATTGTCGGGGGTTAATATGTAGATGTTGCAATTTGAGGTGTAAAATGTTAGATGTAATTCTGATCAGAGAATTTGCTTCAAGGTGGCTGCCGGCCAACATTATAGCTTTTATGCTATTCTTGACTCCTGGCATGCCGTCCTGGGCAGCCGGTTTAGTAATGCTGACAACAGGATCTGTAACAACTCTCTATTTAGTCAGATATTTACAAAAGGGTGGCAGGATGTGCACCCTGGAAGACCACCCTTTGGATCCCACTCTTCGCATTGCCAATGAAACACTGCCTTATCTTCGCAGGGGCTTAAACGAGGATACGGCTGGTAAGACAGTCGAAATCATAAAAGCAATAGCCGATGTGGCCGCAGTGGCCATTACAGACCGGGAAAAGGTTCTGGCATATATTGGCACGGGGTCTGATCACCATAAGCCGGGGGGGCCTATTATGACAGACGCCACCAAAATGGTGATCAGCACCGGCGAGCTGATGGTGGTGAAAAATAGGTATGGGTTAATCTGCCCGGTGCAAAACTGCCCCTTGGAATCAGCTGTTATCGCCCCTCTGAAGTGCAAGGATGAGGTAATTGGCACTGTTAAGCTTTATCAGGTAAGACAGAGTGACGTAAGCCCGGCAGATGTCAAACTGGCCGAGGGCGTAGCGCAAATGCTTGGTCTCCAGATGGAACTGGCGGAATTGGATAGGCAGGCCCGGTTGGTTACCAAGGCTGAACTGGATGCTCTGCAGGCCCAGATAAATCCACACTTTCTTTTCAATACACTGAATACAATTATCATGTTCAGCCGAACAAAGCCTGAAACCGCCAGGAGACTACTTATAAGACTGGCCTCATTTTTCAGGTACGCATTAAAAAGGCATGGCCATTTCAATTCAATTAAGGAAGAGATTGAATATCTAAATACCTATTTAATACTTGAAAAAGCACGTTTTCATGATAAACTGAGAATTATTCGTGATATTGATGAAAAACTTTTCGACTATCAGGTTCCGGTTCTGACCATACAGCCTCTGGTGGAGAATGCCGTCAAGCACGGGATACTGCCTAAGCAGGGGCAGGGTACGGTATGGATTCGGGGCTACCTTGAAGAAGAGGAAGAAATATATTTTGAAATCAAGGATGATGGGGTGGGCATACCGCCTGATAAAATGCCTATGATACTAAAATTGGGTTACGGCTCCGGCAACGGGGTGGGGTTGTCCAATGTTCACGAGAGGTTAAAGGGATTATTTGGAGAAGAGTACGGTTTGCAGATAGATAGTACACCGGGTGAGGGTACATCAATATTTATCAGGATACCCCTGATATGTAAACCAACAAATGGGGAGGGAAGCAGAAATGAAGCTCAAGGCACTGATAGTTGATGATGAATATCCGGCAAGGCAGGAATTACGGTTTGCATTGAGCAGTTTTGAAAATATCGAGATTGTAGGGGAAGCCACCAATGCCCAGGAAGCCCTGGCGCTAATCAATGCCCTGGACTATCAGGTTCTATTTCTGGACGTATCTATGCCTGGTATGTCTGGGCTGGAACTGGGGGCGGCCATACAGGAACTACCCCGGCAGCCGCATGTTATTTTTATTACCGCCTTCGATGAATATGCCGTCCAGGCCTTTGATGTAAATGCGGTGGATTACCTTCTCAAGCCGGTGGAGCCGGGAAGGCTGAAAAAGGCAATTGATAAGGTAATAAAGATTACCCAGGAAAGTTCGTTTTCCGATCCTCCAGCGGGACCGGAACCTCAGGAGCCGGAAACAAGGTCGGCGGCCTCCCAGCAAGGACAAATAAAAATTGACAGAATACCGGCGGAAAAACAGGGCAAGACTGTTCTGGTGGCCGAATCGGATGTATACTATGCCTTTACTGAGCAGGATTATATTTATATTAAAACTTTCTCAGATAAGCTTTTTACCCGGTTCACCTTGAAGGAACTGGAGGCCAGGCTGAACCACTCAATCTTTTTCCGGACACACCGATGCTATCTGGTTAACCTGCACAAGGTTAAGGAGATTGTTCCTTTCTTCAACGGTACTTACAATCTGGTGGTTGAGGACAAGGAAAACAGTGAAGTGCCGGTTAGCCGGGCCCAGGCCAAAAAATTGAGGAAGATACTGGGTTTCTAGCCAACTCTTATGAAAAAGCATACCGGAAAGAATGTGACACCATTTCCCTGTATTCGGGTAATGGTGTCGTTTTATTCTTTATATATGTATAAAAAAGGAGTTCTTTTGCCCAGAATATTGTCATCCACAAAAATCTGCTGCGGGCAGGTTTTTTCTTTTTGACGGAGAATTTTGGAAACAACCGGAAACAGAAAGCCCAGTTTTTAACGGAGGATTTATGCAGATAGAAGGCATCGGAACCGACATTGTGGAGATAGATCGTATAAAGAGCGTCATATTGAGGAAGGGACAGAATTTTTTAGTAAGAGTGTTTACCAGGGCTGAGCTGGATTACTGCCTGGTCAGAAAAAATCCTTACCCCTGCCTTGCGGCAAGGTTTGCTGCCAAGGAAGCGGTTTTAAAAGCAATGGGAACCGGGCTGGCCGGCTGTAGATGGACTGATATTGAGGTCAGAAGAACCGGTTATGCGGCTCCAGAGATAGTGCTGACCGGTAACACCGGAAGGATAGCCAAAAACAGGGGAATTATCAGGGTGATGATCAGTGTCAGCCACGGCGGCGTTACTGCTGTGGCCTTTGCCCTGGCTGTGAAAGGAGGCAATATCAATGAAAGTGGCTACCGCCCAGGAGATGCGGGAGATTGACCAGAAGGCTATGATGGAATTCAAAATACCGGGTATAGTTCTTATGGAAAACGCCGGCCGCCGGGTGGCGGAGGGAGTTTTGGAAAGGCTGGACGGTACACAGGGCAGGACTGTGACCATATTTGCCGGAAAGGGTAATAATGGTGGAGACGGAATGGTGGCTGCCAGGCATTTGTTTAATATGGGTGTTGACGTAAAGGTACTCCTGCTGGAAAGCCCCGATAAGATCACCGGGGATGCCGCCACCAACCTTGAAATATGGCACAGGATGGGTCAAAAGGTTTATACCATTACCCAGAAAGATGATTTCAATGCGGTAAGGTTGTTTCTGGTAAAAACCGATATCGTTGTTGATGCCATTTACGGAACCGGTTTTAAGGGAAAAGTAAAGGATTATGCAGGCCCGATAATTGAAGCCATTAACGCCTCGCAGAAACCTGTGGTGGCAGTGGATTTACCCTCAGGACTGGAGGCTGACACTGGGAATGTTAATGGGCACTGTATAAGAGCCAGCCTGACGGTTACCTTCGGGCTGCCTAAAATTGGGCTGTTACTTGAGCCGGGCGTGGCCTATGCCGGTGATCTCAGGGTGGCGGACATTTCTCTGCCGGTTTCCCTGCTGGAGGGTGAGCATTTAAAACTGAACCTCACAGTTAAGGACCAGGTAAAAGGATGGCTCCCCTTCAGGCCAAACACCTCCCATAAGGGAGATTATGGCAGGGTTCTGATCGTTGCCGGATCCCGCGGCATGGCAGGAGCTGCCTGCCTGACAGCAGAGGCTGCGGCCAGAGCTGGAGCGGGCCTGGTAACACTGGCTGTTCCGGAGTCTGTATACCTGCCGGTGGCCTCAAAGCTTACCGAGGTTATGGTGGTACCGGTTCCCTGTACTGGTGAGGGGACGGTGTCAAAGGAGGCCCCTCCATTGATCCGGAGTATGATGGATAGGGCCGATGTTTTGGCTCTGGGCCCTGGGTTGTCGGGAAACTCTGAAACATGGGATGCAGTGAGAAAGATTATTATGTTTTCCGGTATCCCCCTGGTATTGGACGCCGACGCCCTAAACGCTGTGGTGGGTCGAACCGGCCTGTTGGGCAAGGTGAAGGTCCCTTTGGTGGTTACTCCCCACCCGGGTGAAATGGGCCGCCTTGCCGGTCTGTCCGCCGCATCTATACAGCAGGACAGGTTGAACATAGCCCGGCGGTGGTCGTCAGAATGGGGGGCGGTGCTGGTGCTGAAGGGCTACCGGTCCATTATAGCCTCTCCTGACGGAACTGCTTACATAAACCCCACAGGTAATCCCGGGATGGCTACAGGGGGTAGTGGGGATGTTCTGACCGGGGTAATTGCAGGGCTCATGGCCCAGGGAATGGAGGTCTCCAGGGCTGCTGCGGCTGGAGTGTACCTGCACGGCCTGGCGGGAGACAGAGTCGTTCTGGAAAAGGGCATGCTTGGATTGGTGGCAGGTGATATTTTGCATTCCCTGCCGGGGGTCATCAGAGCCGTGGAGAATGAATTTTAAATCCGAGGTGTTTAATTTGGATGTACTGCCTACATGGGCTGAAATAGATCTTGATGCACTTTCCCATAATATCAGAGAAATCCGCAGGGTAACCGATGCCAGGGCCGGGATAATGGCAGTGGTAAAGGCCAATGGATATGGACACGGAGCCGTGGAGGTATCCAGGGTGGTTCTGGAAAACGGAGCTGCCCGCCTTGCTGTGGCCAGATCGGCCGAGGGTGTTGAACTGCGTATGGCCGGGATTGGGGCGCCTGTATTGGTTATGGGCTATACACCGGTTAAAATGATCCGGGAGATAGCCGAATATAAACTGGAGCAGGTTGTTTATGGCAGCGATTATGCCCTGGAATTAAATGATCAGGCGGGCAGGATGGGCGTTAAAATACCTGTTCATATAAAGATCGATACGGGTATGGGAAGGTTGGGGGTAGTGGCGGTTTGCGGTTCTGCCGTAGAAGAGGTAAAAAAAATAGCTGCCCTGCCCCACCTTCAAACAGAAGGTATATTTACACATTTTGCCAGCGCTGATAGTGCTGACAAGACATATACCAAAACTCAAATGGAGAGTTTTTTAAATCTACTGGAAAGCCTTCGCCGTGAAGGACTGGAATTTCCTTTGAAACACTGCGCCAACAGCGCTGCCATTATAGACCTTCCGGAATGCGGACTTAATCTGGTCAGGGCGGGAATATCACTATATGGACTGTACCCTTCGGAAGAAGTGCATAAGGGCAGGTTGGACCTGCACCCCGTAATGTCCATGAAGACGAGGGTTGCTCAGGTGAAGGAAGTGCCGCCGGGGTTTTCTGTAAGCTATGGGTGTACATACATAACCCCCCAAAAGACCGCTATTGCCACCCTTCCAGTTGGTTATGCCGATGGATATTCAAGGCTTCTTTCTTCAAATGGGGAGGTGTTGGTAAAGTGCAGGCGCGCTCCCATTGTGGGCAGGATATGCATGGATCAGTGCATGATAGATGTGGGGCACATTGCCGGGGTTACTTCCGGTGACGAGGTTGTTCTTTTTGGCAGGCAGGTGTCCAGCGTTCTTCCAGTGGAGGAAGTGGCCCGATGGATTGGGACCATCAATTACGAGGTGGTTTGCATGGTAAGCTCCCGGGTGCCGCGTATCTTCAGTAGAAATATAGGTTGATCAGCGGGCCGGGAAAGATTATAATAAGTGTTGTAGATGATACAGCGTTGTATCAAATTGGCCGATGAGGTCCTAATGCCGTGTGTGCGGGTTAGGGCTTTTTTATTCACAACGGGAGGATGAAAACCGTGAAGAAGATTGAAGCCATTATCAGGCCCCAGAAACTGGATGAGGTCAAGGAAGCCCTTGGCAGTTTGGGCGTTCACGGTATGACTGTGTCTCAGGTCTATGGTTGTGGGATGCAGCGTGGCATGACTGGAGTTTACAGAGGGCAGGAGTACAGTATCAATTTGCTGCCTAAGGTGAAGTTGGAAATTGTGGTCAGGGATCATAAGTTGGATGAAGTGGTCAATATTTTATGTGATGTCTCTCGCACCGGAGAGATTGGCGATGGAAAGATATTTATTTCCACCGTTGAAGATGCAATTCGTGTCCGGACAGGGGAGAAGGGTAACGATGCCCTGTAAGCTATAAGCCCCAAGCCTCTGCCTAATGTTTGTTACCAATAACCAATAACCTATAACCCAGATCTTAACGGCAGCATTAATATGTTTTTACGAGCAATGACGCTCCAGGCCTGACTAGGCCCGGGAGCGTTTTAATATTTTCATGGAGGCGAATAAAATGGACTCTGCTTTGAACATATCGGAACTTGCAAGTGGCATTGATACTGTCTGGGTTTTATTGTGTGCCGCATTGATTTTTCTAATGGAGGGTGGCTTTGCCTTTTTGGAGGCCGGATTTGTAAGAGCCAAAAACTCTTTGAATATTGTGATGAAGGTATTTACTGACTGTACGTTGGGTATGCTGAGTTATTTCGCATTGGGTTTCGCTATAATGTTCGGACTGGATAAGGCGGGAATAATAGGAACCAGCGGGTTCTTCCTGGGTGGGGGAATGGATCACATACAGCTCAGGATACCAATATATGCTTATTTTATCTTTCAGGCCGCCTTCGCAATGGCTGTGGCCTCCATCATTTCCGGGGCGGTGGCGGAAAGGATGAAGTTTTCAACCTACATGATATTTACAGTGCTGGTTACCGGCCTGATTTATCCCATTTCGGGACACTGGGTGTGGGGTTCCGGGGGCTGGTTGGCTAATCTGGGCATGCTTGATTTTGCAGGATCAGCTGCTGTTCATGCCGTGGGCGGTTGGAGCGCCCTGGCGGCTGTGCTGGTGCTGGGTCCCCGCATCGGGAAATACAACGATGACGGAAGTTTAAATGTTTTACCCGCTCACAATATGCATTTGGCCTTCCTGGGTACTTTTCTTCTGTGGTTTGGGTGGTTCGGTTTCAACCCCGGAAGTTCCCTCTCCGGGCTGGATATGAATATTGCCCGCATAGCCGTTACCACAAATCTGGCAGCGGCGGCCGGAGGCACAGCAGGCGCCTTATTCACCATGTTGAGATGGGGCAAACCCGATCCCAGTATGGCTATTAACGGTGCGCTGGCCGGCCTGGTAGCAGCCACTGCAGGGTGTGCATATATTTCGCCTGTTGGCGCAGTGATAATCGGTCTGGTAGCCGGAATACTGGTAGTGTTGGCAGTGGGCTTTTTTGACCGGATCAAAGCGGATGACCCTGTGGGCGCCATAGCTGTGCATGGTGCATGCGGCACATGGGGAGCATTGGCGGTAGGTCTCTTCGCCGAAAAGGGGGGGCTTTTTTACGGCGGAGGATTCAATCTGCTGGGTATACAGGCACTGGGAGTTTTTTCGGTTTCGCTGTGGGCATTCGGTACAACTTTCGTAATGTTTGTTATTCTCAAAAAATCAATGGGTATAAGGGTTTCCTCGCAGGAGGAAGCAGAGGGGCTGGATATTAATGAGCACGGTATCCCTGCTTATACCGAGCTGACCGGCCCGCCCTTGTACGGTGGCGGACATGGGCATTTGCAGGAAGCTGCGGCAGGGGTCCTTCAGAATATTGCTGTGACTGATTTTATAAGGAAATAAACAAAAAGTATAACTGATTGTCAGGTTATAAAAAAAGCCTCCCTCCAGATGTGTAATATCCGGAGGGGGGCTCTATATTATATCAACTGTGGAAGTAAAATAAATGGTGTTTTTTATAAAGGAATTGAAATGATACTCGTAGAAGGTTAGACATTAAAAAAATTGAGGGAGATAGTAAGCTATGGAGAGGATTTGGGCGCCGTGGAGGACGGTATATATTGGCAAGGATCATGGGTCGGAGTGCATATTCTGTGAAAAGGTACAATCTGATAAGGATGCGGAGAATTATGTATTATACCGTGGAGGCAAAGTTTTTACCCTTATGAATCTTTATCCTTACAATAACGGGCACATTTTGATTGCTCCCCAAAGGCATGTGGGTGACATAACCGATTTGGAACAGGATGAGTTATTGGAACTGGGTCTGGTAACCCAAAAGATGACCCGACTTTTAAGATCGGCTTTCAACCCGGAGGGATTCAATATAGGGGTCAACCTTGGAGAAATTGCCGGAGCAGGGGTTCCCGGTCATTTTCATATACATATTGTACCCCGCTGGGGCGGTGATACCAACTTTATGCCTGTTTTGGGCGATATCAGGGTTATATCAGAGGGATTGGATCTGACTTATAAAAAGTTGGTTGAAGCCATGGATAAGCCGTGTGCTGAGTAAGTTCTGGTGGGCAGTGGGCAATAGGTGACCCAGCCAATAACCTGCAACCAATGAGATTGCTTATCTTCTGTTTTCAAAACCTATTATTTCCTTAACCTGATTAACCCTGGCTTTCATATCTCCCTGCACCACCGTGTACGGCACATTCATGATATCCAGGAAATTTTTTATCTTTTTGTCAAGCATGACGGCGAATTCTTCATCCTGGTAGCGCACTCCATCCCTGGTGAGGGAAAACTCCCGGGGTACATAGAATATCTGGTAATCAGGCAGGTCTTTCATGGCCCACTCAAAAAGCTTCATCAGTGAATAAACCTCTTTGGGGTTATTGTAGTCACAACTGATTAGCCCGTAAACATAGTTTAAAATTGTGGCGTTATCGCAAAATAGCATTTCACAGTGGCGGAATTCGGCTTCCCTCTGTTTTTGACCTTCATATAGAAGGAACTGCTCAAAGATATTGGTGGGCACACCATAGCTGACTATGTATGTACGGGCGAACTCCAGACATACATCGGAATTGTAGCCGGCTAGGCTGTAGTCCACATCCAGCTGTTTGACCAGTGTTGTTTTTCCCGTTCCCGGACCTCCAATGATGGCTATTTTTCTCTGGCTACCCATGAAATTACACCTCCGCAATTTACACTTAATTTGAATATCTTCAGCCGGCCTATTTAGTGCTCTGTGTTCTTTTTGTCTCTGCAGCCTCTGTGATCTCTGTGGCAAAAAAAGCTTACCGCTGTTTTCAGAGTAACCTCGATGCATACCATAGGGCCAGTGCGGCTATTACCAGCATAAACACCATCCGTATAGCACCCTTAATAAGTTTGATGATAAAGATAAAGGAAACTATAGCCAGTACTGCCATAATGACTGAAACTTCCGTAAGAATCACCTCTCATTCTGAAAAATATAGATCATTAAAAAGCTTTACTTGTATTCGTATGCACAAACTTTCATATTTTATAGCATTGTCAGAAGGATTACATACGAAAATGCTGAATTATTCTTTTAGTATAACATGCCAGAGGGGTGGGCATATTGGCTTTCCGAAAAGACGATATGATAGACGAAATAAATGTCAAAGCAGGAACTTTGGACTGGTATACCAAGAATAAGAAGCTTTTGGACAAATCCGTCCCCGAGGTTGTTATTATAGATAAGGTTGTGGGCAACACCGGTTTCAAGCTTGTCAGAAACGAAAAATTTCAGTTGGTCTTTATCCATCAAACAGAACAATTTAAAAGGGTTGCCGTTGGTGACATAGAAAAGGTTGATTATTTTGACGGCATACGGATTCAACTCACATGGAATCCCGAGGAGAGCTTTATGAAAATAGCCGATACAACTCTGGAACAAAACTATTTCATATGTTTGTCCGATTGCACCGGTTAGCTTTTCACCTTCTTTTCAAGTTATAATATTTAGTTCCCTGAGCTTTTGCGGGCTGGGAACACCTGTCCTGGGATCCCATCCCCTGGCCAGGTAGTATTCGCTAAGGGTGGCACTGACAGCATCACGGTCAAGTTTTTTGTCTCCCAGGGGGGTTTTCAGCCCTTCACTGTAAAACCTGTCAGGATAGTCCGACTGTTCAGGTTTTTCACCTTGCTTCAGGTTGAAAAGCTTTATGGTGTTCCAGATTCTTTCACCTGCTTTTGCTATTTGTTCCGCTGTGATATCAATCCCGGTAAGGGCAGAGAACATGCGGGAGAAAAGGGTAGGTCCAACGGTATGCAGAACGGGAGGCCTGATGCACATTCCCAGGGCGTTGTATACCGAAATCAGGTCTTCGGACCATTTAGACATCAAGGGTATGTTAACATCCCTGGTGACATTGTCAAACACGGCTTTTTTAATATCTCCCGGCATATCCAGATGATCATAGAAGTAGTCGTCCAATCCGAATTTTTCAGTGCGATAGGGAAGGGGATTCTCGTTGTGCTTAAGATTTTCCACCGGATTTCTGGTGCGGAGGTGGTCACCCCCTCTGATGTTGGTTATGCAGCCCAGTGTCCAGGTGGACCAGCGGCCCCTGGGGTCGGCCAGAATATATTCAAGTCCCTTGATATGGATGGCGAAAGATTCTGTGCCGGGGAATTTTCCCGATGCCAGGCGGGTTCCTTCGGCCAGAATATTTCCTATTCCCTTGCGAAGGGCTAACATTTCCAATAACTTTAATGTACCGTCCTCATCTCCCCAGGGCAGTTTAAATCCCAGGTCGTTTTCTGTTACATATCCCTTTTGGTACATTTCCATGGCAAATGCCACGCAGGCGGATGCTGATACCATGTCCAGCCCATACCTCTGACATTCTCCGCTGAGGGCGGCTATGGCCGGAAGTCCCTGGATGTCGCACCCGGCTCCAAAACCTATTACCGGAGTAACCTCCATATCTTTCATCTCGAGTCCGGCGTACCGGCCTTCTTTGACCTCCACCCAGTGTGCGCAGGCTATGGGGCAAGACATGCAGGAGATTCCCCGTTTGGTTAATCCGTGTAACTGTTTTCGGGTCCTGGTTTCCATCCAGTTGTCCGGTGTTCCGCCTTGGAAATTGCGCCCGGGTAGAATGCCGAATTTATGGTAGGGTATGGTGATCAGCATTGTACCGAATTTTTCAAAGGGAGCATAAAAGGGTGAACTAAATATAGCCTTGCGGGTTGCTTCCAGAGTTTTGGCAAAATCCCCTGGCCGTGCCACTTTCACCGGTCCGGTTCCCCGGACAGCCACCGCCTTCAGGTTTTTGCTGCCCATAACTGCGCCCAGGCCGGTACGGGCCCATGCGTCATAGGGGCCGTTTTCAATACTGGCGAAACGCACCAGATTCTCTCCGGCCTGGCCGATAACGGCCACCTGGATATTTATATCATCTATTTCATCCTGTATTATTTTAATGGTTTCCCAGGCATCTTTTCCCCATAAATGATGGGCTGGAATAATTTTAACAGCACCGTCATTTATCAATATATAAACCGGTTCTTCCGCCTTTCCCCTGATAATCAGGGAGTCATATCCAGCGTATTTAAGCTCTCCGCCCCAGTAATTGCCGGAATTTGAAGTGCCGAATAATCCTGTGGCCGGAGACAGGGCGGATGCCTCGGTGCGACAGGAGGTGGGTATGCTGGACCCTACCAGGGGGCCGGTGCTGAATACCAAAATATTGTCCGGACCCAGGGGGTCTGTTCCGGGGCTAAGCTCCCGGTATAATATCTCGGCGTTAAATCCTATCCCCCCGAGATATTTAACTGTTAGTTCCTGGTTAAGATCCTTTTTTTTCACAGTACCGCTGTTAAGATTAATGTCCAGCACTTTACCGGTATAACCGAAATATTCCATATCAGATTGCCGGATATAACTGCTTTTTTTATACAGTTTCCGGAGTTCACCCCCATAAGAGTTATAGTCGTACTTCACTGGAATGCATTTGTCAGGAAATCTCAATAACTTTTAATGCTCCGGAAGGACAGCTCCGGGCACACATGGTACATCCCCGGCAGGTGGAGGAGATTGTAATGTCAAATATACCCTCAAAATCCTTTTTGGTAACTCTGATGTGAGCCAGGGAAGGCCTGAATTCACCTCTGCTAATCATGGAGCAGACCAGGGAGCAGGTGCAGCAGCCGGTACAAAGCCAGGGTTTTATTAATATTTCTTCGGTCATTAATTTCACCTTCAGTAAAACAACATCATTACTTGATTAGTCTATTTCTTGGATTTTCTTAAAATACCTTCTGATTTATATCTTAATTATTCTAATAAGTGTTGAAACCGGCTTAAAAATTTCGTAGAATTAGTTTGACTGTAATTTTTTTATTATTGGGTAATAATAAAACTTAGTCATACTGATTTTCAGCTGTTATAATTAAAAAGTAGCACCGTAGCAGCTTTAATAATATAAAATTAAACATTTGAAAATATAACGGAGGCGATTAAAATGTTACAGCTCCCTAAATTTAGGGTAGGTGATTTGGCTCCCACCTTTCCCATTATTCAGGGGGGTATGGCACTCAGGGTGTCAACCTCTTCACTGGCGGCCGCAGTGGCCGAGGCTGGCGGGATCGGTGTGATAGGGGCTACGGGTATGGGTTTGGAGGAACTCCGGGCAGAGATAAGAGAAGCAAAACGGCTCAGTAAAGGAATAGTGGGAGTTAATATAATGTTTGCCGTCAGGGAATTTGCCGATATGGTGAAAACAGCCCTGGAGGAAAAGGTGGATCTGATATTCACCGGAGCAGGTTTTTCCAGAGACATATTCAAATTGGGGAGGGAAGCCGGAGTACCTATTGTATCTATTGTTTCGTCTGCCAGATTGGCCCTGGTGGCGGAAAAATACGGCGCATCTGCGGTGGTGGTAGAAGGAACGGAGGCCGGCGGACATTTAGGTACCGACAAACCCCTCTTCGAAATACTGCCAGCCATCAGGGAAGCCATTAAAATCCCATTGTTTGCCGCCGGGGGGATTGTAAACGGTGAGGGTATATCAAGGGCATTAAAGATGGGGGCCGAGGGTGTTCAGATGGCCACCCGCTTTGTATTGAGCAAAGAATGCAACGTATCCGATATGTTTAAAAAAATGTACCTAAAGGCAAAACCAGAGGATGTAACGGTTATTCCGAGCCCGGTTGGGATGCCAGGGAGGGCTCTAAAGAATACATTCGTCGCCAGGCTTTTGTCCGGTGACGCTCCCCCTCCGGAATCGTGCGACGGCTGCCTCAAACAGTGCTCAGGCCAGTATTGCATAATGAATGCTCTGGAGAATTCAAGGACCGGTAGGGTTGAGGAAGGGGTGGTATTTGTAGGACAAAATGTCCATCAGATTCATGATATACTGTCTGTTAAGGATATTTTCAATAATCTGCTCTATGAACTGAAGTTCTATATGGGAAACAACAATAAAGTAGTGTAGTTTATGAAGGAAAAAAAGCATGGTCTAAACCGACCAGGCTTTTTTGATCCACAAAGGACCTATAATCAACAAGCCGATAAATACTGGCCTCTTTTGCCTTCAATAAAATACTCAGCAAACCCTCCTGGAAAAATAAGTCAATATTGATTTGACATGTATTTTTGTATTAGTGTATAATTAATTGCGAAAATTAATGATTGAAAATCATGAAAATAGATTTTTGCAATATAGCCAATGTTCTAAATAGTACTATGGCATAACTAATTAATGGGAAAGAAGTGATTTCCATGAGCAATGCCAATATTGATTTCCCTGTACTGGACGATATTGAAAAGATGATTTTGCGGGAGGTTGGTTCAACCGTTCATTATCCCAAAAATCACGTAGTTTTTTCGGCGGGGGATCTGGCCGACAGAATTTTTTTAATCGAGAGCGGCTGGGTAAAGATATACCGTCTTTCTCCCGATGGTCGCAGGGTGACCGTCGGCAGTATTAGAAGTCCCGGTGAGATGATGGGGCTGGCTGAAACCCTCTGGGGCGGTGAAAGAACCTGTTTTGCCGGGGCGATTAACAATGTGAGCATGGTTATTATAAGAAAGAATAAATTTGAGGAAGTGTTGTCCAGGCACCCTATTCTGGGGCTTAAGGTGGCAAAATTGCTCGGGGCCAGGATGAGGGAGGCCGAGTCCATAATTCACGAAATGGTATGCTGGCAGGCTCCTGGCAGGTTGGCCCTGATGCTTTTAAAAATGGGGGAGCGCTGTGGTGAGGAGTCCAAGAGTGGGATCATGTTAAACCTGCAGCTAACCCATGAGGAACTGGCCAATATGGTGGGGACCTCCCGGCAAACGGTGACATCCCTGTTGAATACCTTTAAAACCGAGAAGAGTATTATTTACGAGGGACGGGGCATCAGGATATTGGATCCGGACAAGCTGTCCAAGTGGATAACATAAGGCCGCGGAATTAACCGCGGCCTTATGCTTATAAGGTCACTGGTGGCCGTTAGTTTGGTTTGAGGGCCGGAGGTCTGACTGCTTATGGCCTGATTTGATAAGTGTTATGGGACAATATCCTGGGTGTGCAGTCCGGACATATTATTTTGCGGTGTTCTTGCCCAAAATGTCCCCTGATATTCTGGTTTACAAAATCCAGATGTTTTATCGTGGCGAAGGTTTGTCCGCACACCTGGCAGACAACCATTTCCAGCCGGCTCATCAGGGTACCGCACATGCGCATCTCCCGGAAGCTGTCTTTGTCTTCCAGGGTAATGGCCCCGGTGGGACAATTTATTTGACAGGTGCCGCAGCCTATGCATGTTTCCTCGGAATGCTCAAAATTAGACTCAGGCCCCTCTTCGCTGTTCAGATAACCCAGCCGGATGGCATTTACTTTTATTTTTTTACGGCAGTTATCAATACATTTTCCGCAGGAGATGCAAATATCGCACCGAAGGCAGCGGGCGGCTTCAGCCATGGCGGCCTCTTCGCTTATGCGCAATGTTATTTCTTCAAAGGTATCCTTTTTATCAGCCTGGTATAAGTGGTGAGGATTGATCAGGCTGGGTCTGGATTTCTCTTCGGCCGTTACCGGGAGCAATATTTTGCTTTTCCTCTTATTCTTATTAACATCCACCAGAAGTATCTTTCCGCGCAAGTAAGCGTCTATACCTGCGGCTGCCCTTTTGCCGCCTGCGACGGCCATGATCACTGTGGCAGGACCGGTAACCGAGTCTCCTCCTGAAAATACTCCGGGCTGAGAAGTCTCCATGGTAAGGAGATTCTTGATGACGATACGTTTCTGGGCCACATCCACCAGGGTTACCATTAATTTGCCCTTTAGATAGGTAAGTATTGGCTGCTGGCCAGTGGCAAAAATAATGGCATCTGCTTTAATTTTATAATCCGAGTCTTTTATGGGAACAGGTCTCCTGCGCCCGCTCAGGTCAGGCTCACTTAAAGAGTTGCGTAGGCACTCAACGTATTTGACGTATCCGTCTTTTCCTCCCACATTGACGGGAGAAGCAAGGAAATCAAAAATTACGCCCTCTTTTTCGGCATCTTCGATTTCTTCATTTAAAGCAGGCATTTCATCTCGTGTCCGCCTGTAAACAATCCTTACTTCATCGGCCCCCAGCCGTAAAGATACCCTGGCGGCATCTATGGCCACGTTTCCGCCGCCCACCACCACAATTTTCTTTCCCTTTACGTCAGACTGTTCGAGGCCTGAATTGTTTAAAAGAATCTGGTTTATTTTTCTGAGAAAGGTTACACCGTCGAAAACACCTTTGAATTTTTCCAGATTGGGAATGGTGGGCTTTGAGCCTTCCCATGCCCCGGAGCTTAAAAAGATGGCTGAATAGCCCTCTTTTTTCAGGGCATCTATATCATAATTTCCCGAAATGGGGCTGTTAAGCCTTATTTCAACTCCCATGTCCTGAATGTAGGATATTTCTTTCCTCAATACCTCCCTGGGCAGTCTGTACGGAGGTATTCCATAGGCAAGCATCCCCCCGGGATCGGACATGGCCTCAAATATAGTGACACCGTATCCTTTTCTGGCAAGAAAATAGGCGGCTGAAAGCCCGGCCGGCCCGGATCCCACCACAGCTATTTTTTCTTTGTAGACCCTTCCCTGTGGAGTTGGCGGTTTGCTTTCCAATAAATCAGTTTTATCATAGGCCAGCCTTTTAAGGGCGCATATGGATATGGGGCGGTCAATCTGCCCTCTTCTGCAGGACTTTTCACAGGGGTGCTCGCACACCCTGCCCAGTGTGCCTGGTAAGGGAACATCTTCTCTTATAAGCTCCAGCGCCTCCTCATACCGGCCCACACCCACCAGGGCAAGATAATTGGGGATGTCAATGCCTGCGGGACAGGATTCCTGGCAGGGCGCAATGACCAGTTGGGGGCATTCGGAAGAAGGGCACACCCTTTTCTCAATGTGAGCTATAAAATCGCCCATATTTTCCCGGATAACTGAAATAACTTTTTCAGCCACCGGCCTGCCCCAGTCGCAGCGGCATGAGTTGATCACGTCACCTGCTAAAAGACCAATGGATTCAATAACATCCAGGTCACAAGCATTCCCTACCCGGACACTTTCAAGTTGTTTAAGGATGTTGTTGAACATGCGTCGGCAGATATTACAGTTGGCTTCCTCATTTAAAAAGGAGTTTATAATATCCTCGGTTACTTTTACCTTGCAGGAACTTTCAGCCATATACCCACCTCATTATTTCATGGTCTTTCCAGAAAAAATATCCTTGGCATACCTTATACGTTTTGCGTCCGGTATATGATCCGCAGTGTCAAAAATAAGGCAGTCAGTGGGGCAGGCGGTTACGCAGGCCGGTTTCAGTCCCGTATCAATGCGGTCCTTACAGTAGTCGCACTTAACGGCTATTTCTTTATTCATGTCCCACTGGGGCGCACTCCAAGGGCATGCTATGATACAGCTTTTACAACCCACGCATAACTCCTGGTCGATGAATATGATGCCGTCACTGGAACGCTTTTGAATGGCCCCGCTGGGGCATGCCGCCAGACACCAGGGTTTCTCACAGTGGAAGCAGGACATGAATACATATGTGGCCCTGGGCCGTCCGTCCATTTTAACCGGACCCACATCAATAACCTGGTTCGGCTTGGGACCCACACCCAGGCCTTTGTTAATCTTGCACTGTACCTGGCAGGCTCGGCAGGAGATGCATTTTTTTTCGTCATGAAAAAGATAATAATGGCTCATGATTACCCCTCCTAGATAAAGATTAAAGTTTTAACGCAACGGCATTTTAGGAGATTGGCCTTACTTTGACGTGAACATGCTGTAAGGCCGGGCTGCCTCCCACCATGTCGGTGATATTCTCTTCCAGCAGGGTATCACAGGCCCCTTTATTGTGACACCTGGTCAGTACCGGAACTCTCCGACCAAATCCGTGCAGCATGAATACGGCATGGGGATGGATGAGGTCGGTGACGAAGGCCCGAATTGTATCTGTGCCGCGGCTGGAGGACACCTCCACCATCTGACCGTTCTTGACTCCCAGTTTCTCGGCTTCCCGTGTATTGATCCATAGAAGGTTTTCAGAAACAAGTTCGTTCAGAAGCGGTATATTTTGAGTGGAAACATGAGTATGGGCTATGCCCCGGCCAATCATCAGCCGGAAGGAACCCTCCTCCGGGGGTGCCACAGGAACGTAGGCAGGGAAAGAGGATACCCCGTTCTTTTCAAATAGGCTGGATACAAATTCAATTTTTCCCGAAGGGGTTTTAAACTTCAGGCCTTCCTGACGTTCCCAGTAGATGGGGTCTTTACTAAGGGATACCACGCCCTTGGCCTCAAAGTCCTCTATTGAAATACCGGTGCCTTCCAGTTGGTATGCCCACAAATCTTCCAGGGAGTTGTATGGAAAATAATTTCCTATGTTTAACCTGTCTGCAAGTTCCTTCATTATCTCCCAGCCCGGTCTGGTATCGTACCGTGGTGTTACGGCAGGTTTTCTTAATACCAGACTGGGTTTTAATCCATTTGCCTCCTGGATGGAATCACCTCTCTCCAGGTAGATGGACTCGGGCAGAATAACATCGGCCAGCCATGCTGTCTCGCTGAAATGAATGTCTATGGCCACCAAAAGATCAAGCTTGCTAAAGGCTTGCTTATTGTTTTCATAGTCCGGAATGGAAAGCATGGGATCGTGACGCCACACCAGTACAGCCTTGATAGGGTAGGGATCTTCCGACAGTATCACGTTGGGCAGCAACTGAACCACACCGTGGGCCGGATCGGCAGTGGGAAATCTGGGAGTTCCAACCCCGTCGCATCTTTCCTCTGTTACTTTGGGAAGTTCCTGGTCCACCAGTTTTCCAAGAGCTTTTTTGCCTGCATCTTTGGCTCCTTTTTTGAAGAACAGTCCTCCGGGGGCCTCAATGTTCCCCATCAGAGCATTCAACATGATGAGGGATCTCCTGAAATAGACCTCGTTGGTGTAATGGGAGCTTCTGTATCCGTAGTGGAAAATGACAGAAGGCTTTACTTCACTGGCCTCCCTTGCCAGGGAGATTATTTCCTTGGCCGATATTCCTGTTTCCTGCTCGGCCCATTTTGGGGTGTAAGGCTCAATAAAGCTTTGCAGGGCCTTAAAGCCCAATACCCAGCGGTTGACAAATTCCTTGTCGTAGAGTCCTTCTCTAATAATTACATGCATAAGGGCATAGTTCAGAGCAAGGTCGGTACCCGGCCTGATCATGTGGTATTTGTGGGCTTTGGTGGCCGTTACCGTTATTCTCGGGTCAATGTAAGTAAGCTTTGTTCCGTTGTCCAGGGCCTGGGTGAGCTGTTTTACAACCTTCAGCTCTATGGATTCAAAATAATTTCGCCCATAAAGTATGACATGTTTGGCCTTTGCTATATCCAGGCCGGCATTTCCGTCGGCATAGCCTGTCATGGAGCGGAAGGCTGTATTCAGAGAGCCTTTGCAGCAGGAATCGTGGGTAAAATAGTTGGGAGATCCTATGGCTTTCATAAATGTTTTGCTTATGTGGGAATTGAGGTGGGCCCGTTCGGTGAGGGCAATACTGCGGGGGCCATGTTTTTCTTTAATCTCTTTAAGCTTTTCAGCAACGTAATCCAAAGCTTCCTCCCAGGTTGCTTCCCGCCACTGCCCGGCGCCCCGGGGGCCTGTTCGAATGAGAGGGCTTTTAACTCTCTGGTCATCGTTTAAAAGGTTGACACCTGCTGCGCCTTTAGGGCATATACTGCCTTCAATGCCTGCAACATGGGGATTCCCCTCTATCAGTTTCACATCATCATTTTTGACCATAACCTTGATAGGACATCTCACAGTACACATCAGACAAATGCTATAAACATACTGCATAAAAAAAATTCCCCTCCTGTTCATACTTGTGTTTGGCTCCATCGGATTGCTCAGGCCACCCTCCCGCTGGGGCGGCAAGCCTATCCGAATGTTCCCGTGCGGCCAAAGGAAACCATTTTGCCGTACGGCTTCGTTTAGGTAATTATCATCGTCCTCACCCCTAATAAGAATAAGTTATTCTGTGAATAACCTATGATTATATTAAAAATATCAAATTCTAGACAGAATTCATGTCATTGTAGTGACAATAATAGTGTCTTCTGGCCGACAAAATGATTTTTTTAGCCAGATGTAGTTTTGCGCGGAACCCCGGAAATGCCTGGTTTTGGTTTAGATGTGAAATAGCCGACATGATTAAGGTCGCCTAATTGACATTAATAGTAAAATAGATTTGCTATGCTCAAAATTAAAAGTAATTCCCGGAGGAAACATATTTTGAGGTATTTAATTTCCAACCCGGTATTTTTAAGGGAATACGAAGAAGAAATGCTGAGGGATATAGGCTGCGCTACAGAATACAGGAAAGGTGAAGTGATTTTAAGCCCGGAAGAAGTTCCAAAATGTTTGTATCTTGTTGAATCAGGCTGGGTGAGAATTTACGGGTCCGGCGGGTTAAGGATAGCGGGGAACATAATTGGGCTGGAAGATCTTTTATGTGGTGTAAGTATTTCCGGTTTAGCAGTGGCCATTCGTAAAACAGTGGTTTTCTCGGTTAAAAGGGAGGATTTTTGGGAACTGCTGAGCCTTAACCCGTATTTTTTTAATAGAGTCATAGGTCTTTTTGACTGCACAAACCAGAAAAAGGCAGGGTGGACAGGACATTATGGTCCCCGCCTTGGGAGACAGGCTTTGCTTTTGAGTTAAAAATGGTAACCTGGAGCATTTATATACTGTGTTTTGCACTGTAATTATATGGGATTGTCGTAAAGATGACAAAAATATAGTCGTCTGCCTGACATTGGCGGACCATTTTTTTTGTTACGTTTAAAATAAGTTTTAAAACAATTTGTGGAAGGAGGTAATTTTTCAAAAACCAAATTTCTTGGAATGGAAAATTAACCAAGGTTTTCCGGGCGTCTGCACTTTGTAAGGCAAATAAGAAACGAAAGGGGTGAATACCCGGCATGGAAGACCGTCCTGTCCCGGGAACCATACACCGCGACGGGATCGATCAGTGTCAGCCGGGGGAGAGATTGTTCAAGAAAAAAAGATTGTACAAGGTGTCATTATTCATTCTGGTTTTGCTTTTAACAGGTCTTGTATTTAGTTCACTGGCATCCGGGGCCCCGGTCGGAAACAATCTGGGACTGGAAGGCAAACTGGGAGCGGCAATAGCCAAAGCTCCGGCGGGGACAGGCGCGGGACAGATAGATGTCAATGCTGCCCGCGGATTCCTGGGAATTCCGGGAGCGCCCAAGGTTAACCCAATTGTGGCATTTCTGTGGGCCATCTGGGTGGGCTGGATATTTACCACCGTAGGCGCCTTTGGCGGTATCATGGCCGGTGTGGGCCACATGACCGTTTTCGGCCTTGGAGACTATGCAAAGGGATTTAACAAAAACGCTCCCGAGCTGGGCAAGGTAATGACCGACTGTATTCGTATGTCCAACCAGTGGCTGGTGGGGCTGTCGTCCGGGGTCGGCACCCTTAACTTCCTTAAGGCAAAGCGCCTAGCCTGGCCTTTGGGCCTTGCGCTTGGATTCGGATCACTCTTCGGAGGTCTGCTAATCCCCATTGTGACCGGCGGAAAAATTTCTTTCGCAGCGTACCAGGGCTGGTTTGGAATAGCCGTGTTTGTGGTTGGCGGATTCCTTTTGTACGAGACTACCCCCAAGGGGCAGGCCGGCAAAAAGGCTGCCAAAGCTGCGGCCCAGGCCTTTGAAAAGAGCATTAAGGAAAAGACCGAAGCGGCTGACCAAGGTATCAAGGTTACCAAGTGGGGCGTTTTAAAAATTGAGTTTTCCTTCTTTGGAGTGGAGTTTGGCTTCAACCCACTGGTGGCATTTGCCGGCGGTATGATTATAGCGGCCATCTCCTCCTTCCTCGGAGTGGGCGGCGGCTTCCTGTACGTTCCCTAC
The DNA here is from genome assembly GCA_000961585.1 of Peptococcaceae bacterium BRH_c4a. GTDB lineage: Bacteria > Bacillota > Desulfotomaculia > Desulfotomaculales > Desulfocucumaceae > BRHc4a. The sequence continues at coordinate 24,878 of LADN01000023.1, read as the reverse complement.
CTGACAAGCCTTGTGGGCCTTCCCATGTTCGTGGTTGCCGGAACATCCGCCCTGGCGGTTCTGGCCAGCATGGTGATGAGCATCGCCTCTTACCTGAACTTCACCGGAGCAGCAGTGGACTGGGCCCTTATCGGAACCGAGCTGATCGGAATTTTTATCGGATCGATGATTGGCCCCCGCACTCAGAAGTACATCCCGGATGTCTGGCTGAAGAGGCTGTTTGTAGTCCTGGCCCTCTATGTCGGTCTTGGTTACTTCAGTAAGGGCTTCTTTGGGTCATCCTGGGTGCCCATGTAAGAAACATAAGTCTTTTTTCACTGCCGTGCCGGTGGCGTATTGCCGCCGGCTACGGCTATTAATGCTTTAAGGGGGTGTTGGGATGGACTGGTGGACGGGAGTGGACGGAATTCTCATATATTTGTACCGCATAACAGGCTGGACGATGATTGATTATTTTATAGGGACACTTTTACTGGCCATGATTGCTGTATTAATAGGCGATTTTACCACCTCCCTGGTGTACCGGGCAAACAGGAGCTATTTCAGAAATCTCAACTCCCGGTTGGGAGAGATGCATAACTCGTCCATGGTGGCCCTGCGCATAAAGGACAAGGCCGGTTATAAGGCCGTGAACCGTGAGGCCAACGACACCTTCGGCATGCTGTTCTTTGGAATGTTCGGGCTGTCGGCGTCATACCTGTGGCCTGCTTTCTTTGCGTTGGCCTGGATGCAGTCTAGGTTTGACGGAATTAAGTTTCCCCTTTTTATAAATGACTGGACCAGCAGCTACTTTCTGACTTTTTTAGTATCTTACCTGCTGGCAAGATTTGCGTTCTCGGCGCTGAAGCCGTACCTGCCTTATTTCAAGCATGTGATGAATGAAAGAGAAGAAAAGCCGGAGCCGGCAGTGGCGGCAGGGGAAAAGGCCGTTTAGGCAAGTATGAGCCGCCGATCAAGAGAGATCAACCTAATCCAGGGCAAGACCGGTTACCTTGGTGCAATATATATTAATAAAAAATTAACATATATGCTTCCCATTTTATTCTGAAGGAGTATAATATTTTTAGGTAGCTCAAAAAGAGGATTCTTGTTCTCCCAGCTCTTAGACCGGTGGTGGTGGATAGGCAGGAACCTGGATCCCTCACCAATGGGCTAATTGATCTGAGGGGGTTTTTTTATGCAAGACAAGACACTTATTTGCAAGGACTGTGGGCAGGAATTTATTTTTTCTGTTTCTGAGCAGGAATTCTTTGCTGAGAAGGGGTTTTCCAACGAACCTTCACGCTGTCTTGACTGCCGGGCGGTCCGCAGGAGGAATAACCGTGAAGGCGGACAGGGGGGAGGACGGAGAGAAATGTTTCCGGCGGTGTGCGCCAATTGTGGAGTTGAGACCATGTTGCCGTTCAAGCCCAGCGGTGATCGGCCGGTATATTGCCGGGACTGCTTCAGTAAAAACAGAAGCTATTAAAAAGATAACAACCCGCCATCGGCGGGTTTAATTTTTGTAATATTACAGAGACTGATTCTCCGCTGGTTCCCTGGGCCTTCTCTCAATTAATCCGTAAAGAAACTGTACGCAGATCAGGAATACCAGGGAAGTGGTTACTGCCACTCCCTGCCACCCCCAGTTGTCCCAGACCGGGCTTAATACCACTCCGGCCAGACTGCCCCCCGTGTAATAAAATAGAACGTATAATCCCGAAGCCGCAGCTTTATCCCGGTTTGCTGCGCTGCTCACCCAGGATGTGGACGATGTGTGGGTGGCAAAGAATCCGAAGCACATCACCAGAAGGCCCGTGATTATCAGGGGCAGAGAGGGGGAGATGGTCATTAATGTGCCGGCAGAGGCTATTACAAGGCCAAGCTTTGCTGAAAAAAGCACACCCCTTTTTCTGGAAAGAATTCCCGTTATGGCGGAACTAAATGTTCCCGAAAGATAGGTAAGAAACAGAAGGCCTATTATACTGGCAGACAGGTTATAGGGAGAGGCAGACAGACGGAAGGTCAGGGTGTTATATATACCAACGAAATTAAACATTATTAGCCCTCCGGTGATGTAGGCCCCCAGCAGGAGGGGATTTTTCAGATTGTCCACTGTGGTTTCCAACACGCCGAAAGGTTTGTAAGAGCTGGGTTTAAAGGATTTGGATGCGGGCAGCAGGTAGATGAAAGCCAAGGCGCCGGCCAGGTGAACCAGGGATAACGCAATGAAGGAAACCCGCCAGGAAAAATACTCGGACAGGAAACCGCTTATGATGCGCCCCCCCATTCCCCCCATGGTGTTCCCGCTGATGTACAGGCCCATCACGGTGGCCAGTTTGCTCTGGTCAAACTCTTCCCCTATATATGCCATGGCGATGGCGGGCACTCCCGCCAGCAGCAGGCCGTCAGCCAGCCTGCCCAGTAGAATGATGCTGAAGGAACCGGCGAAAGAGGTTAAAATGCCAGGGAATGCCGATAGCACCAGAACTATGGAAAGAAGCCTCTTTTTTCCGATTACATCAGCAATAGGCCCATAGAAGACAAAAGAAAGCCCCACAGGAAATATCACCAGGGATACCGCCAGGCTGGCAACCGACGAGGTTAGCCCGAATTCCCGGACAAAAAGCGGCAGCAGGGGCTGACTCATGTATATGTCGGAAAAAGTTATGAAAGAGGCTATGAAAAGAGCCATGTTTGCTTTTCTGTAGCTGGATGCCATCAATGGATTTACCTCTGTTAACTGTATTTCAAAAGCAGTTCCCGGGCCCGCCGGTAAATGGGGTACTCCACCATTTTACCCTCCACCTGGATCACCGCAGTGCCTGAGCCTTCAGCTTCGTCAAAGGCGGCCACCACCTTGCGGGCGTATGCTATTTCTTCCGGCGCAGGTGTGAAAATATGGTTAACCGGAGCCACCTGGGCAGGATGAATAACCAGTTTGCCCTGGAATCCCATTTTCCTGGCTATTTCCGCCTCTGATTCCAGTTTCGCCGTATTTTTAATGTCTGGAAAAACCGTATCCAGGGGAGGGGCTATACCGGCACTCCTGCATGCTATGACCAGTTGGCCCCGGGCAAACAACAAGCCGTCGCTTTCGGCAGGGTACCGTAAACCCAGTTCCTGTGAGAAATCAACTCCACCAAAGGCAAGAGCCTTTATACGGGGTGAACAGGCGGCAATTTCAGCGGCACTTAATATTCCCCCGGCACTTTCAATAAACGGTATAATACCTGTTATTCCCGGAGTTATACCTTTTCTTTCCTCCATCAGCCCCAGCAGCCAGTCCACCTTCATTACTTCACCGGCAGATTCCGCCTTGGCCAGCATCAGCCCGTCCACCGGCAGTCCCACCACGGCCTCAAGATCATCCAGTATGTACTTTGAACCGGCTGAATTTATCCTCACAAACAGTTTGATCGGAGGGGGTTGGGAAAGTACTGACCTAAGGATTCCCCTGGCGGATTCCTTCTGACTGTACGCCACTGCATCTTCCAGATCCAGGGTAACGGCGTCCGCTCCACAGGTTAGGGCCTTACTGGCCTTTTTGGCGTCATTGGCCGGGGAAAAAAGGACCGTGCGCAGCATAGCAAACCTCCAAACAACATTGTATTGCAGCAAAAGCGCCTGATATAATATCGTGAACCGAAATACCTGTCTATATCCCTGTATTTATAATTACTGCGAAAGTCATACAAATGCCTTCAGGTAATTAAATAAAATTTAATTTAAATAGAAAAATCCCGGTTCCTTTGTCAGGTTCCGGGGAAAATATGCCAATAAAAATTATTTATTCTGATCCGATGGCCAGATAGGTTCGTACCTTTCCTTCGTCAAACTTTTCTTCGGACTCTTTTTCCGGGAAGAGATATGAAACAACGATGGCTACTATGAAGGCAGCCGTCATGGAAAAGATGGCCGGGTTTTTAAGCGGGAATATTGCCTTGGGGTTTTTAAGAATGTCAACCCACACCGTGGGGCTTAAGAAAATCAATACCACGGCCAGTATTGCTCCCACCAGGATGGAAGCGGTGGCCCCTGCGGTGGTAAATTTCTTCCAGACTATGGATAGCAGGAGCGCCGGGAAATTGGCGCTGCAGGCGATGGCAAAAACAAGCCCCACCATGAAGGCCACGTTCTGTCCTTTGAAAAGTATTCCCAGCAATATGGCTGTAATGCCGAAGATAAAGGTAGCTACCCTGGCCACCGTCATCTGTTCCCTTTCACCGGCTTTCCCGCCTTTAACCACATGGACATAAATGTCATGGGAGAGGGTGGAGGCCCCGGCAAGGGTGAGCCCGGCAACCACCGCCAGTATGGTGGCGAAGGCCACAGCCGCAATGAACCCGAGGAAAGGCGTGCCGCCCAGCAGCTCGGCCAGTAGGGGAGCAGCCATATTGCCGCCCTTGTCTATAGCCTTGATGACATCGCGGCCCACCAGCACCGATGCGGCAAAACCAACTATGGGGATGATTATATAGAAGTAGCCGATGAACCCTGTGGCGTAGACAATGGATTTTCTGGCTTCCTTTGCGTCGGGCACAGTATAGAATCTCATCAATATGTGGGGCAGTCCAAGCAGCCCCAGCATTAATGCCAGACCAAGGGAAACAGCATCCACCGGGCTGGTTATAAGGCCGCCAGGCTCCAGGGAGCTTTGGCCATACTGTGCCGCCACCGCCGAGTACAGTTCGCTGGGGCTAAAATTAAACTGCGCCAGCGCCATTATCATCAGAACCGTGACGCCTCCCAGCAGCAGGCAGGCTTTGATAATCTGGACCCAGGTGGTGGCAATCATGCCGCCGAAAAGAACATAGGCCAGCATAACCACTCCCACTATCATCACCGCCAGCTCGAAAGGAAGTCCAAACATCAGTTTAATCAGGTTCCCCGCTCCCACCATCTGAGCAATGGCATAGAATATGAGGGTGAGTATTCCTCCTATGGCTGAGGCGATACGCACCGGCCTTTGCCGCAGTCTGTATGCCAGTACATCGGCGAAGGTATATTTGCCCATATTGCGAAGTGGTTCCGCAACGAGGAACAGCAGCACCGGCCATCCCACCAGCCATCCCGTGGCATAAATCATGCCGTCGTATCCGCTTAGGGCCACAAGGCCGGAGATCCCCAGGAAAGATGCGGCGCTCATATAATCCCCGGACAGGGCCAGCCCGTTCTGGAATCCCGTTACGCTCCGGGCAGCCGCATAGTATTCGGTGGTGGTCTTTGTCCTCTTGGCGGCCCAGTAAGTTATCAAAAGGGTAGTAGCAACAAAGATGCAGAAAAATATAATCGCCGATGCTGTCGGCTGGCCTACAGAAGTTTGCATAAAAACACCTCCCTATTTACTTCTTGCTTTGTTTAGAATGGACAGTGCCAGGCTGTCGTATCTGGAATTTGCCCAAATAACATAATAAAGTGTCAGGAAGAAGGAAATGACTATAACTGCAATAGCCACCGGGATCCCGAGGGTGGTAACGACACCAATTTTTTGGGCCAGGGTTGCTTTTGACAATCCCACCACGAGAACGAACCCATAGTAAGTGATAAATACCAGAACTGTCAGGATGGTCGCAACTGTCCACCTGCGTGTGACAAGTTCTTTAAATTCCGGCATTTTTTCAATGTTTTTAATGGGGGTGCTCATATTTCAGCCTCCTGTATACAACTTTTTTGGATAATACACCCGGTTCGCCAGTTCTTGGAAATAATCCCGGGTTGTCGTTGTGTGGATTAACGGTAAATTTTAACTTGTTTTACCATGCTTCAGTCAGTTCAGTTTCAGAGGTACTGGTTTTCGAATGTCAATAGGTCACCTCCTCATGGGCCAATGGGTTTGCCAGTTGAGTTTCATGATGATAAACGGCGTTTCATTTTTTGACTATTGTTATTTATACAATACATTTATCGAAAAGTTAAGAATAATTATTCTAATAGCAAAAAAATAAACCCGTTCAGCACTACAAGTGGGTTGAACGGTTTTACAGAAATACGCTGGATTGTCGGCTTTATAAAAAATAGTTAGTCATTACAATGAGCCGGGATCGTCAATGGTTTGGCAGTTATGACATGAAGCGTTGTGCCCTGCCGGAGTATATTAAAATATAATTATTCGGTATTTGTCATGTCGTTTATTGGAAGGCCAAATTCCCAAGACTTTAATGCCCTTCGCATAAGTTTGCCGCTTCTTGTTCTGGGGAGGCTGGCACAGACCTCAATTTCCTGAGGAACCAGATTGGGGGCCAGTTTTGTTTTAATAAAATAACGTATGTCCTGGTTTAGCTGCTCAGACCAGGTAAAACCTTCTTTTAGAACTATGAATGCCTTAATTATCTCCCCCCTCAGGGGATCCGGCTTGCCTATAATTCCCGCCTCCAGAACGGCAGGATGTTCTGCCAGCTTGCTCTCTATTTCAAAGGGGCCAACTCTTTCGCTATCCAGCTTAATGACATCATCAATCCGGCCCTGAAACCAGTAGTAGCCCTCCAAATCCTTGTAGGCCAAGTCCCCGGTCAGATACCAGGGTGGGATGCGGAAGTATTCATTGTATTTCTCCTGATCCTTCCATATTCCTCTCATCATGGCCGGCCATCCAGCCCTGATGGCCAGTTGGCCCATCTCCAGAGGAGGCAGTTCCCGCCCGTTCTCATTTATAATTGCGGCCTGAATTCCCGGAATGGGTTTTCCCATGGAACCAGGTTTTACTGGCAAACACGAAAAGTTGGCAATCATTAGGCCCCCTGTCTCAGTCATCCACCAGCTGTCATAGACCGGAAGGTTAAAGGTGTTCATGCTCCAACGACTGACCATGGGGTTTAGGGGCTCGCCCACGCTCAATATTTTACGGAGGTTTTTAAAATGATGTTTCCTCGTTGCGTAGAGGCCTGCCGATATCAGCATCCTAAGGTATGTGGGGGTAGTGTACCAGACTGTCACCCGGTTTTCTTCCAGCAGACCATACCACCGTATTGCATCGAAGGGTCCGTTGTAAACCATCAGGGTTGTTCCATTCAAAAGGGGCGCCCATACACCGTATGATATTCCGGTAACCCAACCGGGATCGGCGGTGCACCAGTATACATCATCCTTTTTCAGGTCCAGCACCCAGCGTCCGGTCTGATAATACTGCAGTGCTCCTTCGTGAACCAGAATGACACCCTTTGGACTGCCGGTAGAACCTGAGGTGTATTGGAGAAGCATGGGTTCACAGCGTTCCATCCACACGGTGGCCGGATGGTTTTCCGATGCATCCATCAATAGCTGCCAGCTATGTTCACTGGAAATGTTATCCGTAATAATTATCTTTTCAATAGACGGGACAGCGCTTTGGGAAATACGGTCACGCAATAAGGATGTGGTAATTACCAGCGATGGTTCACTGTCCAGGAGAAAACCGGTAACTGCGTCAGACATGTATTTGCAGTGCAGGGGCACGGCAATGGCGCCTATTCTTACCACACCCAGAAGGCTGATGTAAAACTCGGGACTGGCGGGCAAAAAAAGTGCTACCCGATCCCCTTTTTTAACCCCCAGTTTTTTTAGCGCATTGGCAAATTTGTTGGTGAGGTCCGCCAGTTCAGCATAGGTGTATAGAATTTTTCCGGAGGGATTGTTGTATATAAGGGCCAACCGTTCTCCGTGCCCTTCTTCAATATGATGATCAATGCAGGAGTGGACAATATTCACCTTGCCGCCATCTTTCCAGCCAATTTTATTTTCGGCCTGGCGCCATTGAAAGGTGGCGTATTCTTTGTCGTAATCGGTGAGGTTGAACATGCCGTCGGAAGGACTATCCTTTGTCTGGTCCGTTTTCACCTAGATTCACCTCCTGTAACCAGATAGTTTTTAGATACGGACCGTTTTATTGATTTTATATTATTTCCCGGGCTGTACTTTAACTTCATTGTTGTAGCCCAGATGTATGGAGATGGAGGCGCATGTTTCTTTCAGCACAGTGACCAGCCTGTATATCCTTTCCAGTGTAAGCCTTGTGCTGGGACCTGTAATGCTCAGGGATGCTATAGTCGTTCCATGGTGATTGTATACAGGGGCTGCTATTGCCCGGACTCCTTCCACCATTTCCTCTGCATTTATGGCAAATCCCTGTGAACGGACTTTATCCAGATGAGAGATGAACAGGTTTGTTTCGGTGATGGTGTTGATGGTGTACTGATGCATTCTCTGATTCTTCAAGATGGCAATAACGCTTTCAACCGGCAGGCTTGCCAGAAGTACTTTCCCTTCGGCGGTGCAGTGGACATGACCCCGTAGACCAAGGTTTACCGTTATGGCTTCGGGGGAGTGGTCCCGTTCCAAAACGAGAACCTCGCCACCGTCAAGAACTGCCAGCTGAACGGTTTCCCTGGATATTTCAACCAGTTCTTTCATGTACGGAATGGAAACCTTGCGAAAGTCAAGGCTATTCAAAGCCTCCAGTCCGAGAAGCATTATTCTTGTTCCCAGTTTGTAGCGGTCAGTGCCGGGGTCTTTTTCGGCAAATCCGTACGCCTGCAGGGTGGAGACCAGTCTATGGACAGTACTTTTGTGTAAACCCAGTAATTGCCCCAGTTCGGTACACCCGTATCCATGGGATTTCCGTCCCAAGGCCTCCAATATTGCCAGCGCCCTTTCCACCGAATGTACTGGATTCTCCGGGGAATGCTCAGCCATGGCTTGAGCCTCCTTCGATGTTTGGGGAAAACGATAATTTTAAATAGATTATGGCATATTAAATAAATATAATATTTTTGTAAGACTTTGGCAAAGGGTTTTTTCCGAGCTGTAGGTTTCGAATGGTGAAACGTTGTTATTTATCGTTGGAAAGTATACCTTTGTTAATTGCTGTGACTTTGTGTTTCTTAGTATAATCAAAAATAGGCTGACTTGCAAAAATGTATTTCGGAGGGAAAATATGACTTCCATGAATGAACAGGACGAGGTGGTTTTAACCGGAGGTTTTTCCCGGCTCCCCAAGGGGGGTATCATAAATACGGACATGGGGGAGGTTTTCGTCCCGGAGGTATGGGTACGCAGACTGGGGCTGAACAGTGGCGATATGCTGTCGGCTGTGCCCCTGGGGAAACTTGGTGACTCAACACTTTACGAATTTACCGTAGAGGAACGACAGAGCGCCGAGGGAACACAGCCTGACAGGATATCGGTGGTGGGACCGGTTTTATTTCACGGCGGTGATTGGATGGTATACAGCGAGGAGGAGGGTGAGTTGATCGGTCTCCGGTCCGGAGAAGTGAGGGCCATGAGGCTGAAAGAGGGAGACCTGGTGGAGGTGGCCTATATGCAGGGTGATTTGGCCGGTGCCAGGGTGGCATGGAAGTATGAAGAAACCGATCTTCCAGCCAGGGGACGGGATGTCGGCAGGAGGCTCCGGGCGGAAGGCGGGGCGCGCAGGCTGGATGTTGCCGATCCTTTTTTGGCCGACCGCACGGTTTTTGTGGTGGGGGCCGATAATTACAAGGAATCCTTTAAGAAAATGTTCGAGAGAAGAGGGGCTAAGTTCCTCTGGGAGTCAGGTTTTCAGGGTGGGCCGGGGAAAACGGTGGAATCAAAGATCCGCCAGGCCGATGTGGTGGTCATTGTAACTGAAATGATGTCCCACCGCATGCCGGCTGTTGAGGGTATGTGCGGAAGATACAAAAAGCCCTTTGTTTACGCTCCTTCAAAGGGATCAACGGGGGCCATCCGCCAGTGCCAGAAAGCATTGGCGGAGAAACGCAGCCTGGGGTAGGCTTAAACTGCGGCAGTATTGTAATGTGGACTTTGCTTGAGGAAACTTTGACTGGTTTCACACAGCTGTTTATTCCAGAATGCTTCAATTCTGTTGTATTCAACGCCTCCGGTTATACTGACCTTTATAATGGGGTCTTTAAAGGGTGCAGACTGGACCTGTTGTTCCTTCACCAGCCGGGGATACCCGTATTGGGCTGTTTTCCTGGCAGCCATAGGGAGGACACCTCCTAAAATTAGTATGTCTATATTATATAGGTTCATTGTTATTGTTTGGTTAAGAAAGGTCAAAGATATGGTTAAAAATTAAAATATTTTTCAGTTATGGATAATTCGTAAATAACTATAAGCTGCTGAGAGGTTTTGTGGGCGACGGTGGGAGGATTCGGTTAATGGAACTGGCAGACTTGGCTTACCGGACAGTTTTTGTGTATATCGTGGTGCTGGTGGTAATACGGCTGATGGGGAAAAGGGAGATCGGGCAGCTTTCTCCTTTCGATTTTGTGGTGGCTATAATAATTGCCGAAATTGCCGCCATGCCTATGCAGTCACCATCGTTTCCAATATGGCATTCCATAGTTCCCCTTGCAGTCCTTGCCCTTCTGGAGATCGGAATGAGCTTTGCGGCCTTATATAGCAGGAAGCTAAGGGCCTTTTTGGATGGAACGCCCCAGATGGTTATTGAAGATGGTAGAATTTTAAGGAGTGAGATGAGGAAGGCAAGGTATAATCTGGATGACCTTATGGCCCAGTTAAGGGAAAAGGGCTACCCCCGGCCCGAGGATGTGGAGGCGGCAGTTCTTGAAACCTCCGGAAGGCTCAGCGTAGTTCCAAAATCCGGGAAGAGGCCTGTAACTCCTGAAGATATTGGGCTGCCCACGGCATATGAGGGTTTGCCGTCGGTGCTTATCATGGATGGAGAGGTTTTTGAAGATCAGCTGAAGAGATACGGTCATGATATGTCCTGGCTTTTGACCCAGTTGGGGAGTTTGGGGCTGAATCCTGAAAAAGTTTTTCTGGCCACCTTGGAAAGGGATAGGGGTATTGTTATTCATGGTTCCGACACCCCTGGTAAAATATGATATTATGCCGTCAAAAAGGAGGAATTAGGCGGTTATTGGTAGAATTTACAGTCAAGTCCATTTGAGATAGGGTGGTATGGTTGTTCCAGGTGGACAGGAAACAGCAGTTGGTTATTATCGTTATAGCTGCCGTCATTCTTTTTGCGGCGGGATATAGGGTTGCCCGGTGGTACCAGGGGCAAAACCAGGAACCTGCCAGGGTTGTGGCTCCCCTCAATTACCAGGTTGACAGGGAAATAGTGGTGCATGTGTCAGGAGAGGTGGAAAAGCCGGGAGTATACAGATTTAACAGGGAAATGAGGGTGCAGGACGCTCTGGACAAGGCCGTTCCCCTGGCCCGGGCTGATGTTCAGAGCCTTAATCTGGCGGCCCCTTTGAAAGATGGACAAAAAATAGTTGTCCCGGTAAATCAGGAAGCTTCTCATGGAGTGGCGGCCGCTGATCCTCAAAGGCCGGCAGTCCCGAACAGGCCGGCCAAAATAAATATAAACCGGGCCGGGGCCGGGGAACTGGAATCCCTTCCGGGTGTGGGGCCGGCCCTGGCCAGGAGAATTATCAGCTATAGGGAAAACAATGGGCTTTTTGCAAGCGAGGAAGAGTTAAAGAATGTGTCGGGGATAGGGGATAAAATGTACCGGCAGATCGGGGACTACATAACGGTTAAATAGCTTTACGGGGGGGTGTTTTTTATGGAACTGGATCTGATGGTGCGGCTGATGCAGATGCAGATGATCAGCAGCTCGGCCGGAGGCCAAAAGAGGAGTGGAGGGATAGGGGGGGCGAATTTCGCCTTACTTCTTGCTGCCATGATGGAATCCTCGAAGATGAATAACGTGGTAAAGCCTTCTTCTGGTGAGCCGGCCAGGATTATGAATCCGGCTCCCGTTAAAGATCCTTACGGTAACAAGGGGAAGGTGGGAGCCGGATACTTAACGAGCAATACCGCACAGGGCTTTGAGGCCTTAGTGCAGAAAGCCGCCTCCAGGTATGGACTGGATCCCGGCCTTCTTAAGGCGGTAATAAGGGTGGAGTCTGATTTTAACCCCCTGGCTGTTTCCAGCGCAGGAGCAATGGGTTTAATGCAGTTAATGCCCTCCACCGCCAAATCCCTGGGTGTGACAAATCCCTTTGACCCACAGCAGAATATTGACGGCGGGGCCCGTTATCTGAAATCCATGATTGATAAATTTGGTGATGTAAATCTGGCTCTGGCCGCTTATAATGCCGGCCCGGGAGCCGTGGACCGCTACGGCGGAGTGCCGCCGTACAGGGAAACAGTATCATATTTACAGAAGATAAACAGGATTTTGGGCTGAGTATCATTTTATTTTCACTTAAGGTATTCTGTATAAGTAATTTTTAGGCCAGATACAGGGTGAGGAGGAAATTTGTGGCATGATGTAGAAATATAAGGAAAGAAATTGAAGTCAGTTGTAAGTCGGGGGTAATCCTGTGCTTTCCAGGCCGCTTCTTTATGTAACAGTGTTCTTTGCCGCAGGGACAGCCCTGACGGGGATGCTGTCGCTGTCGCCGCTGTTATTTCTGCTGCTTGCTATGGTGGCAACGGCGGTTGCGGCGGTTTTTTTTGCAATGCGTAAAGAAGTGTTTTTTATCCTCCCGGTTTTATTTTTTTTGCTGGGGGCCGCATCGGCAGGCCCTGATCAGGCCAATAACCGTCAGACTGAAATTTTTTTGGGAAAAACGGTTGCGCTGGAAGGATATGTATGCAGGGACCCGGATTTAAGAGGGGACAGGGTTATCTATACTCTGGAGATCAACAGTGTACTGGAAGGTAAAAGGTCTTTTGAAACAGGCGGCCGGGTTTTGCTGTATTTACCGGTGTTTTCTTCCGAACTGGGATATGGGGATGTTTTAAGGGTGAAGGGTAGGGTTTTTATGCCCGAAACCCCGGGTAATCCCGGTCAGTTTGACTATGGGGAATACCTATACGACAGAGGGGTATGGGGGGTTGTTGCGCTAAAGGACTGGGGCGGTGTGGAAAAAATCGGGACCGGCGGGGGAAACCCTGTGGCCGGTATTGCCCTGGACATAAAGCAGAAATTAATGAAAATCAACCGGTCCACCCTGACGCCGGAGCATGCCGCCCTGGTAAACGGTATAGTGTTTGGCAGCCGGGGTGAAATAGATCAACGTACGGGGGAGATTTTCAACGAAACCGGGGTAGTTCACATACTTTCGGTGAGCGGGCTGCACGTGGGACTGGTGGCTGCGGGGGTACTGGCATCCCTCAGTCTGCTGGGAATGCAGAGGGCGGGCTTTCCAGTGCTGACAGTGGTGCTCGTGATATATGCCTTTATCACCGGGATGGGCCCGGCGGTGGTGAGGTCGTCAATAATGGCCTGGATCGTAATACTGGGACACCAGATGGGCAGGGATAGGGACTGGGCCACCACTCTTTCCGCCTCGGCGCTGATTATACTGGTTTTCTCCCCCCGGTCTTTGTTTGATCCGGGGTTTCAGCTTTCATACGCAGCCACCTGGGGGATTCTTCATCTGGGCCGGATGGTGGACGGCTGGCTGGCCTCCGGGGGGCTGAAAAGACCCTGGATAAGGGGGGTTATTTCGGTTTCCCTGGGAGCCCAGATTGGCACTCTTCCCCTGGTGGCCTATTATTTCAACCTTGTGTCCCTCATTTCAATTGCTGCCAATCTGCTGGTGGTGCCGCTGGTGGGCATTATTCTTCCGCTGGGTTTTGTGGCGCCCCTGGCCGGCCTGGTGTTTTTAAAGGCCTCCCTGGTGATTAATTATGCCACGGCGGCCTTGCTGGATCTGATGATGTTCCTGGTGGGGTTCATACACAGTATTCCGGGAGGGGTGATCTATGTAGCATCGCCGCCTCCAGCCGCAATGGCGGTCTGGTATACGGCTTTTATGGGGCTTCCCTTTATTTGGAAACTGGTCATTAAGAGAAGCTTCTTTTTTCGGTTTCTGGCGGTTTGTCTTTTATCCGGGTCTTTGCTGCTGCCTCTGGGTGCCCTTGGGGTTAATGGAGGCATGCAGGTTCATGTAATAGATGTGGGCCAGGGGGACAGCATATTGGTCCGCTTCACAAATGGGAGGACTATGCTGGTGGACGCCGGTGGCTGGAAGGACGAGTTTGAAAAGGGCAGAGGGGCCGGTGAGGTTGTGGCTGGTTACCTGAGGAGGATTGGCATAACCAGACTGGACGTCCTTGTTCTAACTCATCCTCACGAGGACCATATCGCAGGGGCCGGTTTTCTTCTGGGCCGGTTTGATATAGGCACTGTTTTGATTCCGCAGGGAGGAACGGAGGATCATTTCTTTGAGCGGCCAGACCCGGCCTATGAGATCCTATTGGCCCGGTTCAAAAACCAGGGCATTGCGGTGCGGGAGGTGTCCTCCGGTGAGGCCGTGTCCCTGGACCCCCGGGTCCAGGTGGAGGTGCTGGGTCCGGGGACGTCGTTGTTAAGTGGCACCAGATCGGATCTAAACAATAATTCGGTGGTCCTGTCGGTTAAATTTGGGCGAAATTCTTTTCTGCTCACAGGGGATATTGAGTTGGAGGGCCAGGAGGCGCTGATGGAAAGGGGGTTCAGGCTTAAGCACGATGTTTTGAAGGTGCCTCACCACGGAAGCAGGTATCTGTCGGCTGAATTTATAAGCCGGGTGAGCCCGGGAATGTCTGTTATTTCTGTGGGCAGTAACACCTTTGGACAGCCCAGCGGGCATGCCGTTGCCCTGGCAGGCGCACGGGGAAGGCCGGTGTACCGCACTGACCGGGACGGACTTGTGCTGTTCCTCTGTGACGGGAACGGTATCACAGTAAAGACCGGAAGAAACGATAAGCTGGAGGGTATCTTCCAATGAATATTTAGTCTGCAGACTAACAGACTAAAGGATTGGTAAATTATATGTCGAATTATTAAATACCAGATATCGGTTATTTGAAAAAATATATAATGGTGAAATGATATGGTGCAATACAAGATGTTTTGGCGTGATTACGGCCAAATGAGTGTAATGGCAGCGGTGGTATTGTTGGTTTTTTGCTTGTCCTGGGGGCTGCCGGAGCCAAACAAGGCCTTCGCCCAGGATTCCGGTTTGCCGGGAGAGGAAAAGATACCGGTCATTGCATATCATGATGTCCTGCCATATGTTGACCAACAGGACGCCGGCAACCCTTCGGTGCTTTCTCTTTCAGGTTTTGCCGCACAAATGGAGTATCTGCACCTTAACGGATATTACACAGCCTCCATGGGGGAGTTGGAGGATCACGTAAAGGGTGTTAAAAAACTGCCTTCCAGGACAGTTGTGATTACCTTTGACGATGGGTATGAGTCCAACTATCTATATTGTTACCCCCTCTTGAAGAAATACAGTTTTAAGGCTACAATCTTTATTATGGGAAGTGTTCCGGAAAAAGCAAGGCCTCATCTCACCTGGCTGCAGATAAGAAATATGACCAGCCCGGGAATGGTTCAGATAGGCAGCCACACCTATGATAACCACAGGCGCATTGACGGCATGGCGGCACTGAGGGCCCTTCCGGTATTACTGATTAAAAAGGATTTTGATAAATTCAATTTCCTTTGCAGTAAAATGGGTATTCCCAGGCCCTACTTCATGGCCTATCCTTACGGAGAGGCCGGGCCGGAGGCGGTGGAGGCCGCTTCTCTGGCAGGCTACAGGTTGGGGTTCACCATTGAGGAGGGTTATGTCCGACCGGGGGATCCTCCCATGTTCCTGAAGCGTTTCAACATAGGTCCGGATATGGATATGGATAGCTTTGCAAACCTGGTTTCAGGGGGGCAGGATGTAATATCGCAAGGGGAACACCCGTGAAAGGAGAAAAAATGGGAGAAGCAATTTTTAAGCAAAAATGTGGCATGGTGGCAGTGAATATAGTGGCTGCATGCGGGGTTATGACACCGGATCAGATGGCGGGACTGGCCCGGCTGGCGGAGGATTGCGGGGTTTTCAGGTTCAAGATGACCTCCCGTCAGACACTGGTGGCCGTTTTGGGAGAGGACAAAGCGGGGCAGCTGGTCGGTGCCCTGCCGGGTCTGGGCCTTCGTTTATCCCCCTATGGCAACGTGGTAAGGGCGGTTAAGGCCTGCGCCGGTAACAGCTCACTTTGCCCCCGTTCTGTGGGCGAGGCACTGGATCTGGGTATTGAGATACAGGACAAATACCTGGGGATGGAGACTCCAAAGGATTTTAAAATAGCGGTGGCGGGATGTGCCAGGGGATGCACAGACCCCTATTGCGCCGACCTGGGCGTGGTGGCGTCCGGCAGGGAGGTATTTGATGTGGCCATGGGTGGATTTGGTGGAAGCGCCCGGCCCCTGCATGGAAAAATAGCTGCCCGGCGTATTGGCAGGGAGGATGTTTTTTTACTGATTGATAATGTTCTGGAACGTTTTAAGGCCCTGGGGCAGCCCGGGGAAAAGCTGGGCCGGACAATAACCCGTCTGGGGCTGGAACCTTTCCTCCTTCCAGATTCAATAAAGGAAAAAGAAATAAAGCCTCCGGAGGATTTTGCCAATTTTTTGGGTATTGGGAAGGAGTGAAATTAATGAGAACAACAGCTCCTGCGGGTATAGAGCTGGAAAAAATAGCCGCTCCACTGGAGAAAATATGCTCCCACTGCGATGCTTACCACTCTCCGGACTGTAAGGAGTCTGAATGTCTGGTGGGGTTTTCCAGGAAGGTCCTGGGTTTCGCCATGCAAAAAGGGCTTGTGGATATACCGGGTGCTTCCAGCCTCATTCCCCAAAAGGATTTCAAGCCTTACTACCCCGAGTCGGTGGCGCCGACCCTGGCCCAGACATGCCTCCAGTGCAAGGAATGCCGGGATAACCACGACCCGGACTGTGTGGTGGCCCTGGTCAGGAGCAGTATAGAAAACACCGTGCTCAGTGAGAATATAAATTATCCCGGCAGTGTGTTTATGTATCTTGCCATGATTAAGGATTATAATCCCGATCTTGCCGCCCTCTTGGCCGAAGAGCTGAGGAAAAAGTAGGCTATTTTTTGGCGAGTAGCAGACTTAGCCGCTTGGTGGCCTGTTCCGACCGATATTCAAGGTCTAGGAGGTTATTGGGAATATTCACTATGTAGTTGTTTATGTTTACCGCAGCATCCGGGTTTTTCGATCTGAAGTCCAGGTCCCGGCGGATGTCGTCGAGGTATTTAATGGTCAGCTTTTCCCTTTCCCTGCCTAAATCGATGAAGTTTGATATTTCGGCCTTGAGCTTTTCGTCGGTTACCGACTCGTTCAGCCCGGTCAATTGTTCAAGTTTCTTCTTGCTGTTTTCCACTTTTTTAAGGTTGTCGGACACCTGGCCCATTAGCAGGGGATTGTCCTGCAGGTTTTTAATGTCAAAGTAGGTTGTCATTGACTGCTGGAATCCTTCCACCAGTGTCTTGACATTCTGGTCGATGGCGGAGCTTTTTTTGCCACAGCCCGCCAGAATAAGGGGAATGGCCAGCAGCATGAGTATGGCCAGTATTCTTTTCACAAAAACACCTCCGGGTTTTCATCGGCTGTTATAGTAGATATTGCCTTTTACGGCGTTTGTTTTACCCCATTTGTTGATAGCTGTAATGGTCACTGAATTGACGCCGTCAGCCAGTGTTACGGATCCGCTGAAAATGCCATTCTGCTGATTTATACTGGTTTTGATATCATTTACATAAAGCACAAGAACTGTGTTGGTGTCGGTGATGCCGCTAATGGTAATCTGCTTGCTGGTGGCCTCATCTGGAATGATTACCTGCAGCAAGGGCCGGGCAGGTGTGAAAGTCACTGTTTTTTCAACTGCTGCAGTACCTCCATCCCTGTTGGTGGAGGTTATTTTTATGTTGTTGACCCCTTCCTTCAGTTGCACCGGAACCGTGAAATTTCCTTCCCTGTCGGGTCTGGCAGGGTTCTCGTCGGCATAAACCACGCACCCTCTTTCAGTTTGACCTGTTATTATAATGCTTTCGCCGTCGGACTTTTCCGGAGCAATTACCATCAGCCTGGGAGGCAGGGGCCGCCGCTCAACGGTTATTGTACGGCTTTCCAGTATTTTATCCTTACCCAGGGTTACCACCTTGATTTCATTTTTTCCCACTTTGAGGTTATATGGAAAATTAAACTCCCCGCCGGGGCCGGGGGGCACTTCCACACCCTCGATAAATATCCTGTTGCCGGGCCTGGTTTTCCCCTTTATTTCCAAGGTTTCGGAGGCTACTAGCTCGGGTAGTGAAGAGAGAGCGGTAGCCGCCCGGGGACTCTGTGGGTCGCTGCCGGTGTCGGAGGGCGCTTTTGAAAGGTTGCCTGGGTATTCGTCAGGCTTGCCGGCGTCCGGGGTGGAATAGTTTTCCTTTGCTGAATAATTATCAGCGGCGGTTCCGGTTTTGGACTCGCCCCCGCATCCTGCCAGGGCAAGGGCTGCTATGATAACCAAGATTATTAAAAAGTGTCTTATCATACCACACCTGCCTGAAAACTCGTATGCTACAAGATTTCGGCAGAATCCGGGAAAATCCTTCTATCCTGAAAATAGCTATGAGACATCGGGGACGGTCCTTTTTGCCTCTTATTAAGGCTCAATAAACTGCTGACATAAGCCGGTTGAGCCTTTTTCACGCGCAAAACTTCCGATTGGCCCCTTCAAGAACCGTTCCCTGTCGCATTCCTGTCGTATTGGTAGTCCGCCGTCTGGCCGGGTGTGGCTTTGCCGGTCAGGCCGCCGTTGGCGTCGTAGGTGTAACGGGTGTCTCCGGCGGTTAAAAGCCTTTCCGCCTGGTCGTAGCTGTAACGGGTGGCGCACTGGTTAAGAATAAGTTAATAAGTTAAGGTACAGGCACCCTCCGCAGGCTGTCATAGTACCGGTAGGCACCTTAGACCCTTGGCTTTGCGTCCCTGCCTTTTGACAGGTTTGTCCTTAGCGTCATCATTCGATTGCTATTTACACCAACACCATAATTACCGATGTTGAAAGGGAACCGCAAAGGAATCTTATAAACTTCTCCTTATTTCAAAAGCCCGGCTTTTTCATGTAAATTCCGTATTCTAACCACATCTTTCTCAGAAATCGAGCGGACATTATTTATTACTTGAAAAGTGTGCTCGCATTTGAACAGCAAACATTTGCCCCCCCGGAGCACCCAGCAAACCGGCATTAAAAATGACAGTTTGCCAAGGAACGGATACAGTATTTTCATATGCTCCGGTCCGGGGAAAAACAGCTTCAGATAATATCTAAGTTTCATTAACCAAAAGGGGATGTTTTTACCCGCATATGTATTCATAGAGGAGGCTGCCGCATTTCTTTTGGTGCCGTAAACTCCGCTGCAGAATATAAAGTCCGTCATTTCATCATAGAGCGCATTGCTATCCGCATTGCCAAACCACACCTCGCCAAGTCCAAGAATGTTTTCCGCAAATTCCCGGAGCTTGATTTTCTCCAATTCTGTTTCTATGTAGTCCCAATCCATTTCACTCCGATAGCGGGTATTGTACAGCCATATATCCATAATGGAGCGGATGCCCGTCCCTCCATTCGCATAGTGTTTCGTGAGATGCATCATGATATAGACAAAAAAATCCTCATGGGAAAGCTGATAGGTATATTGGCAGCCGGCTTTCAATCCGGCCCTGTCCCATACTTTATTGAAATAATCGCTGGATGGGGAATCCTCCGGCATCAGCATGCGGTGCATTTCAAGCTTTATAAAGGGGGTCTTGAAATAATTATCATGTTTTCCTCCCTTATGTTCGAGGACAAACCCCAACCCCAGCAGCAGCTTTTCCATTTGCTCCGTCTGTTCGTCTTTAAATAAAATATCCACATCTGCCATCAGCCGCATATCCGGCTTGGGGTACAGGTATTTGATCAAATAGCCTTTTAAGGGCATGCAGGCAATCCGGTTCTCTTCAAAGGTTTTCAGGACCTGCTCCACTGTAATATGCTGGGTGGCTTCCTTTGCCACGGCCTTTTTCTGGTCGCTCTGAAATTTCATCAACACCTCTTGCGGGGGTTTTCCGGCGCTGTCCAGCTTTTCGATACCATAGCAGGCCATATTAGATACGCTGTGATGGGTTGCAAGAGCGTACAGCTTTCCCCAATCCAGATTTTCCGGCGGATTCTGCGGCTGCATACCATCAATGGCGGAGGACAGCAGGCGGGTCAAATAATTTCTCTCAGGCTGTATGGTACGCATGGCGATTGCTCCTTTTCATGGTTTTTATTGTGGAATTTTCAATGCGGATTTCTTTGCTGCACACAGAGAACGCCGCTTTTTTGTGGCTGATGATGATGCAGGTCTTGTTGGTCATTCGCCTGATGTTATTCAGGAGCCTTTTTTCGGTGGCTTCATCCAGAGCAGAGGTGGCTTCATCCAGAAGCAGTATGGGCGAGCCGCTTAGAATCGCCCTGGCGATAACCAGGCGCTGCACCTGCCCCTCGGATAAGCCCTGCCCCTTTTCTCCGATGACCGTATCAAGGCCCCGGGGCAGGGCAGAGATAAACTCTGCGGCACAGCTCACCTGCGCGGCAGCCATGATTTCTTCATCGGTTAGGTTTGCATTTACAAAGGTAATGCTGTCCCGGATGGTCCCCGATAAGAGCAGATTTTCCTGGGGAACATAGGCAAACAGCTTTCTGGTATGCCTGTCGACGGGTATCCTTTCACCGTCATCAAGCTGAATGCCTATACTCCCCCCGGTGGGCGCAAATACTCCCAGCAACAGTTTTATAAGGGTGCTTTTACCGATGCCGGATATACCGGATATCACGGTAAAATCGCCTTTTTCTATGGTCAAATCGACTTGGTTCAGCACCATGGTCCGGTCGTACCGGAAGGAAACGTCTTTAAACCTTATGCTTTGCATAGCTTTATATAGTGCGGACAGATTCATGTCCTGCCTGTTGATTTCAAGCTCATCCGGCAGGTTCTCAAGCTCCATCATGCGTTCTGCCGAGGCAATGATGCCGTACGCTTTAGGCAGCAGCCCGGACAGCCCGGCAAAAGGCGACTGCACCTGGCCCACAAGCTGCAGGATGGCGGTGAGGGTGCCGAAGCTGATGGTTTTTGCAATCAGGCCAAAGGAACTCCAGACCAGGGCATACAGGTATCCGATGGAAAAGACAAAGGAAAAACCTGAATTTGCCAGGATGCTGACGGTATTCCTTTTGACCTTTACTTTGTAATGCTCCTGCTGAAGCCCCGCCGATTTGTCATTTATCTCGCGCTCCACACCGAATGTTTTTACAACAAGCATGCTTTCCAGTATTTCCTGTATAAAGGAACGCACCACGCCGTCTTTTTCCTGCATGTTTTTATGCAGGTACTTGAGCCTTCCCCGGAAAAACTTGGTGGTAAAAAACAACAGCAAACCGCCTATAGCAAAAATCAGGGCAAAGGAAGGGTCAAACACGCACAGCACCGCCAGGGCGGAGAGCAGCTTTGTCAGCAAGCCGGTAATATTAGGCAGAATGGTGGTGACGCCCTCGCTGACCACGGTAATATCGCTGGTCAGCCTGTTTAAAAGCTCGCCGCTGTGATAGCCGGTAGTGCCCGCATAATCCTTTTGCAGGATTTTCCCGAGGAGCTTCGTCTTATAGCCCATTTCCAGCCTGCCCTGTATCCGGACTTCAAGTTTTCCGCAGGCGATGCGCAAGACAAGCTGCAACACGATCACCGAAAACAAGTATAAGCCCTGTGTCATCAGGATGTGCTTTTCCCCGGCAACGGCACCGTCGATGACGCCGCGGCTGGCCAGGGCAAAGAGAACGCCGCAGCCCGCAAACAGCCCATATCCCACAATCAAGGCAATCATAGGGAGGAGCTGTGTTTTAGAATTTTGATATAGCCATGCAAGTGTTTGTCTATCCTTCATTTTCCTTATCTCCCATTCGGAGGTTAAAAATATGTCTCAGGAACTGCTTCCATCGAAGATATGCCCACCGGACAGGATACCCCCAAACCCAGAGTCTGCAATAGGACCGGTACCAGAAGTTATCACAGGATATATATTTCCCGTCCCGCCAGAAGCCCTTGACCACACCCAGCACCTGTGAAGGCAGGACCGGATATTCCTTTACGCACTGATGGTCTTCGGCCACCACATAGCCGTCCGCCTTTACCGCGATAATCCTGTGCAATATGTATTTTCCGTCCTTGCGGACAAAGAGGGGAAGGTCATATTTCCTTAAGCGCTTTTCCTGCGGTTTCACGATACACACCTTATCCCTGCGGTGGTGCAGCAGCGGCAGCATGCTGCTGCCGGTCACCGTAAAAATGACTTTGCTGCCGTTTTGCAGGGTTTCCTCCAGCAGCGGGGAAAGCTCCGACATGGCAACCCTTTTATTCAAACAGATCAGCCGCCTTTAGCTTGGCAAGGAATTCCGAAATATCCGTATTTGCTTCTGTCTCATCCACTTTGTATTCCTCCAGCAGAACGGAAAGCAGTTCCCGCTCGGTTTTCTCCTGCTCAAGCTGTTTCCATAAAAATACGCCTGTCCCGTTTAAGGTAATCATGCCGCTGAAATCAAGCGCCGCCTCGCCTGTCGGCACAACCACATGGGTTCCCGCAACCTCTATCATGATATAACTGGATTTGATTTTCATGCCATTCTTCACCCCTTCGCGATATTGTTTATCGTGTCATAGGACAGCTTTACCGCATCAATGCTGACGGTGCAGCCCATCTGGTACACGGCCGTCTTTTTTAGCAGAGCATCCAGCAAAGCCAGGAGCCTGCTCATTTTATTACTGTCGCTGTTTGGACGCAGGCTTTGATAGATCAACATCCGCACCGCAGGGGGCGGAGAAAAGCACCGCCCTGTGGTCCAGCGCCAACGCCGAAGCATGCAGGCAAAAGCCGTCAAACTCTAATAAAGCGCGGGAAAACGCAAAGCCTGTCTGGATATATTCCAGTTCGTCAGAACTTAATTGAGGAAATTTTTCCCCTGCTTTTTTCAGGGTCTCAGCGCTGATCTGTATGGTAATGTCTGCCGGACCATCCGTATCCGTACGGTATGGTTTTCCCCGTTTCAGCAGGGTTTTGCCCGAGCATTCCAGCTCTACCGTTAAATCAGCTATTTTATACAGGTTCATAGCAACCTCAATTCTTTCAATAGTCGCCGATATCAGCGCCGTCAGATTCCTCATTACCGTTGTCCGAACCGCCGCCTGAATCACCACCTGAGCCACCTGACCCGCCCGAACCGCCTGTATTTCCCGTATCGCCCGTCGGTGTGGGACACGGCGTATTATCAGTCAGCAGCTTGTCTAAATCAATACCTTCCTTTTCAATGACCCAGTTCCCTGAATCGCAGTTCCTGATTTTGATTTTATCAGCGCTGCCTCCGCGTAAAAACGTGCTTCCTGAAACTGTAACATTCTCAAGGCTGACGGCTCCTTCGCCGATCCCCTCTGCAAGATACAGGTTTCCTGTGATTTTCATATTCTGCAATACCGCGTCCTGAGTATTGACCACCACATTGCCGCCCGCATCCCCGCTGTAATTTCCCGGCTGGTAAATATATAGTTTGACAATATTGTCCAGCATCTGCACCGCTTCGGCACGGGTCAAGTTGCCCGACGGGTCGAACAGGCCGCCTCCCTTGCCATGCATATAGCCTGCCGCTTCCATGCCAAAAATTGCTTCCTTTGCCCAATCGGGCAGGTTGGTATCTATAAAGCCTGAATGGCTCCCGGAACTCCCTTCTACGGCAAAAATTCTCGAGAACAGCACCGCCGCTTCGGCGCGGGTCAGCGGATCGTTGGGACGCGCCAAACGGTTTCCGCTGTCATCAAAGCTGCCTTGCAAGACACCCCGGGCATACGCTTTTATCAGAGCGTCATAATACCAGTCATCCTTCTTCACATCGGAAAAAGGAGTTGCAGTTGTCTTACTGTAGCCGAAAATCCGTCCCAGGATCACCATCATTTCAGCCCGGGTGATTTGTCCGTAGGGGTAGAAGTTGATTCCATCGCCTTTAATGATGCCTTTGCTGCTCCAATTATCAATTGCCGGTTTTGCCCAGAAGTCTTCCCGCACATCACCAAATGCGGCAGCGGCAGGCTGACTGCTTGCCTGTTCTGCGGCAAACACTTCGCCGCATGTTACGGCAAAGAACATCGCCACTGACAAAAGCAGTACGGCCATGCGGTTAAACTGTTGCCTCCTCATATCGAAACCCTCCATTATCTTTTCACAATCTGTCGTTGCATTTAAAAGGGGACATTTCTCAGCCATAGAGGAATGCCTCTTAGCAGAGATATGTCCCCTTAACTTACACCTTGTAAAACAGGCAGGCAGATGGTTCCGCCTGCCTGTTTCGGTTTTATCAATAGTCTCCTATGTCTCCGCCGGGGCTGCTGTCGGTGATATTTCCCTCGATCTCAAACTCGGTAATTTCAATTTCCGGCTTCTCATATGATTTTTGGGGCTGTTCATTTGGGTTTTTCAAGGCGCTCACATCCATCACTTCCTCTCCATCAATTTATTGTTTATTCCGTCGTCCGGTTTACAGTATTGTCGCTGTAGACCGTAACAATATTGCCGCCGGCATCCGTTGTTTTACAACAACTAAATATTAAAAGAAGCTTTAAAGCCCGAGAATTCGGGCTTTTCTCTTGTCAATCTTTGTGTATAATAATGTTGTGAATGTCGTGTATTGCGACATAATGGGCTTAGAGGTGAATTTATGTATCTAAGGAAAAGTATAAGCAATGGTAAACCCTATTTATCTTTTGTCCAAGGTTACAGGCAGGGTGGGAAGGTAAAACAAAAAACAGTTGAGAAGCTTGGCTATCTTGAAGATCTGGAAAAGGAATATTCTGATCCTATCGCCCATTTCAGGCAGGTCGCAAAGGAACGTTCCAAAAGTGAAGTTCCTCAGAAAACGTTAGAACTTAACCTATTAGCCAAACTTCCGGATCAAGCAGCATTGCGCAAAAATCTTGGTTATACTGTGCCAAAGTTAATGTACAATTTACTTGGTCTTAGGGAATATTTTCAGAACAAACAGAGGCAACTGAACGTGGATTATAACCTAAACAGTATATTCAGCCTTCTTGTTTTTAATCGTT
>LADN01000077.1 GCA_000961585.1 Peptococcaceae bacterium BRH_c4a | reverse complement strand
AAAAAGCGGTGCAGTCCGAGCTCATGGTAAATCTTTAAGATTGCGGCATAACCGAAATTTCTTCTGTTATCAGTTCCTTGGGCGAGCTGTTCATCCATGTTGATGGTCAGTGTTAGCTTTTTCTTCGTGATATCTTCCTCTGTCATCTTGCGGGCCACTTCTTTGAAATGAACGATGGGATCGTCATATTCCTTTTCCAGTTCATCCAAGTAACCCAGGGACTTGACGGTTCGATCAGTCGACACATTGGTCTCAGGATTTCTGAATTTTTGCGCTATAACAAGATAGGTTCTTCCTGATTCTTTTCGATACGTTTTTTTGAGATACATACAAGAAGCCTCCCATATCTCATAGTTGTAACCATATCTTTATTATAACATATTGTGCCATATTATGCCACACAAATATGACGTAAAACTAAAATAAAAAATCCCCTTGCAGCCTTATACCACAGGGAGATTAGGGTTTGCACTTTTCAATTATGCTGTCAAACTAACGAGTGTATATAGTTATTGCAAATGGTTGCCACATGTAGTACTATTTTAGTTAAGTTTTATATCAAACCCGATGATGGGAAAGGTAGCCAGTTAATTTCTCAAAGAGAGCCGGTGGATGGTGTAAATCGGCAGAAATACTGGTGAAAGGCGTCCCGAAGGGGGTTCCGCAGAACGAGAGTATGCGGGCACGGTTGTGCCGTTACCACTGGTGAGGGGGAAGGATTTATCCTTCCAAAAAGGGTGGCACCGCGGGAGAATTAACCTCTCGTCCCTGTAATTTATCAGGGGACGGGGGGTTTTTATTTATGTGAGGGTAGGAATTGACGGTCAGCTATCAGCTATCAGCTGTCAGCAGTCAGTTCTAAAAATATTTTTATGGGTATTCCTGAAAGCTGATGGCTGACAGCTGACTGCTTCAAATTTTTTGGTCCTAACCAAATTAAGTACCTGAACATCAAAAATTTTAAAGCTAATACAAAAGGGAGATGGTTAGTTATGATTCAGGATAAACAATATCTTATGATTCCCGGCCCCACACCGGTGCCTCCGGCGGTTATGGCGGCCATGTCCCGGCCCATTATAGGGCACCGTACCGATGAATTTGCAGATATGCACAAGCGCATTGTGGAAAGGCTGCGAATAGTTTTTCAAACAAAAAATGATATATTCGTACTGACCCACTCCGGAACCGGCGGCATGGAAACGGCTGTGGCCAACGCCGTGGAGCCGGGAGACAAGGTTTTGTCCCTGGTAACCGGTAATTTTGGTGAGCGCTTTGCCAAGATAGCCAGGGCTTACGGGGCTGATGTGGAGGAACTGCAATTCGGCTGGGGCAATTGCGTTGATCTGAAAGCAGTTAAAGAAAAGCTTTCGGCAAACAGCTATAAGCTGGTGCTGGCCACCCAGAACGAAACTTCCACCGGGGTCATAAATGACATAGCCGGAATAGGATCCCTGGTGGCAAAAACCCCCGCCCTGTTTTTGGTGGACGGTGTAAGCGGTGTGGGCGGTATTGAAATTAAAATGGATGAGTGGAATGTTGATATACTGGTCACCGCCTCCCAGAAGGCCATGATGCTCCCCCCGGGGCTGGCCATGGTGGCGGTAAGCCCTAAGGCTTGGAGGACGGTGGAGAGCAACGCTTCCCCAAGGTTTTACTTCAGCCTGCCGGCAGCCAAAAAATCCTATGAGAAGTGGAATACTGCCTATACTCCGGGAGTGTCCCTTTTCGCCGGCCTGGATGCCGCCCTTGATATGATGATGACCGAGGGGATGGAAAATGTCTACGTCAGGCACAGGCTTTTGGCCAGGGCCACCCGTGCGGCTGCAAAGGCATTGGGATTAAAGCTCTTTGCCAGGGATGAATACGCCTCTCCGGTGATTACCTCCATAGAGAGCCCAGAGGGAATAGACGGAGACAGTATCCGTAAGGTATTAAAAAAAGAATTTGGGGTAACCTTCGCCGGCGGGCAGGGTATACTGAAGGGTAAAATATTCAGAATAGCGCACATGGGCTTTGCCGACAAAATGGATGTCATAATAGCCGTCAGCGCCCTGGAGATGGCACTGGCCCGCATAGGGCACCCGGTGGAGCTGGGCAGTGGAGTCAGGGCTGCACAGCAAGTTTTACTGGAAGGGGATGATTAGATGAAAGTACTGGTAATGGACGGGGTATCAGAGGAGGGTCTGGTCCCGCTGCGGCAGCATTCCGAAATTGAGGTGGTCATTGGAAGCAAGATGAGCGAGGATGAATTGGCTGAAATAATCCCGCAGTACGACGGGATGATTGTTAGAAGCGCCACCAAGGTGACGGCCGGAATTTTTGAAAGGGCGGAGCTTCTGAAAGTAGTTGGCCGGGCTGGTGTAGGTGTGGACAACATTGACCTGGAGGCGGCCACCCGTAAGGGTGTTCTGGTGGTTAACGCCCCGGACGGCAATACCATTGCCGCCACTGAGCATACCATTGCCATGATGTTGGCCTTGGCCCGCAATATACCGCAGGCAGTGATGAAAATGAAGGCCGGTGTGTGGGACAAAAAAGCCTTTCTGGGTGTTGAGCTGAGAGAAAAGGTGCTGGGCGTGGTAGGACTGGGAAGGATCGGGTCTTCGGTGGCCAAAAGGGCCCAGGCCCTGGAAATGGAAGTGGTGGCCTACGACCCCTTTATCACCGAGGAAAAGGCCGCCAGTATGGCCGTTGAGCTGGTGAGCCTGGAAGATCTGTTCAGAAGATCTGACTTCATCACCGTACACATGCCCAAAACCAAGGAATCCTATCACATGATCAACGAAAAGACCATCTCTCTGATGAAGCCCGGTGTGCGCATCATAAACTGCGCCCGGGGAGGTATTATCGAAGAGGACTCCCTATACAGGGCCATGCTGGAAGGCAGGGTGGGAGGGGCGGCCTTAGACGTGTTTGAAAAGGAGCCCAATACTGAAAGCCCTCTGCTGCAGATGCCTAATTTCATCGCTACCCCACACCTGGGGGCCTCCACCGAGGAAGCCCAGCTCAATGTGGCCGTGGACGTGTCTGAAGAGGTGGTGGCGGCGCTTACCGGAAACATGGTAAAGAACACTGTAAATATACCCTCCATCAGCCCCAAGACCCTGGCCGTGGTTAAACCTTATCTGGGGCTGGCCGAAAAGCTGGGCCGCTTTCAGGCATACCTGGTTTCCGGTCGCATAAAAAGAGTGGAGGTAATATATAGCGGGGATCTTACCAAGCAGGAAGTGGCGCCCATAACAACGGCGGCGGTTAAGGGTCTGCTGGATCCCATTTTACAGGAGACCGTCAACTTTGTGAACGCCCCAGTACTGGCCAAAAACCGAGGTATCCAGGTTTTGCAGGCCGTTGATGGACAGAGTGAGGGATATGCCAGCCTGATTACAATAAAAGTGTACTCCGACAAGGAGGAAAAAACACTTTCAGGAACACTGTTCGGCGATAATGACCCCCGCATGGTAATGATTGACGGCTACCGGGTCGACGCTGTTCCCAACGGCTACATGCTTTATGTTCCGCACCTTGACAGGCCAAGGATTATCGGGCCGGTGGGGACGCTCATAGGCGACTACAATATCAATATTGCGGCCATGCAGGTAGGTCGCAAGCAGGTGGGAGGAAAGGCAGTGATGCTCCTTTCGGTGGACGGAGAGGTTCCGGATATAACCCTGAAAGCTATTGCGGCTATTGATGGAGTTATCGACGTAAAAATGATCAAACTCTAGCTACGGGCACGGACTTTAAAAAACTTCGTCCTGCTTTGTCGCACCGGCTGTCCGAATGCTCACGTATGTTCATATACGCTCCGCTTCGGACAGCCGGTGCTTCGCGCAATACTCGCTTTTTAAAGCCCTACTGGGGTCGTAAAAAACTTCGTCCTGCTTTGTCGCCCCGGCTGGCCTGCTTGAAAGGGGTTGTATTGGTGTCAAAATTTGGGTAAAGTAATAAGGAATGCTTGTTTTGTGGCGGAGGTTATCGATATGCTTGATATCAAACTGCTCCGGGGGAACCCTGAGTTGGTAAGGGAGGCCCTGAAGAAAAGAGGGTCGGATCTGGATTTGGGTCCTTTTTTAAAGCTGGAGGAAAAACGCCGGGAAAAGCTGGTGGTGGTTGAGCAGCTCAAAAACAGGAGAAACACGGTTTCCGAGGAAATAGGCCGTATGAAAAGGAGCGGTTCAGAAGCTCCGGAAATAGTTCTGGAGATGCGCCAGGTATCCCAGAACATCAAGGAGCTGGACGATGAGATTAGAATTATCGAGGAAGATTTACAGAAGATAGTGCTGACCATACCCAATGTTCCACATGAAACAGTGCCCGTGGGCAAGGACTCTACGGACAACGCGGAAGTATACAGGTACGGTGAGCCCCGAAAATTTGATTTTACTGCAAAGCCCCACTGGGAAACCGGCGAGGCCCTGGATATACTGGATTTTGAGCGGG
The DNA here is from genome assembly GCA_000961585.1 of Peptococcaceae bacterium BRH_c4a. Taxonomy (GTDB): domain Bacteria; phylum Bacillota; class Desulfotomaculia; order Desulfotomaculales; family Desulfocucumaceae; genus BRHc4a. The sequence goes on along the minus strand of LADN01000077.1, from coordinate 9,846 downwards.
GAGGAAAGGTTTCGGGGGCCAGGTTTACCTTTTACAAAGGATTGGGGGCGCGCCTGGAAAGGGCGGTTTTTAACTTTTTCATGGACCTTCATGCCAGGGAGCACGGCTATGTGGAAGTATTTCCGCCGTTCATGGTGAACAGCGGCAGCATGGTGGGAACCGGGCAACTTCCAAAGTTTGCCGAGGACATGTTCAAGGTGGAAGGCACCGACTACTACCTGATACCCACGGCCGAAGTGCCGGTAACAAACATGTACAGCGGTGAAATACTGGACGGGGACAGGCTGCCCATATCTCACTGCGCATACAGCGCCTGCTTCCGGGCAGAGGCCGGATCTGCGGGCAGGGATACCCGGGGGTTGATCAGGCAGCACCAGTTTAACAAGGTGGAGTTGGTCAAGTTTGTCCGGCCCGAGGACTCGTATGAAGAGCTGGAGAAGCTGACCTGGCACGCCCAGAGGGCCTTGCAGCTGCTGGAGCTGCCCTATAGGGTGGTCTGTCTTTGCACCGGCGACATGGGGTTCAGTTCGGCCAAGACCTATGATATAGAGGTATGGATGCCCAGCTACAATGATTACAAGGAAATATCCTCCTGCAGCAACTTCGAAGACTTCCAGGCCAGAAGGGCAAACATAAGGTTTAAAGAGGGAAAGGGTAAGCCAAGACTTGTTCATACCCTGAACGGATCAGGCCTGGCGGTGGGGCGGACGGTGGCCGCCATTCTGGAGAATTACCAGCAGGCAGACGGAAGCGTAACCATCCCCGGTGCCCTGGCAAACTACATGGGAACCGGAAGGATAGGCTGAGCAGTTTACAGAATCCCTGCGGGAAAAAAGCGGTTTTATGGCAGAAATAGCCCTGTTGACACGGTATATGGGCTGTGCTATACTTTTAGTTGCCGCATTCCTCGAAGTTCGAAGTTAGAAGTTAGAAGTTAGAATAGAGGGAATTGGCCCATGCCAATTCCAACAAAAATCGAACCTCGAATTTCGAACGTCGAACCTCGAATTTATGGAGGGGTGTCCGAGCGGTTGAAGGAGGCGGTCTTGAAAACCGTTGAACCCTTGCGGGTTCCGTGGGTTCGAATCCCACTCCCTCCGCCACAGGTAAACCACCCAAGGTCTGTGACCTGGCGTGAATAAACAGGTTGGCCGGACTGCTGCCCGAACCTGCCAAACAACACGGAGAGCTGGCCGAGTAGGTCGAAGGCGCTCGCCTGCTAAGCGAGTAGACGGTTCTAAAGCTGTCTCCAGGGTTCGAATCCCTGGCTCTCCGCCAACAACGATGAAGGAAACATCCCAAAAACGGGGTGTTCCCTTTTTTGTTATATGGTAATTTATTATAGCATATCATATAATTATCCAATACAGGAAACACCCGGGCGGCATCGTTAAGGCCGCTGGAACCGGATAAGGGGGGATATGCTTTGAAGGCCGACGCAGTTTTTGAGGGCGGCGGGGTAAAGGGTATTGGACTGGTGGGGGCACTGTGCTACGCAGAGAAGGAGATGAATATACAGTGGCAGAATGTGGCCGGCACATCGGCGGGGGCCATTGTGGCGGCACTGGTGGCGTGTGGGTATTCATCCGACAAAATAAAGGAGATCATGGGCGGCCTTGATTTTTCTCTTATTAAAGACGAGGGTTTTTTAGACAGGTTTTTGGTTCCAGGAAAGGTGCTGAGCCTTCTGGTGGAGAAGGGAATATACGAGGGCAAATTTATAGAAACATTTATGGAGGACATTCTGCAAAAGAACGGGGTCCGCACATTCGGTGACCTGAGAATACCGGGGGAAACCAATCCCAGGTACATGTACCGCCTAAACGTCATAGCCAGTGATATTTCCCGGGGCAGGCTGATGGTTTTGCCGCAGGACATCAGGGACTACGGTTGTGACCCTGATAGTTTCAGCGTGGCCCGGGCAGTCAGAATGTCCATGAGCATACCGGTCTTTTACGAGCCGGTGGCTATAGATTTTATGGCCGGCGGAAAGTCCGGTAAGAGCTATATAGTTGACGGAGGTATTTTAAGTAATTTCCCGGTGTGGCTTTTTGACTGTCCCTGTGACCCGCCGTGGCCCACCTTCGGATTCAAGTTGGCGGAGCCCGGCCAGGAAGAGCCCCGTAACATCAAAAATATTGTAGACTTCCTGGCGGCAATGGTGGGCACCATGATGGAGGCCCATGATGTAAGGCATATACAGGATGCCAATTTCCAGAGAACCATAGCCATTCCCACCATGGGGGTAAAGACCACGGAATTCAATATTTCCAGTGATCGAAAGAACCTTCTTTTCCAGGCGGGGTACAATGCCGCCAAAGACTTTTTCATTGGGTACAGCGAGGAAAAATACAGGGAAATGCATCCCCGCTTTCAGAGAAAGGAAGGACTTTGGAATGATTAGCCCTGAAACAGGATAACGAAGCTTTAGGCTTAGAAGGGTATGTTGAATCTTTTCATATACCACTCATCGTCATGCAGCCTCCTGGCCAGGTAATCACTGCGCTGGTTCCATACGTCGCTGAGGCATACGGAAGCCAGCAGGCTTGAAAAATTATGTTCCCCACTGATCAGGGAAAAGGCGGAGGACAGCTTTCCCTCGCTTAAATGGGAGCAGGCCATACGGAGGAAGTTGTAATTAACGTGGTCCATGCTGACGGGATAGGGGTGGGCCGGTCTGAAAAGGTGGAGAATCTTTATTTCCGGGTTCACGAAAAGACTGTGGCCGAAAAGCCACATCTTAAATGAAAGCTCCTCATCTTCCCGTCCCCAAACCTTAAAACCCCGGTCATACCCGCCAACCTTTCGAAAGGCTGATTTCCGGAAGGCCTGGCAGCCTCCCGGCAGAAGGGGTGTCGCCGTCATGTCCGAGGGTTTTGGGAGCCATTTAGGCTCCAGCCGGTCATTCCAGGTCTGGCCGTAGCCCACCGCACCGGGGTCGGCCATGGAAGCTATGGCCGGTGACAGGCCGTCCACCGTGCGGAGGGAAAAATCTTTTTCCATCTTAATCAACCAGTCCGGTGAGACGGTAATATGGGCATCGCAGAAAACAAAGATTTCCCCCCTAGCCTGATCGGCCCCGGCATTCCTGGCATTTGCAGCCCCCAGGCCCCTGGTGGCAAGTAGACTGATATGGGGGTGTATATACTGATCATTTTTTAAAAAGGAACAGCACCAGTCACTGGAATTGTCATCCACTACGATTATTTCATAGGATATATCGCCGCTGGTTCTCATTATTGAATCCACAGTAACCTTGATGTTGAGTCCCTCGTTTTTTACAGGTATAATAATAGAGAATCGGTACTCCTGCATTCTTTACACCTCCTCCATAGAGTTTAAGAGCGGGTATTTTCTATAAAAGCGCCAACGGCAATGGGATCTCTGCCAATATATAATATGTTGGTAACGCCCGGACTTTGCTATATTGACACGGTGTTTACTCTTTGTTAAACTTTATATGGTCGGACAGTAACAAGCCAATATGTACAATGGGAAAGATGTTTAAGCTCAAAGGGCACGCTTTACCGGGCCATTTGAGGTTTTTTTGTGTGGAATGGACTTTGCTGCGGATACCCCTTGGGATAGCTGTTTTATTATTAAAGCGGACGGTATGGGGGGGATAAACTTGCCGGATAAATATGATGTAATAATAGTGGGGGCCGGGCCAGCCGGAATCTTCGCCGCTCTTGAACTGGCGAAAAAGAAAAAAAATATTAAAATACTGATGGTGGAAAAAGGACGGGATATTGATAAAAGAAACTGTCCTTCTAAAGAAAAGAATATAGCCTGCCTCAATTGCAGTCCCTGTTCCATTGTCTGCGGATGGGGAGGGGCCGGCGCTTTCAGTGACGGTAAACTGACTCTTTCCACAGAGATCGGCGGCAGTCTGGAGCAGTATATTGGAGAGACTGCGCTGTCCGGGATGATAGACTATGTGGATAAGATTTACCTGGAGTTCGGCGCCCCTCCTGCGGTTTTTGGCCTGGAACACAAGGAGGAGATACAGCATTTCGAAAAAAGGGCCACCCATGCGGAGCTGAAACTTTTACCCGTGCCCATAAGGCATCTTGGAACCGGCCGGTGCAAGGAAATACTCCGCCAGATGAAGGAGTTTCTTATTGCCGCCGGAGTGGAGGTGCGCACCAACAGCCGGGTTGAAGGGGTACTGGCCGGGGATGGCGCTATTTGCGGTATATCTCTGGCCGGAGGCGAAAAGATATACGGAGGGTACGTTATACTGGCCCCCGGCAGGGAAGGGTCCCAGTGGCTTTCCGGGTTGGCCGGGGATCTGGGTATAAAGACCGAGGTTAATCCGGTGGATATTGGGGTCCGGGTGGAGCTGCCGGCGGAAATTATGGAGCCCCTCACCCGGGTGTTGTATGAAGCCAAGTTTATATACTACTCCAAAACATTTGACGACAAGGTTCGGACATTTTGCATGAATCCCTACGGGGAAGTGGTGCTGGAAAACAATGACGGGCTGGTTACCGTTAACGGCCATAGCCACGCTTACAAAAAGACCGGAAATACAAACTTTGCTGTGCTGGTGAGCAAAACCTTCACCGAGCCCTTCAAGGAGCCTATAGCTTACGGAAAATACGTGGCCAGCCTGGCCAACCTTCTGGGGGGCGGTGTAATAGTACAGCGCTTGGGAGATCTGGTGGTGGGGCAGCGAACAACGGTGAGCCGGCTGAACAAGTGCCTTACCGTGCCCACCTTGGCTGAAGCCACTCCGGGGGACTTAAGCCTGGTGTTTCCTTACCGTCATCTGGTGGCCATCGTAGAAATGCTGAAAGCCCTGGATGCCATAGCCCCGGGGGTTTATTCCCGGTATACGCTGCTGTACGGGGTGGAGGTAAAGTTCTATTCATCCAGGCTTTCTTTGACATCCTGCCTGGAAACTCCGGTGAAAAACCTCTTTGCCACCGGTGACGGGGCCGGTGTTACCAGGGGGCTTGCCCAGGCGTCGGCGGCCGGGGTGCTGGTGGCCAGGGAAATAACCGATAGACTGGGGTAGTGCTCAAAAAGAATGGCTGGGGAGGGTAAAAACATGTCAACCGTAGTGGTAATCGGGGCACAGTGGGGCGACGAGGGCAAGGGTAAGGTCACTGATTTCCTGGCCGGGGATGCCCAAATGGTGGTAAGATACCAGGGAGGCAACAACGCCGGGCACACAGTGGTGGCTGACGGCAAGGAATTCAAGCTGCACCTCATTCCTTCGGGCATTCTGTATCCGGAAAAACTATGCCTGATCGGTAACGGTGTGGTATTGGATCCTGAAGTTTTTATCAGGGAAATAGATGGACTGGCGGGCAGGGGCATAAGCGTTAAAAACCTGAGAATAAGTCCCAGAACCCATGTAATTATGCCGTATCACCGTAAAGTGGACGCCTGTGACGAGGAGAGGCGGGGGGCCGGAAAGATAGGCACCACCGGCAGGGGCATAGGCCCTGCATACACCGACAAGGTATCCAGGACAGGCATAAGGATGGCTGACCTGGTTGACCCCGAAAGTCTGGCCGAAAGGCTAAGGGCCTCCATTCGGGAGAAGAACGAACTTTTCTCCGGGGTGTACGGCACCGGGGGTTTCGATTATGACGAGGTGTACAATACCTATCTTAAATTCGGACAAAGGCTGTCCGGGTTCGTGGCCGATGTGTCTGTGCTGACAAACGACGCCATCCGGGAAGGCCGCAATATTCTCTTTGAGGGGGCCCAGGGCACCCTTTTGGATATTGACCATGGCACTTATCCCTATGTTACGTCCTCAAACCCGGTGGCGGCTGCTGCCTGCCTGGGGGCCGGGGTGGGTCCCACCAAAATAAATAAGGTTGTGGGCGTGGCCAAGGCTTATATCACCAGGGTGGGTGAAGGGCCGTTCCCAACAGAGCTGATGGACGGAACCGGGGATTACCTCAGGGAAAAGGGCTGCGAATTCGGAACCACCACCGGCAGACCCCGCAGGTGCGGCTGGTATGACACCGTTATAGCCCGGTATGCCGCCAGGATAAACGGACTGGATTATCTGGCCATAACCAAGCTGGACGTTATGACCGGACTGGAAGTTATAAAAATCTGCACCGGTTATAGTTATAAGGGTGAAAGCATTACTGAGTTCCCTGCCACTTTGAGGGTGCTGGCAGAGTGTAAGCCGGTTTACGAGGAAATGCCGGGCTGGACCGGGGATATAACCGGCGCCCGCAATTTTGACGAGCTGCCGGTTAACGCCCGGAATTACCTTAACAGGATCAGCCATCTGTCCGGGGTGCCCATTGCCCTTATAGGTGTAGGTCCCGGCAGGGAGGAGACCATGGTTCTGGAGAAGCTGTACTAAGGGGTGCTTAAATGAGTGCCGGGTATGAATTTCTGCAAAAAACTCTGCTTCAGGCCCGTCTGAACAGGCTCAAGCATGGTGATGAATCACGGGATGACAGCCGGCCGGTAACCGACTGGGCCATGATTGCCGGTGAGCACATGGGACACCTCCTTGGCGCCATAAGGGTTCAAGACTGGGCCGAGGTGGAGCGGGAGATACTGCACATTTCCGGGCCCCTTCTGGAACTCCACGAGGCGCTCCGGAGAAATGGGCTGATCAGGGACAGGAAGGAATGATTCTGCCTTTTTCATCAAATTTACATTATTAAGTGGTTGACAGCCAAATCACAAATAGTGTATCATTACTATCGTTGACTAAAAAAACATGAGCCATTAGCTCAGTCGGTAGAGCACCTGACTTTTAATCAGGGTGTCCGGCGTTCGAGCCGCCGATGGCTCACCAGTCCTCGAAGTTCGAGGTTAGAGGTTGGAGGTTCGAAATAGAAGGAATTGGCTAATGCCAATTCCAACAAGCATCGAACTTCGAATTTCGAATATCGAATTTCGAAAAGGCCCCTTGGTCAAGCGGTCTAAGACACCGCCCTTTCACGGCGGTTACACGGGTTCGAATCCCGTAGGGGTCACCAGAAAAGCCCTGTGATTATAAAATCACAGGGCTTTTGAATTATTCGGGGTCTTTGGGAATATATAGGCTATAGGGACGGATGCGGATTCTACTGCAAAAAAATCAAGGAATAATTGCAGTTTCGTCGAATTATCCGGTATGCAACAAATACTGAAATTTTAATATGGAGGTGGTATTGGCTTGATTGTTCAGGTGGAGTCCACTCTTACCTGCTTTCTCATTTCCATGGCGATAATAATGGCTACGGTTTTTGTCTTTACCCGGGTAACCAGGTACAACGACTGGGAAGAGATTTCGCAGGGCAACGTGGCTGCGGCCCTCGCCCTGGGAGGCAAGATTTTCGGCGTGGCAAACATAATAAGGTTTTCCATCCTCAGTAATTCCAGCGCTTCCCAAACTGTTTTCTGGGGGGTTTTGGGGGCGGCTATGATGGTAATAATATATCTCCTTTTTGAATGGCTCACCCCGAAACTAAAGGTTAATCAGGAAATAGCTTCTGGAAATAGGGCGGTTGGCTTGATATCGCTGGTTTTTTCAGTTGCCTCCAGTTATGTAATCGGCGCCAGTATTTCATAATCAGAAAATGATTTTAAAAATGATGAACAAGGAGAGATATAAAGAATGGGTTTGTTTCAAAGACTAAAGGATTTGCTGGAAGCCAATATCAGTGATTTAATTAACAAGGCCGAGGACCCTGAAAAAATGCTCAATCTGTACATCGAAAGGGCTGCCGAGGAGCTGAAGGAATTTAATATCCAGGTAAACCGGTCGGTGGCCGATGAACTTCTGCTGAGGCAGAAAATAGAAGCGGCCCAAAAGGAAGCCCAGTCATGGATCGCCCAGGCCAAGGTGGCAATCCAGCAGAACCGGGACGATCTTGCCCGTATCGCCCTGGACCGCAAGCAGACGGCTGAAAAAACACTGGAAGACCTGCGCCTTCAACAGGCCGATCAGCAAAAGGCTGTGGAGGAACTGAGGGCCAATTACAGGATTTTGGAAGAGAAATTAAACAAGGCCAGGACTGAAAAGGATTCCCTGGTTATGCGGCAGCGCCGGGCCAAGGCGCTTAAACAGGCGGGAGAAGCAGTTAAAGAGATTTCCAGCAGCAGCGCCCTGGGAGATCTGGACCGTATGAAGGATAAGGTGGACCGCCTGGAGGCCGAAGCCAAGGCCACCAGTCTCTCGTTAACCAATTCGGTGGAAGATGAGTTTGACAAGTTGAAAAAGGATGCCCAGGGCGCTGCAGTGGACGATGAACTGGCCAGGCTCAAGGCCGAGCTGGGAAAAGGATAGAAATGGAGCACGCAGGTTGTAGGCAATAGGCGGCGGGGGATCAACCCACAACCTGCAACCAATAAGGAATGATGATGGTGGCCCGGGTTAAAAAATTTCTTTCATTGATTACCTGTACAATTTTTATGCTCTCCCTCATGGCCGGGCCAGTCCTGGCCAAGGGTGGGGGCTCAAAGGGCGGGGGATTTTCCAGTGGGGGCCGCAGCAGCTTTTCCTCGGGGGCAAAGGGTCATTCATCCTCGGGGGGCTCCTATACCAGCACTCCCAAGTCATCGCCTTCGGTATCGAAATCCGGCAGTTCCAGTTCCGTAACCTCAGGCAGCCGGGTGTCTTCCGGAAAGGCCGCCGGAACCTCGGCGGAAAGCACTGTGGGAGGGGGTACCGGGTCTTACGGAAAGGGCTATAGCACCGATACCGGGAGTTTTTCCACCCCCAGGCGGAACAGCCCGCCCGCCCTGACAAGCGACTACGGAACCGGCAAGCAGGGATTTTCCACCGGAAAAGGATCTTACAGCACGGGCGCCGGTTCCTACTCCGGCAGCTGGAACAGGGACACCCTGGCTTCCTCCGGGATGGATAAATACCCTTCCAGGCCGCCGGTGGGCGTATTCGGATCACCCCCCCAGCCGCCGTACCAGTACCATAATAACTACTGGGCGATGCCCTTTTTAGCCAGGGCCTTCTTTCAGCCCAATTACTACCATACCCCCTGGGGATACCATTACTACGCCCCCAGGCTGTTGATGTGGGTAATAGCCATTATCCTCATTGGTGCTGTGATAATTTTAATCCGGAGCAAAATGAAGGGTTCCACATAAGTGAGGTGTTTGACCGATGGAGTTTTTAAACGGTAAAAGGGTATTCATCCGCCGTGACAGTGAAGAGAGCGGTTTTGACGGGGTGGTCACCCAGGTGAAGGGAAAATGGATTTATGTGGCCGTGGCCGACGCAGACCCGGTGGGGTTTGATGGTATTTGGGTGAATACTGATTTGCAGAGGGAAATAGCAGTGCTTAAGTAGAAGACAGAATTCAGGATCCAGGTGCCAGAATAATTCTTAATTCCAGCCAGCCCGAAGGGCGGCTTTTTTTTGTCGCTTAGGAAAGTATATGCCATATTAAAGTATTAAAGTGCTAAATCGCTAAATCGCTAAATCGCCAAAGCATTTTTATGCAAGCCCAGAGTTTTTCCGGGGTCGCTCCGGGGTCACTTGAGGGTCGCTGCATTGTCGCTAATGGGTAGGCGGAGCGATTTAAGTCCGGCCTGCATTACCTCCTGCTGCAACTGTCTCTAAACTCGGTCGCCAACGGAATGCCGACCATTTTGGAGGTGGGAGGCCAGAGGTTAGAGGTTAGAAAACTTGTAGAAAACGACCTCAGAGCTATTTCTAGCTTAATCCGATTTCCGACTTCCAACATCTAACCTCCAAATTCGTAGGCTCGGTCGTTAAGAGACAGTAGCAGCCTCCGGTACATTCCGCACGGACTTAAACCCCTCCCCCTCACTGCATGTCGCTGTGGGGTCGCTTGAGGGTCGCTTTTAAGGCAGCCTGTCACCATTCTGGATTCTGGCTTCTGGATTCTGGATTCC
>LADN01000097.1 GCA_000961585.1 Peptococcaceae bacterium BRH_c4a | reverse complement strand
CAGAAGCCAGAAGCCAGGAGCCAGAATAGTGACAGCCTGCCTTAAAAGCGACCCTCAATAGACCCCACAGCGACATGCAGTGAGGGGGAGTGATTTAAGTCCGTGCGGAATGTGCCGGAGGCTGCTACTGTCTCTTAACGACCGAGCCTACGAATTTGGAGGTTAGATGTTGGAAGTTGGAAGTCGGATTAAGCTAGAAATGGCTCTGAGGTCATTTCCTACAAGTTTTCTAACCTCTAACCTCTGGCCTCCTACCTCCAAAATGGTCGGCATTCCGTTGGCGACCGAGTTTAGAGACAGTTGCAGCAGGAGGTAATGCAGGCCGGACTTAAATCGCTCCGCCTACCCATTAGCGACAATGCAGCGACCCTCAAGCGACCCCGGAGCGACCCCCGGAGGAACTAGTGCCGATAAGGCTTTAGCGCTTTAATGTTTTAATGTGGCATATACTTTCCTATGCGATAAAATAACCGCCTTGTCGGCGGCGGAGGTGGGGGAAAATGGACAATGCCATAAAGGACTTTTTAAATTTCCTGGCAGTTGAGAAGGGGCTGGCGAAAAACACCATCGTTTCTTACCGGTCGGACCTGCTGTTCTTTAAATTATTCTGCCGTCATAAAAACCACCAACCCCTGGGCGCTGGTGGCAGAACCGCTGTTTTGGCCTACCTTCTTCAGTTGAAAAGAGAGGGGAGGTCCCCCGCCACCGCTTCCAGAAGGCTGGCGGCCATCAAATCTTTGTACAGATTCCTAATCAACGACGGCCGTCTGGAAATTGACCCCACAGAAAATATGGAGTCACCAAAAAAATCGCTGAAACTGCCCCGGGTTCTAACCACCGATGAGGTGGACAGGCTCCTGGCCCAACCCCGCACCAGCACTCCGGCCGGACTGAGGGACAAGGCCATGATGGAGTTGCTTTACGCCACCGGCATTCGGGTAACCGAACTGGTTTCCCTGGATAGGGGAAGCATCCACCTGGGGGAGAGATATATAAGGTGCCTGGGCAAGGGATCCAAGGAAAGAATAGTGCCACTGGGGCAGGTGGCTGTTCATTTCACCGAGGCATATTTACTGCGGGCCAGGGCCAGATTAATTGGGAAGGGAAACAGCCCGGCTCTTTTTTTGAACCATAATGGAGGCAGGCTCACAAGGCAGGGCTTTTGGAAAATAATAAAGAAATATACAGCCCAATCAAATATCAGAAAGGATATTACACCCCATACGCTGCGGCACTCCTTTGCCACCCACCTGCTGGAGAACGGCGCGGACCTGAGGTCGGTCCAGGAGCTTCTGGGCCATGCCGACATCTCAACGACACAGATATACACACATCTGACCGGAACAAGAATAAAAGATGTTTACCGTAAAACCCACCCCCGCTCTTAGAGACTAAAACATAAACTGAAGGGACTGCGATGAATTTGATAAATAAAGTGGTATTGGTTGTTTTGGACAGTGTTGGTATCGGCGCACTTCCGGATGCTCACAATTACGGAGATGAGGGCAGCAACACCCTGGCCCACTGCGCCAAGGCGGTTGGCGGGCTTTATCTGCCAAACCTGGCGGCCCTGGGACTGGGCAGACTGGGTAACTTCCCTGGAATTGATCCGGCGGATAGCCCCTTTGGGGCATACGGAAAAATGGCCTGTAAATCACCCGGAAAGGATACCACCACGGGCCACTGGGAAATTGCCGGCATTATTATGGAAAGGCCCTTCCCGGTTTACCCCCTGGGTTTTCCCCGGGACGTGATAAAAGAATTTGAGGAAAGGTGCCAAGTGCAGGTTCTGGGCAACAAGGCGGCCTCCGGAACGGAAATAATAAAGGAACTGGGAGAAGAACATATAAGATCGGGCAAGCCCATTGTATACACCTCCGCAGACAGTGTTTTTCAGATTGCCGCCCACGAAGCTGTAATACCGGTGGAAAAGCTTTATGAACTGTGTAAGGCAGCCAGGGAAATCCTCAAGGGAGAGCATGCCGTTGGAAGGGTGATAGCCAGACCCTTTACAGGTGAGCCCGGAAGTTTCATAAGGACCGGTCGAAGGCATGACTTTTCACTGGTTCCGACCCGTCCTACCATACTTTCGGTGATGTCGGAGGCAGGGTATGCTGTGACGGCTGTTGGTAAAATAAACGATATTTTTGCCGGTGAGGGAATAACCCGGTCGGTTCACACCGCCAACAATATGGAGGGAGTGGACCACACCGTTCAGTTTATGAGAACAGCGGTAAACGGACTGATTTTCACCAACCTGGTGGAGTTCGACATGCTTTACGGGCACCGCAACGACCCTTCCGGATATGCCCAGGCCCTGGAAGCCTTTGACCGGCGTCTCCCGGAAATAACAGAATCCCTTGGCGAACAGGATCTGCTCATAATAACAGCCGACCACGGCTGCGATCCCACCACCGGGAGCACCGATCACAGCAGGGAATACGTTCCACTTCTGGTAACAGGAAAGAATGTCAGACCGGGGGTGGATTTGGGAACCAGGGAGACCTTCTCCGATGTGGCGGCCACCCTGGCGGAAATATTCGGACTGACCTTTGATGCCGGGAGCAGCTTTGCCAGGGAGATCATTATTTAGAGAGAAGGGGCCTTTATGAGGATGTACGATATAATTCTAAAAAAAAGGCAGGGGGGGCGGCTGGAAACCTCTGAGATTGATTTTTTTGTCAGCGGGTGTGTAAGCGGCGCCATACCTGACTATCAGACATCAGCCCTGCTTATGGCAATATTTTTCTCGGGGCTTGACCGGAGGGAAACCACCGACCTCACCCTGTTCATGTGCAAGTCCGGCGATACCATCGACCTTTCGGGTCTGCCCGGAATAAAGGTGGACAAGCACAGCACCGGCGGGGTGGGTGACAAAACCACCCTTATACTGGCCCCTCTGGTGGCTTCGGCCGGAGTCACAGTGGCCAAGATGTCGGGCCGGGGACTGGGGCATACCGGCGGAACCATTGATAAGCTGGAATCAATACCAGGGTTTAGAGCCGAGCTGGACCACGGCGGATTCATCCGCCAGGTGCGGGATATTGGCTTGGCTGTGGTGTCACAAACAGGAAACCTGGTTCCTGCGGATAAAAAATTGTACGCCCTCAGGGATGTTACGGCCACGGTGGACAATGTCTCCCTTATCGCCTCCAGCGTTATGTCCAAAAAGCTGGCCTCGGGGGCCGACTCCATTGTACTGGACGTAAAGACCGGCAGGGGCGCCTTTATGAAGAACACCGGAGAAGCCGAAGAACTGGCCCGATTGATGGTGGAGATCGGCAGAAACCTGGGCAGGAAAACGGTGGCCCTGATCACCCCCATGGATCAGCCCCTGGGGCTGGCGGTGGGAAATGCCCTGGAGGTCAGGGAATCCATTGATACCCTCCATAATAAAGGACCCGGGGATTTGAAAAAAATATGTCTTTATCTGGGAGCCGAAATGGTGGTGCTGGCCGGCAAGGCGGGATCAACCGGGGAGGCCCTGGAAATACTTGAAAATAACCTTGCCAACGGACTGGCCCTGGCCAAATTCGCCCAGATGATTGCCGCCCAGGGGGGCAACCCGGATATAATCCACAACACCGGCCTTCTGCCCAAAGCTTCCGGGGAAACCGTAATCAACGCCTGGGAAAACGGATACCTGACTGAGGTTGACGCCATGGGGATAGGTCTTTCGGCCATGAACCTGGGCGCCGGGAGGGTAAGCAAGGAATCTCCCATTGACCTTTCGGCCGGGCTGGTGCTGCACAAAAAAGCGGGGGACTGGGTGACCCCGGGGGATCCCCTGGCAACCCTTTATTATAACAGCCAATCCGGGCTGGAAAGATCGACCGCCCTGGCCAAACAGTCTTTTAAAATAGGAGAGGCGCCCCCGGAGCTGCTTCCGGCGGTATTAAGAAGAATAGATTAGCCATCCAAAGAATATAAATTTACCCTGTTACTTCCCGGGGATTATTCAAAACCACCGCCACCACAATCAGTATGAGAATCAGAAACAACAGCAGGAAAAATCCGCCTCCTATTATAATTACCGGGCTTCTGAAAATAGTGCTGAGATCTGCCACTTATAAAAACCCCCTTGTACAAAATTTCTTTTAATATGGTATGTCATGGCAACTGAAGTGGTTACAGCGCACAGGCGCAACATCGTTGCAGCATCGGCTGGAAGACGGCGGAAGTATAACTTTTCTTTTTTTGAACAGCATAATAAAGGCAAACGATATATTAAGGAGGAAGTCCAGATGTTCTGGAATAAAATGGCAAGAGTTGTTCTAATTACATTTCTTTCTCTGTTATTGATAAGTACGCAGGCCTTTGCCGTCACCAAGAATGCCCCGAAAAAGGATGACAAAAAAGAACTGCTGGAAACCACAGCTGAAACCGCAGTGCTGATAGCGGCCGACAGCGGGGAGGTTCTTTATTCAAAGGATCCCGATAAAAGCCTGCCCATGGCCAGCGTGACCAAACTGATGACGCTTTTACTGGCAGTGGAGTCCGTCGAGCAGGGAAAAGTGAAGCTGGAAGACAAGGTTTCGGCCTCGGAGAATGCCTGGGGCATGGGGGGTTCCCAGATCTATCTGGCGCCCGGAGAAGAGTTCAGCTTTAAAGAAATGCTTATAGCCGTGGCTGTGGGGTCGGCTAACGATGCCAGTATAGCGGTGGCCGAGCAGATAGAAGGCAGCGAAGAGGCCTTTGTGGCCAGGATGAATGAGCGGGCCAAACAACTTGGCTGCACCAACACCAATTTTGCCAACTGCACCGGGCTTCCGGCTGAAGGCCACCAAGCCTCGGCCATGGACCTGGCCAGGATTATGAAAGAGTGTATACAACACCCTCTTTATATGCAGGTAGCAGGCATATATGAATACGACCTGAGGGGCGGAGACTTCAAGCTGTGGAGCACCAACAAACTCCTCAAATGGTATAGGGGAGTGGATTCCGGCAAAACCGGATGGACCAGCGAGGCCAGGTACTGCCTGGCATCCTCCTGTGATCGGGATAACCTGAGACTGATAGCGGTGGTGATGGGCACACCGGAACCCAAGAGCCATTTCAGGGAGTCAATAAAGCTTTATAATTACGGCTTCGCCCGCTATAAGGCCGTCTACCTGGAGGACAGGGGCAAACTGGTCAAGACTGTAAAAGTGGACAAGGGAGAAGTGGAAAATGTGGGACTGGTGACCCAGTCCAAGGTTGTGGTAACCGTCAGGAAGGGTGAGGAAAAAGGCTATCAGGGCAGCATAGATGCACCGGAAACCGTGGCCGCACCGGTTAAGAGGGGGCAAAAAGCAGGTGACTATGTGGTGACCAGAAACGGCCAAGAAGTGCTGCGGGTGCCCCTGCTGGCCAATAACAGCGTTGACCGCAGAACCCTGGCCCAGCAGATTAATAAAACTCTTAGGGGAATACTGGAATAAAATCACCTGAAAAAATACCCCGTCAGAATATAGGAGACAGAAGTTGGCCAAGGCATTCCTTATTAAAGAATAAGATACCTAAACTAGTAGATGCATTAAATGGCCATCTTCGCCAACATCACCGGGGAACAAATTATATGCCATATTAAAGCATTAAATCGCTAAAGCCTTATTGGCCTTGGTTCCTCCGGGGTCGCTAACCGGCAGGTGGAGCGGTTTGAACCCGGCTATTTTGGAGGTTGGAGGTTAGAGGTTAGAGGTTAGAAAACTTGTAGGAAACGACCTCGAAGTCATTTCCATCTTAATCCAATTTCCAACTTCCAACATCTAACCTCCAAATTAGCCGGTTCGGCAGTCCGTACGGCTCTGTCGCCAAGAGCCAGATAACAGCCTCCGGAACATCCGCCT
>LADN01000073.1 GCA_000961585.1 Peptococcaceae bacterium BRH_c4a | reverse complement strand
CGCCAAGAGCCAGATAACATCCTCCGGAACATCCGCCTGGACTAAAACCCCTCCCCCTCTCTGCATGTCGCTTGAGGGTCACGCTTGCTTTTTCTGGATTCTGGATTCTGGATTCTGGATTCCGCCGTCTGCAAGACGGCACCGCCGGCAAGGCGGTTATTTTTACTGCTTTAAAATATTTATCTCCAGCACCAGTATAAACATAGATACCAGATTTGGGTCAAACTGGGTTCCAGCGCAGCGTGACAGTTCTTTTACGGCATCCTGATGTGACATGGCCGTCCGGTAGGGACGGTTGTTGGTCATGGCGTCGTAAGCATCGGCGAGGGCCAGTACCCGGCATTCCATGGGAATTTCATCCCTTTTCAGCCCCAGGGGATATCCATTTCCGTTCCACCACTCGTGGTGTTTCAGTATCCAGTCGGCGATATGGGCCAAGTCCGGGGCCGATTGAGCTATACGGTGGCCAATCTCGCTGTGCCTCAGCATTTCTTTTTTTTCTTCAGGGGAAAGAGGGCCTGATTTAAATAGAATCCGGTCCGGTATGCCCACCTTTCCAATATCGTGAAACTGGGCCAGCAGGCGCAGGTCGGTGATGTTTCGTTCTGACAGGCCCATTGATTTTCCCAGGCCGGACACCAGTTCCTGCAGGCGGTCGGCGTGTCCTTCAGTGACGAAGTCCCTGGCCTCCATGGCTTTCATCAGGGTTTGCACAATGGAACTGCGGATGCTTTGGCTGCGCAGTAATTTCTCCCTGTACATATTATTGTCAGCTTCTTTAAAAAGGTCACTCATTTTTTTGGAATTCGTATTCCCGGTTATATATCCTATGGATATGCTCATAGGAATGTCGGGATTGGCGGCGTTGTAACCGGTAATGGCCTTACGGACTCTTTCAGCCGCCCTTAAAACGGCTTCTTTATCACTGTTGGGGAGAAGCACCGCGAATTCGTCGCCCCCTATCCTGGCCACCATGTCACTTGCGCGGAAAGCATCCTTTATTATCCGGGAGGCGGTTATCAGTAATGCATCTCCCGCGTCATGACCCATGGTGTCATTTACCAGTTTCAATCCGTCCACATCACAGAGTAATACACCCACCGGGTCCCAACGTCCCCCTTGCAGGCGCTTCATCTCCTGTTCGAAATAGGCCCGGTTATACAGCCCGGTCAGGGGATCGTGCAGGCTGAGGTGTTTGAGCCGGTCTTCGGCCTGTTTTCTTTCGGTTACATCTCTTATGGTTCCAAACATTCCTTCATAGTTGCCATGTGCATCATACAGCAGGGAGGAGTTCAGTTCGGCCAGAATTGTTTTCCCGCTTTTTTTCAGCATTTTGAAGTTCAAGCCCTTATTGATCTTTTTGTGAACAGAAATCATCCTATGCAGCGTCTTGGCGGTCATAGCCCTGTTATCGGGATGTATAAATTCAGAATAGTGTTTTCCCAGAACCTCTGTGGCGGAATTAAATTCAAAGTATTCCCAGCCCCATTGGCTTATGAAGATAACTTCCCCCTTGCTGTTCAGGGAAAAAATAAGGTCCGGGGAATTTTCCACCAGGTTGCGATATCTTTCCTCGCTTACCACCAGTTTCCTCCGGGACTGATCCAATGCCTCCAGCATCCCGTTAATGGCTTTTCCCAGACTGGACAGCTCGTCCCCTCCGGTCACTTCTACCCGGGCGGTATGGTCGCTCTTTGAACCGATGGCGCTGACACTGTGGTTGAGATGCGCCAGTCTGGACAGAACCGTTTTCTCCAGGAGTAAAATGTTTATAAGCCCGAATACAAGACCTGCTGCCAGGAGGGAGATAACAAAGTAGAGAATGCTGGCCTGACCCTGTTTGTATATTAATCTTGGCGCCTCCACTTTCAATAAAAAAGCGGGCTTTCCGTATATATCGTTAATCAGGGTGTAACCGGCCACCAAATCCTGATCAACCGGGAAAACAGTAATTGGTGGTTTTGCCGGCGGGGAGGAAGGGGCGTTATTAAAAATGTGGGGTGCATTTGAATCAACAGGCTGGTGTATAGCCAGGGTAAGCTCTGTTGTTTTTCCCAGTCTGCTGATTTCCGCAGAGTTGAGGTAGCGGCCCATGATCAGGGTTCCGCGGATGGGACCCTCTCTTTCACTGGTCAAAATGGGCCTTGAAGCCACCATAAGGGGATCGCCGGGAAGCATCAGAAGCCCGCTTACGCTGCTGCTTGTGGCGGTGTGGGTAACAAGGAGGCTGTTTTTGGACAAGTGATCCGTTATACTATCCGGCAGAGGGGTTTCCTTTTTGTTTTCAAGATCACAGCCTTTGCTGAAAATAATTTTACCGGTGTTATCGGTAATGATAAAAACGCTAATATTAAGGTCAGACATGGTTTCATAGGGAACGTTCTTTTTTTCGTATTCGTCGTTATATTCTTCCGCAAAGGCATATGTTTCATCCCATGCCGCCCAGTCGGCTGCCTCGCCGTTTAACGTTGAAATATTGCCTTGTAGCGCATTAACGGCCCTCCCAACATTGGTAGTGGTGTTCAGTGTCTCCAGCTTTAAAAAACTCCCCAAAAGGACGGTTTCTGAAACTGCGTACATTATGATAATCAGGCCCGTCAGCGCTATGGCTATAATGATAACTGTTTTATTTCTTAGTGTCATGTGATGAATTCTCTCCCAACAGAACGGATGAAGTATCCGGACAATTTCACCGCCGGTTATAAGCCCTTGCCAAATAGTTGTTAAATAACCGTACGCAACATTCTAAAACCTATTGGAAGGTGTATTGCCTTTTTTGATGTTAGCAATACCTTATTCGCTTTTTTGGAAAGCCTCTTTGTATTCCCGGGCATCCTTCAGGTAAAACATGGCCAGCGGCATGAGAATAATAAAACTGCAGGAGAGGTACATGTAGGAAAGCCCAATCATTTTTGAAACAAAACCCAGAAATATTGAACCGAAGCCTATTCCCAGGTCAAAGGCGCTAAAAATTGTGCCGTTGGCCGCCCCTCTCCGATAGGGGGCCACCTTGTTTATGGCCATGGCCATAATGATGGGATGTATCGTGCCAAAGCCTATTCCCAGGGCTACAGCCGACAGTAGAAAAATGGCATTACCAGCGGCCGCATAAAGAAGCACAAAGGACAGTGACGCTGCGCCAATGCCCACAGCCATGATCAGCTCCGGACCGTTTTTATCAAAGGCCTTTCCGGCCACCGGCCTGACCAGCATAAGGGTGAGGGCATAGACCAGGAAATAAGTTCCTGCGTTTACTCCCAGTTGCTTTCCATAAAGGGTTATAAAGGATACTATGCCTCCGTACACCACCGCCACAAAAAACACTACTCCTGATAATGAAAACACCTTGGGCTCCAAAAAGCTATCCAGGCTGATTTTTACAGCGCCCTCATTTTTATCCTCCCGGTAGGATATGCCGGCCACAAAAAACAGTCCTGATGCAGCTACGGCAAAACTTGCCGTGAACAGTGGATTAAAACCGGAAAGACTTAATATGTACAGGCCAAGGTTGGGACCTACCGCCATGGCCAGAGTGTTGGACAGGCTATAATAGCCCAGACCTTCACCTCTTCTGGGAGGGGGAACCACATCGGCAGCCACCGTTCCCGCCCCGGTGGTGACAATGCCCCAGGAAATTCCGTGCAATGCCCTCAGTATGAACAGAAGCGCAAGTCCGGTAACGAAGTTATAGGCTACCATAGTCAGTGAAAAGGCGATGAGGGAATAGAGCAAAATATTATTACGGCCCACGGTATCCAGCAAGAAACCGGAAAGGGGCCGGACCATAACGGCAGTCAGAGAAAGCACGCCGATTATGTATCCCACATTACTCTCGTCACCCTTCAGCACATCTGTTACAAAAACCGGCAGTGTGGGGAGCAGAAAGTAAAAACTGGTGAAAACCATAAAGTTAGCCAGGCAGATTAAAATAAAATCCTTTGTCCAGAGGGCATCTTTTTTCAAGCTATACTCCTCCCGATCATTCTCTAAACCTTTCTGTAAGAATTCGACAATTCCCTGCTAAATAAAAAAATAACTGCCGTAATAAGTAAGTCAGTAAGGCAGTTATTTTTATGCTTGTCCTGTGGATTTCCGTATGGTGGTATATTTGGGTGCAGAGCAAAATAATCATTCAATCAGGAGAATAATCTTTTTTGCCGGAGACATAAAGGAGATCCATGAGCAGTAAAAAGGCCTTAATTATGTACTCCTCATCTTCGGGGCGGCTGCTGTAGTGTTTTTCGATAATCACGGTGCAGCAACAACCTTTCAGGTAACAGTTTTTCTACTCAATTTGAATATATGCAGGTGATGGAAAGGGGTTTCCGGTTGTGCGTGTGGCATTTTATGGCAGGGTCAGCACAGAGGAACAGGCGGACCGGGGAAATATATCCAACCAGGTTGAGTTCGCCAAAAGATATTTTGATCTGCATGGCCCCCAGGAGAACATAGAGGGGTATGATCTTTACCTGGACGAGGGTATCTCAGGAACCCTCTCCATGGAGGAGCGCCCTGAGGGGTTCAGGCTTATGGCTGAAGCCCGGGCGGGTAAAGTATCGGCAGTTTATTTTTATAGACTGGATAGGTTGGCCAGATCCACCCAGGTGGTGCTGAACACTTATTATGAACTTGAAAGGCTGAACATAGCAATAAAATCCATGACCGAGGCCTTTGACACCGGAACTCCGGTGGGAAAGTTTTTCATGACGCTCCTGGCCAGTATTGCTGCGCTGGAGAGGGATACAATACAGGAGCGCACCCAGATGGGGAAGGAAAGAAAGGCCCGGGAGGGGTGCTGGACATCGGGGCCGTCCCCCTTCGGCTACCGGATTGGCCCGGATAAAAGGCTGCTGGTGCACCAGCCCGAGGCCCAAACGGTACGCCTTATATATAGACTCTACAATGAGGGAATGAGTATGGTTCCTTTGGCTCAGTACCTCAACGCCATGGGTATTCCCACCCCCGCCGTTTCCAAGGGATCCAAAAAAAACAGCGCTGGACAGTGGCACGCCGGTCACCTCAGCATAATATTAAGGTCCCGGCTTTATACCGGGGAGTACCGAACCATGAGGCGATCCCAAAAGGGTAGGGAAGGGCACATAATAAATGTTGAAGCCATTATTCCCCGGGCCGAATTTGAACGTACCCGGACAATACTGTCGGAAAATGGTGAGCTGGCCCGGGGGGGGCGGGGCCGTCAGTACCCTTTGAGAGGGGTGATCTACTGCGGTCACTGCGGCCTTGCCATGGTGGGAAACAGCGGCAGCACCAGAGGACTGTTTTATTATCGCTGCACCGGTACGGTTAACCATGGCCGGGGGAAGGTTTGCGGCAACAGGCAAATAAGAGCGGAGGAACTGGAACGGGCCATTTGGGATGAGATAATAGAATTTTTTAAAAAGCCGGGTAAATTCATTGAGATGGCAAGGAACAGGCTGGATCAGACAGTAAAGGAAACTTTACCGTCGGAGGATCAACTGGAACAGGCGGAAAGGGCCATGTCCCTAAAAAAAGAAGCCAGATCCAGAATACTGTCCATGGTTTCCAGATCCCTTATAAGCCCTTTGGAGGCAGAATATGAACTGAAAAAACTGGCCGGGGAAATCATCTGGCTGGAAGGTCGCCTCGGTGACCTGGCCGCCGCACAGGAGGAAGGGGCCATCGACGGCGCTTTATGTTCGACTGACCTGTTGAAGTTGATTTCCCAGAGCGTAGAGAAAATTGAGCCCCACAGGGAAATCATTAAGCTGCTGGTGGCAAGGGTGGTGGTCACAGCCCGGGAATCCGGCGGCAAAAGAGATGTCAAGGCCGTAGTTTACTACAGATTCCGCCCCGGGGAATGAAATAACCGCCTTGTCGGCGGTGCCGTCTTGCAGACGGCGGAATTCAGGAGCCAGGAGCCAGAATCCAGAATGGTGACAGCATACTTTAAAAGCGACCCTCAAGTGACCCCGGAGCGACCCCAGAAAAACTCTGGGCTACGTAAAAATGCTTTGGCGATTTAGCACTTTAATGCTTTAATGTGGCATATACTTTCCTGGGCGTTATAAAAGAACCTGCCGTATGAAGTACATACGGCAGGTCCGTGTTTGCGCTTTTTTTAATTCTTAGTAGCGTGAAGGCTGGTAGCAGTCTCTGCAGTATACAGGCCTGTCTTCCCTGGGCTGGAAAGGCACTTCTGTATTTTTTCCGCAGGTGGCGCAAACAGCCGGGTACATCTGACGATCCTGACGGGAATAGCCGCCGCCGTCACGTCCGCCGCCCCTTCTGTTTTGTGCCTTGCGTGCTGCGCGACATTCGGGACAACGGCCAGGCTCATTGGTAAATCCCTTTTCTGCAAAGAATTCCTGCTCCGACTCAGTAAAGGTAAACCCGGCTCCACAGTCACGACATGTCAGATTGCGATCTTGTAACATGAAAAAAACCCTCCTCGATATTTTTATCCAACGGTATTAGGATTTCATATTGTGCTTTATCCCAAACCAGTGGACTTGAGAAAGGGAAAAAGATACATGCCTAATTTATGGATAATTTTTATGATAGCATGAAAATTGTCAGAAGTCAAATGCCATAAGCGGCAAAGCGGCAGAGGTCATTATTTCGTTTGGTTATCCGGGGAGACCTTTCCTCTTCTGCAGGCCAGTGTTTATGCATTATTCATAGCGTATTGATTTTGGTGGGATATTGAGTTTGCGGGAATAATCTTCTATGCCGTTTCGCTCAGGATTTCCGGTGGCAAAATGTCCAGGGGTTGAAATTGGAAAATTCTATTGGCAGGAAAAAGAGCATGTACATAGAAAATCATGCCTCTTAGAGTATATTATGATCAATAAAAAACTGGGAGGTCGATGAATTGCAAAATATTGCGCCGGTATTAATCTTCGCATTGGGCGTTTTTTCAGGACTGGGTGGAGTTTTAATGCTTTTGGGAGTCAGGGGCAAGGCGATGGATAATAAAGACAGAAAAGCCAACGTCTATGGCGCCATTTTTCTATTCATTGTTGCGATAATGTTTATATCGGGGGGAGCTTCAGTATGGCTTTCATCAAAAAAAACTGAGAAAATGGTTCAAAATATTGGACCACAGGTTCGAGACTCAGAAAAGCAAGAAGCTGCATCTCCGGTAAAGACACAGGAGAAGCCGCAGCAAACCCAAGAAAGAGCGCAAGCCGAACAAAATATTAAAAAAACAGAAGCAGAAAAGGCAGTTGAATCCTTCAACCAGACACAGAAAGTTTTTAATTCGGTTTTAACTTCATATCAATCCCAAATAAAGGATATCGGTGGTGGGAGGATAATTCTGACCTACCATAATGATCTGGACAAACTAAGCGAACAATCTCTGGATTTATTCAAGAATGTTCAAAATATGGATATAGCAAAGCAATATGTTTATCAAAAGCAAATCATGATGACTGCGGTTTTATACTTGCAAAGCTCAATAGACGACTTAATAAGTTATACCGATAATAAAAAAATCAGTAAATTTACAGAAGCTCAGGATTCTTTGCAAAAGGCCATTGAAACCAATAAACTTGCGACTGTTGGTGTTTCAAAACAAGCACTGATTGATGGGTACAGCCCGCCAAAGGGAAAAGAATCGCAATGATTAATCTGGAAATAACACTGCCGAAAAAAAGACCAGGACAAAACCAGGGATATAGAAATTGAAATTAATTAAAACACTGTCATTATTTTAATAAGATTTATTTGAGGGTGGGTTTAAGTTAAGCATCTCAGGAGATGCTTAAGTGCGACGAAAAATTCCTCTGGAATCTTCTGTCACTATCTCAGGAGGGAAACTTTAAGGCCGGCCGTTTTGCTCTGATCTACGCCGATGAGCTTATAGTGGCCCACACCAATGAAAATGAGTACAAATCTTTTATCAGCAATAAAAAGAACGAGGCGCTGCAGTCACGGATTATCGTGATGAAGATACCTTATAACCTGCGGGTCAGTGATGAGGTTAAAATTTATGAAAAGCTGATCAGGCAGAGTGATTTGAAGGATATACACATTGCGCCGCACTCCCTGAGGGTGGCCAGTATTTTTTCGGTGTTGTCCCGGCTGAGGGACAGTAAGAAGCAAGGGATGGATCTGCTGAAGAAGCTGAAGCTTTATGATGGGGAAGATGTCGAAGGGTTCAAGCAGAAGGATGTAACCGAACTGCATAATGAGTTTAATGATGAGGGAATGAGCGGGGTGGACCCCAGGTATGTGATTAACCGTCTGTCTTCGGCTCTGATTCGCACCACCACCCGGTGCATCAATCCACTGGATGTTTTGAGGGGGCTGAAGGACGGGTTGGACCAGCACGCTTCCATCAGTAAGGAGGAGAAGGAGCGGTTGCTGAACTTTATCTCCACTGCCCGCAAGGAGTATGACGATCTGGCCAAAAAAGAAATACAGAAGGCCTTTGTGTATTCTTACGAGGAGTCGGCCAGGGTTCTGTTTGACAACTACCTGGATAATGTGGAGGCATACTGCAACGGAGTTAAGTTAAAGGATCCTATTTCTGACGAGGAATTGGACCCTGATGAAAAACTGATGCGGTCAATTGAAGAGCAGATAGGCATATCGGAAAACGCCAAGAAGAGCTTCCGGGAGGAAATACTGATACGGCTTTCCTCCTATGCCCGGAAGAATAAAAAATTTGATTACCGTACCCATGAGCGCCTGCGGGAGGCGGTGGAAAAGAAACTGTTTGCCGATTTGAAAGATGTGGTAAAGATTACAACTTCCACCAAAACCCCCGACGCCGAGCAGCTAAAGCGAATAAATGAAGTCAGCGCCAAGCTGATAGATGAGTATGAATACTGCCCCATTTGCGCCAATGAGCTTATGAAGTATGTGGGCAGTCTGCTGAACCGGTAATAATAGTGATTTTTTAAACATAATAAGACTGGAAGTCTGCCGTGAAAGCGGCAGGCTCAGTTTACTTGCAAATTATCCGGGTGAACGGGCTGCATTATGCCAGTGGGTGGGTTGATTTGGAAAAATACTGCAGAAAAGCCAAGCAAAATCCTTGTTTGAATTGCCTGCCTGACAGGCAATTTTTTACATATAAGGAATTTATCCAGAAACTGAGCTTGAACAGTTCGGCAATATCTTATAATATATAACAAATCAGTTATTATAGTATTTGTTATAGCATGGTATCAGGAGAATATAACGTTCATAAGCCCAGGCAGAATTTGAAGGCGACTGAAAGCTTGCGGGAGCCGGCCGGACCTTTTTAAGGGGGGGATCCTATGGGTATGGAGTGCGAATCAGAAAACAATGAGTCGGAACAGGATGAACTCAGCCGGGTTAAAAAACGCCTGCGGGAACTGGAGACGGTTTTTGAATACTGCCACGACGGGATCAGCATAGTGGACAGCAATGGCAAAATAGTTTCATCCAATCCGGCCATGCAGCGGCTTCTTAAAATTGCGGCAGAGGATTACGTCGGAAAAAATGTGTCCGATCTGGTGAAAGAGGGAACATTCGATAACAGCGTTTCAACCAAGGTAATTTCCACCGGC
The DNA here is from genome assembly GCA_000961585.1 of Peptococcaceae bacterium BRH_c4a. Taxonomy (GTDB): domain Bacteria; phylum Bacillota; class Desulfotomaculia; order Desulfotomaculales; family Desulfocucumaceae; genus BRHc4a. The sequence continues at coordinate 15,335 of LADN01000073.1, read as the reverse complement.
CGCCCGGTTACTATACTGCAGGAGGCCAGTTCGGGAACCCGGTGCCTTACCAGGGGGGTTCCTGTTTTCAATGAGGAGGGGCGGCTGGAGCTGGTTTTGGTTAACAGCTATGACGTTACCGAGCTTTATGCCCTGAGGGAAAGCTTGAGGCAGTCACAGAAGCTGGCCGGAGCATACCAGGCCGAGCTGACGGACATGCGCGTGGCCCAGATGCAAAAAGAGGACATAGTGGTCAGGAGCAAAAAAATGCTGGACATTCTGGACCTGGCCCGCAGGCTGGCGGCGGTTGATACCACGGTGCTGCTGGTGGGTGAGTCCGGAACCGGCAAAGAGGTGGTGGCCACCCTGCTGCACAGGGCCAGCCCCCGGCGATCGGAAAAACCATACATAAAGTTAAACTGCGGGGCTATTCCAAGGGACCTGCTGGAGGCCGAACTTTTCGGCTATGATCACGGGGCCTTCACGGGAGCCGCCAGGGAGGGCAGGCCGGGATTGTTTGAGCTGGCTGACGGTGGCAGCATCTTTCTGGATGAAATAGGCGAATTGCCTTTTGACCTGCAGGTTAAGCTTCTCCGCATCCTGCAGGAGAGAGAGTTCAGTAGGATAGGCGGGTCCAGGGTGGTAAAGGTGGATGTCCGGATTATTGCCGCCAGCAATAAGAATTTAGCGGAACTTGTTGATGCGGGGCGGTTTAGAAAGGATTTATACTACCGTCTTAATGTGGTTCCTATTGAAGTGCCTCCTTTACGTGACCGGAAGGAGGATATCGTAGCCCTGGCCCAGCACTACGTCAGACATTTCAACCGGAAGTACGGCTTTGAAAAGGTGCTGTCCGCCGAGCTTATAGATGCCATGGAGTGCTATGCCTGGCCGGGAAATGTAAGGGAGCTGGTAAACCTGGTGGAAAGGATGGCGGTAACCAGCAGGGGAAACATACTGGGGTCGGAGGAATTCCCAATGGATATTTCCGTGCCCAAAAACTGCCAGGTAAACCAGGAGTTTATTATAAAAGGCGAGAGTATACAGGAAATCGTGGGAGAAACCGAAAAGCAGGTGATATACGATGCCCTGCAAAAAAACAGGAACACAGCCCTTGCTGCAAAAAGCCTGGGAATAAGCAGGGCCACCCTGGCCAGAAAGATGCGCAAGTACGGTATCGGAAGGCGATGATTGTGTCACTTATGATGCGTTGTGTCGATTATGATCCGGTATTGTATCAGATATGCTGCATATTTAAGTCCGGCAGAAAAGCTATTTATGCCAGCACCGCATAAATAGCTTATTCTTTTTATGGCATCCTTTTTGCTTTCTTGATATACATGAATTTTGCGACAATACCGAATTGAAAAAAGGTTCATGTTTTTGACAACACAATTATCATTAATAAGGAGTGGTACAAAAATGCAGCCCAGAGTCCCTATATTGAAGAACTACATAGGCGGAGAGTGGATCGATTCAACAACCGGTGAATTACTGGAGATTAGGAACCCTGCCACTGATGAATTAATTTCCCTTTATCCGCTGTCTACCCTTGAAGAGGTCGATATGGCGGTGGCCGCCGCTAAAAAGGCTTTTGGGGGCTGGAGATCGACCCCGATCCCCAAGCGGGTCCAACTGATGTTCAAGCTGCGGTATAAACTGGAAGAGGCCAGAAAAGATCTTGCCAGGACAATCTCGCTGGAGCACGGAAAAACCTTTGCCGAAGGTCTTCAGGAAATAGAGAGGTGCCTTCAGTACGTTGAAGACGCCTGTGCCGTACCGGAAACCATGAGAGGTGATTTTACCGAGGACATCGCCAGGGGAGTGGATGAATACTACATCAGGGAGCCCCTGGGGGTATTCGTGGTCCTGCCCCCCTTTAACTTCCCGGCCATGATATCGGCTTATTTTGTCTGGGCCATAGCCTGCGGCAATACTGTTGTGGTAAAGCCCAGCAAGTACTGCCCCAACACCATGATAGAAATGGCCAGGATAGTTGAGGAGTGCGGGTTTCCCCGGGGAGTGGTCAATGTTGTGAACGGAAGCGGATCGGTGGCGGGAAACAGGCTGATCACGCATCCGGACGTAGCCGGGGTAACTTTTGTGGGATCGTCCGGGGCTGGCCGGAAAATATACGAGGCTGCCTGCGCGCACGGAAAAAGGGCTCAGTGCCAGGGCGGGGCGAAGAACCATTTGGTGGTCATGGAAGACGCGCGACTCGATGAAGGAGTACTGCGCAATATAATAAACTCCTGCTTCGGGCATGTGGGGGAAAGATGCTTTGCCGGGTCAAATATTCTCATTGCAGAATCCATTTATGATGAATTCAAGGAAAAATTTATTAAGGCTGCACAGGAACTAAAGTTGGGCAATGGTCTGGACGAAGGCGTAACCCTTGGCCCGGTGGTGGACAGGGAGCACCTGGACCAGCTGCTAAGGGAAATTGAAAGTGGTGTCAATGAGGGGGCCAAGCTGATTCTTGATGGCAGAGGGGTCAAAGTGGAGGGCTACCCTAACGGGTGCTTCCTGGGCCCCACCGTCTTTGAGGCTGAGCCCGGCATGCGTATTTTTACAGAGGAGGTTTTCGGCCCGGTAAGATGCCTTAAAAAAATAAAGGATTTGAAAGAGGCTATTAAAATAATAGATCAGAACCCATTCGGACATACGGCGGTTATATACACCGAAACAGGTAAGTATGCCCGGGAGTTTATACGAAGGACCAATGTGGGGCAGGTGGGCGTAAACATTGGAACCCCGGCCCCGATAGCCTTTTACCCGGTGGGCGGCAGGAAGATATCAGGCTTTGGATCCACCAGGGGCCGGGCGTCGGACGCTGTGGACTTTTATACCGATAAAAAGGTAGTGGTCTCCCAGTGGCTGAAGCCCATAAACCTGGGAGATGATGAAAGCTTTGTCTGGTAGTGGGTTAGTTTTAAAAGGAGTTGTTGCGAATTGTCGACTATGGCAGTCACCAACATCGGCGCCATTGTCAGCGGTGACATAAACAAACCCCTGATGGAAGGGGACACCATTTTAATTGTTGACGGAAAGATCCGGCAAATCGGCGGCAAAAGTATTCTGGAAGGTGTTATGGCCGGCCAGGTGGTGGACGCCAGGGGAACCACTGTGATACCGGGCTTGATCGACTCTCACACCCACCCGGTGCTGGGTGATTTCACGCCGCGCCAGAAAACCCTGGATTACCTTGACAGCTCAGTTCACGGCGGGGTGACCACTATGATTTCGGCAGGTGAGCCCCATGTTCCGGGAAGGCCTAAGGACCCGGCAGGGACAAAAGCCCTGGCTGTTTTGGTTCACAAGTGCTTTAAAAATTACAGACCCACCGGGCTGAAGGTGCACGGCGGCGCCCTGATACTGGAAAAGGGGCTGGAGGAAAAGGATTTCGCCGAGCTTGCCGAAGCAGGGGTCTGGCTGGTGGGCGAAGTTGGCCTGGGCGGCGTAAAAACTCCCGAGGAAGCGGCCCCCATGGTAGAGTGGGCAAAAAAATACGGAATGAAGGTGGCTATGCATACCGGAGGCACCTCCATCCCCGGCAGCTCAACGGTAACGGCTGATATGGTCCTGAAGATAAATCCCTCGGTGGTGTCCCACATAAACGGCGGCACTACAGCCATACCCACCGGGGAAGTGGAGAGGCTGATTGAAGAATCGGATCTGCCGCTGGAGATAGTTCAGTGCGGGAACCCCAGGGTGGCCGATTTTACAGCAAGGAGGCTGAAAGAAAAGGGCCAGCTGCACAGGATTATACTGGGCAACGACTCACCTTCGGGATCCGGAATCATACCCCTGGGAATTCTGAGAACAATAGTGCAACTGTGCTCCCTGTCGGGAATTCCTGCGGAAAAAGCCATAGCCATGGCCACCGGAAACACGGCCCGGGCTTTCAACCTCAATACTTCAGTAATAGAACCGGGCAGAGAGGCCGATCTTGTTATTATCGACGCCCCCCTGGGATCTGTGGGCTCCGATGCCCTTGCGGCCATTGAGGCCGGAGATATACCCGGTGTCTCCATGGTTATTATTGACGGAATAATCAGGGTAAAGGTCAGCAGAAACACTCCCCCGTCCAAGCGTCAGGCGGAGATAAAGTAAAGCTGGCTTTCGGAGGGGGACTTTGGCAAATGGTCGAGGCGGACCTGGAAAAGTGCCGGGGATGTGGGGTTTGTGAAAAAAACTGCCCCACCGGCGCAATTAATGTAGTGGACCGTAAGGCTGTAATAGACGGGAAGTGCGTAAACTGTGGAGTATGCGTCCGGGTGTGTAAATTCGGCAGTTTGGCCCAGACGTCCGGGGGCGCAGCGGCTGAGGCGGTAAAATGCTCACACTGCCCGGTGCAGTGCGAAATAAAGCCTGGTTTTTACGGAGCATGCCGCCGGTATTTAAATGTGGACGGCGGGCTTGTCAGAGTAAGGCCGCTGGTAACCGACCCGGCAGCCGTCCAGGCAAGGCGGTCTTATCTGGACCGGCCTCTTGTCACCGGTGTCGGGGCAGGCACCGAATACCCTTGCTTGCGGCCCGCGCCATATATAATTATGGATACCGTGGAAGGAATCGACGTGGTCACTGTGGTGACCGAGGCTCCTTTAAGCTATAGCGGGGTGAAGGTGAAAATCGATACCAATTTCCATATCGGGGAGGAAGGGGCAAGGGTGCGAAGAGACGGCCAGGTGGTGGGAATGGTGGAAACCGAGGAATATGGATCTAAGATGATCTCCATCGGGGGCGCCAATCTTTTTACCGGGGAGTCGGGCTTCATGGCTGCCAGAACCGTTGTGGACATCTGTAATGGCGTCAGGGTAATATTGCAGGCGGAAAAGGGAGCCGTTATGGAGATCCAGGTAGGCCACCCGCCGGTGATCAACGGCCTGGCTGACACCCGGATGCGGGTAGGCTGCGGAAGCGCCACCATAGGTATGTTTGCCCGGCAGCTTGCCCGGGCGGTGGATGAGGCCATAATTCTTGACCACCATGTGGTGGGGCTTCTTTCCGAACACATTGCCGGTGAAGAGGTGGGGCTAAAGTGGAGCGGGGTAGTGCCAAACGCCCGCAAAAGCACGCGGGGGCGCTATTTCGGAGAGCATGGGAACGGCTGGGGAGGCACTAACATAGACAATCCAAAAGACGCCATACTGAAGGTGGATATGAGCGTGGCCTCTCCCGGCATCAGGGTGCTTGTCACAGAAACAACCGGCCAAAGCGCAGCCCTGTTCACTGTTGCCCCGGGAGGCGTCCTGGAGGAGATTCCGCTTACAGGCGAGGTTATTGAAGTGGTGGATCTGATTAAGTCCAACTGCGAAGACGCCAGGGTTTCCGCGGTTTATACCGGGGGGACCGGGGGAAGCGCAAGGGCCGGGGTAAGCAATTACCCCATCAAGCTGACCCGGGCCGTGCATGAAGGGGAGGCCAGCCTTACCATCGGCGGAGCGCCCGTGTTTATTTATCCCGGGGGCGGAATTAATTTCCTGGTGGACGTGGAAAAAATTGTTCCCAATGCCTTCACCTGGGTTCCGACTCCGGCCACCGTTGCCCCGGTGGAGTATACCATGACCCTGGATAAATATCGTGAAATCGGGGGACATGTTGAGAAAATAACTAAAAAGGATAAATAATAACTGTTAAGGCAGGGAGGTGTATGAGGTGTTACCGTCCTTTAACTACTATCAGCCGGCTTCATTGCAGGAAGCCCTGACCCTTTTGGCTTCATTGCCCCGGCCCAAAAAGCTGCTGGCGGGGGGGACCGACCTGGTTCCTGCCCTGCGCAGAGGAGAATTGTATCCCGCCAATGTGGTCAGTATCAGCGGGCTTTCCGAAATGAAAGAAATAAAAATGGAGAGAGGGCTTATACTGATCGGCGCGCTGGCGGCATTCAGCGACCTTGTTTGCCCGCCCTGTTTTGAGGGCGCCCACCGGCTGGTGGCCGAGGCCGCCGGGCAGATAGGCGGGCCCCAGATTCGCAACCAGGGCACGATAGGAGGTAATATTGTCAACGCCTCCCCCGCCGGCGACATGCTCCCACCCCTTGTGGCGCTGGGGGCCAGGGTCAGGCTTTGCCGGGAGGCGGGTGAGAGGGCTGTTTTTCTGTCGGATTTCCTTGGGGACGCAGGGGGCGCCTGCATCGCCCCGGAAGAAATATTGGTTGAGGTGAGCTTTCCGGCCTTGCCGGTGAATGCGGCCGGCAGCTTTGTCAAACTGGGCCGGCGAAACAGCCTGGCCATCAGCCGGATTAGTGCGGCGACCGTAATTATATACGATTCCTATGGGCGGATAGAAGAAGCCAGGCTGGCGCTGGGCTCGGTTGGCCCGAAACCAGTCCGTGTGCCTTCGGCCGAAGCCCTGCTGAAAGGGCAAAAGCCCGCCCCGGACTTGCTGGAGGAGGTTGTCGCCTCGGTTGGTGAGGCTGTGGGAGTATTGCTGGGCAGCCGGTCCTCGGCATCGTACAAAAAAGCCGCGGTGCGCGGAGTGGCCCGCCAGGTGCTGCAAAAGGCCGACCCGAGGTTCATGAATTCAGGTGAAATAAATGGTTGAGATGAAGCCCTTTAAAATAATTTCAAAGGTTAACGGGAGTACGGTGGAACTTGGAGTTAATCCTGGTCGGCGCCTGATAGATATCTTGCGGGAAGATCTGGGGCTTACCGGAACAAAGGAGGGCTGCGGCGAGGGGGAGTGCGGCGCCTGCACCGTACTGATCAACGGGCGGCCTGTAAATGCCTGTCTGGTACTGGCGCCTGAGATGAACGGCAAAGAGATAATAACCATCGAAGGATTAACCCCGGAAGATGAGCTTCACCCAATACAGGAGGCATTCCTTGAAGCCGGGGCGGTACAGTGCGGCTTCTGTACTCCGGGGATGATCCTTACGGCCAAGGCGCTGCTGGACAAAAACTCCGACCCCGATGAGAAGGCGGTTAAAACAGCCATTTCCGGTAACCTTTGCCGGTGCACGGGGTACGTTAAAATAGTGGCGGCCATTCGGCTGGCTGCGGCGAAACTGGCCGCCAGGGAGGGGTCAATATGACCGGTTGGCGCGACGGGGGGCTTGATCCGGGAAATTCGGTCATCGGCCAAAGCTGCCCCAGGGTGGACGGGGTGTCCAAGGTTAAAGGCAAGACACTGTTTGCGGCAGATCTCAATATAAATGGCGCCCTTTACTGCCGGGTGCTGCGCAGCCAGGTACCCAATGCCATTCTAAGGAGTGTTGATTGCTCGGAAGCTCTGAAGGTTCCGGGGGTGGTGGCCGTTTACACGGCGGCTGATATCCCGGGTGAGAACAGGGTTGGCATTATAGTCAAGGATGAGCCTGTGCTGGTTGAAGACCGGATACGCAGGGCGGGTGACGCCCTGGCTTTGGTGGTGGGCCGGACCGAAGAAGCCCTGGAGGAGGCGGTGCGGAAAATACAAATAGATTACCAATCTCAGCCCGGGGTATTCTCGGTCATGGAGGCAATGGGTGAAGGCGCGCCGGCTGTGCACGGTGAGAACAACATACAGTCTGCAACCAGTATTGTAAGAGGGGACGCCGATGCTGCCGTGTCCGGCGCCAGGGTTGTTGTCACCCGCCGCTATACAACACAAATGGCTGAACATGCCTACCTGGAGCCGGAGGCCGGTCTTGCGGCGGTTGAAGACGGTGTAATTAAAGTATGGGTGTCAACTCAAAACCCCCATTACGACCGCCGTGAAATTTCCCGGATGCTGGGAGTGGGCCGGCACCGGGTGCGGGTAACGCAGGCCCCCACCGGTGGGGGCTTCGGCGGCAAGCTTGATATTTCGGTGCAGTGTTTGCTGGCCCTTGCCGCATTCAAAACCGGACGCCCGGTAAAGATGGTCTACCGGCGGGAGGAATCCTTTGTGGCCTCCCCAAAGCGCCACCCTTACATAATAGACTACACCAGCGCCTGCGACGCCGAAGGGCGACTGCTGGCCGTGAAGATCAAAATTATAGGAGACACCGGCGCTTACGCCTCCTATGGGCCGGCAACTCTTAAAAGGGCGGCCGTGCATGCTGCTGGCCCTTATGCGGTTCCCAACGCTCTTATCGAATCTTATTGCGTTTATACCAATAACCCCACGGCCGGAGCCATGCGTGGCTTTGGTGTGCCGCAGATGGCCTTTGCCCACGAAGCCCAGATGGACCTCCTGGCGGAGGCCCTGGGGATTGACCCTTTCACCATCAGGCTCAGGAACTGCCTGAAGCCAGGAGATATTACAGTTACAGGGCAATGTCTGTCCCATAGCGTAGGCATAAAAGAAACCATCGAAAAAGCCCGGGACAGGGCAATGGAACTGGGGATGCTTGGTAAGCCGGCAAAGAATTATGGTGTGGGAGTCGGCTGCATGTGGTACGGCATCGGCAATACAGGGGCGCCGAACCCCGCAGGGGCTTTTCTGGACTTGCTTGAGGACGGCACTGTGGTTGTACTGACCGGCTGCGCCGACATCGGCCAGGGGTCCGACATGGTGCTGGCCCAGATAGCGGCCGAAGAACTGGGAGTAAATATCGAAAATGTCTATGTGCTTTCCGGGGACACAGGTGTCAGCCCGGATGCCGGGGCTACCTCGGCCAGCCGGCAGACGTACGTCTCAGGCAACGCCGTGTACTCGGCGGCGCGCCAGGTTAAAGAAATTTTAGCCCGGGAAGCAAGAGAGATTTTAGGTTCGGGCGATGCAAACCTGGATTTTAGAAGCGGGTTTGTCTGGCGCGGCGGGAAAAAAACCGAGGTGACGGTTAAAGAAATTATATCCGGCTGCGGCAAAAAGGGGATACTTACCCTCGGAAGCGGATGCTTTAATCCGCCGGCCACAGGACTGAACGCCGAGGGGCAGGGTATGCCCTACGCCACCTACAGCTACGCGACGCAGGTAGCAGAAGTCAAAGTCGACACCGAAACCGGCAAAGTTGCCGTTATTCGCCTGGTGGCCGCTCATGACGTGGGCCGGGCTATAAATCCCCAGTCCGTGGAGGGACAAATTGAGGGGGGATGCCTGATGGGTATGGGCTATGCTTTGCTGGAGGAGGTGAATTTATCCGGGGGCGTAATAGAAAATCCCCGTCTGGCAGAGTATCTTCTGCCCATGAGCCTGGATGCGCCGGAAATACATCCGGTAATCGTAGAAGAACCGGAAAGCACGGGCCCATTCGGGGCAAAGGGGGTTGGCGAGCCAGCGCTGATTCCCACGGCGGCGGCCATCGCCAATGCCATAAGCAAAGCCCTGGGGATCAGGTTTTGTAGCCTTCCTGTGACACCGGAGAAAATTCTTGCCGCTTTGGAAAAAAGGGACGGATATTTAATTCAGTCAGCCGAATCAACACAGCAAAGGAGGTGAAAAAGATGCAGGGACAGCTTATCGGGTGGGCTATCTGGTTTTTCGTAATAGTCTTATCGGCGTTTACTGTGCCGTACTATTTACTGTCCAATGTTGCCAAGGTATACGGGGCCTTTCTTTACTGGGGGATATTTGCCATAGTAGCAATCATCAGCGTTGGGATTATTACAAGTAAATGGAGGGATTGAGATAAATGAAGGCTTCTTATATTTATGCGGCCATTGTGATATATTTCATTATCGGCACAATCGTTGCGTTATACGCCAAGCGTGGAATGGTCAATGGTATTTCTGACTTTTTCCTGGCCAACAGGACTATTGGAGGCTTTGTATCCGCTCTGACGTACAGCGCGACCACATACAGCGCCTTTATGCTGGTGGGCCTGGCCGGCTTAACTTACATAGGCGGGGTAGGCGCGTGGGGATTTGAGTTAATCTACCTTTCCGGCCTGGTGCTGGTTGCATTCTTTGGTCCCAGGTTCTGGCTGGCGGGCAAAAAGTACAATTATATAACTCCCTCCGAGATGCTGGGGGACCGGTACCAGAGCAAGGCCCTGCAGATAATAACGGCGGTGGCCTCTATTCTGTTTTTGATTCCTTACAGTGCAGTGCAGCTGATTGGTATAGGAGCGTTAATGAGTGGAATGTCCAATGGGGCTATTCCATTCATGGCGGGACTGTTAATAGCAACCTTCGTCGCCATAGTCTGGGCCTACATGGGAGGAATGAGGGCGGTGGCATGGACCGACTCACTCCAGGCACTGGTTATGATCACGGTATCAACCCTGTCGGTCCTCTTTGTGGTTTATGGGGCCTTCGGAGGTTTCGGGGGACTGTTTGAGGCCCTTGAGGCCAAGTTTCCCAAGTGGCTGACAGTACCCGGGCCGGGGTTCTTCAATCATAAGGCATTTGTGGCCCTTGCCCTTCCCTGGTTCTTCTTCTGCCTGTCAAACCCGCAGGTCAGTCAGCGACTGTTTATTCCCAAATCCCTCGGCGCTATGAGGACCATGGTAATGGGCTTTCTGGCCTTTGGTCTGGTCTACACCTTTATCTCCATCATATGGGGGTTAAGCGCCAGGGCACTTATTCCCAATCTTAAGAGCGGGGATTTGGCCACTCCCAGCCTGCTGGCTCTGGATGTGGTTCCTGTGGGCATTTCACTGCTGGTGATGGTGGGAATCACTGCTGCGGCCATTTCCACCATTAACTCCATTATCCTCTCCCTGTCGTCCATGGTCACCCAGGACATTGTCAAGCAGCTTAGCCCCAGTATGGAAGAAAACAAGCTGCTTTCGGTGGGGAAAATATTTGTACCCATATTCGCCATCGTGGCGTTGATTTTCGCCTCCCTCAAGCTGGGGCTTATAGCCGTCCTTTCGGTGGCGTCATCGGCAGGGCTGCTGGTGATTGTGCCGGCGATAATAGGGGCGTTTTTCTGGAAAAGAGGAACGGCGGCTGGAGCCATTACCAGCATACTGGTAGGGGGTATCATAGCATTCTGGTTCCAGTTCGGAGGGGTTAAGCCTTTGGGTTGGGGGCCAGGCATTTGGAGCGGCATTGTATCCGCCTCTCTCTTTATCATTGTCAGCCTGCTGACTGCAGCGCCCAGGGAAAAGGCCGAAGAATTCATAAGTTACGTCAACAGCGCCCTCAAGGAAAAGAACGCCATTTAACAGGCCGATTACCACGGGGGAAGGCGGATTTCACGTCTTCCCCCCCCACCTTTTAATTCGCCAGGAGGTATAAAATGGAAACCAGACCGGAAATCAGAAAAATTTATACTATTGTTGAAGAAACATGGGCCGAGGGCCAAAAAAAGCTGGATCGTCCCGCCCGCAAGGCGGCAGCGGTGGCGGTGTTCAAAAACCCCTACGCCGGGAAATACCGGGAAGATTTGTCCCTGCTCTGCGAATGGAGCGAGGAACTGGGAGAAATGTTAACCAAAAGGGCGGTGGCGGCGCTGGGGATTGACCCGGCAGAGGTGCACAGCTACGGCAAGGCGTCAATTGCTGGAGAGCAGGGTGAGCTGGAGCACTGTGCGGCCCTTATGCATCCCAAGCTGGGGAGGCCGATGAGGGATAATGTCGGCGGAGGCAAGGCAATTATACCGTCGGCAAAAAAATTGGGGTATCCGGGAGCAGCTATAGATGTGCCGATGCATTTCAAAAACGCGGCCTTTGTAAGGTCCCACTTTGACGCCATGGAAGTGCGGGTCCCCGACGCCCCGAGGGCCGATGAGCTGGTGCTGATTGTAGCGCTGACCGATTCGGGCAGACCGCTGGCCAGGATTGGCGGTCTGAAGGCGGATGAGATCAAGGGTGAGGACGGGCTGCGCTGATTACCCGGGACAGACACTTGTGAAAGGCCGGTAGTTAAATTATGTACCACCAGATTGCTCCCGGAAAAGTGCTTCTGGAATACGGTCCAATTTCCATGGTCATCGAGGCCGGCAAAAATGGCCGGCCGATGACCATGGCCGCCTTGAAAGGGGCGGACACGGCAGTTCAGCAGCTTGAAGAGCTTTCCGGCGCACTTCAAAGGGCAAAGGTTTTGACAACGCAGTCCGCTATTGACGAGGGCAATCCGGCTATATTAAACAGAATGATTGAGGCAACAAAGGCCACCGGTGAGCCTGACATAACCCCCATGGCTGCGGTGGCGGGGGCCGTGGCGGAGCGGGTAATGGAAGCCGTGATCAGCCATGGGGCCACCAGAGTTATTGTCAATAACGGCGGGGATATAGCTTTTCGCCTGGAGCCGGGCACCTCCCTGAGGGCCGGAATAGTTACCGATCTGGCCGGCTGTAATATTACTCATTTCCTTGATATAAGGGAGGAATACGGCTTAGGCGGTATAGCCACCAGCGGTTTTGGGGGAAGGAGCTTTACCAAGGGAATAGCTTCCGCAGTGGTGGTGCTGGCTGAAACCGCTGCTCAGGCCGATGCCTGCGCCACCATGCTGGCCAACGCCGTTAACGCGGATGATCCGGAAATAAAGCGTAGCCCCGCCGAGCTGCTGGATCCGTTTACTGACATCAGGGGCCAGATGGTCACTGAAAAGATAGGTAAAATAGACCGGCAAACAGTTCAGGAGGCTATTTTATCGGGACAAAACAAATTTTACAGTTACAGGAACAGAGGGCTGCTTTTGGGAACTTTAATTGCCTTGCAGGGACATATATGGACGTTTCCTGACGGGATTGCCAGGCAAATTTTTTAAACCGGGCCGATATCAGGCAGAACAGGTGATAAAAGAAAATTAACTTAATTGGTATAATTTTGCAATATAAATTCTGAAGGGCCGGCAGCGGCTCTTTTTTTAATTCATGGAAGATATGCGAGGTATCTGTCTTAGGGCATTTCATTTTTTTGACAACCAATCATATAATATATTACTCGACGCACTACGCTATCAGTTTACAATTATAGGGGGGGGTAGCCGTGACCGGAGACGGTTTTATTGTTTCCCGGGATGACTGGTCTTTACACCGTAAAGGAGAGATCGACCGTCACCGCCATCGGGAAAAGGTTAAGGAGGCCATAAAGAAGAATCTAGCGGACGTGGTAAGTGAGGAAAGTATAATCATGTCCGACGGCAACCGTGTGATCAGGGTGCCCATCCGATCCCTTGACGAGTACCATTTCCGTTTTGACCAGGGCAAGAAAAAGCATGCCGGACAGGGAGACGGTAAAAGCAAGGTGGGAGATATTCTTGGTTCAGACCCCCAGCCCGGGGGGCATGGAAAGGGCAAAGGGGCCGGAGAAGAGCCCGGAGTGGACTATTATGAAACCGACATGTCGGTGGAGGAACTGGCCGAACTGATTTTTGAAGATCTGGGACTGCCAAACCTGGAAGAAAAGAAAAAGCCTGAGCTTTCTTCGGAATCTGTTGAGTTCAAGGATGTGCGTAAGACGGGCATAGCCAGCAATATAGACAGGAAGCGCACCATTTACGAGGTATTAAAGCGCAATGCGCTTAACGGCAAACCGGGTTTGTACGGTATAAAAAAAGACGACCTTCGCTTCAAAACCTGGGAAAAAACCTATAAATACGAGTCTAACGCCGTGGTATTGGCCATGATGGATACTTCAGGTTCCATGGGGACATATGAGAAGTACATTGCCCGGAGCTTTTTTTTCTGGATGGTCAAGTTTCTCCGAACCAAGTACCAAAATGTGCACATATTGTTTTTAGCCCATCATGTGGAGGCAAAGGAAACCACAGAGGAGGAGTTTTTTACCAAGGGCGCCTCCGGGGGAACCCGCTGTTCATCAGTATATCGCATGGCCCTGGAGATCATTGAAAAGAGGTATAGCCCTCAGGATTACAATATTTATGCCTTTCATTTTTCCGACGGGGATAATCTGGCCTCGGACAATGATCAGTGTGTCAAGTTGGTGGAGGATCTGCTTAAGTGCTGCAATCTGGTAGGGTACGGAGAAATTGAGGGTCCCTATTACTACACCAGCACACTGCGTTCGGCTTATAAAAAGATAAACGACTCAAAATTTACAGCAGTGACCATTAAGGATAAAACCGGGGTTTATCCCGCTTTAAAAAAATTTTTCTCCCCCGGTCCGGAAGACATAAGAGCTTAAAGTAGAATATCAGGAGTCAGAATGGGGAAAGCCGCAATCCAGGGTGTTTTCATTTTCCGTGGCGCCGCTGGCGGCATGGGCAACTACCCTATAAACAGGAATGAGAAATCGGCAGTAAGGAAATGAAATATAAATCAAACTGCCCATAGGTTTTTTGTAGAAAATTAAACAGGCCTTGACGAAAAGGGGGGGGTTGCCTCAGAGTGTTAATTAGATAGATGTGTATTCGGGGGATGGATAGGGAGTGTATTTATATGGAGGTTATCAGTCTTACACCCGGTTCTCCGTTGTGTCATGCTTTTGAGAATGACGAGATGCTGACTTACGCCTGGATCTCGGATTTGACCGGATGCATTTTCAATGGTATTTTGGCAAACGGTGAACTGGCCGCAAGGGTGTCGTGGCAGTTGGATCCCCCCTGGTGTCCGGAGAGGGGAGTAATGGGCGTGGTGACGCTGGAGACTCTGCATAAATACCGCAGGCGAGGCTATGCCCAGGTACTGGTAGACCATATCCGCAGTAAATTTCCCGACAAGCCGCTGGTGTTTGAAGTGAACACGCCATGGGCCTACCATTTCTGGCTGCGCTACAAACCGGAGACTGTGGGGAGGGGAAGGGGACATTCAACTCTGTTGAGGCTTGGGCCCCTTGAAGAAAAAGGGGGAGCTATATGAAAAAAAGGGCGGAATACAGGAGACAGGAGACAGAATTATCAGGATAGCATATGATGCTTTAGGTACTGAAGCGCCAAGGCACTTCTGTACAACCAGGACATCTTTGGGCCGCTATTAAAGCAGGCTTCGCTATTCTGACTCCTGGCTTCCGGATTCCGCCGTCTAAGCATCTGGGACATTCCTCCGACCCCCGGAGGCAGTCACACCAGAGATGTGTGTCCCCTTTCCTTGGCCGGCGCCGCCGACAAGGCGGTTATTTTTATCGTTTAGGAAAGTATATGACGCATTAAAGCATTAAAGCGCTGAAGTACTGAAGCACCAAAGCATTTTTATGCAAGCCCAGAGTTTTTCTGGGGTCGCTCCTGGGTCACTCTGTGGCCGGTGGAGGGGTTTGAGTCCGATCTACTTATCCTCCGGCTGAACTGGCTCTAAGCTCGTCGCCTAACGGACTGCCGACCGCCTCCAACGCCGCATCCATGCGTCGATTCCGGCTACCGGCTGCGTCCTGCAGCCGGTTCGGCAGTCCGTACGGCTCTGTCGCTAAGAGCCAGATAACAGCCTCCGGAACATCCGCCTGGACTAAAACCCCTCCCCCTCACTGCATGTCGCTTGGGGGTCATGCTTGCTTTTTCTGGATTCTGGATTCTGGCTCCTGGATTCCGCCGTCTGCAAGACGGCAACGCCCGTCAGGGCGTTTTTTTATCGTTAAGGAAAGTATATACCATATTAAAGTATTAAAG
>LADN01000081.1 GCA_000961585.1 Peptococcaceae bacterium BRH_c4a | reverse complement strand
TGCAAAACTATATTAAGAGGTCAACAAAGTACTTATTCGACTACAACCGGAGGCTGTTCAAAAAGCTCCAGATGCAAGGCGCGGCAAGGCTTCAAGCGGAGGCGTACTCCTTGTACGTTGAGCATTGAAGCCGCCGCCGCAACGCCGCAGATGGACTTTTTCAACAGCCTCCTAGAATAAATGCGGCAAAGGATCATTATTCTCATGTACCACCTTCTCATGATAAAAATAAAAACCACGAAGATCCTCGCTTCAAGCGAATAATACCTTCGTGGTAATAGTTAGTCCAAAAAAACATAACATTAATCTGAACGACTTCAGGTCATTCGTTAGCATTATTATTCTATATGATTTTAAAGAATCCTTCTATTACAAAAAAAAATATAAAAAATAAATCACGCAGGGAATTACGCAAAAAGTACTCTGCCGTCGCTGGCTGATTAAGATTTGATTTATTTTCTTGTGGATTTTTTTTCGGTCTTTTAATTCCAGAACATGCCTCTTGTCCATAGCACATTTCTCCTCAGCTATAGCTCTGTCTTATCATACCATAAATTGCTAAATACAACAAACCAAGGGCTTTACAGCAAATTTACTCCCGTCAACCCCAGCCTCTTGACACTTTTTATTTAACAGGATATAAGTAATATTAAGTTGTAAATAAGAATAGATATTATTTGGGAGGCGGCCTGGTGAGGGAAGACTATGCCATTGAGCGATTTCGTAAAAACGGCTATAAAATTACGCCGCAGCGTCAGGAAATATTGAAGGTTTTCGTGGGCAATAACCTTCCGCTTAGCGCTGAAGAAGTTCACCGGAAGGTTGTTGAAAGGTATCCCAATATAAGCCTTGACACGGTCTACCGTAACCTTAGCATTCTTTTAGAACTGGGAATTATCAGCAAGCTGGACTTCATCCTGGAAGGCAAAAGCCGGTATGAATTAAATTCAGGAAAACACCACCATCACCTTGTTTGTTTAAAGTGCGGCGTAACGGAAGCAATTGACTTCTGCCCCTTCAAATCGCTGGATCGGGAAAAGATTGAAGAAGAAAAAAAGTTTGAAATCAAAAAACACAGCTTTGAGCTTTTCGGCCACTGCGAACTATGCAGGGAAAAGCCGCAGGAGAAGTCTTTTTAAAATTCAACCGACTGATTACATAAAATGAAAGGAAGGTTTTTAAAATTGCGTAAACCTGCATCTCTTTTGATTACCATTGCATTACTATTAACTGCCACCATTTTTTTGTCCTCATGTCAGGGACAAACCCCTCCGGAAAAGAAAAAATCAACAAAAACATTGACCATTGCCACGTCGTTTTATCCCATGTATATTGCCACTATAAATATTGCCAGAGACGTTTCCGGCGTAAAAGTCATCAATATAACCCAGCCTACCACGGGATGTCTGCACGACTATCAGCTCAAGCCTGATGACCTGAAAATTCTCAGTGAGGCTCAGCTATTGATAATAAACGGCGCAGGTATGGAGTCATTTATGGGCAAGGTATTGGAACAACAGCCAAATCTAAAAATTATTGATGCCAGCAAGGGTATACCGCTCATAAAAGGCGATGGAAATGAAGAAGAGAACCCTCATGTATGGGTTAGTATTTCTAATGCCACACAGCAGGTGAAGAATATCGGGCAGCAATTGGCCGCCATTGACCCGGATCATGCCGCGCAATACAGCGCCAACACCACTGCTTACATGGATAAGCTTGAAGCATTCCGCATTAAGATGCATCAGGCCCTGGATGGCGCTAAGAAACGGGACATTATTACGTTCCATGAAGCCTTTCCCTATTTTGCCCGGGAATTTAACCTTAATATCATTGCTGTGATTGAAAGAGAGCCCGGCTCTGCGCCAAGTGCGGCCGAATTGGCCGATACCATCGAAACCGTTAAAAAATCCAAAATCAAGGCGCTTTTCGCCGAGCCCCAGTATCCGGCGAAAGCAGCGGAGACCATTGCCCGGGAAACAGGGGCGAAGGTATATATATTGGATCCGGTGGTAACCGGTTCCATGGAGCCGGACGCTTATTTGAAGATAATGGAATCCAACATGAAAATATTAGTAGAGGCGTTAAACTAAGATGACTTATACCGATACCATTCTAAAATCACAAAGAAAATCCTGTGGCCTGTGCTGTACAAAGTTAGAAAACTTCGGGGTAACCATCGGTAAAACGGAAATTTTAAGTGATCTTGATCTCCACATTCATTGTGGTGATCTGACGGCCGTGGTCGGCCCAAACGGAGCAGGCAAGACAACTCTTTTAAAGGCCATTCTGGGAGAAATCGGCCATACCGGTAAATTGTCTTTCCTTGATGCCAAGGATTGCCGGAGGAACCCGGTGGTTGGCTACGTTCCCCAACGGCTTGACTTTGACCTTGGGGCGCCGATCAGTGTTTTAGATCTGTTTTCAGCCTGTTCGTCGTCCTGGCCGGTTTGCCTTGGCCATTCCCGCCGCCTTCGGGAACGCGCCTCGGCCAGCTTGGCCAGTGTACAGGCGGATCACCTGCTGAACCGGCGCCTGGGGGATTTGTCGGGGGGAGAACTGCAACGGGTTCTCCTGGCCATGGCTCTGGATCCCGGTCCCGACCTGCTGTTGTTGGATGAACCGGTTTCCGGCATTGATGTACAGGGTAAAGAATTATTCTATAATCTGGTTTCAGATCTACGCCGGCAATATGACCTGTCAGTTATATTGGTTTCCCACGATTGGTCTTTGTTGTCCCGGTACGCAGACCGCATCATCCTCCTGGACCGGACTGTTCAGTGCTGCGGGACGCCGGAAGAATTTTTCTCCAATGAAAAGATACTGCGAGCTTACGGGCCGGCTGTCAGAGAAGATGCGGACCAAATACGTTTGGGACCGAAAATTATTCATAGAAGGGGAGGTGTGCATGCCTGATGGAAATATGGTATTCTTTTGTTGACCATTTTCTTCCATTTGCCTGGACTCATCACACCTTCATGAAAAACGCGCTTCTGGCGGTGCTCCTGGTCAGCCCGGTGTTTGCTATCATGGGAACGATGGTCGTTAATAATAAAATGGCCTTTTTCTCCGATACAATAGGGCACTCTGCTCTAACCGGCATTGCCATTGGAGTGCTTCTTGGTTTCCAGGATCCATTATGGATTATGGTGATTTTTTCTGTCCTCCTGGCCGTTGCCATTTCCATGTTGAAGACCTTAACCGGCGCCTCCACCGATACAATCATCGGAGCTGTTTCCGCCACCATGGTGGCGCTGGGCATCGTCATACTGTCGCGCGGAGGCGGGTTTAACAAGTTCTCGCGGTTTCTGGTCGGCGACCTGTTGAGTATTAACCCAAAAGAAGTGCTTTTACTGGTTTTCACGCTGGTGGGGGTTATTCTCCTGTGGGGAATAATGTTCAACAAGTTTTTGCTGGCAAGCGTAAACCCATCCCTGGCGCGCAGCAGGGGTATCCCGGTCCGCCTGGTTGAAACCCTGTTTTGTATAACTACAGCGGTCATTGTAACCATTTCCATTCAATGGGTTGGTATTCTAATCATTAATTCACTCTTAATTTTACCGGCCGCAGCCGCGCGCAATATATCCCGGAACATGCGGCAGTACCATGTGGCCTCCATACTGATAACCCTTACCTCCGGAATAGCCGGACTGCTCATGTCGTATTACTGGTCGACAGCTACCGGGGCAACCATCGTTTTATTCGCAGCGTTGTTTTACCTGGGTGCACTTCTGTTAAAACCCAGATTTGCTTAAGCTTTTTAACTCATCAGTTATCCTCTAAATTAATAATGCCGTAGGGGAGATAGAATATCGAAATAAATATAACTTGGAACAATTTTTTAAATTTCAAAACTGTTTTCTTAAGCATAATCACTGAGGCACTGCCGTTTATTCTTATCGGTGTTTTTGTATCCGCTTTCCTGCAGAATTTTGTTTCCGAGGAGACAATACGTAAAGTCTTACCCAGGAATAGAATTCCCAACATACTCCTTGCCAGTTTTCTGGGGATTATCTTTCCTGTATGCGAATGCGGTATTGTGCCGGTCGCCCGGAGGCTGGTTAGTAAAGGAGTACCTCTTTACAGCGCCATAACCTTTATGCTGGCTACGCCCATTATTAACCCGGTAGTTGCCTCGTCAACGGCAGTTGCCTTCAGTGCCAACCCAAAAATGGTCTGGTTTAGATTGGTACTGGCCTTCTTGGTTTCGTTCGTTGCCGGGTTGCTTATAAGCTTTTGGTTTGACAGCCGAGAGCTGAAAAGTGGTACAGTCCAAAACCACTGTGACTGCGGTTGTGATCATGACCATCATTACCATTCACAACCAACTTTTAAAACCAAAATAATTAACACCTTCCAGAATGCCTGCGATGAGTTTTTTGATATGGGCAAGTACTTAATTATGGGTGCTTCTTTAGCTGCGCTTGCCCAAACCTTTGTGTCACGAGACATTATATTGAATATAGGACAGAATTCACTGTCATCAATAGCGGCAATGATGACCTTCGCCTTTGGGATTTCCGTTTGCTCGTCGGCTGATGCCTTTATTGCCGCATCATTTGCAAATAATTTCACCACCGGTTCTCTGCTGGCATTCATGGTGTTCGGCCCCATGATTGACATAAAAAATATTTTAATGATGCTCAGCGCTTTTAAGGCTCGTTTTGTGGTCACGTTAATTATAATCATTGGCCTCCTGGTTTTAAGCAGTACTTATTTAATCAATTTTATGAACGCTGGGGGCGTGAGGTAGAATGCAAAGCCGTTGGTCCCTTAACCCGGAAGCTTTTTTTAAATCTTTAATTCTGCTGGGGTTCAGTATATTTCTCTTTTGGCTCGTGGAAAGCAATAAAATTATCTTTTATATCAATCCCCGTTTTGTATGGCTTACCGAGGCGGCAGCAGTTCTAATATTTCTTATGTTTCTGGTGCAGGCCGGCAATTCCTATCGACGGACATCTACCAGCCATAGCCATTCCGGGCAGAGCAAAATTAAGTTGGCCTTGCTGCCTTTCGTGGTTACTTTATTGATGGCTTTTCTATTGCCTGACAACGCCCTTGACGCCAGCATGGCCTACAACAAAGGAATGAACCTTAAAACACGGCCGGCAACCTCTGACCAGTCCGGCCCGTCTTCTACCGTCCCCGGTAATGCACCGGCAACACAGACAAACAACAATGGTACAGATCCCCAGGCATATGACCGGCGGTCTAAAAACACTTTTCAATCGAAGGTAGATGAACTTCGAAAGTCCAGCCTTATAAAAGTGACCGAAGATGATTTTACTTTAATAACCAGTGAAATTAATATGTATCCCGACAAGTATGTTGGCAAGGAAATAGCAATGCTCGGTTTTGTATTTAAGGATCAAGATTACCCGTCCAATCAATTTGGATTGGTCCGCTATGTAGTATCATGCTGCTCTGCTGACGCCATAATCGACGGCTTTTTATGTGAATATAATAATGCCTCTGATCTTAGTAAGGGTAGTTGGTTGAATATCCGAGGAATTATTAAAATGGGACAATTTGACAATAACCCCATTCCTATGATTAAGGTTACTTCCCTTAGTAAAGGGCAAGAGCCTCAAAGCCCCTACATTTATCCGTTTAATTATTAATGAGGGGTATCTCCTTTGCCCGCCGCATGGCGGTGGTGTGGCTGTGCCACAGTATGGCCGTAATCTTTTTCATGTTCTCCCCTTAATAGTTACCTGGCCTTCCGTACCGCTATCACGCCTGCCGTAAAGAAAACCACGGCATAGCCAAGCAGCACCGCTAAAGAAACCGGCAGGAAATCACCGCCTGTGGCAATGGCCCGTAAAGAATAGCTGGTGTGAGTTAAAGGCAGCAGGAAAAACCAGACGTTGACCATAATGTGCGCCCCAAACAGGAAGGCCAAGCCCAGGATAAGCAGGGAGGCGATTACCCCCCGCACGCAGCCGGCCAGCACCTTGCCGGTCACAAAGGAACCGGGGCTGATGGGAGCTATTAAATACTCCTCCAGGGTTTTATGATACAGCCTGCTCATGTTGAGGGCGCTTCCCACAGCGTTGAAGCTGGTGGTCATGGCACTTAAAGCAATAATCCCGGGCACTACATATTCCAGGTAATCACGGGTTATCTCATACCCAGAGTTCTGGCCAGCTGGTCTGGTTTTAATCTGTATAACAATTGTCCCTTCAGATACACCGCCCCCTGTAAAGGGGCCAGCAGGCGGGCCAGGCATCTTTATTCAATAAAAAAATATGACTAAAATAATATCCTGGTATTTTGAAAACAGGAGAAGGATAATTTTTTGTTTTTGGAGAAATGTAGTTCATCCTGTCTGACTTTGGAGGTGCTCAATCTATAAATGTCGAAAACACTTGATGAATTCCTTGATATTTCATTGCAGGAAGATTTTAAAAACCTGAACAACGCCCACAGGAACATGGTAAACGCCATCAGACGCGTGAAGACCTCCTCGGATGAGGGTAACCTGGACGCACTGCAGCAGGCACTGACCCGCTACGAGGAACTGGCGGACAGGCAGAAGGAGACCCTGCAGGGCTTTAAGGAAAAGCTGCCGTCCTTCGACCTGCAATCATACCTGTCAGAAAACTTTCACCAAAGCTTTCTGAACGCCTTGGCCGGAGAGGGTCTGGCTGTAGAAGCAGAATTCCCGGTCTATGAGGTGCTGCCTTTCAAGATACGGGTATTGCCGGATAAAGAGATTGTCACCATTGACGATCACGTTTACCGCAACCTGCGCCCGGGTGTCCTGGCCAGGCATTTGAAGAAGGGCATCGACCGCTTAAACGCGGCATCCTTCGATGTCCAGCGCTTTCTCCAAACCCTGGCGGCAGCCTATGACACAGAGATGTCCAGGCAGATTGCCAGGACTAAAATCGACCTGAACGAACAGGAGGTTCTGTTAAAAGACATATACAGCACCCTTACGCCAATGCCGCAGCAGAAGCGGGAATACCCGGCGCAGCTCTTTGCCTTCGACCTGCACCGGGTGCTCAAGAGCGGCCAGATGAATGCGCCGGACGGCCGGCGGCTCTCGCTGGGTAATGTCCGCAACCAAAAACAGGCCCTGGTGGTCCCGGACGCCCAGGGACAGCCCCAGCGCTATGGTGTGATAAGGTTTTACAGGGAGGGATAGCCGGTGGAGCAGGCAGTAAAGGAAGAAACCCTCGAAAGCCTGCGGCACGCCCGTCCGCCGCTGGCCAAAGAGGCGCTGGAAGCAATTACATTGGGTGAGCAAGAAGGTATCTGGAATTTTTGGCGGGAATATTATCTGAAGGATTATACCGCCGATGGCGGCAGCAAGGTTAAATTTTTAACCGGTAAACCTGGTTCGGGCAAGACCCACGCCCTTCTCCTGCTGCTGGAGGAGGCCAGGCGGCTGGGCTATATCGCCGTATACATAGACGCTCACCAGGTGCCCTTAAACAAGTTTGACTCCATCTACCAGGCCGTACTGGACGTGGTGGACGTGGAATCCCTGGTAACCGGCTACTGCGGCGCTGTAGTGGAAAGACTGGGCTATCATCCCGGGCAAATCCCACCGGGCCAGGATTTTTTCAATTGGGCCCAGGTACAGGGGCGGGCAGCCGATCCCTTAAGGCGCGAACTCCAGGAAAGTCTGGATGCCCTTTACCAGGATCGGAAGGTAAACCATAACTTTGCCGCGGCCTTTACTCAACTCTGCGCTCATTACCTTGGTATCCGCTGCCTGGCGCCGGAGCAAAAGAATATCCTGACGGACTGGATCAAAGGCCGTCCTTTATCGGTTAAGCTTTTAAAGCCTTTAAAGATTTTCACCCGGGTCGACAAGTATAACGCCAGGCACATGATGGCTTCCTTGCTTTACCTGCTGCGGCTCTGCGGGCGAAAAGGCATGTGTGTGGCCGTGGACAGTCTGGAAGCTTTGCTGGAACGGGGACCGGCGGGAAGGGCGCTCTACGGGAAAACGGCTCGCAACGAGGTTTACGAAAGCCTGCGTCAGCTGGTGGACGACTTCGCCGGTTTTGAGGGGGCTTTTTTCGTCTTTGCCGGCCGGCCCGAGCTGATCCACGACGAAAAGGGCGGTTTTAAATCTTATGAGGCCCTGTGGATGCGCATCCAGAACGAAGTCACCGGCTCCCGCCCGAACAAATTTGCCGACCTGTTCAGCCAGGACGCCCTGGTGAAAGAATTTTTCACCGTGGGACTGTGCCTGGAACTGCAGGACAGGTTCAATACATTGTTCCACCTGGATTCCAGCCTCCGGCGGGAAGACTTTCACTATCTGGTGGATACCGTGAGTATGCTTTCGCCGGTGCGGCGGGTAGTGGACGCCATAGTAAACCAGCAAGGCGCAGGAGGTGACCGGGATGGAGAAACTTAAGGACAGGCAAGTCATTGAATGCCTTCGTTCGGGTGTCTCTTCGCGCTATTTGAGCGGCATCTTTTCCTACGGGCGGGAAGCCGCCCTGGAGCGCGTGGAACGGGATTTGAGCAGGGTGCAATCCGAAGGCGGCGCCTTTCCCCTGGTAGTCAAAGGCAACTTCGGCAACGGCAAGACGCACTTTTTAAACATCATCTTCCAGAAAGCCGAAGAAATGAACTTTGCCGTCAGCTTCGTCCCTCTCTCCAAGGAGACTCCTTTTGACAAACTGGACCGCCTGTACCGCCGGGCTGCCGCAGGTCTCTACCTGCCAGGATACTCCCAGCCCGGCTTTTTCCCCCTGCTGGACGGGCTAAAACCGGGCAGCGAGGAAGCCGAAGAAGTCCTGAACTACACCGGGCGCAATCTTCACCCGAAACTTGAGGCCGTACTGAAGAATTACCTGGAGGGCAGCAGTGACCCGTATAACCAGCATATCCTGGCCAGCGACCTGGCCGGTGACTTTGTGCCCAATGCGCAGCTAAAGTCAATCCACCGCCTGAACTACGGGAAGGCACTGTCCATGCCGCCCTTTAAGGTAAAAGAGAACGCCTTTGATTACTTCCGCTTTCTCTCGCACCTGATCCGGGCCTGCGGCTATGCCGGCTGGGTTATTCTGTTCGACGAATTCGAGCAGTTGATGTATCTTGGCATTAACGCCCGGATCAACGCCTATTTAAACGCGGCCCGCTTCATGTCAACCTCCTTCGGCCTCACGGCCACTTATACTATTTTTTCGGCATCATCCAACCTCTGGTCGGAATTGATCTGGAAGTCGAAAAACAGTGACTACGATAATGTGCCCCAAAAGCTGGCAGCCAAGGAGAGACAGCATGAAATCCCCACGGTGCGGGAGGTCTTCGGCTGCTTTTTAAAGGACAACCTGTTTCTTGACACCCTTTCCACCTTCGACATCCGCCGCATGCTGAGGGCCATTCGTGATTGCCATGCCAGGTCCTACGGCTGGACGGCGCCGGAAGACATCGACGGGGCTGTTGAAGGCCTTTCCGGGGACAAACCGCTGCGCACGGTGGTCCGGGCCGTAGTGGAGCACCTGGACCTTCAATACCTCTACGGTGAGAAGCCGGAGATTGCAGTGGAAATGCCGGAGGAGATCCTCCCCGGCGAGGCGCCAGATGATGAAGAAGGAATTGATGAACTACCCTGAAAAGCGGGTTGTTAGTTGTTCTTTTACCCATTACCTACTACCTAGAGGTGTCTCTTTGGACGCTGCTGAAATTATTACCGCACTTAACGAGGCTTTGGCCGAAGAAATAAACCACCTGTTGCACGAGGGAGGACGCCCCCTGATGGCTGTGGACGGGGTGTTGATCTACCGCGGCGAGGCCGGGTTCTTGTATGCTTTTGAGCTGGAGGTAGAAGCATTTCTCATGGACGGAACCCCGGTGCGGGTACAATCAGGCCATCAGGAGACCCGGGGCGAAGTGGTGACCGTGCGTGGTCAGGAATTGACGCTGGCGCTTAACGAAAACCTGGGGGATTATGTGGAGCGGGCCGAGATTTACAGTGAACCCTGGTTTTTGCTGGCTGCCCTGCAGGAGCGGTTGCGGGAGGCGCCGGAGAGAAATCTCAAGATGGCTCTTGCCGCGCTGGAAAAAGTATCGGCGCGGCCACGGCGTTTTCTTCCCCCTTCGGCGGCGGCCGGCGCCCAGGATGAGGCCGTACGCATGGCCGGTGACAGGGAAATCACCTTCATCTGGGGCCCGCCGGGTACCGGCAAGACCGAAACCCTGGCCCGCATAGCGAGGCTCTTTTACGAACAGGGCGGGCGGGTGCTGATTGTTTCCCATGCCAATGTAGCCGTGGACGGCGCCGTTTTACGGGCGGCGGCGCAAATAGGGGAACCGGCAGCCTCCGGCCTGGTAACACGCTGCGGTTGGGCCAGGCTGCCGGCACTGCGGCAAAGCGGCCTTCTGGGGTCCAGCCTGGCCGCTGCCCGCCGCCCCGACCTGGGAGT
>LADN01000080.1 GCA_000961585.1 Peptococcaceae bacterium BRH_c4a | reverse complement strand
TTTTTGGGGGAAAAAAACATGCTTTTTACCGATTTGCTACAGTTCTTCCCATCCCACAGATTCCGGAAGATGCCTGGGCAAGTTATATAGCCTATAAGTTTAAGGAAAAAAATATTGAGATAAGCAGTGATTATGTTCTGAAAGAAATTGTCCGGCTTGCTGGGGGACACCCACAAGATACTATGCTAATTTGTTCAGAAGCGTTTTACACGTTGTTGGAAGCCGGGGAAAAGAAGTTGTCAAGCGAGTTAGTTAGAATTGCTTATGAGCGAGCTATAATCACTTTAACCCCCGTTTTTGACGAAATATTAGACGAAGTTGGCAAAAAACCTCTTGTGCGGGAGATCCTTCGCAGACTAGCAGTTGGGGAGGTAATATACAAGGAAAAAAATAATCCGAACGATATAAAAAGAGCAATTGATCAGCTTATAGTCAGTGCGGTTATTGAAAAAGAAAGCCGAGGCAAATACAAGTTCATTGAGCCGATGCTACAGGAGTATATTCTGAGGAGTTATTAATGCAGGTCAGGTCATAGGCGAACAGTTATGTTTTATTGTATTCGTTCTGGCCCTAGCCTTTTTAAAAAGCAACTATGGGGTGGTAGTTTCTGATCCCCAAGTTATTTTCTGACCACCGTTGGGGAGGTGAAGCTCGAAGATGTCAAGCGATATGTCCAATCCCAAGGTAATACGTAACTATAAATTCCGTATCTACCCCAATAAAGAACAGGAACGCATATTCTTTCGCTGGCAGGAGACCTGCCGCCGGATATACAACAACGCCCTGGCTCAACGAAAAGAAACCTGGGAACGAGAAAAACAATCAATCTCCCGGACTGAACAGCAGGTATGGCTAAAAGAAAACAAAAAAGAGAACGGCTTCTTCAAAGAAGTCCACTCCCAGGTGGCCCAGGAAGTATTGTTCCGAGTAGACCGGGCCTTCGACGGGTTCTTCCGCCGCGTGAAAAATGGTGAGACACCCGGCTATCCCAGATTCAAGGGGAAGGGACATTACAAATCTATCACCTACACCCAGTTTGGTGATGGCCTCGGAGCCTCTTTCCAAAATGGCAAGCTTAAGTTATCCAAGATCGGCTTGGTCAAGATTGAACTGCACCGGGAAATACCGGGCACTATCAAGACCGTTGCTATCAAGAAAGAAGCTGGCGGCAATTGGTATGCTGTCTTTGCTGTTGAAATAGATAAAAGCCAGTTTGAGATACATCTCGGTTCTGCTACAGGCCTGGACGTGGGACTGGAGAAATTCGCCTCGATGTCTGACGGTAACACCATAGAAAACCCAAGATATCTCCGCAAAACGGAAAAACGACTCAAACATGCCCAGCGTAATCTTTCTCGGAAGCAGAAAGGTTCACGCAACCGGAAGAAGGCCAGGTATAAAGTAGCCAAGTTACATACAAAAGTCCGTAATCAACGAAAGGATTTCCTGCATAAGGAGTCACGCAAATTGGTTGAAATATATAGTCTCATAGCAGTGGAGGACTTGAACATCAAAGGCATGGTCAGGAACCACCACTTGGCTAAAAGTATATCTGACGCAGGTTGGAGTGAATTCCTTGCGATGCTTTGCTACAAAGCGGAAGATGCTGGCAGCAAAATAGTCAAGGTCAACCCCTGCGGCACCTCTCAAGATTGTTCAAATTGTGGCAACACCGTGCCGAAAGAGCTATCCATCCGGATACACCAGTGCCCGTTCTGTGGGCTGGTGCTTGACCGGGACATAAACGCAGCCCGGAACATTCTCAAGAAAGCCTTGGCTTTGGAAGCAGCCTAACGCTTCTCTACCGCAGGAACTTGTGGAAAGTTACGCCTGTGGAGCTGGGCCGGTAGGCTCACGATGAAGCAGGAAACCTACGATTTTGCTTGGTCCAGGAAGCCCTTTCCTGAGCGAAGCAAAGGGAGGGGTGGTTCACCCATCAACCTTCCCGGAGTTAAACAGGCATATTCCGAAACCGTATCAGGAACCAAGGTGGACGTGTACCAGGAAAAGAAACTGGTCAAAGGCGTGGTGTTCGCCATCTGAATGTTGTTCTCCTCTTGACAAAAACTGTAATATCAGCTAATCTGAAATTACAGTTAAGCATTAAAAAGAGGGGATTATAATGTCTGAAATAGTTCAACAAGTACAAAAGCGGATGTTGATTAGCTTGGCTCAAATCGCTAAAAGGATACATATTAAGGAGGGCGATTATGTACTGTTGGAAGAGAGGGACGGTGGGGTTTTCATACGGCCCGTTTCCTGGCACGACAAGAACCAGGAATATTTTTGGTCCGACGAATGGCAGGAAAAAATGAAGCGAAGTGCGGAGGCCATAGAGGAGGGAAATGTAAAATCATTTACCAATATCGAGGGCCTTTTAAAAGAATTGGGTGAAGAAGATGCCGACGATCATTCTAACTGAGCCATTCGAAATTGATTTCCGAAAGTTATCCCAAAACGAACAGAAGCAGGCCAGAAAAACACTGCGTTTTATAGCAGATAACCCTAAACATTCTTCACTTCAGATACACCGGCTAAAGGGAACTCCTTTTTGGGAAGCATATGTTAACATGGATATCAGGATCATTTTTGAGAGGAACAGTGATACGTTAATTCTTCATGCTATTGGGCACCACGATATTTTGCGGAAATAATGTTAAAATTGAGGTCAAGAATTATGTTTACGCCGAAGATATTCTACGACAAAGAAACCAATACCCATAACATTCATTTGGATGAACTAAAACTATATGCCTATGCCGATACTTTACCGGAAGCCGTAGAGCAAATTCTTGACTTGGCAATAGATTATGCAAAAGACTACATAGAAAGGTTTGAATTATTTCTTAATGTCCCTGATCGAAAAGAACAAAATCCCTATATATTAAGGCTTTCTCATTGTGCAACTCGTGAAGAAATAAAACAAATGTTGTTGGGTAACGCATATGGGACCAAGAAAGGAGAGTAACATATAGATATGGTTACTAATATAAAAAATAGGGGTGCAAAAATGAAAAGGTTTATGATATTCGTTGTATTCGTTCTTGCCCTGGCCTTTATAACCATAAACCTACCCGGAGTTAAACAGGCATATTCCGAAACCTTAACGGAAACCAAGGTGGATGTTTACGACCAGCAAAAGCTGGTGAAAAGTTTGGTGTTCGCCATCGGACTGAATAAGTATTTCGTGGACGGCAAGGTTGATGGGGTGACCATGGACGCCAAGCCCTTTATTCAGGACGGAAGAACCTTTGTGCCGGTGAGGTTTTTGAGTAACGCCTTGGGAGTGCAGGACAAAAACATTCACTGGGACGGGAGCGTGCAGAAAGTTACCCTGATGGCGTGGAACAGGGTGGAGATGGCGGTGGGAAGCCCGGCTATTGCCGTGACAATCGCTGGGGCCGGGCGGCCTGACTTGAAAATTATTGACGTGGCCCCCATGTTAAAGAGCGAGGAGGGCCGCACCTACCTACCGGCCCGGTACATAGCCGAGGGCCTGGGGTATGAGGTTGGATGGGACGAAGCCACCGAGACAGTCCTCTGCTGGCCCAAGGGTGAGGCCAAGCCTGACGTGAGCGCAGTGGTGCAAAAGGCGGTGGAGGAAAGGGCCAGGCTGGAGGGGAAACAACCGGATCAGAAGCCGGAGGACAAGAAAGTGCCGCCGGGGTACAAGGTGACATCCATGGGGTACATGGTGCCCTCCCCTGAAAATACCAGGATGAAAATTGAAGATCAGAGTCAGGATGTTAATTTAACTCTTGTGATATACTTGCCGCACACTGCGAAGGAAATAGATAAGGTGCCACTGGAACATAGGATTACACAGGATATTTTCCAAGCTCAACTCCAGCAGGCCGAAGAAATCCTTGCCGGCAAACATGGCCGGGAAATTGCCAAGGCCGCAGTTGACTACGCAAGGAAAAAGACTACCAGGGAAGCAGAGCTGGAACGAAAAAAATTCCCTTTGCCCGAGGGCGGAAAAATAGCGGTGGCAGGCTATTACAACGCATGGTATATCGTAATAGATGTATGGAGGATTTAATGAAATGAAAAACAAAATAATATTGTTTATCCTTCTCATGGCGCTCGTTGCAGCGCCTTTTGCATATGCCGGGCCAACAGAAGAAGCCCGGCTTCTACAATTCTTTGAGAGCTATTTACCTGGCCTGCCGGCTGACCAGCAGGAAGCCGCCACCGAGACCGCCAGGGTTGTAACCAACGATGAATTGAGGTCGTATAACAATTATAGAGACTACTACCAAGAAACGATCCTGGACGGCAAGCGTTTGAACCCCCTCAACTTCGCGGAATATGTAATCCTCGCTTACGGCGATCGATACGGGACGTTTCGTGATGGGGAGAACCGTTATCTGGGGTACACAGCGATGAAAGAAGCCTATACCAACGTCTTCTTCAGGCCGGACTTCGCCGATGGAGTTCAGATAGACCAGGCCGATTGGCTCCCGATTCCATGGGAAAACGGTTTAGTCGAGGAATTTCTTGAGCGACTGAGAGAGCCAGTGCTTAAAAAGAATGACTTCAACAACCAACCCTTGTTTCGGGACAATATTCTATCAGGTTTTGAAGTATTAAACCAACTCTATCCTGATTACTACGGTTTAAATCACTCAGCAGCCAAAGACCGGGACTGGGAAAAATACGTCCAGATCCTCCAGCCCCCATCGAGGTTCTGCTGGGGAACCGGCAGGATGTTCCGCCAACTGCCGGACAAATCAATACGGTACATGGACGTGCCTTTGATCAGCTTCGGAGATGCGGCCCTTGACTTCTCCGTGAGCCTGGAAAAAGACTCCTACCAAGCCAAGCCTGGTGAAGTGATCAAGACCACGGCCACCTTCGAGCTGAACAAGGAGTATTTCAAGTCAAGGGAAGCGAAGCTAAGGCTTTACCTGGAAACCGCCACCGATGAGATTGAACTATCATTTACGCCCGTGGACCCGGCAAAAAAGCTGAACGGCAGTAAGTACACATTCAAGCCCGGGGAAAAGCTGGAGGTCAGATTTAGTTTTTCCGCGCCCAACGGCCCAGCCGAGATAGTGGCCAGTATAGACGGGACCTTCATCAAGGGAGTGACCTGGGTGGAAAAGAATTCGGACGACAACGAGGACAGGGCACCGGTGATTGTGGCAATTCCCGATCTGTCCACTAACCTGGAGACGGATTCCTTCAACGTAAAACCGGGGGAGAAAATAACTTCAACAGTAGCCTACAAGTTGGACAAAGACCACTCCAAGCCAGAACGGGCCTTATTGCGGATGCACCATGTTGTGGACGGTCAGGAATACCCAATCCAGTTACAGCCGGTAAACGGTGCGCCGGTGCCTGATAAAGATGGTTATGTAACACTTCAACCAGGTGATGTAAAGGTCTATGAATACACATTTTCTGTCCAATCGTCTAATACAATAATCAGATCACGTATAAACCCGGTGGATACTAACCAGGATACTAACTGGTCAAACAACCGCGCTGAAGCTTCTGTTATAATTTCCCAGCATGACATAAAAGTAGAGGTCAGGCCGGAAAAGGATTCATACACGGCAATAAACGGCGGAAATACAGGGCTTAACTTTATAATACGGGTTTCAAGGAAAGACGATATTCCGGGAAAGATTAGAGCCATCGGATATTTTGAAGGTTTTAATGGAAAGTATGCCGGAAGGCATTCTATGAATACAACACTAGGGCCGGGAGAATACAAAGAAATAATGTACGGTTTCCCAGCGCCACCAGGAAGTTATACCACAGTAGCTGAAGCCTGGCCAGAAGGATTTGAAGATGCTTTTCCGCCAGACAATAAGGATGAATCGACCGTCTATGTGGGTAATCAGATTTTCAAGCCCGACAGCAAAATACGGGTGGACTTAATCGATGGTGGCCCGATATATAGATAATAAGTTCTTAAGACCCGCCCTTATCCGGTTGGGTCTTTTTATTAGGGGTAGGGGGTGAGTGCATTTGCATAAAGCCATAAAAGAACGCAGGGGCTCAATAATACTGGAATTCGCCCTGTGCGGGATAATGTTCATCGGATTAATATTCGGTATGGTGGTCCTGAGCCTGTGGATGTATAACGTGTCCCAGGTTAAACAGGCGGCCAGGATTGCGGCCTATAACGTGGCCCGGACCGGTAACCCCAGTGAAGCACAAAGCCTGGCGCAGATGTACCTTAATAAATCTGTTGTGGCTTGCCCCTCCCAAAAGGCAGTGGCGTACAGCTCCCAGGAACTGGGGTATGGTGTGGCTGAGGTTGAAATGAGCCCCTTGTTTCCTGGATTTCAAAAACTTATTGACCCCAGGGGCACATCTACAATCAACGGCAGAATACAAATCAGGAAGGAGGCGGTGACAGTACTTGAGCACAGACTTAGGCAGTCAAACCGGGGCCAGTATAACTAAAGATATTGCAAAAGAGAAAGGGTCTATACTGCTGGAATTTACTTTTGTGGCAACCATTCTACTGGTAATATTTTTAGCTATGGTCACCTTTTACTTTCTCTTTTCCGAACGTTATGCTATCCAGAAAGTGGCCAGGGAAGGGGCCAGGGAGGCAAGCATTACAAGGAACGAGGACTGGGCCAGGGAAAAGGCCCTTCATGCGGCGTGGCTATGGGGACTGGACCCGAACAAGGTAGAGGTGGGGTTTTACCGGGATGATGTAACAGAAACATGCGTGGTAAGGTATACTGCCATACCTTTTAGTAAAACATTTCCCACCCTTGTGAAAGGAAGCTCCCTTCAGCCGGTCAATATGAGTGCATGGGCCACTTTTGTCTGGGCGGAAAGCCAGTAGGAGGGACGGCATGAAGAATATTTTAAAAGACCAAAGGGGAAGCATACTGCCCATGTTCGCCGTGGTTGTCACCCTGGTTATAATGCTGGCGGCGGTAGCGGTGGACTTTGCCAGGTACGCCCTGGTCAGTGAAAAATTGCAGACCGCCGGTGATTCGGCCGCCACGGCGGCTGCCATGAGCGCAAAGAGATACGTTAAGCTCTTGATTAATCCGGGAGAAGAACTTTCAATCTGTTGTGGGGATGATGGGTGTTCAACGTGTTGTATTGGCTGCGGGGGGCCTTTTGAGGTTATCGGTAGAGAGGACGATCTTTTGGATAGCGAAGGATATAAAAGGTATTGCTGTGGCTGCGGGTGTCCAACCCCGGAGCTGCTTGACCGCTGGGTGGAGTATGAAAACAACGGGGCCGAGGCCAGGGCGGCAGCCCAAATGTTTTTCGACCTCAATAAGCCCAGGGAAATGGATTCCGCCGCCGGGGGCGACTCATACATAAGTTCCTTAAGGTTGACCAATGACCGGTCTGACCCTGTGTATCCTTCGGTGGTGGTTAAGACCCAGGGCAAGATGAAGACTGTAATGATGAATTTCATGGACAGGATGTATCCTGACACCAACCTGTCGGAGCTTGGGGCCTCACGGTGCTCCCAGGGTGGCTCCTTCTACTACGATTTGAATGGCAAATGGCACAGGGCGGCTGCTGAAGGTTGCAACTGATAGGAGGGATTTTCATGCGAAAGATATTGGGAGGCGGTTTCTTTGTGGCCGCCGGGGTGTACCTGGTGGTGGTTAAGACCCCGGACATAATCACACTGGCGGCCGTTATGGCCTGCGCCTTGATTGCTGGTCTGTCAGCTACCAGATATTCGGACTGGGTGGTTATCGGCGGGGCCATGCTGATAGCAGGGTCTCTTTTCCTTCAATCGGCCCTTTCGTACAGGTGTATGGACTGCCTCAGGGCTGACATGCTGATACTGGCCGGGATAATAACCCTATCAATAATGGAGGAGGGAAAACTGAAAACCCCGTTGCGGATAATGACTTCGGTAATGGCTATGATGATGGTGGCCACCGTAACATTGCATACCGGCTTGGCGGGAGTGGCCAGCGCCCAGAAAGTATTGCCCTCGGGTGAGGTGGGACGGCAAATAACAGTCACTGGTGAGGGTGGTAGCAAGATAACAATTGACACTGTATTCAAGCCTGTATTGTTCTTTTCCCCCACTTGCGGACCCTGTAATAAGGCCGTGGAGGCACTTGTGAATGTGGACCCGGAAGGTCAGCACTGGGTTCCCATTCAGACCATGGGTGACCCGAACCTAGGCAAAGACTATCTTAAAGGCAAAGGATATCGGGGGGAAAGCCTTAACAACAGTTGGTCCGGTATGGTACCGGCGCTGGTGGTTACCAGGGACGGAATAACGATGGTTATACGCAATCCGGAAGATATGGTAAAAGCGATCAGGGGTGATGCCAATTGACACTTTGGCTTACGGTGGCGGGTGTAATCTTTCTCTTTTTGTCTGGGTTGGTGGCGGGGAAACACTATCCCCTCATAAATGGACTGTGGTGTGTGTACACGCTAGGGCTTACGATGTTACTTCTAATGTGGACTGGACATGTTCACAGGAGCCTGAACAACTTACTATTGGAATCACCTGACCCGGATTTATCCAAAACCGTCTTTCCCGTCAAGATTACTCAGTTTGCCAGCGTGGACCGGAATATTGAAAAGGTGTACAGGAAGTTGGAAGCTACCGAATCTAACATGATCAATCAGAAGGCCCGGCAGGCGGGGGAAAATTTCAACCTTATGCTTTCCAGCACCACGGACCGGCTCACCGGGGTGCCTAATCGGGCTCAGTTGGATAAACAGATGGACAAGCTTATTGGCAAGATAAAGCCACTTTCGGTAATTATGATAGACATAGACCATTTCAAAAAGGTCAACGACACCTACGGACACGATGTGGGCGACATGGTGTTAAAGCAGTTTGCCCTGACAATAAAAAATTCTATGCGCCCGGTTGACTTCTTGGGTAGGTTCGGAGGAGAGGAATTCATAGTTATCTGCAATGCTGAAATTAACGGAGCCATGGAAATAGCTGAAAGAGTGCGGCAGGCGGTGGAGGCTAATCCGGTTAAAATATCAAATTCCCGTGATATATCAATTACTTCCAGCTTTGGGGTAGCAGAATACGGGGCCGGTGATACCTCTGCAACCGTTATTAAAAGGGCTGACAACGCCCTTTACAGGGCCAAGCAGGACGGGAGAAACAGGGTGTGCAAGGAAGAATTAACTCAGTAGGAAATATCAATTTACAAGGGGCATTATTCCACATGGAATAAAATTAATACGTTTCAATCAAGGGGGTGATTAATTATTCGCAGAATAAAGCTGCCGGCCAAGGACATGAGCTTTTGGGTGGCCGTGATATTAAGCATTGCCGCCGGTCTTTCCATACTGTTTGCGGCATATCGGCTATACATGCCTGTAAAGGTGTTGGTACCCAAAGAGGATATCAAGGCCGGATCGGTCATTGGTCAGAATGACATAGTATATCTAACCATCTCCCGTAAAGACATGCACTCTATGGCCGTAACCAACCCCGGGCAGGTGGTCGGCAGGTACGCCAAGGAAAAGCTCTATTCCATGGAGCCAATACTTTCAGTCAAAATAACCTCCGATCTCAGGGATCTTGTAGGGGTATCCGGTAATCTGGGCCGGGACGAAACATACATAACATTCAAGCCCAACGAGGCTAAGTGGCCCAATGGGTTAAAGTCCGGAGACAGTGTATCGGTGGTGGCCGTAGTTGAAGGAGGCATTCCCAAGGTAATTGGGGAGAGAATCAAGGTACTAAACATATCCGGACAGAAAACGACTACCGGACAGATTGACCAGATTAAAAACGTGGTTTCCAGCAGTGATAACAGCATAACACTATCCTTGAAGTGGGCCCAGGTAGGCCCTCTGTTTTATGGTAAGACCCTTTCAAAGGAAGTCTGGATAATGCCGGAACATCCAACTAAAGACCCGGGAGGCGATATATATGACCCAGTCCAACTGGAACAAATCAGAAAGGATATCTTTAACGAAAATAGTGCAGCAAAACGTAATTCAAAAACACAAAGGCCTGTTTCTTAACCCGGACGGCGACCAGTCACTCGATCAGAGGGAGGGCGCCATCAGGGGGGAGGTAAGGGCGCTTTTGGATCGGGAGGACCCGGAAACAGAAAACTATGTCATAGACCATCTCATTGGCTACAAGGACCTGGGGCCCTTTTTCAGGGACCCGGAGGTAACCGACATATATATAAACGGCCCGCAGCAGGTTTTCATAGAAAAAAACAACCTGATGGTAAACACCGGTGTACGGTTTGAGAGCAGCGATGATGTTATGAAAATACTTCAGATGGCGGTGCAAAGGGCCGGGAGGAAGATTGACTTCAACAGCCCCCTGGTGAATGTAAGGCTCCCGGACGGGTCCAGGCTTAATTCCGTAATCGTGCCCAACTGCCCCTTCCCGGCCATATCAGTGAGAAAGTTCGTACAGAAAAAATTTACCGCCGGGGAGCTTTTGGACCAGGGCTATTTAAATGAACAGATGTTGCTCTTCTTTGAAAATGCGGTTAAGGCCGGCTGCAACATAGTCATATCCGGCGGCACCGGGTCAGGCAAGTCCACTTTTTTAAGATTTCTTTGCTCTTTCATTCCTGGGCATGAGCGACTGGTAACCATTGAGGACACCTTCGAACTGGACCTGGACGGCCATGTTATACCCCTGCAGCAATCCAACAATGTAAGCATCAAAGACCTCATGGAGAATTCACTGCGTATGAAGCCCAGCAGGATAATACTGGGGGAGTTTCGGGGGGATGAGACCTTTGAGTTATTACAGGCCATGGGCACCGGGCACATGGGGTCCATGACCACCGGACATGCCAACAACGCCAGAAATGACCTTATCCAAAGACTGATCCGGGCCATGTCCAAGTCCAGCCTTACCGACGATGAGCTTACCCGACACATTGTCAGTTCTATAGATCTGACGGTGTTTATAAAAAGGTTCAAGGACGGCAGGTGGTGCATCACCGAGGTAAATGAAGTAATGGACGACCGGGGAAAGCCCAGGTTCGCAGAGATATTCAAGTTCAACCGGGTGGCTGACAGGCACGAGGCTTTAAGTAGTCTTTCCAGGGAACTGCTGGAGAGGATGCAGGACGAACTGGGCGCCCGGAAGCTTCCCAATATAAAGGCCTTCTCCGCTCTTCAAAAGGGAAAGGGTATGGTGTTGCCGTTTGAGCAATGATATTGGAATAATGGCCGGGGTTCCCGAAGTATTCCTTCCTGCCATGCTGGTGCCTGCCGCCTTAATCTCGGTATATGTTTATCGTAATGCCCATAAGTTCAAAAAGTCCCTTACCCGGCTCAGGGATATTCTGGAGTATCAGGCCACCCAAAGAAACTCCGCTTTTGAAAAATACAGGGTTTCCAGGGATACCGCCTACAAGATGGGTAAGCTGGGTCCCCCGTTAAACTACAACACCTTTCTGGTCTTCAACGGGTTGATAGCCCTAATATTGGCCGGGGCAAGCGCCAGGGTTTTGAACAACCCCTTCCTGGCAGGTATTACGGTGGTCATGTGGATGCTCTTTTCTCACCAGTTGGTTGACAAGCTATACAGGACCAGGATAAAGGCCAAAATAGACTGCCAGGCACAGCTGGTGCTGCAGCTCCTGGCCCAGTTGAACCAGGTTTCGGGCAACCTGGTGGAGGCCATTGAAAGGGTGATACCCTCAACCCCCCAACCCCTTAAAAAAGAGCTGGAAATGCTCATTATTAAGTACAGGACCAACCACGACTTTGACCTTTGCCTGAAAGAATTCGCCGCCAACATAGACAACGGGGACATAGAGACATTCATCCACGGTATTATACTGGCCGAGGAGTTTGGAACCAATGCTCACGAGGTTATCACCGAAAATGCCAACGTGATACAGGAAAGGATTTCACTGAGGGACGAGCTTCTTAATGAGACCAAGGGCAAGAAAACAATACTCTACATGTTCATGGTGGCCCTGCCGGTGCTTTTTCTGTGGCTGTTTTTCAATTCCGAGGATGCTAGGCACACCTTTACCGAAACAGTAAAGGGGCAGTATCTGGTTTCCTTCCTGGCCGTAGTGGAGTACATCTGCTGGTACTATGACAGCAGGAAGGGGGTGGCCGAGGAGCTGTGAACGCATACATGGAATTACCCGCAGTGCTGGTGGCCATGGCGGTTTTTGCCTGGTGCTTAAGGCGGGTGAAGCTACCCAGGCCCCTGGAGGCCATTGAGAAGTTGGGTAGTTATCGCACATCAAAAGAGGATTTAAAAGCTCTGGGTAAGCGCCTGGCAGCTTTAAAATTACTGGTGTCAGCCGAACAGTTTTCGGCCGGGAAAATTGTACTGACCGTGCTGCCGGCAATGATGGGGATTTTTCTTCTTATGGATCGTCAAATTGAAGGTTTCTTTTTTCTTTTTGCCGCGCCCATGGTCAGAAAACTTCCAGATCTCTTTATTGAGACACTGGAGAAAAAAAGAAAGGAGGAGATACAAAGGAGCTTTCCCCTGATGGTGGACCAAGTGAGGATATACTCCAAGGCCGTGGGTGTATACCATTCCCTTAAAATAGTATCCCAGGCCACCAGGGGGGCACTGGGTAGGGAAATGGCCGTACTGTCCGCTGAAATGGAATTGCTGGGCACCAAGGAAGCCCTGGACAACTTTGCCGCCCGTTGCGGGGTCCCCGAGATAGAGGATTTTGCAAGGATTATTCTGGTGGAGCAGAGGACGGGGGCAGATATCCGGGAGATACTGCTAAACTATTCCAAAATGGCCCGGCAGAAGATGACATCAAAGATAAAGCGCAAAATCAAGATACAGCCCATACTTATGAGCTTTCTGCCCGGCGTGCTCCTGATCATCTTCATGCTCATGTTCATCATTCCCATGGTTACCGGCATCATTGATCAACTGAACTCGATTAAATAAAGGAGGTAATATTAAATGTTTCAAAAGGCAAAAGGAATCCTTACCGCAATTCACAATGACGAAAAGGGCAGCTACTTCGTGGAGATGGCCCTGGTGCTCATCGGGGTGGGACTCACTGTTTTCGTGGCCGCCAGCGGACTATCAACCAACGGTATAGTGCCCAAGTACAACTCAATAACAACCGAAATTACAAACGTGGCCGTGCCCGACCTGACACCTTAAAAAGCTGGGAGGTTTAGCTGTATGCTGAAGTTATTAAAAAATCTCCACTGTGATCAGGGGGGAAGCGTCTTCGTAGAGACCGCCCTGTTGATTATCGGGGTGGCCCTAGCGGTGGCCCCCTTCATGATGGCCCTGGGCGCCTCCCTGGGCAACAAGGTGGAAGATATAAAAGACCAGGTGGAGCAGGTAGGAGTTTAAAATGCTTTTTAAACTGCACAAAGACAGGAGGGGGCAGGCCTTCGTGGAGTCGCTTTTCGTTATCCCCCTCCTGTTCATGCTTTTTATCTTTATCGTGGAAATGAGCTTTCTCATGTATAACTGGGCCATAATCAACTTCTACACCGGCACCATGGCGGTTAACGCCGCCACCAGGGGGCAGTTCAACGACGAGGTGAGGCTACGCTTGGCCCAGAACATAAACGACTGGACGATTAACAGCCAGGGGTACAGCTATGATGTATTCAGCGCTGCCCCCCCGGCTGCCCCTGCGGACAACACGGTATATATTTACGGAACTGACAGGAGCACGCCAGTTCAAAGAGGATCATACATAACCGTCAACGTGAATTATCCCTGGCATTTCAAATTCTTTATCATTGACAACCTGGCCAGGTTTGCTGTCAGTGAGGACAGACTGAGGCTTAAATCCAACGCCTCAGTCTCCAGTGAGGTGTTTATCGAATGATTATTAAAGACCAAAGGGGGTCAGCTTCGGTGCTGGCCCTCTTTATGGTAATCTGCATTTTTTCCGTAGGGGCCCTGGTGGCCGATACGGCCAAACATTTCTGTGTAAAAATAGCAGTAAAGCAAAAACTGAACATCTCCTTGAGGAGCGCGGCCGCCCAGTTGGATGAAAATGAACTGAAAAACGCCAGTCTGGTAATTGACGAGGCCGGTGCGGCCCAGGCTTTTTACGAGGTTTTAAAGATTAACCTTGAGCTGGACGACAGCCTCACACCCCAGGCCGGATCGATACTGAATGCGGGGGCGGTGCAGGTAGATTATTTAAAAGTGGTAAAGCCGGATGAAATACCTTTTACATATACCTTTGGGGGATACACCGAAACAGTGGACCGGGTGGCAGTGGTGGGGATCATCAGCTTCCCGGTTAAAAACGGAATGTTTTCCTGTCTAGCCGGATCTCCGGAGACAGGCACCATGTACTGTCATGCCACCGTGGCCCCGGAGCTGATCAGCAGGCCGGTGGACCAAATCTAGGGATTATTTGAAAGGAGTTAGGAATTTATGAAAAAGAAATTTAAACTAATATTATTATTGCTGCTAGCAATGATGTCCGTAATTGTATCTGCGTCCAGTTCTTATGCGGCAACTTACACATATTATCTTGGGGAGTTTAATGATGGCCCTTCTGGATATTATGATTCTATTAATACAAGTGTTTCTTCGTATAATGTTACGGGATATAATCAAACACATGGTATACATCAACAAATAGGTGGTAGCATTACTCGTTCGCGTAAGTATTCGGATGGGTACATTTATTATTACTATTTGAACTATGTGTTGCCAGATGACGGTTGTGTTTGGAAAGTAAAGGGCGATGTAAGTTTTTATCAAACAAGTAGCACATTTGACCCAAACATGGGGAGTAATACGCAATCTTCCTCCGCATTTTTTGTAAATGTTGATGAAACACGAACTACTACTGGCTCCTTTTCCGGTTATTCGCCAAAAACAGCAACTGATACAGCGAGTACCGCCGCGACTAACGCAACGAACGCTAAAACAGCAGCAGACAACGCAGCAAGTTATGCAAGCACTGCCAGTACAAACGCTAGTACTGCAGCAAACAATACGACTTATTCAGGATACACAGCAGGTTATTTAGCTTATTACGCTAATAGCAATGCTAGTTCAGCTAATACAAATGCAGCTAACGCTAATACAAATGCCTCTAACGCGTATAACGCAGTAAACAACGTCAACGGCAACACAGTAACGGCTGTAAGGGACGGCACCGGGACTGCGCTAGCAGAAGCACGGCTGGCAAAAACGAATTCTCTTAACGCATATAATGAGGCCCATACCGCAAATACAAAGATAGACTCATTGCAATCCACGGTAACCAGTATTCAAAATAATTTGGGGGGCGATACCTCACCTCCGGTACCCAAATTGAGAACAGTGTCTGGTGCGGTGGCAACCAGTGGAGGATCAATTCAGGTTGTATTAGAGGTCTCTGATAATGTAAGCTCCACCTTTACATACAGTCTTGACGGAACTATATACAATTCCCTGCCGGTTAACAGGATAATTTCTCTGCCGGTGTCCAGTCCCGGGCCAAACGTAATATCGGTTTGGGTAAAGGACCAGGCTGGAAATGTGGGAAACACATCCATCACTATAAGAAAGCTCTAAATAAATTTCTAAATAAACCTCACCGGGGATAACTCCCCGGTGTTTTCTTTTTAGGGGGGGTTTTATGAGGAAGTTAAATGTAATAATTGTTTGCCTTGTGCTGGCCATGGCCGGTTGTAGTTCAGGTAATATTAAGACTGGCACAATTGGGATAGAAAACGAGGTTTTTCCGGTAGTGGAAAGGTACCTTGAAAATTCGGCTGCGGGGAACTGGAGGGAAGTTTTTGAAACCCTATCGGGTGAGGCCCTGGCTGAGACAAGGGCAAATGCCGGTAGGGTAAAAGTGTCTGAAAAGATAGTATCAAAAATACTAAAATTGAACCCGGTTTGCCAGGACGTAGCAGAGGTTTCAGCCGATTTTACCAAGGCTTACGGCGGTGGGGTTGACCGTCTGGCATACAACTTCAGGCTGAAGAAGCATGAAGGTCGGTGGCTGATATATATGACCACTTACGGAGAGTATCAACACGGTGAGCTTAAATCCGGGCAATTGCCTCTGGAGGCCGCCGGTATTATAAAGACATACCTTGAATTGCCCTTTAACGAAAAACGCACCCTTGATCATAAATACCTGGCTGGAAAGATACTGCAGGATTCTTTAAAATCAAAGTTATTGCCGATGGACACCCAATCAGTTAAGCAACAGGAGAACATTAAAACTCGGGTTAAAACCATGGAGTGCCTGGGTATGGCCGATGGTTACGCTGTGGTACGGGTGGGCTATGACGTTATAAAGGATAGCGAAGAATATCCGGTTGAATCTTTGGTTGAGGTCCTGGATGTTAACGGGGCATGGAAAATATGCCGGATGGATATTACAAAATCATAATTCTAAGGGGGAAGTAAAAATTGAGAAAATATCTAATTATAGTTTGTTTATTGATTCTTTCAGTGTTTTCTTTTGGGGGCTACGGCGAGGCTTATTCCGTAACCCATTATAGTAGTTGGACGTCGAATGTGTTACCGAAGGGAAAGCTTACCGTCAACAGAACCAATACTGTGTATTATGCAGGATATAGTAATAGTTATGTATCAATATATAGTAGTAATGGCAACTCAGCATTATCCTTAGTGACGTCTATAAATGAAGGTGGCTTTGATGGTTTTGCTGTAACAGCTAAGGGATATGTGATTGATGGAAGCAATAGGCATTGGTCTATCATGAATTATAAGTATCAGGCAGACCCAACGATATCCATATTATATAGATATGATGGATCAACTTTAAGCCGTGCCAAGTATGACGATGCGACAACATATAAGGCGCTGGGCATAGATCCTTCGGATGGTTCTGCCTGGATTTCAAGCTCCGGGAACTGGAACGGCATATACAGGTGGAACGGTTCATCCTGGGTGAGCCAGCCATCTCCCGGTTGGGATGTAGAGTCTTTCGGCGTTGACTATTCTAACGGTTTTTGGGCGGGGGGAAGTGCGGGACAAACGGCTTTATGGAATGGTTCTTCCTGGACAAGCAAAGGCACCATATCCGGCAGCCCGAAAGTAGTAAAGCTCCTTGTTAACCCCGCCACCAGGGCAATATGTGCCATTACTTCGGCAGGTTTGTATCAATATGACGGCGCAACTTGGGTATACGTCGCGTCCCTGGAAAGTTCGGATAATGCATCTATAACTGTTGACGGCAAGCCCTTCGACGACAGGGATAAAACCAAGCCTATTGATTACAGCTTACACGGACCCATGATCGATTCTGTTTTATTAAGTGATGGTAGTATTTATGCTGTTAATACTTGTTACTTCGATGGCATTACATATGTGACGCCTACCAAGTATAGTTATAGTCTATCGTCGTTTTCAATGACCCCAAGTTCTAATGGCATGACAGGTCAGTTAAAGCTTAATGGGACTTTTGATGGTAGAGCAGTGGGTTATGCAAATTTACAATATAGTACCAATGGGTCAAGTTTTTCTGATTTAAGGGTTATGAGCAATGGCGATGCCGGCAGCTTAACGCCCACTTCAAACAATTACTGGTTCAGGATAAGGTGGGACCACAGGACGCATCCCCTGAATTCCTGGACTACCAACTATACAAATTCCTACGGTGCTGTTCCGGCCATAACATCGGCTCCAGGGGTGAGCAGTTCAACGGGAATAAAGACCTGGGATGCATCCCGGGGGCGTTCCTGGGCTGTATTATCTTGGGGAGGGCTCTCGGGAGCATCGGGATATAAGCTGCAGTTTTTTGACGGCAATACGTATCGGCTAAAAGACATTGGTAACGTGACATCGTGGGATACCCGAACAAAGCTAGTGTTCCCTTTT
Source organism: Peptococcaceae bacterium BRH_c4a (assembly GCA_000961585.1). Lineage (GTDB taxonomy): Bacteria > Bacillota > Desulfotomaculia > Desulfotomaculales > Desulfocucumaceae > BRHc4a. Next base: position 4,365 of record LADN01000080.1, on the reverse strand, counting down.
GTGGCCAATCTCCCGGAAAACAACTCGGTCGGTACCGACCCGTTCAGGTGGGATGCTACGGGACTTGATTTTGAGGACACGGCGGTACGGCTTTACCGGAGTACGGTTGGAACCAGCTACGATACTGTAACGGGATACTATTTTAAAGTAACGGCCTACAACTCATGGATGGAAACAACAGAATCCCTGGTTTATGTGATTTTACCCAACGCCACAGATTCAACCGGGCCTTCGGGCACCATCTCGGTAACCGTTCCAAACGGTGCTACTGCGCCAGCTACAGTTACTTTAAGCTTATCGTCGGTGGTTGATAACAGTGGCGGGTCAGGTCTTTACCAGATGAGGTTTTCAAACGACAATGCAGCATATTCAGCGTGGGAAAATTATGCCGTTTCGAAGTCCTGGACTACCAGTTCCGGGGAAGGTGAGAAAACAGTATATGCCCAGGTAAAGGATAACGTGGGAAATACAACAACCTTAACTGCCAGCTTCTGGCTGGGAGCAACTTTAACCCAGATAAACAATGAGGCCATGGCGGCAAAGCAAAATGCGGAGGCAGCAAGGCAGGCCTCGGTGGATGCCAAAACCAGCGCAGAGGCGGCAAAAACCTCTGCTCAAACTGCGGCCACCAATTCCGGAATTGCGGCCACTAACTCACAAACGGCGGCAGACCGGTCTTATTATACCGGTAAATACGGAGGTAATACTGAAAGTGTCGCGGATCTGTCCGGGTATATGCGAAATACCCAGTTGCCGGCTATAGATACAAAGGTGGACAGCATTAAGACCGATGTGGTTAATTTAAACACCATTGCTACCAACATAAGCAATACTTTATCGGCGGATACCACCTCACCCACAGTAAGCGTGAAAACACTGTCCGGGGCTGTGGCCACCAGTGGGGGAACTATAAACATTATTGTGACGGCCTCAGATAATAGAAGCGTGGCGTTGACATACAGTGTAAACGGCGGGGCATACCAGGCGCTGCCGGGGGATGGAATAATAAGCGTACCTGTAAGTAACTCCGGCCCCAATGCCATAACCATTCGGATTAAAGATGAGGCTGGAAATGCCGGGATTGCAACCATCGTGATCCGGAAGCTTTAAAATAATGTATATCTTTTATCTGATTAACCCTCTATATAGAGGGTTTTTCTTTTTATTAGGAAGGTCTTTGGAGGGGAGGTGGCAGTTCTGCATTGAAAAATAAATGTCTTTTGTTCTTTTTTCTTATCTTCCTCTGCTTAAGTTCACCGGCATTTGCAGAGGTCATTTTAGACGAAGGATTTACCGATACCAGCCTGGTGGACCTGACTAAAACCACCGCCCGGGTTGATACCGTCAATAATTACGTGCTTCTGCCCTGGCAGTCCCTGGCCAGTTCATTAAACATGCTGGAAAACGGTACGGGCTACGCCACCGCCTCAATGGAGGGTATCAGGCTTTACGAATACAACGATGCCACCGGCAGAGTGGAACAAAACAACGTGTACTCATGCCCCTGGGCCACGGATGCCACAGGAGTATCCATCCGCCAGGACAATTTAAACGTGTGGGCCATAACACCTGACAGCATTGCCTACTACAAATTTGATGGCGCAGGCATGAGTGATGACCCGGCCTTAAAAACAACAGGGCTGGTGGACGTGCTCTCCGTGGCCGCCTATAAAGCTGGAGATTTCGCCCTTTTACTACAAAATGCGGGCAATAAGGCAAAAATAACCCGGTACGAAGCCGGGGCTAACCTTAACCCCGCTCTGGTATTCCAGTCGGATATATCAGATCCGATTTCTGTTTCAATGGTAAATGATTCACCAGATTTCAGGCTCTTTACAAAGGACTCGGTTTATTACTTTTCCTACGATGAGGCTGGTGGCACATACATTGAAGACCCGGTAAGAAAAATAGCCGGTCTTTCCGGGGTGATTTCCGGAAGCAGTGATGAAGCGGGCAATTCCATTCTGACCAATACTGATGTCAGCTATTACATTAACAACGATGCCGGAGGGGCCTCCCGGGTGGAGGTGCTGAGCCCGGGACCTGTAAATAATCCTGTGGCCGTTTCACTAAAGCCTGGCGCCTATGAACAGGTTTTCCTTGATGAAAACGGAAACGTGCAGTGGTGGACCTATGACGATGCGGTCGGTAGTATGGTCCGGGATCCCAATATGGAGATTTCAGGCCTAAACCTTAACAAGGGGTACGTCCATCCCCGCAGTTACTATTCTCTTAACGTAAATACACCAACCCCCTATGACGCGGCATACCTTACTGTTACCGAGGACAAGCCCGCCGGAACGTCCATAAGCTATTATGTATCCTCTGACGAAGGGGCAAACTATACGACCGTAACTCCCGGGAGTTGGATTGCTGTTCCCAGGGGGAGTAACTTTGTGGTAAGGGCAGTTCTGGACACTACTGACCCCCAGAAAACACCAAAGCTATTGCATTTGACGCTTGATGTAGACGATGATGTGGTACTGGAGGGAAGTATTACCCCTCAGCCGGCTGAACGGGGCCGAAACGCCACTATTTCGGCCAGGGCGGTTAGGTTGACAACAGGTGCAGTAGTGATCCTTGACTCCTGTTCCGTTCAATATCCCCTGGAGACAAAAGCTAACGGTGACCCGGCCCTGCCAGATGGGGAACTGCCTTTTAATGCGGTTATGATTTATAATGCAGGAACTGGTTTTTGGGAACACACCTTCACGGTGCCGGAAAAAACCATTAATGGAAGATGGTCTGACGATGGGGTATACCAGATAAAAATAACCGGAATGAAGGCAGGAACTCAAAGACAGTTGATCTCCAATTTCGAAATAAGTGGCAACATCTTGAGAAGGTTAATTTTAAGAACGGTAACGTGGTAGTAAATATAAAAAAGGAAGGGGTTATGGATTGGACGAGAAGATGGCATTAAAAAGCATATTGGCTAAAAGACTTATCACAACAGTATTTCAACCAGTAATTCATATTGCAACAGAGAGAGTAGTCGGGTACGAGGCTTTGTCACGGGGTCCGGACGGTCCTTTGCAATACCCTTATAAGTTTTTAACCGTTGCGGCAAGGTATGGTTATTCTTTGGAGATCGAACAGCTATGTTTAAAAAGGGCTAAAGAGTTGATCAGCACCATGCCTGCAGAATTAAAAGTTTTTGTAAATCTAAGCCCTACGCGATGGAAAAAAAATTAATCAACGATGGTGATTTTGACCAATATTTAACCGTAATTGAGATAACGGAGGCGGGTTTAATAAAAGACTACGCCCGTATAAAAAAAGCCGTGGATTATTACAGAAATTGCGGCTTCAAAGTGGCTATGGACGATGTAGGGAACGGCTACGACCGTTTAAGGGGGATCGCCGAAATAAACCCGGAATATTTTAAAATAGACCGGGGGCTCATAGCCGATTGTCACTTAAATGGCGGCAAAAGGATGGTCATAAAGCATTTAGTTGCCCTTGCAGCAGAGATGAAAGCAAAAGTAATAGCGGAGGGTATCGAAAAACCGGAGGAATTAAATGTAATCAGAATCCTTGGCATTCATTTTGGCCAAGGATTTTTATTGGGAAAGCCGCAGTCAAAACCATGGGAAAGATTGGTGCCCGTAGACGGAAGTGCGTGGCAGCAATTGAACAGTAGATGTTGAGGACATAGAAAAAAGCCAGAAGACAATGAGAGAAAAAATCATATTTTGGAGGAGTGATTTACATGCAAATGCAAAACATTGTACCTGAGAACGGATTAGTACCTGTTAATGAAAATGATATTGTAGATGTTGTAGCGGTAGACGTGGGGTACGGCTACGTTAAAGCCGCCTCAACACATGGAAAACACGTAATTTTTCCTTCTGTTGTGGCCACGGCATGGGAACTTCCACTTGCTGATATGGAGGGGAACATGGTTGGGTATAACGTGACGATTCAGCGAAAAGACTGCCAGGAAGAAAACTGGTTTGTTGGGGAGCTTGCTTTAAAAGAAGGACAGGAGCTGCAGTATACAATGGAAAGAATGAAGCACAACCACCCTTCTCATGACGTGATGCTACTGACAGCTGCGGCCCTGGCCAGGCCCTGGCAGAGATACTCGGAGCTTATTGAGACTGATAATTCAGGCCCAACTCTGGTAGTGGGCCTTCCCGTTGATTGCTATCAAGATCAGGAGCACAGGAAAAAACTGAAAGAACACCTCAAGAACTTGAAGGCCTTTGTAACAGTAAATGATAGCGATCCAGTATGGGTGTCATTTTCTTCCGGGAATGTTATTGTTTATCCCCAGGGCGCAGGGGCATTGTTGACCGCTGAAGATTTGCCGGAGGAAGGCATAGTTGCACTGGTTGATATTGGACATAAAACCACAGACTG
>LADN01000094.1 GCA_000961585.1 Peptococcaceae bacterium BRH_c4a | reverse complement strand
GAAGCCAGAAGCCAGGAGCCAGAATAGTGACAGCCTGCCTTAAAAGCGACCCTCAAGCGACCCCACAGCGACATGCAGTGAGGGGGAGTGATTTTTAAGTCCGTGCGGAATGTACCGGAGGCTGCTACTGTCTCTTAACGACCGAGCCTACGGAATGCCGAGCCGGCTGCAGGACGCAGCCGGAAGCCGGAATCGACGCAAGGATGCGGCGTTGGAGGCGGTCGGCATTCCGTTGGCGACCGAGTTTAGAGACAGTTGCAGCAGGAGGTAATGTAGGCCGGACTTAAATCGCTCCGCCTACCCATTAGCGACAATGCAGCGACCCTCAAGCGACCCCGGAAAAACTCTGGGCTTGCATAAAAATGCTTTGGTGCTTCAGTACTTCAGCGCTTTAATGCTTTAATGCGTCATATGCTTTCCTAAGCGAAAATAAATACTTCCGATGTTAATGCCACCCGGTGCAATTAACCCATAGTTTGGAACATGCTGCCATTTAGGGTCGCAAATAACTATCTAATGCGCTTTTTTAACTGAAAGGGCAGAAAATTGTTTCACAGGGGCGGGAAATCTGGTAAAATAAAGTAATTGAATAAAGCCTTGCCGGGGGGTGGTATATCGTGACAATGCCTGAACTTTTGGTGCGTATTGCGAGAGCTAGAAGGCGACTTCATGATTCGGAAAACCCTGAAAAAAGGCTCAAAGTTAGCAGGGAACTGGACAAGCTGCTGAATGAGTATTACCGGCTAAGGATGTAAAGTGCGCTTATTAATGTGGGTTTCACAAAAAACGGCCTCTTGAGGGGGCCGTTTTTTCATATATCTTATTAATCACTTCATCCAACTGCAGATCAGCAGTTCTCCCACCGGGCCGCGCCTGTCTGCCTTTGAGTTGATTGACCGGTTGGCAGTGAGGGAAATCATACCCGCCCTGTACCCATCGAACAATTCCCTGACATAAGGGGTGTCGCTGTTGCTTAGCATCACCAGGCAGCCCCTGCGGGCCAGCTCATCGAATATACCGGCCAGCCTTTCATGATCACCGGCGCCAAAAGGCTGGTTGGTGAAGTCTGTAAAGTTGGCTGTACGGCTCACCGGGAAATACGGAGGGTCAAAATACACAAAATCCCCCGGCCGGGCGTTTTCAAGAACCACCTCAAAACCGGCCCTGATCAGCACAGCTCTCTGTAAAGCCCTGTTTGCCGCCAGAAGTATATCCACATCAGTAATCCTGGGACTTTTATACTTACCGAAGGGTACGTTGAACATCCCCTTCCTGTTTACCCTGTAAAGACCGTTATAACAGGTCTTGTTCAGAAAAATAAGCCTTGAGGCCCTCTGAACGTCACTGAGGGTATCCACTTTCATTTCCCGTACCTGGTAAAAGTACTCACTGTCGTTCCGGTGCCGGAAGAGATCCTCTATCAGCAGGTCCACCTTGGTCTGAATAACCCGGTACATGTTTATTAATTCGTCGTTGGAGTCAGACAGAACCGCCACCGGTGGGGACAGGTGGAAGAAAACGGCCGCCCCGCCGAGAAACGGCTCATGATACCTTCCAAAAGCGCAGGGGAAATACTCTTGGTACTGCCCCAGCATCTGCCGCTTGCCCCCCGCCCACTTAATAACCGGCTGCGGCCTGGCGGCAGCTCCCCCACCCTTTACCCTGGTCAGCATAAAAAATCTCTCCTTTCAAAGGAAAGGGGACACACCTCTCTAGTGTGACTGCCTCTGGGGGTCAGAGGAATGTCCCCGATGCATAAGTGGTTGGAGGTTGGAATCTTGTGCCTAAAAACCGTGCACCTTTTTTAAAACCTTTTTATTGGCGGCCACGTTTATAAACCAATGTATTCCAGCCTTCAGCAGGCTTACGTCATCCTTTAGATTTCCGGAAATACCCGGCAGGCCGCCCCCTTCTCTGATGAGGCGCTTGTTCTTAAGGGCAAATTGCCGGAATCCGTCAATATCAAAGCAGACCAGTTTAAAAAGTCCGGCTATCCTCTTGTCCAGAAAGTCCTCCCCGGTAAATTTGACAAGGAAAGGAATCTCCTTGAAAGTGGCCTCGACGTTGTCGTAGCAATCCATATCCTGGCTTCCCGTCCACTGCCGTACCGTCCACTCTTTCTCACAGTTCAGCCCCAGGCACTTCTGCCTGTCAAAGGCGAATTTAAACATGCCTGGACCGGCAATATCCACCGGAGCCATCCTACAGGACCAGGGACGCTCCTGATAAACGGAACAGCCCGTGGAGGTGACAAAGGGACATTGAAGGTCCCCTTCGTTCATCTTCAGGTAGATAAAAGGAAACTTAAGGCCGGGCACCTCCAGCAACTCTGTATATGCCCTGAGAAACCCGGTGGACGAAATGCCCAACTTAATTTTAAGGCGGATAACATCATTGGGGGTAAGAAAAATGTTAATATCCCTGCAGCACTGGCCGAAGCAGGCCAACCCCTGATGACAGTCAAACCTGAAACTATCGTCGGCGCCGAAAAATTCCGTCTCCATCCCGGGGCTTTGATTCTCTTCGGACATTCAAGCTTTCTCCTTCACCGTGACACCTTTTATTTGAGGCGCAACAAAAAACTTTTTTCTGCGGCCAGGATCGAAAAACCTTCCGCCTACCTGTGGCATAATGCATTATTTCCTTATTAACAGTCCCCAATAAATTCTGATCATCCCTTGAGTAAAATATCCTTAACCTTTTCCATAACGCTGACATCCTCCACGTCTTCCCCTTCGGAGTCCTTCACAGCGGGACCGAAACCAAATCCGGCGGCCATTTCGGTCAGAAGCACCTTCACTGCCCTCAAACGCCTTCTGTAAAACTCTTGGTGATCCACAGCCTCCTCAGAAATACCCATTTTCGTTCTTAAAACTTCCGGGCCATAAAGAAAGGGCATAATCATCTTGGCAGTCCGGCTGTTCATCCAGCGGCGGCACTGCAGCACATCGGTGACGTGGTTTATAAGCTCAAAATAGAGATCCGATCTTTCATAATACTCCAAAGAATCGGCGTCATCCAGCCACTGGCGGAGCGTCCAGGCTTTGGCCCCGCTGTGCCCGAAACAGAAAGCCTGCTTTTCAGCCATGAAAAACTTTTCTTCCTTTCCCCCTTCCGGTATAAACCGGACCGCCCGGCCCACCGGATATGTCCTGCAGTTCCTGGACCGCACCGGGTATACGGTGCACCTGCCTTCCTCCATCAGGAAGGCGCAGGGTCCCCTTTCAGCCTCGTATAGCTTGACATAGGGCCAACCTGTATGGGGGTCCTCCTCCAGCTCACAAAACTGGCCCAGAAATTCTTTTCCGCCCATTCCCAGATGCCTGGCCATGGCCTCCACATCCCAGGGATCCAGCATTATCTTGATGGTATTGCAGCACCTGCCCATGCAGCGGGCATCACACTCAAAGCTGAAGGTGTCCTCCATTGTAATTTCTCCGGATCTGCCGCTCTCAAGTCTGCTGAATAAATCACGGTGCATCTTCAGGGTCATTTTTACCCTCCTGTATTTTCAATATTTATTGTCTTTAGCCGATAAAGGGACTTTACGGCGGGCATTTCACGCTGCATAATAAAATAGCCTTGAAATAAATATTAAATAAGAAAATGGAGATTGGCCAAATTGAAAATATTAAGCGTTGGTTTAGGTGGTGTGCTGGGCGCCCTTGCCCGTTACTATATATATGTGCGGTTAAACTCAAACCTGTCATTTCCGCTGGGAACCCTCACGGTAAACCTGGCAGGCAGTTTTTTTCTGGCCTTTTTTTTAACCGTCGCCCTTAAACATCTATACCACAGATCATTTTTAGTGCTGGCTGTATCAACCGGTTTTACCGGGGCTTTCACCACATTTTCAGCGGTCAGCGTGGAGGCGGTAAACATTGCCTCAAATAACCCTATCTTATCCCTTACTTACCTTGCCGTCGGTTTCTTTGGCGGGCTAGGGCTGGCGTTTGCCGGAAGATACCTGGGCAAACTGGTTTCGGCTTCCATAACCGATAAATTCGGAGGGGAGGCCGGTGGCGTTGGATAGCCTTTTCCTTGTATGCGCCGGAGGTTTTTTGGGCGCATCGGCCCGTTACCTATTGGGCAAATATATAAGCAGTTGCTGGAAAGGAAATTTCCCCCTGGGCACTTTTCTTGTCAATATATGCGGAAGCTTTTTATTGGGACTGGTGGTATTTAATCCCTTCCTTATTGAAACACTGAGCAGGGATATGAGTCTGGGAATAGGTGTTGGTTTTCTAGGATCATTCACCACCTTCTCCGCCTTTGAGTACGAAACCCTTCAACTGCTGGAGAGAGGCAAAAAAACCATGGCCTTCCTCTATGTTTTTTCCAGTTTTATCCTTGGCGTTTTTGCTGCGTGGATCACCAAAATAATCAATTTCAGCAATTCTTTTTAAGCATCACATCCACCGCATACATCTCAGCCTGCAGGAAAGGCTCTTCAAACAGTCGCTCCAGAATTCCCAGCAATTTTCTTACCGGGCGGCCCCCCGGCAGGGCAGCAGCGGGAACCGGCCAGGATTCCAGATCCGGCGCCGGCTCTGTCCGGGATTCCAAACCGGGTGCTGCGGACAGGTACAGTTTCGCGGCAACCAGGGACTTTATAAGTGACCCGAAAACCTCGCTTTCAGACATGAAAATATTATCTTCCCCCACCAGGCCAACTATATGTGCCCTCGCAAGAGTTTTTAACATTTCGCCGCGGACACCGCACAGCAACACCTTTTTCCCTTCACCGGATACCCTTTTGATAAAACTCTCCAATATCTCCAGGGAGGTTATGTCAATGATAGAAACATGCTTAAGCTTGATAATAAATACCCTGACATCCCCTGAAAAGGCCCTTGCCAGTTTTTCGTCCAGATCCACGGATGATCCGAAATATAAATTGCCTTCCAGTTGAATGGTGACCACGGGTTTGCCGGAGTCCATTATTTCGGCCTCCCTGATAAAACCTTCGCCATCCGGGACATCCAGTATTCGGACAGTGGCGCTTCCGGTATCCCTGAGTAATAGCAGTATGGAGATCGTCACCCCGGAGTATATGGCATACTCAAGGTCCGGGGCAAATATCGTGGCCAGGAAAGTAACCGCCAGCACAATAGCATCATTTCTATTTGAAGAAAAGACCTTTTTAACGGCCTTCCTGTCCACCATTGAATAAGCCACCACCATAATAACTCCGGCTAGGGCGGCGCTGGGTATAAACCTGGCAAAGGGAGCCAGAAAAATCAGTATTACCAGTACTGCGATACCGGCCAGTACCCCGGCCATCCTTGTCTTGCCCCCATTCTGAAAGGCGATGGCCGACCTGGTAAAGGAACCGGATCCCGCTATACAGCCAAAAAAGGCCCCGCCTATATTGGCAATCCCCTGCCCTATAAATTCCTGGTTGGAATCCAGTTTCTGCTGTGTCTGGGCCGCAATGGCCTTGGAAATGGATACCGCCTCCACCAGACCTATAACCGCAATTACCGAGGCTCCACCGGCCAAAGATCTGATGTAGTCAAGATTGAAATCCAACATGCCAAAAGGCGGTATAGCCGAAGGAATGTCCCCGGTTAGCTTTATTCCGTACTTGCCCAGGTCCAGAAAGATCACGGCCAAAACGCAAAAAACCAGGCCCAGCAATGCTCCGGGCAGGTTCCTGTTCACTTTTTTAAGCAACACCGTTACCAGTATAGTGGCCAACCCCAGTCCCAGGGCAATATAGTTGGTCTGATCAGCGTGTTGAACCGTCAGAATAACCTTATCCAAAGAAGAGAACTCTCCATGGGGCAATTCTATCCCCATAAGCTGGTTAAGCTGGCCCATGGCAATAATTACCCCCGCCCCGGCTGTAAAACCCACTATCACCGAGTGTGAAACATAGTTCACCAGTTTGCCCAATTTCAGAACACCCAATAAAAGTTGTATGGCCCCCACCATAAATGTAAGCAGGAATAGCATCTGGAAAAAGTTTGCCCCCCCGGCAAAGGCCCCCATGGTGCCGGCAATCAGCAGGGATATGGCGTTGGTGGGGCCGGTGGCCAGGTGGTTTGAGTTACCGAAGGCCGATCCCAGTATGGAAAGCACAATTGCCGAGTAAAGACCATAAACAGGATCAACCCCGGCAATTATGGCGTAGGCCATGGACTGGGGAAGGGCCACAACGGCCACGGTCAGGGCGGCCACCAGGTCGTTCCTGATATATTCTTTTTTATAGTTCAGCACTGTGTCCATCAAAGGAAAAAAACTGGATAAACCCAACACTTCTCACCTTCTAAAAAAAATTAATTCACGTACAGGAGGTATATCTTTATTATTTCTATCTTTAATGCTATAATAATATATATTTCAATAGATTCTATCAGAATAGCAATGTTCCTCTTTTTATTATGCAGATAAGTAAAATTTGATCAAAAACATTGTTGCGGTTATCATACAGCAAATATATTGTGAATTCGGTCATACAGGCAACATAACCAAACTGGTATTTGCAACTTAAATATCAATCATCCTTTAACCGGTGGTTGAATTATCAATTCCTAAAATTCAATGGAAAGGTAAAAACGCAAAATAACGCATAAACCCCCTGCCTCAAGGCGGGGGGTTATATTGTTTACCCAAGACACTCATGGGCTACTTATGATTTAATTGCAATTGCTTCATTTTCATGTTCCTTGGAGGGAAGTGATTCCCGCTGTTCTCTAAAAGCATTTCCGCCCTCATTATTTCAGCCTCGTAAAAAGGCCTCTCGAAAAATCTCTCCATCCAGCTTTTAAAGGAACTTAACATATTGACCATCTCCTGTGTATTAATCACTTTACTTGATATCATGATACTCCTATGATGTTAAACATTGAATAGAAAAAGGTTTAGTTGTCATATTTAAATGTCGAACGTTTCACAAAGATACTGAAGATTAAATGGTTTTTCACATGCTTGTCCCTAAAAATATCACCTTATTGACCGGGGAATATATGTTCGCTTGAGATTCTGACAGGATGCACCCGGGGAAAAGGAACCCTTATACTTACCTCCTGGAAAAAATCAGGGCCAGTCAATGATATCGCCGTCAGATCCATGCGGAAACCATCCAGCCCCGGAAAGTTTTATAACTCTGCACTTTTAATGGTTGAGTAAATAGTATATACATTATATATTATTAATAAGTGTACACTGGCACAATTAATAATTATCAGCCAATCCGCCCTTCATAAAAGTATTCTGGTATGCGGGGGCCATTGATGGAGGATCACGAAAAAGCGTTATTGGAAAAATTAAAAGCCATATCCCAGAGTGATGCGCAGGACAGTCGGGCACTGAAGTCCTTCCTTATTACCATGGATGATATTATTGGGATTCATTCAATAAGGGTGTCGGGCTATGCCTGCATGTCAGGCCGGGAATTGGGGCTGTCCGAAGAAGATCTGGCAGCTCTTCGCACCTCCGCACTGCTTCACGATATTGGCAAGATACTAATCCCACCCGTAATTTTGAACAAGGCTGACGGGCTAAGTCAAGCCGAAATGAGTACTATACGACGCCATCCCGTAACCGGGGTAAAGATCCTAAGAGATATAGACCGTTATAAGACATTTGCCGATACAGTACATCACCACCATGAGTTTTTTAACGGGCGGGGATACCCCTGTGGACTTTCCGGTTCTGATATTCCCCTTTTATCCCGGATAATCGCAGCAGCCGACTCATATGAGGCCATGACTTCAGAACGTCCATATAGAAAGGGATTTTCCCACAGGGAAGCCATTACCAGACTGAAAATGGGCAGGTCCACTCAATTCGATCCTGAGATAATTGATTCCTTCATATGTGCCTTGAAAAAATTCTCAGGCGAAGACTTCTGGGGTACCGGAATAAACCTGGAATTATAGTTCCTGTCCCCAATAGCATGAAATATGGAAGCAACTAAAGAGTTCGAAAACATTGTCAGTAATAAGGTACTATCAATAGGTGGCATCCCGTCTGATGGAAACCAACACTAATTTGATTGTTTTACAACCATTAAGCTGAAGTGTTCAATTCCTTAAATTGATATTGCAGTTATTCTTAATTATTCAAGATTTAATGTTATATTATAATAAATTATTTAAATAGCATTGACAATAATACTGTCATTGTTTAGAATTAGCAAGTGATGAGATTTTTCTCCCAGGAAAGGAGTTGATAAAAGTGGCCTTTGAAATCTATAAACCCCGCGGTGAACGGCAGGAAAAAGCCCCTATCGTCTCTTTATCAAAAACCTCAATAGTACTTAACAATGTAGCCAGAGAGAAATTAGGCGCATCAAGAATTGAACTGGCATATGACAGAGATACCAGGACAATGCGAATACGTGGCGTGGATGAAGGCGGAATGGAGATAAAAAAGACCAAGGTTTTTGGCAAGGGGTTTTTCAACCAGTTCGGGATAAACAAAAAGGGTAAATTTGAGGCAAAATTCGATTCCACCGATAATTCACTATTTGTAAGAATATAAAAAGGATCCCGCTTAATGCGGGATTTTATTTTACGTCCACTTTCCTTATTATTTAAGCATTACAGAGGCATTACCAAATCTTTCAATTTTGAACTGCCGGAATTAGGAAGGAGTATTGCCGCTGCCATAGAATTTTAATCTATATACTATAGAATAAAGCAAAACAGTTTTATCTTCATAATCGGAGGCCACACCACATGGCTCCTTCTTATCTAAAACCACAACAAAAAATATATGTTCTCAAGCAAAACAGTGAGGAACAATATGTATCAACAATAGAGAGCGTAACCGGCGAAGAGCTGACTATTGCCCTTCCCCTCTCCAATTCATCCTCGTTACATGCCAAGGCGGGCGATCTCTTAACGATCAGACTACCCTCTGATACCCATAGCGTAGAATTCACAACCAGGGTTACCATATTAAAAATTGATAACGTTCCCCTGTATGTCTTGAAATACCCTGAAGAAATAAAGAGGATCCAGCTAAGGCAGCATGTCAGGCTAAGTATATTGCTGGACGTCATGAACAGCTTGGTGCCCGAATCAGGGGGGAAGCCCCTGTATAAAAAAGCCATGATGCTTAACATAAGCGCCGGTGGGATGAAACTTTCAGTAGCCGACGCCATTCCCGAGGGAAGTCTCTTGATGGTAAAATTTCAATTGAAGATCAAGGGAACCGATCATAAATTTGAGCTGGAAGCGACGGTGGTACGTTCCCAGCCCGTTGAAAACCAGAAGCAAAACCTATATCATCTTGGCCTTTGCTTTACAAAGGTAACAAACGTACAAAAGGATTTAATCTATCAGTTCATTTTTAATAAAATGGCTGAGTTGCGGCGGGATGGAAAGGCCTGACACCATCTTCGGCTATACTTTTTTATCCCTGTGTTCTCTGTGGCATCTGTGACAAAAAAAGCCTGCCGCTTATAGCTTACCGCTATTTTCCAGCCGTCAACTGGTTCTGCCCCCTCTCCCCTTCCTGCGGGGCGGTATATCGATGAACAGCGGAGGCTGATGGGCGGATTGGCCAAAAAGGTCCTTATATTTGGAACCCGGACGTTTCAGCAGCTTTACAGCCTGGCCATAATTAAACCCCGATACAAAGCAGACATATCTTAAAATATCTTCCCGGTTGGGAAATTTAAACTGCATAGCCCTGCGCTTTTTGAACAGACCGTGGTAGGAAGTGATCACCTTTAAATCGGCCAGTGTCAAATATTCTTTAATTATATTTTCCTCGTCCGAATACACCACCCACTCTCCGGTGGGCAGGATCCAAATGTCATTCATCCGGAATACATCCTTTTAATTACTCTCATTATATAATAACTACAGGAGCTGCCGGTCACAACATCTTTATTCAATCTTTAATGTAAATTATTACATATGGATAAACGGAGGGACTCATGCGGAATCTTTACCGCCGCCTGGCCAGCCGAAGGCCGCAGATATTGGATGAATCCGCCCACCTCATTTCTTCAGTTCTTTTGCCTCTGGTGGAAAGGCAGGGTAAGTTGCATGTGCTTTTTGAGGTAAGATCCCAAAACCTGCACAGACAGCCCGGTGAAATATGCTTTCCAGGGGGAAAGGTGGAAGTAATTGAGAGGCAGGACCCCCTGCTGGCAGCGCTGAGGGAAACCGCTGAAGAACTGGGTATCCTGGAAAAAGATATTGAAGTCATCGGGCCCCTTGATATACTGGTCACTCATTTTAGCGCCCTGATATACCCCTATGCGGGGATAATCAAAAGTGACAACATAAGATTCAACCCCAAAGAGGTAGAGGAAGTCTTCCTGGTCCCCATGGACTTTTTTCTGTCCGATCCCCCTTACGTAGCTTACGTTGAAGTGGGCATCCGCTACCCCACGGACTTCCCGCTGGAAAAGGTTCCTCCCATATACAGGGAGGGATGGCAGATGAAGTCTTCCTACCCAATGTATTTTTATGAGTATGAAAAATACTTTATCTGGGGACTGACGTGCAGGATATTGCATAACTTCCTCAGCATTGGGTGGCCAAATCACGAGGTTTTCAAAAAGCCCTTTAAAAAATGGAGGTAGCCCTTCGTATGAAATAATAAGTGTTTTTCTTTTTCTTTCATGCTATTTACCGGGCAAATATGCCCGGTATTTTATCGTTAAGGAAAGTATATGCCATATTAAAGTATTAAAGCGCTAAATCGCCAAAGCATTTTTATGTAGCCCAGAGTTTTTCCGGGGTCGCTCCGGGGTCTCTTGAGGGTCGCTTTTAAGGCAGGCTGTCACAATTCTGTCTCCTGAGTTCTGAGTTCCGCCGTCTAAGCATCGGGGACATTCCTCTGACCCCCGGATGCAGTCACACTAGAGAGGTGTGTCCCCTTTCCTTAGCCGGCAACGCCCGTCAGGGCGATTTTACCACCAGTAGTCCGGATACCTGCGCTCACTGGAAAGATTATTTACCAGAACGGCAATGAACACCAGGCACAGCACCCCTATTCCCACCGGGGAAACAATAAAGCCGAACCCCTGCCCGTTAAATACCGCCACAAAGGCAGTGGCCCCGCCGGGGGGGTGAAGCGTGCGGGTAATGATCATGGCCAGTATGGCCAGCGTAACCCCCAGGGTGACAGACCACCACTGACCTCCCAAAAAATGATATGTCAAAACTCCCATCAAAGCTGATATCAAATGACCTCCTATGACATTTCTGGGTTGGGCCATGGGCACGTGGCAGGCGGCATAAAGCAGCACTGCGGTTGCCCCGAAGGAAGGAAATAAGAGAGGAAGGCTGTAGTATGCCGAAAGAGCGCCCACCAGACCAATGCCGGCAATGCTTCCGGCAGCCGTTACCAGTAGGCCGGAAATAGACACGCTGGGCAGGTCGGAACATCGTCCGCCCTTCATTTTACACAGGTAGGCCCTGACCGGAGACTGTTTAAACGATCCCGCTTGATCTGCCTTTTCCCACGCTTGTTCCACCGGACACATCCCCCCATTCTTTAACTACCAATATTCTATACCCTAACGACTCTCCGGGCTACCGTGAAATCATCACACTTCTGCTGTGATCCAGGTCACAGACGGCAAAAATCAAACCCGACACTGAAAGGGAAAAGCCCCCGGGTTTGCCGGAGGCCAACTGGGAATGCCTTCCATCTCAGCTATTAGTCAGAAATAGCCGGTAAATAACCGTCCATACCCTGTTTCAGATAGGTTTCCACCGAGCCGCCACACTTTTTGCCCGGTGGTTTCATTGCCCACTCCAAAACTCTGTTCTCCCATGTCCTCATCCTTATTACTTCATCCTGCCGACCCAACAAATACTGGGGTAAAATGGGTGTTTTCCCATATCCGCCGGGTGCGTTCATAACATAGGCGGGGACGGCCAGCCCCGAGGTGTATCCGCGAAGCTTTTCCATTATGGCCAGCCCCTCGTCCACAGTGGTTATAAAATGGCCGGTACCCTTGACATGCTTGGCATGGAAAAGATAATAGGGGCGAACCCTGATCTTTAAAAGCTCCTGATTCAACTTCTTCATAATATCGGGGGCATTGTTCACCCCCTTTAGAAGGACTGCCTGGTTACCTAATACAACCCCGGCCTCCACCAGCATGTCACAGGCTTTCTTGCTCTCGGGCGTGATTTCACGGGGGTGGTTAAACTGGGTGTTAATAAATATGGGAGGGTGCTTTTTAAGCACCTTACAAAGCTCAGGGGTTATCCTCTGGGGTAGCGAAACAATAGTTCTGGTGCCTATACGCTTGATCTCAATGTGTTTTATTTTATCCAGCTCACCCAAAAGCCAGCCTATTTTTAAATCATCCAATAGCAGGGCATCCCCGCCGGTAATTAAAACATCCCTAATTTCCCTGTTTTGACGGATATACTCCAAAGCGGCCAGCAAACTCCGGTGCGGCTTGTGCCTGTCGGTTTCACCTATGTTCCTGCGCCTCTGGCAGTGCCGGCAATACATGGCACACTGGTTGGTTACGTTGATAATCAGGCGGTCTGGGTAGCGCCTGGTAACGCAGGGGGCGGGAGAGGTCATCTCCTCGGACATGGGGTCGCTGTGGCCTGATTCATCCAGCTCTTCTATGGAAGGAACCGACTGCAGCCTGATGGGATCATTATCTTCAAAGGAATCTATCAGGGAGGCGTAATAGGGTGATATGGACCACCGGTACTTTATCCCCACCCTTCTGGCCTGGGCGCACTGCGATTCACTGAAGTCGAACAGATCCTCCAGGGTAATGGCGTCACTTATTCGGTGAGACATCTGCCACCGCCAGTCATCCCAATCCTTTTCCGAGGCGTTGAAATAATGCAGCATCCTTTCCTTATTAAGGCCTGTAATTTCCTGCATTTCAGTTCCTGTTTTGATAGAAAACTTGTTTTCTGTGTATTCAACTATGGTTTTCTTAAGTTCTGACGCCCTTTTCAGGGCGGCGCCCCTTTTTTCTTCCCCGGTTAGATTAAGCTGGTCAAAATAAGACATTGACATTTAATCATCCTCCCAAAGACAATTGCACTTCATCTCTCTTCAACGCTTGCGAGGTTAGCTGACGGATTCGGGTCGATAGAGTAACCCTACCTCAAAAAGGATTCACCCCGGTAATTGGTTCCCCCGCTTCTTTATACAGAATTCAGCGACAGAGGATTTTACACTTGAGGTGCCGGATACTTCCCCCCTTCCACACGCAACTTGTATTCATGGCGAAAGTTGTCTGTATTTTTATAATAGCATAGTCCCGGTATATTATCAATAAAGGATTATGTCGGAAAAAAAACGCCCTGACGGGCGTTGCCGTCTTGTAGACGGCGGAATCCAGAATTCAGAATAGTGACAGCATGCTTTAAAAGCGACCCTCAAGCGACCCCACAGCGACATGCAGTGAGGGGGAGTGATTTAAGTCCGTGCGGAATGTACCGGAGGCTGCTACTGTCTCTTAACGACCGAGCCTACGGAATGCCGAGCCGGCTAATTTGGAGGTTAGATGTTGGAAGTTGGAAATTGGATTAAGATGGGAATGGCTTCGAGGTCGTTTCCTACAAGTTTTCTAACCTCTAACCTCTGGCCTCCAACCTCCAAAATGGTCGGCATTCCGTTGGCGACCGAGTTTAGAGACAGTTGCAGCAGGAGGTTATGCAGGCCGGACTTAAATCGCTCCGCCTACCCATTAGCGACAATGCAGCGACCCTCAAGTGACCCCGGAGCGACCCAGGAAAAACTCTGGGCTTGCATAAAAATGCTTTGGTGCTTCAGTGCTTTAATGCTTTAATGCG
>LADN01000051.1 GCA_000961585.1 Peptococcaceae bacterium BRH_c4a | reverse complement strand
TAGCGTGAAAACATGTACGGCAGCAGGAAAAAGTCCTTGAAGTGAAAAAACGGCACAGCAAACAAGCCCTGATGAGAGCAGAGCAAGAGAAAATCAAGCAGAAAAAGCAATATGCTCGGGAAGCACGACCCCATGGGCAATCAGGAGCCTGGCTGCTTGCTTCAAAGCTTTCTCTTTTTGCTTATTGCGAAGCTCTTGTGGCATATCGACCTGATAGAAGTCACAGGGGTTGAAAACCTCGCCGGTTTGTAGCATGTGGTAAGCGGCGGTAAGCATCATTCTGGCAATGGCGATAATGGCTCGTTTCTTTCCACGGCGCTTGGCGATCCGCTCATACTTGATGCGGTAGTAAGCGGAAGTCTTGGATTTCACAGCGGCATGAGCTGCTTGAACGAGAGCAGGCTTGAGGTAAACACCGGCTCTTGTAATGCGAACAGACTTCTTTTTACCTGCGGATTGATTGTTGCCGGGCGTTAGTCCCGCCCAGCAGCACAGGCGTTTTGAGGACGAGAACTGAGACATATCCGTACCGATCTCGGAGATGATCGTAATAGCAGAGGTGCGGTCAACTCCGGGAATGGTACACAGCAGGGAGATTGCACTTTCAAAGGGTTCAACCATACCGGTGATGGTTTGATCGAGATCAGCAATGAGCTTATCCACGAAATCCAAGTGCTTGCGAACGAAACGGATGCGCTCCTTTTGTTCCTCGGTCATCTGAAAACCCTCTATGGATTCGATGACCGCATCGGCTTTCTTTTTGAGGGATCGTTGCAGCAGCGAAATGCAATGCTCCGGATCGAAGGTATCAGAGTTTACAAGGTAGTCCGTGATGGATGAGGCAGATTTGCCAAACATGTCGGAAACGACAGCATCAAGGGCGACATTGCAAACGGTGAAAGCGTTCTGGAAGCGGTTCTTTTCGCTAGACTTGCAGGAAACGAGTTTGAAGCGATACCGTGTGTACTCCCGCAAAATGCGGACGCACTTAGATGGGATAAAGCTGCCGGGAACTAGGCCGAGCCGAAACAGGTCGCCGATCCACTTGGAGTCCTTAACGTCATCCTTGTTGCCCTTAACAGCAGCAACCCACTTGGGATTGGCGACGGTAACGCGGATGCTGTCCTCCAGTAAATTGTAGATGGGGACATAGTATTTGCCGGTGCTCTCCATGCAGACGTCCAAGCAATTGTTATCCAACAACCACTGCTTGAACGCCAGAATGGAATTGTTGAAGGTGGAAAAGCGCTTCTTCTTGTAACTCGGAACTATGCCCTGGGTTGCGATGATCGTAGCGACGAGAAATGTCTTGTGTACATCGACGCCACAACAAATAGGGTAAACAACTTTCAATTTTTTCCCTCCTCACAAATAAATCGTGAGGGAGAAGGCAGCGACTGGATTGCCACACATTTAACGAAGAGCTAAAACAATGATTAGCGTGCGGCCTCGTGGCACCACTTATTTGTGCTTGAAAGGCGATCCTTACACTGGTTATTATACTGATTTAAGCCAAGAGGCAGTCTGCAACTCACCTCATCGTGCTTTGTAGTGTGCTTTTCCCTCAGATACATTGTAACGCAGGGGTGTTTGCTGCGCATCCCGTTTTCATTACTATTTGTGTCGCCAGCAGTAGGCGGCGAAATGGAGGTTATTATGCCAGATAAATCCAAAGAAAAAACCCCGGAGAATGAGAATAATAATCCGTTAATGCTATTCGCCACCGAAAGGGCTGAGGACTACGTGGTTTTATCCCTGGCCCTGGCTATATTAATAATTATAATGTTTGTCTACTAAAACGGATTTAGCTAAGAAGTAATTCATCTCTTAAGCTACATTTTTTGAACTATCATTAAAACTCAATGCTCTTTGGGGGCATTTCTCAATACAACATGAACATTTCAGGCAGTCTCCGTGATTCACAATACCTGTTTCACGGTAAAGACCTGGGTTTATTTGCATCCGGCAGACTTTTTCACAAGTACCACAGTATGTGCAGCTGTTCGCCTCCAACGATCAGGAGTACCAGAGTGACCAATTAGCGGTTGTAAGCGGTGGCGCTTTTCTGTAATAGCGACTGCATTCATGGTATTCCCCCTCCGCTTAGATCATCATTGCGCTTATCAAACCTTTACCATAGTTAATTTGTTTTTCTTTTCCGCCTGATAAAATTTAACGGCAACAAGAATAAATACAACTGATGCCAATATTGTACTTACATAGTTTAAAATCGAGAGCGCTAAGCTGGGATAATAATTTCCGTAAACATAAACTCCCAAAACTTGAGAGCCAACCAAAGCTCAGACCATACCCCATTGGGTTGGTGAAAAATCACTCTTATAGAAATAATTTATAAAGTAATCACTTAGTAGATATAAACAAAAGACACCCCAGCCGATTGTAATAACATAAGAAAAATTGATCAGGAAGAACGATAAAGCTTCTACATCATATTTGAAATGTGTTTGCAAATAAAGTGTGATTTTGTAAAAGCTAATTCCGAAAAGACAAGTAATGGGAATCACTAAAAAGTAACTTGGTTGCACTGGTTTTTGCGGTAAACTGGCGGATTTTATCTGCAGGTAAATCAAATAAGCCAGTTTGGTTATAAATAAGAAAATACCAACAGTTAAGGCAAGTGAAGACGAAAAGGCTGCTATGGATGAGATCGCCCTGTCGCTTGCTGTAGCGGCAATTCCTGTACCGGTTAAATTGACCAGACCGAATGTAAAAACGTCAAGCAGCCATACGAAACTTAATTTTGTTAAATCAAGTGGCTGGCTTAACCAGACCTTAAGAAGCCTAAGTTCAAGTACAAAAAGCATCAGCCAAAGGAATCCAAAGAAGATTAAGGCAGGCAACATCAGCGATTGTATATTAGATGACAATTTCGGAATAAAAAAACCCAAGGGACCCCAAATCACATTTGCTGTCATAGACAGCGAGGCAATAGGTACAAAAATGCCTATACTTGTTGTCGGTGGACCATTTAAAAATTCTGTATATTCATTTTTATTGAAAAGCCATTGTATAAGGCTTTTTAGGAAAACAACAGTAAAAAACAGGTCTACAATGGTTAATGCTAACATAATTACGATTATAGGGTAATATAAGGCTGTTTGACCCATAGTTAATCCAGCCCGTGTGATATCTGACAATGTTATTAATCCTTTTCCATGAGGCACTGCAAACTGTAGATAATTGAAGGCCATTAATGTAATACCGCCTGCAGCTAAGGGTAACTGAAATTTAAATGGTGAAAACTTCATAATGACTTCTCCTCATTATAATATTAAGTCGATTGATTTCATTTCTTCAAGCCAGCACACTTATTTCTCCGGGATTTTCAATTATTGCCCCAATTTCTGCCGCCTCCAGAATTTCTTTGTCTTCTTGAAGCTCCATAATTAAACGATCCTTATTCTCAGGGGATACTGCTATTAAAAGACCGCCTGATGTCTGAGGATCGCAAAGAATCAGTCTCATTTCTTTGGACAAGGAAGGGTCCCATTTAACCATATCCCGGAGGAAGCGGTAATTGTTATGAGTTCCTCCGGCCACCGCTCCTGCCTGTATCAACTCCTCTGATTCCGGGATAACGGGAACCGTGGAGGCTGTTATGCGCACTCCGACATTACTGGCTGCAAGTATCTCCCGCAGGTGTCCCAACAGCCCGAATCCTGTTACGTCGGTACAGGCATTCACCCCGACGGCAAGCATAATTTCCGATGCCCTTTTGTTTAAGGTGGTCATAATCTTTACTACCCGGTTGACAGTATCGTCACCCACCATTTTGTGGTCGATCCCTGTGGTAATCACACCGACGCCCAGCGGTTTTGTAAGGATTAGAGAGTCTCCCGGCCTCGCACCGCGTTTTGTAATCATGCTTCGGACATTTAAAAAACCGGTTGCTACAAGTCCGTACTTGGGAGAATTGTCGGTAATCGAATGACCTCCAACGATGGTCACGCCAGCCTCGGCAGCTTTATCAGCACCACCTTTCATGATGGCCTCCATGATTGAAAGGGGAAGGCTTTGGTTGGGAAAACCTATTAAATTCAAAGCCATTACCGGTTTTCCGCCCATGGCGTAAATATCGCTTAGAGCGTTGGCAGCGGCTATCATTCCGAAATGATAGGGGTCGTCAACAACGGGAGTTATATAGTCCACGGTTTGAACCAGAGCTGTTTCGTCATTAAGTTTATAGACTGCCGCGTTATCGTCACGGCCCGCCAGGACGTTCAGGTCTTTGATTGGCGGCAGGCAACGCAGTATTTGAGTAAGGTCCGCCGGACCTATTTTACAAGCTCACCCGGACCCAGGCGAATAAGAAGTTAAATTAATATTGGGAAATTGGTTTTTCAAGGCGACACTCCTTTGTACCCTATGCTTACAGGCTACCACGGAAAGATGTATAATACAAATGAATAATACGCATACATACTATGCGTTTATATTATATATGATCTTGCAAACTCAGGCCAGCATATATAGCGCATAATCCTCATTCAATTCTTTTTCCTTTTTTCTGGTTGTTGTGACGGAAATGATTGAGAGCCGAATCAATTATGGTAGTAACGCAGTCGTCGTCAAGCGAATAAAAGATCATTTTCCCCTGTCTGCGCTGTTTGGCCAGGCCGATATTTTTCAAGAAGCGCAGGTGATGGGAGGCCGCAGCCACCGTAGAGCCGATAATGCTGGACACATCGCACACGCACAGTTCCTCCCGGGACAGTGCGTATACTATTTTAATCCTGGTATCGTCGGCGAGGGCCTTGAAAACAGTAGCGAGTCCATCTGTTATTTTCACTTCACTTTTCAAACGCTCAACTTTTTCTTCATTAAAACAAAAAACTTCACAAACGTCCTGCTGCCTGACACCGGACATATTATCCCTCCCTAAAACAGGATCCCCCGTTTAAACATCATAATAATTCCTTTAAGCTATTATGTCATTTCCAGCATCCGCACGGACTTAAATCACTGCATGTCGCTCCGGGGTCACTCTGTGGCCGGTGGAGGGGTTTGAGTCCGATCTACTTATCCTCCGGCTGAACTGGCTCTAAGCTCGTCGCCTAACGGACTGCCGACCGCCTCCAACGCCGCGTCCTTGCGTCGATTCCGGCTACCGGCTGCGTCCTGCAGCCGGTTCGGCAGTCCGTACGGCTCTGTCGCCAAGAGCCAGATAACAGCCTCCGGAACATCCGCCTGGACTAAAAACCCTCCCCCTCACTGCATGTCGCTTGAGGGTCACGCTTGCTTATTCTGGCTCCTGGCTTCTGGCTCCTGGATTCCGCCGTCTGCAAGACGGCACCGCCGGCAAGGCGGTTATTTTATGCCTTGGCGTAAATGACTGATGGACTGCGGGTCGGACTGGGCTCCTGCTGTCTGTACGGATCTTCCACCCTCATCAGGCGCATCCCGTTGGCGATCACCAACAGGGCCGCCCCGGTATCGGCGAAGACCGCCATCCAGAGGTTGGCAAACCCTGCGAAGGTTGCCGCAATGAACACACCTTTAACCAGCAGGGAAAAGGCGATGTTCTGCTTGATCACCCGCAGCGCCCGCCGGCTTAAATAAACGGCGTAAGGCAGCTTGGTCAGGTCATCGGCCATCAAGACGATATCGGCGGTCTCCAGGGCGGTGTCGGTGCCGGCCCCGCCCATGGCTATGCCCACCGTGGCGGCGGCCAGAGCCGGGGCGTCATTGACCCCGTCGCCCACCATGGCCACCCTGCCGCATTCCGCCTGAAGAGATCTAATAACGTCCAGCTTGTCCTCCGGCAACAGTTCCGCACGGTATTCGTTTATTCCCAGTTCAGCGGCAATGGCCCTGGCCGTTCCGGCGTTGTCACCTGTCAGCATGACCAGTTTTGTTATTCCTGCCCGGCGCAGTCCCTCCACGGTCGCCCTGCCGCTCTCCCTGCTGCTGTCGGCCACCGCAATAATCCCCGCCACTTCGTCAGCTGTTCCGACTATCATGGCTGTTTTACCCCGATCCTGGAGTTCTGTCAGATGTTTAATCAACACAGATGCCAAGGGGATATTCAAATCCTCAAGCAACCGCCTGCTGCCTACATAATAGGCTTCCCCACCGATTCTGGCCCCGGCGCCCTTGCCGGTAAAGGACTGAAAGTCATCTGCGTCGGGTACCGCAATGTTTCTTGCCCGGGCGTAACGTATAATCGCATCCGCCAGGGGGTGCTGGGAGCGTTTCTCAATTGCTGCTGCGATTTCAACCACCTTTTCCTGGATGTACCCTGCCGCCGCTATTACGTCGGTTACTTCCGGCAGACCGGCGGTTAAGGTGCCTGTTTTATCGAAGGCTATCACCTTCAAGGCCCCCGCTTCTTCCAGGTAAGCGCCCCCCTTGATCAGAACTCCTCTCCTGGCGGCGCTGCCGATGGCTGCGACAATGGACACCGGGGTCGAGATGACCAGAGCGCAGGGGCAAGAAATCACCAGCAGGATCAGCGCCCGCTCAAACCACAGTTGAAAGGGCTGCCCGAAGGCCAGCCAGGGCACCGTGGCCACCAGTACTGCGCCGACGACGACCGCAGGAGTGTAGTATTTGGCAAAAACGTCCACGAACTGCTGGGACGGGGCCTTCTGAGCCTGGGCCTCCTCCACAAGGTTGATGATCCTGGCCAGAGTAGTGTCCTCCACCAGTTTGGTGACTTTCACCTCGACGGATCCCTGTCCGTTGACGGTCCCGGCGTGAACCTCGTCCCCGGGCTTCTTTTTTACCGGCATGGACTCACCCGTAATCGGCGCCTGGTTCACGTCCGTTCCGCCCAAAATAACTTCACCGTCCATGGCAAAGCGCTCGCCGGGCTTTACTATAATAATGTCGCCGATATTGATCTCCTCCACCGCAAGTCGAACTTCTTCACCGTTCCGCCTGACCAACGCCTCCCTGGGAGAGAGATCCATCAACGCCCGGATGGAGTTCCTGGTTTTTTCCATCGTGTACGCCTGCAGGGTATTGCCAAGGGAGAAGAGGAACACCACCATGGCGCCTTCAGCCCACTCCCCTATAGCCGCCGCACCAACCACCGCCACCGTCATCAGAAAGTTCATGTCCATGCTCAGGGACCTTAGAGACGAAAGTGCGCTTCTCGCTGTGTAAAAGCCGCCCGTCAGCATGGAGGCGAAATAAAAGAATACAACCACACTCCCGGATACCCCGAAAAACGAGAGAATTAAACCGGTTGCCAGAAGAATGCCTGAAATAACGGTAAGTATCACTTTTTTGTTTTTAAAACCTTCCGGCTGATCTTTCATCGGTTTTCCACGTTCCACTTCGGCGCCGTAACCAGCCTCTTTAACCGCTTTTACTATGGACCCCGCTTCTAACGTGTTCCAGTGCTGGACCGTCATTTTGGAGGCCCCGAAATTAACTCTTGCTTCCACCACTCCAGGGATCTCGCTGACTTTTTTCTCCAGCTTTGCAGCGCAGTCTGCGCAGTCCAGCCCCTCCAGCCTTAATACTGTATGATCAGGCTTCTCCTCGGCTGATACCGCACAGCCACCGCCACAGCTGCAACCTCCATTCGCCTGTTTTCTGACTCCAACTTTTTCTGACATGGCCATACCACCATTCAAACGATTACTTTAATATTATAATATATCAGCCCAGCTTCTTTGTCACTCTTTTTTTCCGGCATTCTAAAATCAAATTCTTTTCACGTACCCGCCGAAATATACCCTAGCTTTTTAATAAAAATAACCGCCTTGCCGGCGGTGCCGTCTTGCAGACGGCGGAAGCCAGAATCCAGAATCCAGAATGGTGACAGGCTGCCTTAAAAGCGACCCCACAGCGACATGCAGTGAGGGGGAGTGATTTAAGTCCGTGCGGAATGTACCGGAGGCTGCTACTGTCTCTTAACGACCGAGCCTACGGAATGCCGAGCCGGCTGCAGGACGCAGCCGGAAGCCGGAATCGACGCATGGATGCGGCGTTGGAGGCGGTCGGCATTCCGTTGGCGACCGAGTTTAGAGACAGTTGCAGCAGGAGGTTATGCAGGCCGGACTTAAATCGCTCCGCCTACCCATTAGCGACAATGCAGCGACCCTCAAGTGACCCCGGAGCGACCCCGGAAAAACTCTGGGGTACATAAAAATGCTTTGGCGATTTAGCGCTTTAATACTTTAATATGGTATATACTTTCCTTAACGATAAAAAAGACTGCAAGATTTAAAAAATCAAATCTTGCAGTCTTCTTTTTTTGATATTGATTTAGTCTTCGAACTTGGGACGCGGAAAAAGTCCGGTACGCTCAACTATTTCAGGAACGACCTCTTCCCATGCGATGGCCATGACATGGACGCCGTGCACTCCCTTGACTTTTTCCCTGATGTAATTGATCTGCTCAATGGCCACCTCGATGCCCTCGCGCTTGGGATCCTGGGCGCCTTTAAGCCGTTCCACCAATGAATCAGGCACCAGCATTCCGGAAACTCCGGTCTGCAGGTATTTGGCGGCCCTCCAGCCCTTAAGGGGCGTAATCCCGGCCAGAATATGAGTCCTCTGGTCGATCCCTCTTTCCCTTACCATCTCCATGAAGCGCTCAAAACGCTCCATGTCGAATATGCACTGGGTCTGAATAAACTGAGCCCCGGCCTCCACCTTCTTCTCCAGCCGGTCCACTCTGAATTCAAAGGGGTCGGCGAAGGGGTTGGCCACAGCCCCGATGTAGAACTTGGGTTCATGATCCTTAAACTCTTCACCGGAGAAAAATTTCTTCTCGTCCCTCATCCTGGCCAGCAACTGAATAAGCTGCATGGAATCCACGTCATAGACGTTTTTGGAGGAGGGGTGGTTGCCGAACTTTTGATGGTCGCCGGACAGGCAGAGCACGTTTCTCATGCCCAGGCTGTAGGCCCCCAAGAGGTCCGACTGCATGGCGATTCTGTTGCGGTCGCGGCAGGTCATCTGGACTATGGGCTCAATGCCGCAGTCCAGTATATGCACACCGGCCGCAATACTGCTCATGCGCACTATGGCGGTCTGGCAGTCGGTGATATTGGTGGCGTCCACATGGTTCACCAGCATTTCAGCGTGGTGGCGCACACCGTGGGCGGATGCGTGCTTGGGCGGGCCGATTTCGGCGGTGACGGCAAATTGTCCGCTGTCTAAAATGCGTTGCAGTTTGCTTAAATAACTCACCCTATCATCACATCCTCCCTGACGGCCCTGCGGGGACCGCCGTCTCTGGACTTGGTCCAGTCCTTGGGCGGCTGGATGGCCATGAGCTTATCCAGTTTACCCAGGGACTTCATGCGATCGTATATCAACTGCCAGGCGCAATCAACATCTTTGCTTATTTCACACTTGCCGTACTGTGAACCGCCGCAGGGGCCGTTCAGGATGCTCTTGGAGCAGCGTATAATGGGGCAGATGCCTCCGGTCTTGTGCAGAACGCAGTCTCCGCACATTCCGCATTTCTCTTCCCATACCCCGTGCACCTTGGACCCACCTATAAAGTTGGTGTCCAGGGCGGGAACCACCCACTTGTCAAAACGCTCGGCCAGGTACTGCACTCCTACCCCGCAGGCCAGGGATATGATGGCGTCGGCATCCTTGACCACTCCGTCCAAGGCCTCCACGTATTCCGGGTCGCACTGGCGGGTTGCGGTGAAGGTTATTGTTTCCACCGGGTTGCCTTCCAGCTTGCGCATAATACGAAGGGCAGCGGCCATTATTTCAGTTTCTTTTTCACCGCCGGAAAGGCACACTGTGACACATCCTGCACACCCTATCAAGGCCACTTTTTTGCAGTCGCTGACCATGGCGGCGATTTCTTTGATTTGTTTCTGTTGGGCAATAATCATTGGTCCCCACCTTCTTTCGAGCAGCTGCAGCCGCAGCATGAGCTGTTTTTAAATAACGGGTTGGGTCCCAGATCCTTTATTTTTGCTGTTATATCATTGGCTATTTCGGCAAAGCGGCCTCCCTGGGCTGAAGACAGGTTGTACATTTCCAGACGGTCTCCGCCTATCCCTATTTCATCCAGCAGTTTTTTAACCGCGTTTACTCTCTTCCGGGCCCGTATATTCCCTTTCAGGAAATGGCAGTCACCCTCCATGCAGCCGGCTACAAACACACCATCGGCGCCTTCTTCAAAGGCGTTAAGAATCACGCGGTGGTCGATATTACCGGAGCAAGTCATTTCCACTATTCTTATATTGGTTGCATACTGAAGTCTCATCGAACCTGCCAGGTCCGCAGCAGAGTATGCTCAGTAGTGGCAGCAGAAACCAACAATTTTCGGTTCAAAACCCACCTTTACAGCACCTCCTTGCACAGGCCGTTGACCATGCTCATGTACATCCGGTCGTTGTATCCCTGTAGTGTAATGGCCTTGTTGGGGCACTCACCGGCGCAGGATCCGCAGCCCTGGCAAAGCACCGACTCTATTTCAGCCGCATAGTTCCTGACCTTGGGCGCTCCATAGGGACACAGGCGCACGCAGGTTAGACAGGCGGCGCACTTGTCCGGCTGCACAACCGCTGTCACACCGTGGGATTCCAGTTTGCTCTTGGAGAGTATTACTCCGGCCCTGCCTGCCGCCGCCTTGGCCTGGGAAATATTCTCCTCCAAGTTTTTGGGGCCGTGAGCCAGGCCAGCCATGAAAATACCCTCGGAAGCGAAGTCCACCGGACGCAGCTTCATGTGCGCCTCCAGGAAGAAACCGTCCTCGTTTAGGGGCACCTTGAACAGGCTGTTCATTTTCTTGTTGTCCCGGGAGGCCAGTTTGGCCGCTGCCAGGCCCAAGATGTCAGCCTCAATGACCACCGGCTGTCCCAGCACGTGGTCGGTGACGGTAATCATCAACTTTCCGCCGGCCTCCTCCACCAGGGGTTTTTGTTCCACGCTGTAGCGTATGAAGATTACTCCCTTGCGGCGGGCCTCGGTGTACATATCCTCAAAGAAACCGTAGGATCTGATATCCCGGTACAGTATAAACACATTGGCGTCGGGGTTTTTATCCTTTGCCTTGATGGCCAGTTTGATCGACTTGGTGCAGCATACCCTGCTGCAGTAGCCCCTTTCCGGCTCCCTGGAACCCACGCACTGTATCATCACGATGTTCTTTGCCTGGTCAAACCTGGAGTCACCGGCTGTCATGGCCTCTTCCATTTCCAGCTGGGTCATAACCCGGTTATTCTTGCCGTACAGGTATTCTGTGGGAAGATACTCTTCTCCGCCAATGGCGATGATCACCACGCCGTGCTGTATCTGTGCGCCATTTGAAAGGGTGGACTTAAAATTGCCCACGAAACCCTTGACATCCTGCACCTCGGTGCCGGTGAACAGTTCAATTAAGGAATTGGCTTTTACCTTATCAATCAGTTCTGCCAGATATTCCTGAACGTCCTCTCCCCGGAAGCCCTGCTTGATGCGTCTGGCTATACCTCCAAGGCTGTCCGCTTTTTCCACCAGATATACCTTGTAGCCCTGATCGGCCAGGGAGAGGGCGCTGTTCATTCCGGAAACCCCTCCGCCTATAATCATAGCGGCCTTTGTAACATCAACCGAAGGCTGATGAATGGGGCTCAGCAGTGCGGACTTGGCAACCATCATTTTGACCAAATCCTTGGCCTTCTCAGTGGCTTTGTCAGGCTCGTTCTGGTGTACCCAGGAACACTGATCCCGGATGTTGGCCATCTCAAACAGATACCTGTTCACACCGGCCTCCATCATGGTTTCCTGGAACAGCGGCTTGTGGGTGCGGGGGCTGCAGGAAGCCACCACCACCCTGTTCAGACCGTTCTCCTCCACTATCTGGCGCATGGTGTTCTGGCTGTCCTGGGAGCAAACATAGAGATACTCCCCGGAATAAACCACATTGGGCAGTCCCTTGGCCATTTCCACAACCCCGGGAACATTTACCACGCTTCCGATGTTTACTCCGCAGTGGCAAACAAACACGCCTATGCGGGGATCCTGACCTGACACGTCTTTCTCGGCGGGATACTCTTTCTCGGTTACCTTTGTTCCCCTTGACTCGGCCAAAAGGCTGGCCGATGCCCCGGCCGCCGCGCTGGCCTGCATCACTGTCTCGGGAATGTCCTTGGGACCGCAGAAGGCGCCGGACACATAGATTCCGGGCTTGCTGCTGTTGACGCCGGTGAGCTTCTGGGTGTCGGCAAAGCCGTACTGGTTCATATCCAGACCCAGTTTTTCTCCCAGTTCCATTACGGACTTGGAAGGCTGCAGGCCCACCGAAAGCACCACCATATCAAACTCCTCGGTGCTTATGGTTCCGTCCTCATTGGAATACCGTATGATCAGGTTTTTGGATTCGTCGTTCTTCTCGGTAACCTCGTAAATCCTTGACCTTACGAAGCGCACTCCCTTTTCATCCCGGGCCCGGTCGTAATACTTCTCAAAGCCCTTGCCGAAGGTGCGCATATCCATGAAGAATATGGTGGTCTCCAGGGGTTCGTGGCTGTGTTCCTTGGCAATAACAGCCTCTTTTATGGCATACATGCAGCATACCGATGAGCAGTATCCGTGCTTTTCCTTGGTGTTCCGGGAGCCCACGCACTGTATCCAGGCGATTTTCTTGGGTTCCTTGCCGTCATAGGGCCGCACCATGTGTCCCTGGAAGGGTCCCGAGGCGCTTAACACCCGCTCAAACTCAAGGCTGGTCAGTACATTGGGGAACTTGCCGTAGCCGTAATAGAACAGGGCCGATGCGTCGAATTTCTCAAAGCCCGGGCTTAAGACTATGGCCCCCACGTTGAGGTCTATGGTTTCCTCCGCCATTTCAAAATTGATGGCGTCGGCCTGGCAGGCCTTCAGGCATTTACCGCAGGCCTTGGGATTTTTAATCCTCAGGCATTTTGCCTTGTCTATGGCATAGGCGTTGGGATAAGCCTGGGCGTAAAGTTTGTATATGGCTTTCCGTTTACCCAGGTCCTGGTTGAATTCATCATCCACCTTAATGGGGCACTCTTCGGAGCAGGAACCACAGCCGGTGCACTTGTTGGCATCTACGAAGCGGGGGCGCTGCCGTATCTTGACATTGAAGTTGCCGGGTTCACCGGCAACTTCCTGCACATCGGAACTGGTGAGAATCTTGATATTCAGGTGACGGCCACACTCCACCAGCTTGGGGGAAAGTATGCACATGGAGCAATCATTGGTGGGAAAGGTTTTATCCAGCATAGGCATGGTTCCGCCTATGGCCGTGGTGCTTTCCACCAGGTACACGTAGTAACCGGACTCAGCCAGGTCCAGGGAAGCCTGGATACCTGCGATACCGGCCCCTACCACCATTACCGCCCCGACTTTTTCAGAACTCACTTAGACATCACATCCGTCCTCTCTTAAATGGCATGATCTATTGAGAATACCGGTTAAAGTATCAGAAAATCTATTCCTTCTCCGGCAGTATCAGGGCGCGCTCCATCAGAGTGCACATGTGCATATTCTTGGATTTGCCCTTGGTGTCGGGGTACCACTTGTTCAGGTCGTTGAACTGGTCAATGCAGTTGTGGCAGGGCACTATCACTATTTCCGCCCCGGTCTCCACTACCTGATCCACCTTGCGCTTGCCCTTTGCCTTGCGCTTTTCATTGAATTCCGGCATGGCCATTCCGCCGCCGCCGGCCCCGCAGCAGTAGTTCATCTTGCCATTGGGGTTCATATCCACAAAGTTCTTGATGAAGCTTTTGGCCAACTCCCTGGGGGCCTCCCAAACGCCTTCCTTGCGGGCGGTGTTGCAGGGATCATGGTAGGTAACCAATTCTGTGATGGCTTCGGGATCCAGTTTGAGCTTGCCTTCCTTAACCAGTTCGTTGAGAAGTTCAAGTATATGACGGATAGGGAACATTTCACCTTTCCAGAACATCCTTTGCCCCCATTTCATGGAGCGGAAAGCGTGGCCGCACTCTGTAACAATAAACTGCTCGCAGCCAAGTTTTATGAACTCCTCCCAGATCGGCTGGGATATTGCGTTAAAGTCATCGTTATGCCCGGTGAAAAGGGATATATTGGTGGCATCCCAGCGTTTGGTGCTGATGGTGTAGTCAATGCCTGCGGCATAGAATATCTTGAGTGTAGTTTGCAATTCATTGGCATAGATTTTAATATCCCGGGCGTTGAACCCGTAGAAGTACTTGGCCCCCTTCTTGTTCAGGGGAATGGTGAATTCGGGGTCCTCAAGTTCTTCCCGCATCTCATCCTGAATCCACTCCAGGGTTTCCTCGTAGTCCACCTGACCTACGTTCATCTGGTTGCCGGATTCGATATGCTCTCTGGCAATAGTCTGCATATAGCCGGGAATTTTGTCCTTGTCAAACTGTCCTCGCATGGTGCGCGTTACCACGGCCATGTTGATGCCCATGGGACACTCGATGGTGCAGCGCTCGCACATGGTGCAGTACCAGATATAGGGATCGGCGAATACTTCCTCTTCCATTCCCAAATTGATTTTGCGGAGGAATTTACGGGGGTCATTGTTTTCGTGGATATCCGAGTAAGGACATCCGGCGGTGCACATACCACAGGTCAGGCACTGGGCGAAATCATAATTTTTAAGCAGCCCGGCCACCCTTTCCCTGAATTTGGGATTAAGTTTTGATGCCTGAATTGTTTCAACGGCATTTTCCATTAATGATGATCCTCCCCTCTACGGAGTTACTTTCATATAGGGTATTCCTTATCCTGGGCATTCAGGAGTCAGAATAAATATCTGTCTCCTGAATTCTGACCAGAAAGAATCGCTCTTTAGCCTAGTATTCGTTGGGTAACTGGTTCAGCTCGGCCTTGGTGAACACCGGGCCGTCCTTGCAGACATACCTGTTGCCCACGTTGCAGCGGCCGCACATGCCTATTCCACACTTCATGCGGTTTTCCAGAGACATTATAATCTGATCGGGCTTAAAGCCGCAGGCCTCCAGCTCGGGCATGGTGAATTTGATCATCACCGGCGGTCCGCAGATAATGGCCACCGAGTTTTCCGAACTGGGAGCCACTTCCTTGGTGACGGTGGGAACAAAACCCACCCTTCCGGTCCATCCTTCCACCGGGCGGTCAATGGTGCACACCAAATCAATATCAGAACGTCCGTTCCACTCTTCCAACTCCTCTTTGTAGAGGAGCAGGCCGGGGTTCCGGGCGCCGTATATAACGGTCAGCTTTCCGTAGTCACCCCTGTGTTCCGGTTTCAGTATATAGGTAATCATCGACCTGAGAGTGGTAAAGGCAAATCCTCCGCCTATGATCACAATGTTCTTGCCTTTCAGTTGTTCCAGCGGGTAGTAATTGCCCAGGGGACCGCGGACACCGACAATGGTTCCCTCCTCCATCATGTGGAGGGCGGTGGAAACCAGGCCCACCTTGGCCACCGAGAACTTTAAAAATCCAGGCTCGGTGGGTGAGGAGGCGATTCCAAAGGGCGCCTCGCCCTTACCGAACACGCACACCTCGGCAAACTGTCCGGGCATATACGGGAAGCTCTTTTCATCTTCCTCGCTGAGGAACTGGAAGGTGAAAGTGTGGATAAGCTTATCCTCGGTTTCGGTAAAGTTCTTTACCAGTTTCATTGGGAGCGGCAGATATGGATTTCTTTGCATTATTTATCCGACCTCGCTTCCGAGCCCCGGATATCCGCCAGTACTTCTCTAACGTCCAGATTAACGGGGCAGTTTTTTATACACCTTCCACAGCCCACACAAGCTGTCGCATTGAAATTATCCACAAAATACTTGAATTTGTGCATTATCCTCTGGCGCATGCGCTCCTTGCCGCTGGTCCGGGGGTTGTGTCCCGACCCGTGCAGGGTAAACAGGGGGAACATGCAGGAATCCCAGTTTCTGACCCGACAGCCGTTGCAGTCCTTTGCCTCATCCACTATATCAAAACAGTGGCAGGTGGGGCATGAGTAAGTGCAGGCGGCGCAGCCCAGGCATTTTTCATGAAATTTTTCCCAGATTGGGTCGTAGAAATTGACATCCAGCCTGGCCTTCAGACCCACGGTATTTACCGCGCAGGCTACCTCGGCTGATTCCCTGGCTTCGGCGGCCGCAGCCTTCTGAGAGTCGTCAGCGGCGCCCAGGGCCAGTGCCGCCGCCAGATCCTTGCCCTTTTGGCTTACCGCTTCCACCACATAGGCTTCCCCTATATCGGTAAGCAGCAGATCCAGTCCGCTTTGATCAAAGGGACCGCCGTCCATGGAGGTGCAGAAGCAGGTGCCGGCAGGATCGTTACAGGCCATTCCCACCAGGATGGTGTTTGATCTGCGGGTGAGGTAGTACGGATCCTGGAATTTATCATTGTTAAATACGTTATCCATCAGCAAAAGGCTTTTTGCGTCACAGGGACGAATTCCGAAAATCACTTTCTTGCGGGTGTCTACGCACTCCTCCAGACTGGTTCCTTCCCCGGTTACAGAATAGCTGTAAAGCTTTTCAGACTGAGGGAAAAGGATCCCCTTGGGAGGGATTTTGCTGTTGACATACCCAAAATCTGCCTCAGCGCCATTGCAAATCTGTTTATACAGCGAGTAGGCTCCCTGTTTCACCGGGGCATACACTTCGTATTCGGCAGCCAGCTTATCAAGCAGGCCGGGTAACGCGTTCTTGGCTATAATCATCCTTTTCACCTCACTCCTTCACCAGGAAAGGCTCTGGATCGCCGGCGGTGAATGTTGCCAGCGCCGGTTTTTCACCCATGCCGACACCAGTTTCATATCCGAACAGATCCTTGACTTCCTTGACCATTTTCCGTGTCATGCCACGCAGGTTTATACCCATGGGGCAGGCTCTGTCACAGGCCCCGCAGTCGGCGCAGCGTCCTGCGCTGTGGAAAACCCTGCCGGCCTGGAACATAATATTGTCGGCAGTATCGGTGGATTTTTTAATCCATTCCGGGGATGAGCAGTCCACAAAGCACTCGGTGCAGTAGCACATTGGACAGGCGTTGCGGCATGCGTAACACCTTATGCACTTCGAAAACTCGGCAGCCAGGGCGGCCCTGCGTTCGGCCGGAGAAAGAGACTCAAAGGCTGCCACATCGGCAAAACTATCCTCCGCTTTGTCCGGCACAGTATCGCCTATGATGGTGTCATAGACTACCGGATTGCCGTACCGGCAGACCTTACAGGTGTCGTGCAGCAGTTCGTCCAGCTTTACTTCCTTTGAGAACCCTTTGCCTTTCAGTATCAGCGATCCCCCATTTTCCTCAACCGCCAGAAGGTCCTTGCCCTCTACGGCCTCGTCCGCCTTTACCCGGTCCACCATGCCCGAGCACGGAATGCCTATGATGTATAGATTGTCCCTGCTCACTTGATTTTCATTGATCAGGGCCACTATGGAACGAACGTCGCAGCCCTTGGCCACAACGGCCACCTTGCCTTCCCGCTTGCGCAGGTAATTGGCCAGGTTGTTCTCGCAGCTATAATCCCAGGTCAGCTTTTCAGCATCCTCAGGCTTGCGAATAAAGCAGGGAGTGCTGCGAAGAGGCAGGCTGCCCCCGGCAAATCCCACCACCAGATCAACCTTTTTTTCCTCCAGAAGCTTTTTTGCCATGTCCTGTATAGCCGAAGCTAGCTTTTGCATCCGCAACAACACCCCGATTCACTGGGATTTAGCCCCTTGTTGGGGCCCAGTTTTCTCACTTTGTCGGTTACATCCTTGACCAGTTCCGCAAACCGGCCACCCTCGGCGGCTGATACCCAGGCAAAATTGACCCGGTCCTCATCCACGCCGATATATTCCATAAGGCTCTTTAACAGAGCAAATTTCCTTCTGGCCACCAGGTTGCCACTAGCATAGTGGCAGTCACCAGGGTGTCACCCGGAGGTTAACACGCCATCCGCACCGTTCTTTATGGCCGACATGATAAACAGAGGGTTTATCCGGCCCGAGCAGGGTATGCGGATCACGCGAATGTTGGGGGGATACTGAATCCGGCCCACGCC
This sequence comes from Peptococcaceae bacterium BRH_c4a, assembly GCA_000961585.1. Taxonomy (GTDB): domain Bacteria; phylum Bacillota; class Desulfotomaculia; order Desulfotomaculales; family Desulfocucumaceae; genus BRHc4a. The sequence continues at coordinate 46,510 of LADN01000051.1, read as the reverse complement.
GGCCAGATCGGCCCCAGCATAACTACACCAGTTGCACAGAAAGGCAATTAATTTAGGTTCCCATTCCATAACCTATCCTCCCCCTGTCGCTATAGCGCGTTAATCATGGCCATAATCTGTTCGTTGGTGCAACCCTTGACGTTAAGAGCCCCGCAGCGGCAGGAAGAAGAGCAGGCGCCGCAACCCTTGCAAAGGGCCTCGTTAACCACGGCCACCTTTTCAGCCGCATCCACAGACACCGCCTTGGCCGGGCAAACCGATTCACAGACACCACAGCCGGCACATTTCTTCTTGTTGACCACAGCGCACTTGCCTTCCACGTCTATGGTTTCCTTGGCCAACACCGTACAGGCCCTGGCCACGGCAGCTTTGGCCTGAGAAATATTTTCCTCCAGGTTCTTCGGGCCGTGAGCAAGCCCGCACATGAACACCCCGTCGGTGCCAAAATCAACCGGACGAAGTTTTAAGTGGGCCTCCAGGTAGAATCCCTCCTGGTTCAAAGGCACCTTGAATAACTGTGAAAGCTTATTGTTTTCCGCCGGCAGTACAGCGGCGGCCAGGCCCACCATGTCGGCGTCTATAACCATGGGCACGCCCAGAACATGTTCGGTGACGGTAACCTTCACCTTGTCCCCCGCCGCCTCCACCACTGGCTTTTCTTCAGTGGCGTAGCGTACAAATATGACCCCCTTGCGCCTGGCCTCGGTGTACAGGTCCTCATAGAATCCGTAGGTGCGGATATCCCTGTAAAGAATGAACACGTTGGCATCGGGGTTGGTTTCCTTAATCTTGAGTGCCTGCTTGACTGACTTGGTGCAGCAGATCCTGCTGCAGTACGGACGTTCAGGCTCCCTGGATCCCACGCACTGAATGAATACAACATTCTTGGCGGTGTTAAGCTTTCCATCGGCCAGTTCGGACTCAAGCTCAAGCAGTGTTTTAACCTTCTGGTTTTGTCCGTAAAGGTACTCTGTTGGCTTGTACTCCTTCCCGCCGGTGGCGATTATGGCCACACCGTGCTGTATTTCATCACCGCTGGACAGCTTGGTTACGAAATTACCAACAAATCCATGCACCTCGGTAATTTCCACACCGGTATACACTTTAATCAATTGGTTGGAGTTAACCCTGGAAATCAGTTCAGACAGGTAGGACTGAACATCCTCGCCCTTCATCCCGTAGCGAATGCTGGCTGCGATTCCTCCCAGGCTGGCGGCTTTCTCCACAAGGCTTACCTTATAGCCCTGGGCTGCCATATTAAGTGCCGCATTCATTCCTGATACGCCACCGCCTATAACCAGAGCGTCGTGGTTCATTCCCAGGCTGATGCCCTTAACCGGCTCCAGCAAGGCTGCTTTGTTCACAGCCATCTTGATCAGATCCTTTGATTTTTCGGTGGCCTTTTCGGGCTCACTCTGGTGCACCCATGAGCACTGATCCCGGATATTGGCCATCTCGAACAGGTTAGCGTTCAGCCCGGCTTCCTTTAGGGTTTCCTGAAACATGGGTTCGTGGGTCCTGGGGCTGCAGGAGGCCACCACTATCCGGTTCAGACCGTATTTTTCAATGGCCTCTTTGATCTGTCCTGAGCTGTCCTGGGAACAGGCATATATCTTCTCGTCTGCAAACACCACTCCCGGCAGGGTCCTGGCATAGGCAACCACATCGGGCACCTTGACCACACCGCCGATATTAATTCCGCAGTGACATACGAAAACTCCCGTACGGACGATATCACCGGCCACTTCATTCTCGGGGGGATACTCCTTCTTCTTGACCATGGTACCCCTGGCCTCTGAAAGTATCACCGACGAATCTCCGGCTGCCGCACTGGCCTGCATAACGGTCTCAGGAATGTCCCTGGGTCCGCTGAAGGCTCCCGCCACGTAGATTCCAGGCCTTGTGGTGCCTACTCCGGTAAGGCTGGGGGGTTCCGCGAATTTAAATTTGTTGACCTCCACACCCAGTTTGCCGGCCAGTTCAACCACTTCTTCAGAGGGCTCCAGACCTATGGATAGCACCACCATATCGAATTCTTCATTGGTGATGGTTCCATCCTCATTGGCATAGCGTATCTTTAGATTCCCGCTGCCATCAGTGGCCTCGGTTACCTCGTAAATCCGGGACCGGACAAAACGTACACCGTGATCATTCCTGGCTCGGTCATAATACTTTTCAAACTCCTTGCCGTAGGTCCGCATATCCATGAAGAAAATTGAGGTGTCCAATTCATAAGGAGTGTGTTCCTTGGCGATGACAGCTTCCTTTATGGCGTACATGCAGCACACCGAGGAGCAATAGCCGTGATCCAGTTTGCAGTTTCTGGAGCCCACACACTGAATCCAGGCAATCTTTTTAGGCTCTTTGTGATCCGAGGGCCGGATCAGGTGACCTCCGAAGGGGCCGGAGGCGCTTAAAATTCGTTCAAACTCAAGGCTGGTAAGAACGTTGGGGAATTTGCCGTAACCGTAGTAGAAAAGCTGTTCCGGCTGGAAGGCGTCAAATCCGGGCGCCAGAATAACCGATCCAACATTGACCTCAATGGTCTCATCTTGCATTAAATGGTCTATGGCGCCGGCCTGGCAGGCCTCCAGGCATTTTCCACAGGCCTTGGGCTTTTTAATTTTAAGGCATTTTGCCTTATCAATGGCATAGGCATTGGGATAGGCCTGGGCATAAAGCTTGTAGATGGCTTTTCTTTTACCCAGTCCCTGGTTGAAGGCATCGTCCACTTTAACCGGACAGTCTTCTACGCAGGACCCGCAACCCGTACATTTATCCGGGTCGACAAAACGGGCTTTTTTTAGAATGGTAGCCTTGAAATTTCCGGGTTCACCCCGTAGATCGGTGAGCTCTGAACAGGTCAGAGTTTCTATATTCAGGTGACGTCCACATTCCACAAGCTTTGGCGACAGAATACACATTGAGCAGTCATTTGTGGGGAATGTCTTATCCAACATAGGCATGGTACCGCCGATGGCAGGGTTCTTTTCCACCAGATATACATAGTAGCCGGATTCAGCCAGATCCAGTGACGCCTGGATACCTGCTATACCGGAGCCCAGTACCAGTACCGCCCCGACTTTATCGGGTTTATTTGTCATATTTACATCACATCCGTTCTCCTAATTTCGGCGTCAGGCGAGGTTTCTCCAGCCATCAGCCTTAGAAGAGATTAACTCCTATTGGACGGGTAAAAAAAATTCCGTAAAAATTTAAGTCCAATCTTCTCCCCTGGCTTCCCTAAATTATATTGATATATATACGCACGGTTAACCCGACCCTGTAGTGTTCTTGACTCACCTCCCACCTTCATGGTTTTAACATCATTTGAGTTGATACTCCCGGATACATGACGGCAATCGCAAAAAAACCGCACCGTCTCCCACCCTTTTTCAGGCGGAACGGCACTGATTATCTCGGATTTTTTCCGCACCATCATAGTTTCCCCGGTTCCTCAGGATGCATTTCACATTTCTCAAACTGCCCCAGGACTTCAGTATCCTGCAGACATCTTGTCACCCCAGTATAATATTTCTCAGTTTTACTGTCAATTCCTTTAAAAAACGGACTGTTTCAATTATATCATCACAATTTTGTCATTATGATTGCCTTGCATTATCCGGTATTTCAACAAGGGACGGCAGTGTATCTGCCGCCCCTATTTTTAATTGGCAGGTTATCTCTGTCTGAAAGTTTTCAGGAAGGAGTCACAGTAAATGTCTTTATTTAATAGTATATTGGCTGCGGCCACAGCATCCACCAGCGCCTCGTCGTCTACGTCGGCAATGGCCGAGTCCAGTCCCACCGCCATGCACATGATCAGGAAAGTCCTGTTCAGAAGGTGACGGTTGGTGCAGCGCTGGGATGTGTTGGACAGACCCAAAGTGGTCCTTACTCCCGGGGCCAGGGCTTTAATCTGACGAATGGCTTCCAGAACTTCAATTCCATGTTCCTGGGCCACATTGGCGGGAAGCATGAGGGGGTCGATATACAGATCCTCCATGGGAACTCCGTGCATATCGGCGTTTACCACAATCTCCATGGCCAGCGCAGCGCGGTCTGAGGCGCTCTTGGGCACTCCGCTCTCATTCATGGCAAGACCTATGATGGCAGCATTATATTTGGCCGCCATGGGCAGATAGAGATCCATTTTCCACTGGTCAGCGTGGGTTGAGTTGATCATAACCTTCCCGTGCTTGTTGGCGGAACAGCCGGCCTCAATGGCGTCGGGGTTGGTGGAATCCACGCAGCAGGGCAGGGGAACAGTTTCGTTGCATATGTTAACCAACCACTCCATTACGGCGGGCTGATCTTGGGCTTCCACGGTGGGACCTGTGTTTACGTCCAGATAGTGTGCGCCGGATTCGAACTGGCGCTTTGCCCAGTGCTTGATGGGTGCGGGATCTTTGCCAAGGATCCCCTCACGGATGTCCTTAAACATACCGTTGATCCGTTCGCCTATAAGGATCATTCATTATTCCTCCTTTGTATTTCTATATGGTCTGAATACAGGAGACAGAATAAGAACGGCCTTCAATATTCTGACTCCTGTATTCTGTCTCCTGACCCCCCTATTGTTTCAGAATAAGCTTAGTATTTCACCGGCTCCATCATCTTGTCGATGTGGGCCTTGAACTGTTTGAGAGATTCCGGATGCCGCAGGACAAAGATGGCTCCACTGGCCTGGGCAAAGGTGGAGGCCGTCATCACTTCCCATAGTATGGCGCGGCGGGCCTGATCGCCCCACTCAGGAGTTTCATCCCTGGTGGTTTTGGCTTCTTTGGCTTTCCAGGCTTCCTGACCTACAAAGCAGACAACCGGCATGGCCAGCATCTTATCTCCGGTCAGTGCGCCCAGACGGGCGCGTTCCATGATTGAGTAGGCGTATTCAATACCGTATCCCAAGGCGCCTACCAGGGGATCGATGGCGATCCTGTCGGCGGCCAGTCCCATTTCTGTTATAAGAATGTTTAACTGCTTGGCAAGGTTGATGTCCAGCGGGCTTGAAGCTATGATGGAATGCCCGTTCACCATGCAGGCAGCGGTCATGGTCTTGTAGTTGTTGGGGGTGGCGCAGCCCATCAGGGTTGCCTTCCCGGCTAGGGCCTCACCCACCACCGGCATGATTACCGCATCCTTTTCCTCAATACCGCAGCCAATCACCATAATGGGAACGTTAACGGCATCCGCCACCGCCCTGGCAGTCTTGGCGCAATCTTCCGCACTGGCGTTTTTAAAATCGGGGTGAGCGCTGGTAAGTTTCAGGCAAACAATGTCCGCCCCGTATTCAACACATTTCTTCGCCCAGGCCACCGGGTCTCCCAAGACACCGGCATATGCCTCTTTTAATATTTCGGGCCAATCTTCCGGCTCCAAATCACATACTTCCAGAGCCACCACCGGACGGTTGGGCATCTCACCTTCAAAAAACAGGAAGGGCAGAGTGCTGTCCCCGCCGACTTTTATGACATTAGGCTCTACTCCAAGAACCAGTTCGTTCACCTTGCTGGTCCATCTTTCCTTAGCTACTGTTACAGCCATTACTCCCGCTCCTTTCTTTTAATGCGAGGCCTTTAAAATCCTTCTGGTTAAGGTTTCAAATACCTCCGCCTTGTTATTGGGAACCTTAGCTTTTTAGAGGATGCCGGCCTTTTTTAAAATATCAGTTACCGCCGTCACCACCGGTGAACCGTCAGGTAAGCTTACCAAAGGCTTACTGTGCAAGTCAAAGTCCCGCACCTGATCATCCTGGGGAATTGTCCCCACCAGTTCCAGGCCGGTATTTTCAATTTCTCCACGAAGGGCCTCTATGGTTCCTTCACTAACCCTGCTCACCACAAGATACATTTTGCGAATATCCAACCCCAGAGAGTCCACCAGTTCCTTGACCCTGCCGGCCGACCTGATGCCCCGGGCGCTGGAGTCACTGCTTACAAAAAGCACATCCACATTCTGTGTAGTCCTCCGGCTCAAATGCTCCAGGCCGGCTTCATTATCCATTACCACAAAGGGGTAATTGTTGCTGAGATCCTGCATGAAGCCGCGCACCAGATTATTGGCATAGCAATAGCATCCGGCGCCTTCCGGCCCACCCATGACCAGCAGATCCACATCGTCTCCTTCGGCCAGCGACTGATGGACACGGTACGCCACGTACTGGTCCTTGGTCATTCCGGCCGGAAGCGGCTCAATGTTCCTGTTGATGCGGTTTAACATTTCGGAAATGGTATCATCGACTTTAATACCCAGAGCTTCGTGCAAATTGGCGTTGGCGTCAGCGTCCACGGCCAGTACCGGTCCCTTGCCAGCCTTTGTTATCTGCCTTATAAGAAGGGCGGCCAGGGTGGTCTTGCCAGTCCCTCCCTTTCCTGCTATGGCGATGGTAAAAGCCATTTCCACACAACCCTTCTGTAGATATTACTTCTTAAAATACTGTAAATGCTGCTGCATTTCTGGAAAACGCCATCTTTTTTGCAGAAGAAGCGCCGCCTTATTAGACGATGGTCTATGCCCAGCGCTGCTTCAGGAAAGAAGCAATACCGGAGGATTCACGGGGACCAACCAGTATTTCCCATCCGGAAAGCTCGCCCAGTTTTCCGCTTAATACCGCCACGCCGCCCGGTATTATCACCTTGCGGTGTTTAACCTTGTCGGCGATACCTGTATTCTGAAGCATGTCGGTTATTTTCTCCGGTGTGAATTTGCCTGCGGCCCATCCGGTCATAACTGATATTCCATCGGTGTCCACCGGCAGAATATAGCCGGGAACCCGTGAGGATTCCACATCTCCCGCCACGCAGAAATAGGTCAGGGAGAAGTTGGTGGTTACAAAGACCGGAGAATCGGCGGTTACATTACCGATTTCATAAATCTTGGACTCCACAGCAATGGGTTTCTGCGGGTCTGTGTATATATTCAGGCGCAGAGTAATCAGAGGCAGCACATCAGCCGGGTCTGCGCTTTCGATTACCACTATGCTGGCATATTTTGCAATATAAACGCCGGCATCCACAACTGCCTGGAAAGCATCCGCATTGTCCGCAAAGGCAATGGTGGGATATCCGAAAGGACGGAATTTCTTAAGGGCCTGGCGGCGAAGCTGGGTCTGATCAGCCATAACCTTGTTAACTTCCCTTGCTCCGGAATCAATGATCAGTTGCTTGTGGCCCATACCCACAACCTTTTCCACCAGGGTGGCCAGTTCATTCAGGTCAGCACCCTTTATCACCAGGGGCACATCAAATTTTTTGGCCAGGTTGGTCATGGCCTCAACATTGGCTGCATTGGCGCCGCAAACCAGCGGCTTTTTGGCGGCTGTGATTTCCAGGGCCTTTTCAACGGCTGAAGCGTCCTCGCTCATCAGTACCAGCGGGAAATTGGATTTTTCCGCAGCCACCTTGACGGCCACAGCAAATTTACCGGCGTCACCGGAACAGTTGCCTACCGCCACCAGGTTGACATTGTGGGTCTGACCCACCCGGTCAAACACCAGTTTATTAACCTGATCCACCTTGGCGGCTATTTCGTCCGCACTCATTGTGTCGCACACCGAAACAGCGATTCCTGCCTTGTGTTCGAATCTCTTGTCATGACGGAACAGCACGGTTTCATTACCAAGTTGGATAGCGTTGTCACCAACTCCTATTTTAACCAGTGCTATGGGCGGGGCGGAAGCGGAGTCAAGCGCCTCCCTGGCGGCAGCGCTTACGTGGGGGCAAGCGTCCAGGCTTGCTTTACCGCCGGCCAGCGACATGGCAAAGGCCAGGCATGTTGGTTGACCGCAGTCCTTACAGTTTGTTTTGGGCAGTTGTTTAAAAATCTCTAATCCTGTTAAACCCATTCTCCATACTCCTTTCTCATCGGTTATTGTTGACCATTGAAAAATAAATATTCGGTAAGGCAACCGGTATTAAAACCGGTTGTCTTACCCGAATTACTACTATTGGTTGATATAAATCAGATAAGGGGATCCATGGTCAGGGCCGGGTGCCCTTTTTCTTCCAGGAAGCTCATAATCTCGTCGCCAGCGGTTCCGATTGACTCGTCGGCGATTTTATCCACGAAGTCTTTGCCCAAGCCAACGTTCTCGGCTGCTTCCTCCAGCATCGGGCGCAGTTCTTCCTTCAAAGCCTTGGGCATCCATACCAGGCGTCCCAGCCCTCCGTCGGCGGGAACGAACTTGCGTGATCCCAGGTAGGATTTGCCGCAGCCCATGAAACCGGGCATTTGTGCGCCAGCGCCGATTGTTCCGGCCAGGGTGGAGAAGGACATCCCGGACGGGGTCATGCCGCTGTGCTCGCGGTTAACCACCATGAAACCATTGCACTCGGGAACCATAGCCAGAATGCACTCAAAACATCCGCAGGAGGTCATGGGGTACTCCATTATGGTATAGAAGTTCACATTGGTGATGTTCCTCTGCGAATTGTTGAAGCAAAACTCGTTAAAGGATTCCCACTGGCCCTTAACCTCGTCGAGGGTGCCATTCTTGGGAATGGGCTGGTTGGAGCCATGGGGGTTGATTTCGAAAGCCGCTTTGGCGTCCAGCCAACTCACCGCGCCGCAAAGGCCGACCCGCTCGGGGGCGATTACGCAGACGTGGGTGGGGGCAAAGGACTGGCAAAGCGTGCAGGAGTAGAAGGTGTCAACTTTCTCGTCCTGCAGCTCCTTGAGGCGGTCATCCCTCTTCTGGTAGTAACTGCGGGCCAGATCGCGCATTTCCAGCACTTTCTGCTCGTCAGTGTAGATGGTAACCTGCACGCGGTCCACGATGGCCGGGAACTCCGACTTGAATTTGGCGTACAGAATTCTGCCTATGTGCTCCAGGCGGAAACCCTTGGCGAAGGCGTCGTTTGAAATACGCATCCAGTTGATGTCCCTCTGGGCAACGTGCCACAGGCCTTCGCCGTAGTTGGTGAAGTAGTGTATGCGGCGCTCCAGCACAGGCTCGAAGTCTTCCTGCATCTTGCGGCCGTAAACATCTATCACCAGTCCTATGGGCAGTCTGCCTCCGGGCTGGATGGTATCGATGTCCGGACCCACAACGGTAACCTTGCCGTCCTCGATTTCATCCTCGCCTACCATGCGCACCAATTCGAAGCCGGGAGTCTTTTGTCCGCCGAATTCCACATACATGTCCTTCTTACGGATGGACTCACCCTCAAAGGCCGGGCCGATGGTGATGGGAACATCGATATCAATGGCGGTAATCTTGATTCCACGGTACTCAAGACATGTCTGTACTATTTTATCATAGTCGGGCTGTGATACGAACCAATCCTTGATCTGCTTGTCTTCCGGCAGCACCTGGTCGGTAATCACCGGGAAGCCCACGTTGATGGCGCCCATGGCGGCGGCGTCCCTTACCATGTCATGCTCGCCCAGATACAATATAAATGCCAGTACCCTGCGATGCTGGTAGTCTCTCTGGGCATCCCTGGCTCCGGCCGGGATGGCGCCGAACATCATGCCGGCCCGCAAAGCAAAGTTAGCGGCGTGCACCACCTGAGTAAAGTTGCCCAGGGGGAAGGCGATGTAGTCAATTCCAAGCTTGACGTTCTCTTCCATCAGCTGCTCAATAATCTCATCACTGAGGAAGAGCATCAGGCCCTTGGCCATAAAGCTGTCCACCAATTTCTTGGCGGCCTTGCTGTCCTTGGCCCGGCCCAGAATGACGGCCTCGCCGGGAATGGTCCAGTCAACCAGTTTTGTACCGTACATACGCACCACCGGGTCGCCCAGGAAACCGGTCCAGGGGGCCACATGCAGTGGGTTTTCCGGGGTGTTGCGCAGGTAGCGCACAGCCTCGATAATTTCAGCGGCATACCAGGTGGCCTCACCCATCTGGCGGGCATTGGTAAAATCTCTGTAGTCTTCCCTGAAGGAAGCCCTTGCGCGGTTGAGGATGGGCACCAGGTCTCCCAGAGTTCTTACCTCTTCACCACTGAGGCAGCGGATGACGGGCAGGTAGTAAGCAGTATCGGGATAAGCCACCGGCTGGTCCGCGCCAAAATCCCTGATGGCCTGGCTCAACAGTATTTCCGCATAGCTCATGGCGGTGATGGCGCCGTTAAATGCTGATTTAAAAAGCGCCTTGGGCTCTTTACCCGGTTCTACAATGCCGTCAAAGAGCTTATCAAAGTTAATCTGCTCAGACAATATGGTCTCCTCCTTTCAAACTGAAGAATTAGTAATTCTTGCACAGGTCGGTCTCGAAGTCTTCGGCGGCCTTCCGGTGAACACCCAGTTTCCAGTTGCGGTATTCCAGCGCATTGAGCATCTTCTTGGCTGCCACGGTCGGATCCATTTCAAATATGAAGTATCCACCGTAAACATCGCTGGCGATCTGGGTGGTGATGGAGTAGATGAGGTCGCTGCCTTCCAGCGGGGGCATTGCTCCCACGTGTACCGGCATACCCATGGCCACGCACCAGCAGCCGATGGAAACGGCCTTGCCGCTCATTGCTTCGGGAGCAGAGGCTACCCAGGGCACCTTCGGGGTGTCCACACCCATTTCGTTTGCCATATCCATCAGCAGGTCCGAGCAGCGGGTGTTGTCCACGCAGGAACCCATGTGGAAGATAGGCGGCAGCGGGGTGCTGAGGTTTGCCTTTGCGCTGACCCTGGCAAGGAATTTCTTCAGTCCGGGGCCTGCCTTTTCCATGGCCTCGGGGGCCAGGAGGCCCATCTTGGCGCAGCCCTGCATTACGCAGCCGGTGCCTATTACAAACACATCGTTTTTAATCATTTCTTCGGCTATGGCCAGGTGGCTTTCGTCCTGGGGCCGCTTGACGTTGTTGCAGCCTGCCAGCAGGGCCACACCCTTGATTTCCCCGGCCAAAATGGCGTCGGTAAGGGCCTTGACCGGCTTATCGGGGCTGACAGAGGCAAACATGTCGTACAGCGCTTCCAGGCTCCATCCGGCTACAACCTTGTTGACAACCTTGGGAATAAAAATCTTCTTGGCGTCTCTTTCTTTGTAGGCGTCCATGGCCAGGCGGATGGCCGTCTTGGCGTTGTCAAGAGCCTTACTGGTCTGAAAGTCGATGTGATACGATCCCGGAATCTTGGCAATGGGCGAAGTGGTGATGATCCTGGTGTGGAAACACTCGGCGGCATTGCGGACGGCCGGCATGATGCACTGCACGTCCACCACCATGGCGTCGATGGCGCCGGTGGCTATGGCGTATTCCTGGGATGAGAATGAAGTCACAATGGGAACTCCATGACGCATCAGCACCTCGTTACCGGTGCAGCAGATGCCCATCAGCTTGATTCCCTTGGCACCTATGGCTTTTGCCTCTCCATCCAGATCCTTGGCGGCCTGCACGATAATTTCCGAAAGAATGGGGTTGTGGCCGTGGAGAACTACGTTGACACACTCCGGATCGATCACTCCAAGGTTGGCCTCGCTGACCACGGGCTTGGGAGTGCCAAAGATAATGTCAGACAGGTCGGTTCCCACATGCATTCCCACATAGTCTCCCAGGGCTACCCGCAGGGCGGAGAATATAAGGTTAACCGGATCGTTGTCCATGCCCACGTGGGCCTGGGTGACCAGCTCTGATATAACGTTGTAAATTCCGCTGGGCATTATATCGTGGGTGCGGAACTTCTCAATGCGGCCCTTGGTGGCTGTTGTGTTAACCCAGGTGGACTCGCCAAAGCCCTTCAGGCGGCTGTACTCTTCCAGGGCAGCCTTGGCCACGTCATGGGCTATTTCATTGTCAGTGCGTCCCTCGGTGGCAACGCCTATTCTCTTCGCCACCTTGTATAGCTTGGCCTGATCCTTTACTCCGTAATCAGGAGCATGGCCCTCAGAGGCCTCCAGCAGAGTGTGAGCAATATGCTGGGCGTGCTCACTGTGGGAAGCGGCTCCGGTAAGAAGCATAAGTCCGGTGCTGCGGGCTGCTATGGTCCAGTGGGCCGCTCCGCAGATTCCTTTGCTGCCAGGACCCTCATCGGCTTTGATACGGCACGGGCCCATCATGCAGAAGCGGCAGCAGATACCTTTATAGCCGAACTGACACTGGGGCTGCTGGGCCACAGCCCGGTCAAAGGCTGTAATCATACCCCGCTCCTTGGCAATGTCAATCATTTCAAGGATGCCGGGGTCAACTGTGCGTCTAACGGACTTAGGATCGACAACCCGGGGGGCTGCCGAAGGCTTGCAGGTATGACTGGGATCGTTAAACCTTGGCATTAATTAAACCTCCTTAGTGATGAAATTTCAACCAACTAACCGGCTAAATACAGCGGCCTACTCTCTAACCCACCGTTAAACCGGTCCCCCTCCCTTACTCCGCTGAATACCACCTGCCTCTCCCAAAATTTTTTCCCGGACCTCTCTCATACCATTCAGCAGTTCATCTTCTGTACTGGCCGATACCGGGTCCATGGAGTTCTCCCATATATCGTTGCTAAAGCTAATATACCCCAGCACCTTTCCGGGCTGGAAACTTTTTTCTATAAATTCTTTTTCCTTCTCGGAACGGATTTTATTGCCTACTATCCTGATCCGCCCTATTCCCAGGTCGGCGGCCATTCCCATAACGTTCATGGCGGTATTGACACTGTTTCGGCTGGGCTCCACCACCACCACCATTAAGTCCACACCCCTGGCGGTGCCCCTGGAAAGATGTTCGATACCGGCACCCATGTCCATTATTACCACCTCATCCTTATCCAGAAGGAGCAGTGAGATAAGGGCCTGAAGGAAGGTGTTCTCCCTGCAGTAGCACTGGGAGCCCCCCTTTTTGACATCCCCCATGCGCATGAACCTGATATTACCGTGGCTGTGGCAGTATTCTTCCAATATACTGTCGTCTATGGTGGGGTTCAGGGTATAAATTGCCCCGCCGCCACTGACCGACTTTATTTTTTCACCCATCTCCACCACCGGCTTAATTCCGGCAGACACTTTAGCGGGGATTCCTATTGCTGCCGCCAGGCATGCATCAGGATCCCCGTCAATGGCATAAACGGTCTGATGGGTTTCAGCAAATGATTTAATAAGGGCCGAGGCGATGGTTGTTTTGCCTACTCCGCCTTTTCCTGATATAGCTATTTTCACGATCGTCACCCCATACTGTGTATATTTGCCGCTGTGAAAGATGCAAAGTCATAAAAAGCAAAAAAGCACAGTCAACTGTTTTAATTCTACAGGGTTAGGGGAAAATCCTCCCGCAATCTTAACCCCTTCATCTATAATTATTTTCCGTACGTCGACCATTAGTTCGACACCTAAAAATAGAATTCCTCTTCTGAAAATAAAAAATTCTGAACCTATGGAAACAAAGGTTCAGAATTTTTCTTGTCTGATAAGGCTTTACAGTCATTACTGAACATAAACCCCCAACCGGCATTATGTAAAAAACAAAAACTTCTTCTTTAGTATCCTATACTCCATAATCATTGCCGATACAAATAGAACTATTATACCAATTCCGGCAGCTTTCATTACCAAAATAATTGTATTTAATCTTTTAATACGGTCGTCTTTATAAGCAATCTCTTCTTCCACCGTCCTTTTTTCGGCGGTTAAACGGACCTTTTCCTCCTGCACCGTTATTTTCTCATTCTCCAGCCTGGCTGCCGAATCAACCGCATCCGCAAAAGCCGTACTTAAATCTAAAACCCTCTGCTGCATCATAAAGTTATCTGAACGATCCGGAGCAGGCTTTAGAGAGTTCCACAAAATAAGACCCTTGGCATTGGGTATATTAATCCCGAAAAGGTAGCCCAGGGTTGGAGCCAGATCCTTAAGACAGGCCGGAGCAAGGCGGCTGCCGGAAAGAAATTCCACCCCTTTGACGATCAGCGGAGGCTTGCCGGTTGTCCCTGTAACCACCAGCATTGTCTCCTCGTAAGTACCGTCTATATGTAATTGTTTTAAAAACCTTCCCACCTCATTGTCTGCTGCCAATATAGAATTCAGGTAACTTTTTGAGTCGGTTAGCGATGAAGATCTTTTTCCCGGACCAGCCATAACCATCACTGATATAAAGGGCTTTTTCTTTCTGATTACATCCATCGCCGTATCCACAACTTCTCCGTCATTTTTAAACGGACCCGGGTACTTATAGGACACATCCTTTCCCGGGCCTTCCATGTGTCCCGTCCCGTCGATGAAAGCTGTTTTAATGCCCTTTTTTTCCGCCTGGGACAGTATGGTGGAGGGGGCAGGTTCTGCTTTATCACCTTTTGTATATTCCCACTGTTCAGTGCCAGAAAGCATGGTGTAAAGCCGAAATTCATTATTATCCGGAGGCATGACGCTAACCCTGCCCACCTTTATTCCTGCCATGCCCAGTCCGCTGATATTTGGAGATGCGGCTGTACTTACAGAATCCGCCTGCAGCCCGTCTATGACAATAATAACCACCTGCCGGGTCTTTTGCTGAACCGGGGGCTTTACCTCATTTATACCTTCCGGCAGAGCAAAGGTTCCTCCCGGTAAACAAAAAACCAGAAAAATCAAAACTGACACCCCTACTTTAAAAGCCATATCCGCACCCCCCAAAGTTTTCTTTGCTTTTTTACGCTTCATCATTTATAGTGCGTCCCTGCCAAAATCCGGGCTATGGTCGAAAAACGCTCACAACTGCCAGCCATTAGGTTGATCCCTTATCTATACTATAATGAAAAGGAAAGTCATTTATTACCAATTGATTTCCATTTTCCATATTTTTTTGGGCCATGTATAAATATAATAGCGCCGGAAATAATACTAACACTCCGCTTTGGTGAGTTCTATCTCTCCCCGTCCAGCATAATAGCTGGACTTTTTTTATCGTTAAGGAAAGTATATGCCATATTAAAGCATTAAAGCGCTGAAGTACCAAAGCATTTTTATGCAAGCCCAGAGTTTTTCCGGGGTCGCTCCGGGGTCACTAACGGGTAGGGAAAGTGATTTGAACCTGGGCTGCATAACCTCCTGCTGCAACTGTCTCTAAACTCGGTCGCCAACGGGATGCCGACCGCCTCCAACGCCGCATCCTTGCGTCGATTCCGGCTTCCGGCTGCGTCCTGCAGCCGGCTCGGCAGTCCGTACGGCTCTGTCGCCAAGAGCCAGATAACAGCCTCCGGAACATCCGCCTGGACTAAAACCCCTCCCCCTCACTGCATGTCGCTGTGGGGTCTCTTGCGGGTCGCTTTTAAGGCATGCTGTCACCATTCTGGCTTCTGGCTCCTGGCTCCTGGCTTCCGCCGTCTGCAAGACGGCACCGCCGGCAAGGCGGTTATTTTTATTCCTTGCAATGACTGAAACGTTCTGTTATAATAACTTTTGCGTCTTGTGAGATTTTTCGGGATGTGGCGCAGTTTGGTAGCGCGCCTGCCTTGGGAGCAGGAGGCCGCAGGTTCGAATCCTGTCATCCCGACCAAAAGTAATATCTGCCAACAGGCCGTATGCCCGCACAAAAATATTAGTTATAAACCCCGTCAAAAGGCGGGGTTTACTTTTAAACTTGCCTGTGGCACAGTATTGGCGGGAAAGGTTAACTAAATATCCGTGGTGAATATAAAAAAGCAACATAAACAAGGAGATATGAAACATTGTCGAAGGATGGCGCACCAAAATCCGGCGGCCTTGCACTGAGAGTATTTATCTTTTTTTATTTTTCAACAATCGGTTTATCCCTGCCATACCTGCCCCTGCTTTTTCGCCAAAACGGGCTTTCCAGTCTGCAGATAGGAATTCTTTTCTCCATGGGGCCCATGGTAACCATCGCCATACAACCCCTCTGGGGATTTCTGAGCGATCGCTTTAAAACCGTTAAAAAATTAATAATACTCCAACTTATCGTTACCGCCATACTCTCATTTGTGGTTTTCCGCGTCACTAACTTTGAACTGCTTTTACCAACACTGTTTGTGTTCAATGTATTTGCCTTTCCCATAATACCTCTGATGGACAGCCTGGCCCTTTCCTCAATAAAAAACAGCCGGGGCACCCATTACGGTTCCTTCAGACTGTGGGGATCCCTGGGGTTCGGATTTAGCGCCCTTCTATTCGGCTTATTCTTCCGCACCCATGACCTGCTTTTATTTCCCATATGCTACTCGCTGCTGCTGATTCTATGCCTTTGTACAAGCTTTTTCCTGCAGGACTCTGTTTACGCAGGCAGAAAGGCCTGCCTCAATGACATAAAACGTCTGGCGTCCAGCCGCAAGGTGTTCACCTTCCTTCTTCTTACCGCCCTGCTAAGCTCAACCAACAGGGCCAATGACGCATTCATAGGGATATTTATAAAACAACTGGGAGGGCAGTCCGATACAGTAGGCTATGCCTGGACGGTGGCAGCCCTGAGCGAGGTCCCTGTCCTGGCTCTGGGAGGCATGCTGCTGGCAAGGTTTTCCGAGCTGAAACTGCTTACAGTGGCGGCAGGGGTGTTTGTCCTCCGCTGGACGTTATTGGGAATTACTCCGGATCCCGGACTTATTATTCTGATCCAGCTGATCCACAGCCTCTCCTTTGGCCTTTTCTTCCTGTGCTCGGTCAGTTACATGAGCAAATTGGCCCCTGACCGCCTGAGGTCCACCGCCCAGGGAATGCTTGCAGCATTTTTGGGAGGCGTGGCCGGCATAGCCGGGTCGGTCCTGGGAGGGGCAATCATGTCGGGCCTGGGAGCCAGAATCCTCTATTTAATATGTGCCCTGGTGGCCCTGGCAGCTTGTTTTTTCTATTATTTCCGGGCAAAAAACGAGGAGGGCGAAGTCAGGAGACAGGAGACAGAATAGTGACCACCTGCCTTAAGCGGCATACACCTGACTTAACGGTAAAACAGCCGCCCTGCGGCGGCTGCAATCAAAAATCCTATAATTATTCTGGAAAGCTTAAAGCTTAAAGCTTACCGCTTACCGCTTATAGCCAAATCCTCATGTCACCTGGAACAGCTCGGTGCTGAAATATTTATCTCCGCGATCGGGAAAAATCATAACGATATTTCCACTCTCTATCATTTCACTATACCGCAGAGCTCCCCAGAGGGCGGCTCCGCATGATATTCCGGCAGTCAGCCCCTCCCTGACGTATAATTCCCTGGCCAGAATAAAAGCCTCTTCATCCGGGACATCCAATTTGCAGTCCAGAATGGAATCATCATAAATTGGCGGTTTGTATGCCTCCATGTTCCTTAACCCCTGTATTCTTGTTTGCGCAGGCGGCTCAACTCCGATGATGTCAATCTTCGGATTGTATATTTTGAGTCTTCGGCCTGCCCCGGTAATGGTTCCGCCAGTGCCCACACCGGCAACGAAGGCTGTGACATCGGGAATGTCTTCAATAATCTCTTTTCCAGTGGTTTCAAAATGAGCCAGGGGGTTTGCCGGGTTTGTAAATTGATCAGGCATGTAATACCTTTGGTCCTGATTCGCCATTTTCCGGGCTACCTCTATGGCTCCATTGGTGCCCTTCTCCCCCTCTGTCAGAATTATTTCCGCACCGTATGCCTTTAAAAGCTTTACTCTTTCCTCGCTGGCGTTTTCGGGCATGACCGCCACAAAACCATACCCCTTTATTGCCGCTATCATGGCCAGGGCAATACCGGTGTTCCCGCTGGTGGCTTCCAGAATTATTCTTCCTTTTTGCAGGCGCCCTTCCTTTTCAGCAGCTTCAACCAGGTATTTGGCCGTCCTGTCCTTTACCGATCCCCCGGGGTTATTTCCTTCCAGTTTAGCATATATTTTTACTCCTGATCTACCGTAAGACTTTAGTTCAGCCACCGGCGTATTGCCGATTGTTTCAATGATGTTTGAAAATAGCATTTTCTTAATCCTTTACCCTAAAATATTAAATCATTTTTTCCATATGAACCCACATCTGATATGATCCATCGGTCTTGTTAAAAACGGGAACCTTCCTTACTATCGAGAACCCCCCCCTGCCGTAGCAGTTAACCGCCCTCTGGTTGGCCTCTCTGACCGACGCCCAAATGAAATTAAGTCCCAGGTCATTTTTGGCAATGGCAATCATGGCGTTAACTGCCTTGCTGCCTATTCCCATTCCCCAAAGATGGGGTTCTCCTATAATCAGCCCCAATTCCGCTGTGGCAGTGCGCTGGTTGATCTTCTCAAACCAGACGGCGCCTATCTTCATGTTTCCATACTTAATCAGCTTAAGATAGTAATCCTCCGAACGTCCAGAACCGGCACTGAAGTTTCTTGGGCGAACGATGGTCTGAAACAAGTCGGTATCAATTTTAGTTTGCCACTGTTCCCACAGTTTTTGATCCTCAGGCTGGTATTCTACCAGCTCAATTTCATGGGATTTATCAAGCTCTCCGTCAACAAGGGCTACAAACTCACTAAACATCGCTGACTCCCGGCCGCTCACGGCAAGATCCCTGATACGCTTTTCCAGCCTCTGGTCGGCCAGGAGTGACCCTGCAGGATACAAAATAAACCAGCCACTGTTTTCCATGGCCTTTATCCTGATATCATCGTCGGGGGAATAAGCGTCTCTTTGGGCCAACCTCTTCTTTTTGTCCTCAGGATCTATAAGACCGCAATAGTTAACCCTGACAAAATTGTGCGCAGGATGCCTGGGAAATCTGGCCAGCATAATTCCAAGTGGAGGTCCAACCCTGTATGCCGTCTTGTTTTTAATATCCACCAGAGCCATGGTTGCACCTTCAATTCTCATTTTCAGCATCTTTTTAGTGGTTTTCCCCACGGGAATGGTTGTTAATAAATCCGTTCCGGATTCCATCAGTCCGGACAAGATATTAACAATGACCGAACGATCCCTAATCTCAGCCACCACATCAGTAAATTCTGGAAACATATTACCCAAAAACTTATTAAACAGCTGCACATCCTTGCTCATTGCCTAACCCCCAAAAGCATACCTAATCTGAACTGTACCACAGACTTGCCAATTTCTCAATACATAAAGGCAAAGTCCAGGCGGATTATGCCCTGCCTGGACTCTTATGTGAAACTATTTTTTTGTACGGCTTTGTCAGCCTTTTCTTTTGGTCCCCAGGGTAATTATGAATAAACCTAAAAACGCCAGGGAGTAACCCAACAGAGTAATCATAATTCGCCCGTTATCCGGTAAATTATGAGACAATACCCTTACCATAAAAACCCCGCCGAAGGCCGCCGCTGTCCCCACCAGCCAGTATATAATTCTTTCCCTGATCATTTTATCAACGGTATTAATGTAACGAAAATACCCGCAATTATTGCCGATGTAATTACCCCACTAATACTTGCCCCAATGGCATAGGGCAGTACTATTGCATAGGGGTTGGCTTCAGCAACTGCCTTCTGGGCCACCTTGGCGGTGGTGGGAATGCAGGATACCCCGGCTATGCCGATAACAGGGTTAAATTCCCCCTTGCTTATATAATACATTATATACCCCCCTATAATTCCACCGATTGCAGAAAGCAGCAGTGAAAAAATCCCCAGCACCAAAAGTACGGTTACCTTTGGATTCATTATGGTGTTGGCCTCACAAAGCACTCCCAGAAGCAATCCCAAAAAGAAGGTCGATCCGTACAAAAGCGGCCCCTCGATAAACGAGATATACTCCTTCAGGCCTACTTCTCTGATGGCAACCCCAAGGAAAAACGACATGAAAAGAGGGGCGGCTACCGGGAATAAAAGACTCAGGACCACACATGCGACAATGGAAAAAGTAATTTTTTCCCCCTTGGTTACAGTAGGTATCTTTGTCAAATCCATCTTTATTCCCCTGAGCCGTTTCGGCACCAGCAGTTTTACCAGGTACGGGTAGCCTCCGTAAGCCAGGCTCAGGTATAAATACGCCACTATTGTTATAGGAACGAACAGATCCTTGGCCAGTATCAGTGAAGTATACAAAACCATGGGGCCGTCAGCCCCCCCAATCATAGCCACAGAAGCCGCCTCACCGTAATTTAGCCCCAGCAGCAGGGCGACCGGAAAGGTCGCCACGGTACCCAGTTCAGCGCAGATGGCAATGAACATGCTGCTGAAAGGCCTGGCCAGCACATACCCTATTTCAGTGATTACACCTATCCCCATAAAAATAAAACAGGCGATCAGGCCGTTACTGAAAGTAAATGTATAAATCGGCTGCAAAAAATCAATCTGCAGAATATTCATCAACTGGGAAGTCTCGGTTATCATCGGATCGATAAAAATTGTGCCAGTTTCACCAGCCGACAAGAATAAAACAGCCGCGTTAACCGAGGCCATTCCAAAACCCATGGGGATCATCAGCAACGGATCCAGCGTATTTTTGGCTCCCAGGTATACCAATGCGATACCCAGCGCAATCAGCACAATTCTGGCAATGGCTATTGAGGTTTCCGCCGCCACCAATGTGGAGATCCCCTGAAAAAGACTTAACACATTGAAGTCAAACATATCCATACCCTCTTTTTTAACTACTTAACGGCTTTGCAATGAGGCCTTTGACATTCTTAACTGAGCGGACCTCAGTTTTAAACTGCCTTGCAGCTTAATTCCCACGTATATTGACTTAATCAGAAAGGCCACCGCCAGAGAAATAACAGCCACCATCAGGTATACTGTCAGAGCTACAAAAATGTACTGGCTAATCATTTTGACACCTCTTTTCTTTTAGAAATAACATTATGTATACATGTACATATTATTTCAATATTTCTCTCATGTATACAATATACCTCCGGTGTTTTATAAAGTCAATACGGTATTATCCCTCGGCCTCCAGATCCTTAAATCTTTCTAATAAAAACAGGGACTGGCACATTTTTTAACCTGAGACATATTATATAAAGCATCGCATTTTTAAGGGGGGATCCTATTGGTGCTGCCCGGACTCCTGACTATTGCCGTTCTGTCTCTCTTGAACGGATTGGCGCTGCTGGTGTCATACGTGGCAAATAACAGCTTTCCAAAACCACTCAGTGAGCAAGAAGAAAATACCTACATTGTACTGGCCATGACAGGTGACGAATCTGCAAAAAAAGTGCTGGTGGAAAGAAATCTGAGGCTTGTGGCACACATAATTAAAAAATTTGACGGAGAAGATTTTGACGATTTGGTTTCCATTGGAACCATTGGTCTGATCAAGGCAATAAACACGTATAACCCTGATAAGGGAACGCGTCTGGCCACATACGCTTCAAGATGCATTGAGAATGAAATACTTATGTATTACCGGTCCCGCAAAAAACTGAGATCAGAGTTTTCCATTTATGAGCCCATAGGAACAGATAAAGAGGGAAATGAGCTAAGTTTTATTGATGTGCTGGGTACTGACCCCGAAACCGTTATTGATGCTGTTTCGGGAAAATTTGAGAGTGAGCGCCTCTGGGGTAAACTTTCTAAATTGAACTCCCAGGAGAAAAAGGTGCTGATTATGAGGTATGGCTTGAAAAACGGGCTCAGCTTTACTCAAAGGGAAATAGCAAAAAAACTCGGCATATCCAGATCATACGTTTCGCGAATAGAAAAAAAGGCCATCAGCCGGCTAAACGATCAGTTTGCAGTGGAAGGCCTATAATAATTAAGCAATGCGTTGACAAAGATTTAACTAACTGCTATACTGATTTTTAATTAAAAAAAGATGTGTGCTCTTATCCGGAGAGGTGGAGGGACTGGCCCAATGAAGCCCGGCAACCAGCTATCAAACGAAAAAATGTTTTCGTAAGAGATAGCATGGTGCTAATTCCTGCAGAAGTAAAATCTTCTGAAAGATAAGAGGTGAGCAGGATTATGCTGGCCTCTTCTGTAATGAAGAGGCTTTCTTAATCTGGTTGCTGGATTTAGAGCACAAGTGGAGGGATGAACTAAAACCATGGAAAAAAGTTATGCAGAAATCAACGCAAAAATCAAGTCAGGTAAGGCCGTGGTGCTATCCGCAGAAGAATTTATCTCCCTGGCGGAGGAAAAAGGCATTTCCGGGGCCGCCCGAACGGTGGATGTGGTAACCACCGGCACCTTTGCTCCCATGTGTTCTTCCGGCGCCTTTTTAAACTTTGGACATTCTTCACCCAGGATGAAAATGCACAGGGTCTGGCTGAATGAGGTACCCGCCTATGCAGGTGTGGCAGCGGTGGACGCTTATATCGGGGCTACTGAAGTTCCGGAAGACGACCCACTGAACAGTCAATTCCCCGGCGAGTTCAGGTATGGGGGCGGGCATGTCATTGAAGATCTGGTGGCAGGCAAACCAATTAAAATGAAGGCCACCAGTTACGGCACAGACTGCTACCCCAGGAAAACATTGGAAACAACCATTACCCTGGATGAGATTAATGAGGCATTCCTTTTTAACCCCAGAAATGGGTACCAGAATTATAACTGTGCCGTAAACCTGGGCAGCAAGACCATATATACTTACATGGGGATGCTTAAACCCAATCTCGGCAATGCCCACTATTCTACCTCCGGCCAGTTAAGCCCCCTGCTTAAGGACCCGCATTTTAAAACCATTGGAATAGGGACCAGGATATTCCTGGGTGGAGGTATCGGTTATGTTGCCTGGAACGGAACACAGCATTTCCCGTCAATACAGAAATCTCCCGAAGGGAAGGATCTTGGGCCGGCCGGAGGAACCCTCTCAGTAATCGGGGATCTGAAGCAGATGTCCTCAAAATGGCTAAAAGGAGTCAGCTTTGCAGGGTACGGGGCTTCTTTTGCGGTCGGCATAGGAATACCCATACCAATACTCAATGAAGAAGTTGCCCTTTATGCGGCGGCCACCGACCGGGACTTGTACGCTCCCATAGTTGATTACAGTGACGCCTATCCCAACAGGGTGCCAGGGAATCTTGGCCATGTAAGCTATGCTGACCTGAAGACCGGAAAGATCACTGTAAACGGCAGGGAAGTTGCCACCGCTCCGATGTCCAGTTACCCCAAGGCCAGGGAAATTGCAGCCATTCTAAAACAGTGGATTTCCGATGGCGGCTTCCAGATAACAGAACCGGTGCAGCCACTGGCCTCCCCAGCAGACGGAATATGCGGCAAGGCGCTTAAAGGGTAGGGATTAGATGTGGTTACAGCTTATAGCTTGAAGCCAAAATGAAAGGAGTGAGCCGGTTTGTCACCTAAAAAAATAGTATTGAGATTCAGCCCTGAAATTTCTGATAAGCCAATAATTTCCCGGCTTGTAAAGGATTACGACCTGCTGATTAATATAGTGAAGGCCAATGTCAACCCTCAAAGAGAAGGAACCCTGGTTCTTGAAATAACGGGCGAACAGGTGGAAGGAGGAATGGAATACCTCCGCAAGCTGGGCGTTCAGGTTCAGCCTCTGACCCAGGAAATTATAAGAGATGAAGAAAAATGCACCATGTGCGGAGGCTGTACCGCCATTTGCCCCACCGGGGCATTATACATCGAGAGGCCTTCTATGGAAGTAAAGTTCGATGGCGACAACTGCGTAGTCTGCCAACTGTGCCTTAAAATATGCCCCGTGAGGGCCATGGAGGTAAAACTCTAGTTGTGGATTACATCGACAGGGATTACCGCCTCAGACACCGGCAGGAGGATCTGATACATTTCCGGGTGGCCGTCAGGGAGACCGACCTGGACATAGGCATAAGAAAAGAAAGGTTCAACCAGGGGCTGGTTTCCCTGGTTGAACGGCTTGTGGCTGAATACCGGGATCAGCTTGAGAAATACATCAATACTGATCCAGCCTTCCTTAAATCACTTATTCCTCACGATATAATGACTGACGCTCCGGCAATAGCAGCTGGTATGGCTGATGCCGCCCGGGCTGCCGGAGTCGGACCAATGGCCGCCGTGGCCGGGGCCATATCTGAAGCGGTGGGCCAAAAGCTTTTGAAGCATTCCAGGGATGTAATAGTGGAAAATGGCGGCGACATCTTCCTGCGCACCAGGAGAATCAGAAATATAGGTATTTTCGCCGGCAAGTCCCCCTTAAGCCATAGGATCGCCCTGGAAGTACAACCGGATGACACCCCTGTGGGAATCTGCACCTCGTCAGGCACCGTGGGACACTCCCTTAGCTTTGGCTGTGCCGACGCAGTGGTGATTGTGTCTCCCTCAGCCCCCCTGGCTGATGCAGTGGCCACCGCCGCCGGCAACCTGATCCATTCCCGGGACGACCTTGAAAAGGCTGTTAATTTTGCCCTTTCCATACAGGGCATTAAAGGGGCGGTAGCCCTAAAGGACGATAAACTGGCTGCAATGGGAAGGATAAAACTGGTTCCTGTGTAATATTTATTTAGACAGCCAAACCACGGTAAATGTCGAGCCGGTAAGTTTCTGCAGCCGGTTTACCGCTGTAAACGCCCCTTTTAGAATTTCACGCTCCTGCTTCCTCAAATGAGCCGGATTTATGTAGTTATCGGCCTTTTCCCCCCGTTTAACTTTCTTAAGATTTTCACGAACCCTGAACATCATCAGTGTTTCGAATGAGGCCTCAATAAAGTCGGCCTCATCTGATTTTAGCCCGCCCCGTTTTCTAAGCTCCGCAATCCTCCGAAAGGTAGATGTTTCTGTAATACCGCTATTAAGAGCAAATATCCTGATGCAGTTTACTATATGTACACAGGCTGAATTCTTTAGATTTATTTCATCCTTATGAGGTCCGGTTTTTACTGTGGAAAACCCTCCCCACATGGTTACCGGAACCCTGGCGCTGAGATCATCCTGGGTCAGGAAGTGAGTGACTGCGGATGAATTGTTATTATATAGCTTGATAATGTTTTTCCACAGGGAGTCCGCCAGTTTCTTATTCCCATACACCGGCCTGAAATCCAGCAATATTGTGAGCTGCCTTATTGCCTGGGGGTCCTTGGCCACCGTCCCAATCCATACTTCACAGAGTTCCTCCCATTCCCCGAGGGATTTACACCACTGGGGATTGGAAGCCATGACATTTCCAGGGCATTTGGCAAATCCACACCGGTCAAGTCCCTCATTGACCATTATGGCCAGTTTTAAAAAGTATCCCTGAATGTAGTCCAGGTCTATTGACTCGTGATCCTTAAATATGATCATATTATCCTGGTCAGTACGGGCAGTCTGCTCCTTCCTTCCTGCGCTGCCCATATTGACCCAGCAGTATTCCACCGGAGGAGGACCGTAGCCCATCTTGACCATTTCCTGTTCACAAAGCTGTACAACCTTGCGGGTCAGCCTTTCGTGAAACTCGGATATGATCATCAGAATCTCCTGTACCGGGGCCTTTTCAGCCACCAGGGCGTTAAGGAGATTATCGGTCTCGGTGCCAATGGCGGTAAGTCCTTCAATGTCCTGCTGGGACTCAATATCGTGAATAAGGGTAAGGGTACCGGTGCTCCTGGTCTTTATCAGGTCGGCCACAGTCACAATACCAACAAGTTTTTCCCGGCTTGTGACGGCCAGATGTTTTGTCTGATATTTTGAAACAGCCAGCAGGGCCTCGGCAAAAAATGCCTTGGAAGGGATTGAAACCAGTTTGGTATTCATGATCATGCCGGCGGTGACATTCAGGTAATCGGTAACTGACCGGGCAATTATTTTGTGAACCAGGTCTGCGGTGGTAATCACCCCAACCGGGCGGCTTTCATTGTCCACCACAAAAACTGCGCTTATTTTTTTGTGTTCCATCAATTTTGATACACTAACCACAGAATCGTCAACTCTGCAGGTAACCACCGGGGTGGACATTATGTCACTGATACGTTTTCTGAAGAGGGGAGTTTCAACCCGGCTGTTAGCGTCAAAGGACTGTTCATGAATTATTTCTTCATAAAGAGACCGCATTCGCTCCAACAGTAATTCGGTTACGTAGCCTGCAAAGTTGTTGTGCCTTCCTATAAGCTCTTCGATCTCTTCCCCCGGAATAAGCAGACAGGTAAGTTCTTCCTTTGCCCTGATGGTTGCGGAATACTGACCCCCGGTCAGACCTGTCTCACCAAAAAATTCTTCCTCACTCCGAAAGCCTACAACCGTCTCATCACCTTTGTCATTGATGGCTACCACCTCGGCCGATCCGCTAAGAATCAAAAACAATGTGTCAAGACTTTCCTCACCCTGTCTGAATACATAAGCGCCGGCGGGAAAAGTCTTGACTTTTATTTTAAGCAGCAGCCCGTCAATAACCTCGGAGGGAAGCAGGCTAAAGGGGGGAACCGTCCTTAAAAATTCTTTCTTTTCTTTCGGCACTTTTAACACCTCCTCCATAACAGAATACCCTTGGGACTAAAACTTATATAGAATGGCCTTTTTTATATAGTACCTCAAGTCAGAAAGTGTTTTTATTCCCAGATCCTCCAGTTGCTTTTGAAAATTCAAAAAAACATCGGCAGTGAGCAGGGCGTCACCCAGGGATGTATGTCTGCCATCTGGATTTATGTCCATGGATACCAGTATGCTGTCCAGGGTATGCAGCTTTATCTGCGGGTTTAACGCCTTAGACAGCATTCCGGTATCAATGGCATAATTATTGATTCTGACATTAAAGGGCTTCAGTTTGTAATTGAGGAAGTTAATATCAAAATCTATGGAATGACCTACAATTATACTGTCCTTCAGGAATTCCAAAAAGTCACACATAACGGTACAGAAATCCTCCGCCCCGGACACCATATCATCGCAGATTCCTGTCAGTTCTGTAATAAACCGGGGTATCGGTTTAAATGGGTTAACCAGTTTGTGAAAATGTTCCGGCAAAATTTCCCCGTTCTCTAACAGACAGGCTCCCACCGATATTACCTCATCCCCGGAATGCGGCTTTAAACCTGTAGTTTCCGTATCCAACACTATGATCTTCATCTCCCGCAAATGAAGATCGTCCTTTTCCCGGTAGTCATTTTTTTTGACTAAACCCCTGAACTTTTCAATATTTTTTGCACCGGGATGATCCGGAGCGAACTGGCCTTTGTTAAACCAGTTATGCGGAAGGATTCTCTTTATGACTTCCACCAATGGAAAACCACCCACCTTGCCCTAAGCCGCAAGCTCACTTGACACTGACGATTAAACGGCACAAAAGGAAAATAACCCCGACCACACACATGGCGGACGGAGAATAATATCCAGCCAATTCTATTTGGGAAACCGGTAGTACCCGTAGTATATTGCATGTTAATAACATCGCAGGGGTCCATTGAATCCTGCCTGATTTTAAGATCGTTTATGCTTTTGGGAATTTTTTTCGTAAACCATTATTTTATTCACCGCCGGGTAATTTTTAATTATTAGAATTTTATATTAATTTTGTCTATTATACAACACAAGTTATCGTCTGTTAACACTGAATATGTAAATACAGGTTACATGATTATATTTCAGGAAAAACACGTGGCGGCCCCTGCCGGGGCCGCCCATTACCTTCAAACTGCTCAGTTAACTTTCTTTTCAAATCCCTTCCACTCTTTTTCCAGTAAAATATTCATATTTATTCAACATAATGAGGCCGAATTCCTTCAGCGGCCTGAAATCAGACCTTTACCGCCTTCTGATCGTTGAAAAATACATTTCTGATATCATCAACGGCCCTTACAATAAACAAACCAGCCTGATCCGCCAGCCAGAACTCATCATATCCATCCATATACCGGCCTTTGGGATCAAAGATTATTCTTATTCTGGGGATTTTAGAGTACCCTTTAATATTTTCCACCACCACACCAAGCTCATTGCTGCTGAGAAGAACTATGGTCCCTACCGGATAGGCCGCTATATGACCCAGGAATGCTTTGGTGATGTCAAAGTCGAACAAGCTCCCGCCCGAACTGGAAATCAGTTCCCATGCCTCATCGGGAGGTATGGCCCTACGGTATACCCTGTCCACCGTTACAGCGTCGTATGTATCGGCGATTCCGGCAATACGTGAAAACTCATGTATTTGTTTTCCTTTCAGGCCATTGGGATATCCTTGTCCCTCGTATCGTTCATGATGCTGAAGGGAAACAGATGCGGTCACTATATCTGTCATGTTGCCGTTTTTTATTATTTGATGGCCATATTGACAATGTTTTTTTAATTCCTCAAAATCCTCAACGGTCAGCGCATCCTTTTTATTTAGTAATTCCTGAGGTATCAGTATCTTTCCCACATCGTGCAGCAACGTTCCCATACCCAGCTGAGACAGCCTTTCCCTGGTATAACCAAGTGTGATGCCCGTTAATATGGATAATACGCATACATTTACCGAGTGGCTGAATGTGTATTCGTCATATCCCCGTATATCCACCAGGTTTACCACGGTATTTCTGTTTTCCATTAGCTGATCTATGATTTCTGAAATGGTTTCCGTTATTTCCCTTGACATAATGGCGCCTCTTTTGATTTTGCCGCCAGACTCACGATCACGATCAACAAAAAAGTTTCTAACCAGAGATACTGCCTTAATCCTTGTTTCGTCAATGATTATGTCATTTACTTCTATGTCGGGCGCCAGACCGTCTTCAATATAAAGTGCCTGGATGCCCAATAGCTTTAATCTTTCAATATATCTTTTGGTAAGTATGGTTCCCACACCAAGCAGGACCTGCCCATTTTTATTGTATACCGGGCGAGCCACTTCCAGCCCCGGGTACAAGGCATACCACGGCAATCTGCGCAAAGAAACATCCCCTTTTCCATTAAAAACCAGCACATATTAATTCGACATATTCGGGGAAAATCCTCTATTGTGTTATTTTAATTTCATTTAATAACCAGCTGTGAGTTTTGTGTAAACCTGTTGTTAAATCCACAATTATTATAATAGGTTTGCCTACCGGAACCTCACATGCATTCTATGTCTGAACCACCAGGTTTGTGAATTAATGTTTTTCAGATGGCGAATTCTGGAGAATCGGCCATGGTAAAATACCATTGATATTCCCGGGCAGTTAATTTTTTTTTCATTAGCTTACTGCCGAAATAGTACTTAATGCCGCTTTCCCTGAAACCCATTCCAATGGCGCACCGGTAAAAGGGACTATCCTCTGAAAGCCTGGCCTGGTAAAAAACCGTATCCCCATAATATTCGGCCATGTATTTTACCATCTTTCTGAAGCTGTTAATATCAGCCGCTGCAACGTCGTCTATGTGGCAGTATTGTTCACCGCTGATAACCAACGGTCGGACAACCATGTAGCCGGAAGGACCCAACCGGTCCTCAGCTATGATGATGGAGTAGCCTTTGGCAGGACAACTCTGAAACCTCCATTCAAGGTATTCTCTGTCCCGGGCAACCAGTATAGAGGACCTTAAAGCCCCTTCCGCCAGCCTATTCCAGATGAAATCCAATTCCTGGCCAAACAATTCTTCTTTTTGAGTAGTGGTATATGTCCCGCCATCAGATACAGCCAACCCCCTGCCCGTTATTAATTGACCCTGCTGAATAAAATCCCAGCCAAGGTTTTTCTTCATACCATGCCGGCTGTGCTCTGTGGGAAACCCGTAGATCATCTCAATTCCTGACATTTCAGCCCTTTTATACGCTTCTTTTCCAAGGCTGCTAAAGACTCCTCCGTAACGGTAATCCGGGTGGGTGACGGCTATGCCTGATAGAGCCCCTTTTATAGTTTTACCCGCCGCATAAAACTTCATGGGAATCAGTCCATAGAATCCCATTAGCCTGTTTTTATCCCAGGCGGTTTCAATGATGGAAACCCCTGCCGGGTTGTCATCATTTAGCCAGCGCCATTGATATGCCGTCATTTGCTGGGGAAAGACGTAATTGTACAGGTCCAGGCATCCTTCTTCGTCACCGGGTAAATATGGCCTGATGGCGTATCCGTTTCTCATTACATCACCCCATAAAAAAACCCCATTAATATATGCATATGCCAATCGCTCTATATTTTTCTCCGGATAAGGAGCGCCGCCCCCAGGTATACCAGCAGCGCGGCGCCTGCGACATAAGGCAGTCGCACCTGGATAAAACTGGTCAGTGCCTGCCAGTTCTGCGAAAAATAATACCCCAAAGCAATATATAGGATAGACCATCCAATGGCAAATATACTGTTGTAGATTAGAAATATTACCGGTCCCAATCCGCTCATTCCAGCCAGATAAGGAGTCAGATTGCTGGCCATGGGAATAAAGCGGCCAAATACTATAAAGGCCGCAGACGACTGCCTCATCCAGTCCCTGGCCCTTTCCAGCTTGGAGTGATCAATCTTGAACACACGTTCGAATCTTTGAAAGAAGGGCTCACCCATAGTTCTTCCTATTATGTATGCGGCAACCCCGCCCAGATTAAATCCTATCACCGCCATGGCAACGGCCGCAATGAAATTAATCCTGCCCTCCCCGATCAGCACCCCCGCCAGAACCAGCATCAGCCCTCCGGGAAAGGGTATTCCCATGGCCTCGATTACGGTTCCCAGGAATATCCCCGCCAGGCCCAGGTGGCCCAGGAATTGGTAGGCAGTGTCCATTATATACTCACCCCGATAGATTATCATAACCACCGGGAATTGTTCTCAGTCTCCGGGATCATAATTAATAAATACTTTTTTCCTACAAAACCTTGGCCGCCCCTTTGTACACCAATCCCCTCTGACCGTCCACAGTTATTGTTTCTCCATCAGCAATCAGCCGGACGGCATCATCAACCCCCACCACCACTGGAATGCCGTAGGCCAGCCCAACAATGGCCGCATGGGAGGTAAGTCCGCCAACTTCTGTAATCAGGGCTGCTGCCTTTTGTATGGCAGGTATATATTCTCTGTCGGTTGCGGGAGTCACCAGTATATCACCGGGCTCAACACTTTCCAGTGCTTCTTTTACAGTGCCGCACACTCTGGCCCTGCCGGTTACCGACCGTGGACCTATGCCTGTTCCCCTGGCCAGTATTTCTCCCACCGTGTGAATCTTTATCAGGTTGGTGGTCCCATGGACCCCCACCGGAACCCCGGCGGTAACCACCACCAGGTCACCGGGACTAATGAGGTTAGCTTCCAGGGATGCCTCTATGGCAGTGGTAATCATACTGTCAGTGTCGGTTGTGCGTTTTACCAGCAGGGGCTGTACACCCCATACCAGCGACATTTTTCTTAAAACCTTTTCCACCGGTGTAACGGCCACCACCGGAGCCCTTGAGCGGTACTTACTGACCATCTTTGAAGTATGCCCGGTCTCAGTGGAGGTAATTATAGCGGCTGCGCCCAGATCCTCGGATATGGTGCAGGTGGCGTGACTGATGGCGTCTGTAACGGTACAGTGGTTGTACCTGCCCCGGCGAAGAAGAATTTCCTCGTATTTCAGGGAAGACTCGGCCTTTAAGGCTATTCTGGCCATTGTCTCCACAGCCTCCACAGGATATTTGCCGGCTGCCGTCTCCCCGGACAGCATTATGGCGTCGGTGCCGTCAAAAATGGCGTTGGCTATGTCAGTTGCCTCCGCCCTGGTGGGCCTGGGGTTATGTATCATGGACTCCAGCATCTGGGTAGCTATTATAACCGGCTTTCCTACCCGGTTGCACTTTTCAATGATGGCTTTTTGTACCAGTGGGACTTCTTCCACCGGTATTTCCACGCCCAAATCCCCTCTGGCCACCATTATTCCGTCCGCAACCCTTATTATTTCGTCTATATTATTTAGTCCTTCGCGGCTTTCAATCTTTGCGATTATGTCCAGGTCGGCCCCCGATTCCTCTATAATCTGCCTGATGGCCAGCACATCGTTGGCTTTGCGGATAAATGACGCAGCTATGAAATCCATTCCGTTTTTAATTCCAAAAATTATGTCGTCAATGTCCCGGTCGGTGACTGCCGGTATGTTGACCACAACCCCCGGCAGGTTTACCCCTTTTTGCGAGGTGATCTCCCCGCCGTTTATTATCTCGCACTCCACATTCTTCCTGTTTTTTTCCAATACCCTCAACTCTATCAGCCCATCAGCAATCAATATCCTGTCACCGGGGCAAACATCCCTGGGAAGTCCCCGGTAGGTGACCGGTAGGATATTCTCATTTCCCTTTATATCATTTACTGTTACGGTTATTCTTTTCCCGGTCTCCAGGGTAATCGGTTCATCCTCCAGATATCCCAGCCTTATTTCCGGACCCTTTGTATCCAGCATTACAGCTACATTTTTTCCGGTTTTACGGGCGGCCTCCCTGATTAAATCCAGTCTGCGGGCGTGGTCCTGGTGGGTTCCGTGAGAAAAATTAAATCTGGCCACATTCATCCCGGCCTGTATCATTTTCATCAGTACCGGAATTCTCTCGGCGGACGGCCCTACAGTACAGACAATTTTGGTGCGAAGCATCGGATACCCCCCCATAACCGTTGTTTATAAATATATTTCTTTTATCGAATTATATGGACAGTATGGCCGCAAGATTATAGATATCCATATCTATCTCCTTTTTGCCGGAAAGTATTTCTTCCAGGTTCTCGGCCACTATTTTTCCAGATACCATACCCACCATCTTGCAGGTTTCTCCGCTTATCAGCAGTTCCACAGCCTCGGCTCCAAGCCTGCTGGCCAGTATCCGGTCATACGCCGTGGGAGTTCCTCCCCTTTGCAGGTGTCCCAGTATGGTTACCTTGGTATCAAAACCAGTTTTTTCCTTTATTTGGCGACCCATTTCCAGTCCACTGGCCGCCCCTTCGGCTACAATGATGATGCTGTGCAGTTTACCCCTTTTGTATCCACGGCACAGTTTATCACATATCTCCTCTACATTGGCCGAAAGTTCCGGTATGACAATGGTCTCGGCTCCCCCGGCCAGTCCGGCTGCCAGGGCTATGTAGCCTGATTCACGACCCATCACCTCTATAATAAAGGTTCTCTCATGGGAGGTTGCAGTATCCCTGATCTTGTTGATGGCGTCAACCACGTTATTTACTGCGGTATCGAAGCCTATGGAACAATCCGTCCCCGGAATATCATTATCAATGGTGCCGGGAACGCAAACTACCGGGATTTTGTATTCCCGGTAAAACTGAAGCCCGCCCCGGAAGGAGCCGTCTCCTCCAATTATAACCAATCCCTGCAGTCTGAATCTCTTTACATTCTGAGACGCTCTGGCCCTTCCCTGGGGCGCCTTGAATTCCTCTGATCTGGCCGTCTGTAATATTGTGCCGCCCCTGTGTATTATATCAGCCACTGATCCGAGGTTCATGGGGGCCATTTCCGCCTCTATGAACCCGGTATATCCGTGTTTTATCCCTATGACTTCCACGCCGTGGTAAATTGCCTTCCTTACAACGGCCCTGATGGCAGCATTCATTCCCGGCGAATCACCGCCGCTGGTAAGCACTCCTATTCTTTGCACCGGCCACCCTCCGTTCAAACAACAGATGCAATTAGTATATGCAATAATATCTGCGCCGATAATTCAATTTTTGACCGGATAACTTGAAACGTTACCTTGCCTCCCCGACAGTTTATAAACGTTCATTATTTCCGTTGCCTCTTCCACCTCGGATTCGGGAACAAGGACTTCAACGGGCCCGCATTCATTTACATGGGATATTCCCACTGTTTTAAGTTTCACCAGAAAACCCTCGCTTGAGAGCACATTTTTTATTTTTTCGGCTTCCCTCATGTGAGGCGCAATATATACTACGGTCCACACTTCAGAATTCCTCCTCCCCAGCAGTACGAACACGAATTAGTCTTTTCTACTCATTAACTGCTTATTCCTTTTAAAAAATAAAAAAATATCCGCAGACCGCAAAGATCCCCGGATATTTTCATATTATTCGTCTGTCCTCATCTTACCGTTTTTGGTCAGCACTTCAACCTTACCTCTTATTTTAATGGCTGAGGTGTGTTCGGTAAATTGAGCCACCATTATTTCGCCTTTATCCAGCTTTTCCGAGTGGTGAAATTTTGTATCCTTGCCCCTGGTGAGGCCTATAATGGTAACCCCGTTGTCCAAAGCTTTTACCACAATATAATCTCCGCCTGTATTATTCGGCTTTTCGCACATTGCCTCATCCCCCGTTTATCCCGCTATCCTAACGAAAATAATAGCACAGACCCACTGCTGATCGCAAGATAAACAGTATTCTGGCTTCTGGCTTCCGCCGTCTAAGCATCGGGGACATTCCTCTGACCACCTGAGGCAATCACACTGGAGAGGTGTGTCCCCTTTCCTTTTTGGGTCGCTACATGGTCGCTAATGGGTAGGTGGAGCGATTTAAGTCCGGCCTGCATAACCTCCTGCTGCAACTGTCTCTAAACTCGGTCGCCAACGGAATGCCGACCGCCTCCAACGCCGCATCCTTGCGTCGATTCCGGCTTCCGGCTGCGTCCTGCAGCCGGCTCGGCATTCCGTAGGCTCGGTCGTTAAGAGACAGTAGCAGCCTCCGGTACATTCCGCACGGACTTAAATCACTCCCCCTCACTGCATGTCGCTGTGGGGTCTCTTGAGGGTCACTTTTAAAGTATGCTGTCACCATTCTGAATTCTGAATTCTGGATTCCGCCGTCTAAGCATCGGGGACATTCCTCTGACCCCCGGAGGCAGTCACACTAGAGAGGTGTGTCCCCTTTCCTTAGCCGGCACCGCCGGCAAGGCGGTTATTTTACTGCCTCTCTTTTACTTTTACATTGCGGCTGCCCAGGAGTTTTCTCAGCTCTCCCAGGATAGTGCCTGAAATGTCAACCCAGTGGTCCTTTGGTATCTGTTTCAGTTTTTTCTCTTTTTCAAAGTAGAGGAAGACCCTTGACTCTCCAGGATAAGACTTCAGTATAATTTTAATGCTGTCCATCACTTCGGGACTGACGTCGTCCAACCTCAGGTAGAGATCCCCAATTACTCTTTTAACCAGAGGCAGTACCTCGTCCGCCAGAATTTTCACGCCCTCGCCGGCTGATCCGGTCTTCCCCTTTATAAGCACCACGGAATCGTTTTCAATCAGTTTCTGGCACTCCCGGTATACCTTGGGGAAGAAAACCACTTCCAGGTTGCCGGTGAGATCCTCCAGGGTGGCGAAGGCCATGGGAACTCCTTTTTTGGTGTTTATCCTTTTTATCGTCGTGAGCATTCCGGCACAGGTTACATTACATTCTTCCGCCAGTTCCTTAAGCTCTGCCAGTGTAGATGCGGCGACCTCCTGCATAGAGAGCCGGTAGTCCATCAGTGGGTGTCCGCTTAGATAAAAGCCGATGGCCTCCTTTTCAAAGACCAGCGTCTCCGACCTGGAATACTCCTCTATATCCGGCATACTGAGGCTAAGGGTGTGTTTCACCTCGTCTCCCCAGAACTCCAGCAATGATAACTGCCCACTGGCCCTTTCCTTTTGTGTGTGCTGGGCAAGGTTTAGGCCGGCATCTACGGCGGCCATCAGCTGGGCGCGATGATGGCCCAGTGACTCCATGGCCCCGGCCTTTATAAGGTTTTCCACCACCCGGCGGTTAACCGCCCGGGTATCCAGGCGGCTGCAGAAATCGGCAAAATTCATGAAGGGGCCATCTTTCTCCCTTGAAGCTATTATGGCCTCCACTGCGGCCAGCCCCACATTTTTGATGGCCGCCAAGCCAAAGCGTATTCTGGCCCCTTCCACAGAAAAGCTCTCCCGGCTCTGATTTACATCCGGCGGCAGCACATCTATACCCAGACGCCTGCTTTCTTCAATATATACCACCACCTTGTCGGTGTTGTCACGCACCGAGGTAAGCAGGGCGGTCATAAATTCCACCGTGTAGTTGGCCTTTAAATAGGCCGTCTGATACGAAACCAGGGCATAGGCGGCCGAGTGGCTTTTGTTGAAACCATACCCGGCAAAAAACTCCATCAAATCAAATATCTGTCCGGCGATTTCCGCATTAATATTATTTTTCACTGCGCCCTCGACAAATTGAGCCCGCAGTCCGGCTATTATTTCGGGTTTCTTTTTGCCCATTGCCCGGCGCAGCAGGTCTGCCTCGCCCAGAGAAAATCCGGCTAGGTCGGAAGATATACGCATAACCTGTTCCTGATAAAGTATTACGCCGTAAGTATCCTTTAAAATAGGTTCCAGCCTTGGGTGCAGGTAGGTGATCTTCCTCTGTCCGTGTTTATTTAGTATAAAATCATTAACCATTCCGCTCCCCAGGGGGCCGGGCCGGTAAAGGGCCACCAGCGCCACAATATCCTCGAAAACACTGGGCCTTAAGTCTCTCAGAATAGCCCTCATGCCGCTGCTTTCCAGCTGGAATACGCCTGTTCCCTCTCCCCTGCAGAATAGGTCATAGGTTTTTTCATCGTCTAAGGGTATGGCGGCCATATCCACCTTTACTCCCCTGTTTTCCTCCAATGCCTTTATGACATCGGCTATCACAGTGAGGGTTCGGAGACCCAGAAGGTCCATCTTCAGAAGTCCCAGTTCCTCCACCTGGTCCTTTGCGAACTGGGTGGTAAGGGGGCCGTCACTGGCCTTGTAAAGCGGCAGGTAATGTGTCAGGGGTTCCCTGGTGATAACCACGCCTGCGGCGTGGGTGGAGGCGTGTCTGGGCATCCCCTCCAAAAGCCCGGCCATGTCAATTAGTTTTTTTATCTGCCTGTTGCTGTCATATATTTCTTTGAGATCGGCCGAATCATTCAATGCCTTTTCAATGGTAATGTGCAGTTCGGAGGGCACCAGCTTGGCCACCCTGTCCACCTCACTGTAGGGAATGTTTAGAGTTCTCCCCACATCCCTTATAGCTGCCCTGGCGGCCATGGTTCCAAAGGTGGCAATCTGTGCCACCCGATCGGCGCCATACTTTCTGGCCACGTAATTAATGACCTCTCCCCGGCGCTCATAGCAAAAGTCTATATCAATATCAGGCATGGAAACCCTTTCCGGGTTGAGGAACCTTTCGAACAGAAGTCCGTATCTAAGCGGATCTATGTCAGTAATGCCCAGGGAATAGGCCACCAGGCTACCGGCCGCAGATCCCCGACCAGGCCCCACCGGTATGCCATTCTGCCTGGAGAAATTGATCATATCCCAAACTATAAGGAAATATCCGGAATAATCCATTTGTTTGATAACTCTCAGCTCAAATTCCAGCCTTTTACTCACCAGATCCGAAGCCTGGCCGTACCGCCACCCTATACCATCCCGGCAGAGCTTTTCCAGGTAGGTATCCACTGTGTAACCCTCCGGCACGCTGTACACCGGAAGGTGAAGCTTTCCGAAGGAAAGTTCCACGTTGCAGCGTTCAGCGATGGCCAGCGTTACATCCATGGCCTCCCTGTGCTCTCCGAATATAAGACCTATCTCTTCCCTGCTTTTCAGGTACAGCTCCTGGGACTGGAATTTCATCCTGGCCGGGTCGTCCACCGTTTTACCCGTCTGAATGCACAGCAGCACGTCCTGCATTTCAGCGTGTTCTTTATCCACATAATGCACATCATTGGTAACCACCAGGGGTATTCCGGTATCCCGGCTGATTTTCAACAATTCCCGGTTGGCAATTCTCTGTTCTTCGAAACCGTGATCCTGGAGTTCAAGGAAATAATTATCTCTTCCGAATATATCTCTGTATTCCAGGGCTGTGGCGCCAGCCTCATGGATCTTACCGGCCAGAACCTTTTGCGCCACCTCCCCGCCGATACACCCGGACAGGGCGATAAGTCCCCCGCTGTGGGCGGCCAGAGCATGCCTGTCCACCCGCGGCTTGTAGTAAAAGCCCTTGGTGAAGCCCAGGGAGACCAGTTTCAGTATGTTTCTGTAGCCCTCGTCGTTTTCGGCCAGCAGCACCAGGTGGTAAGGGCTGTCGTCAACCCTGGGGGTCCGGTCGGCCATGGTTCTGGGGGCCACATAAACCTCGCATCCCAATACCGGCTTGATGCCTTCCTTTTTACACGCCTTGTAAAAATCCACCGCTCCGAACATGACCCCGTGGTCTGTCATTGCCAGCGCAGGCATACCTAAATTAACCGCTTTTTTAACAGCCTGTTTAATCCTTGCGGCGCCGTCCAACAAACTGTATTCTGAATGAACATGGAGATGAACAAAGGACAAAAATATCAACCTCTTTTTAGATTATCTAAAGATTTATGCCGTACTGTTTCATTTTTTTATACAGCCACGCCCTGGATATCCCCAGAGACCGGGCCGCCTGCATCTTGTTCCCGCCAGTGGAGGCCAGGGTCTCTATTATGGCTTCCTTTTCCACCTGATCCAGCAGTGCCGGCAGACCCTTGCCCGCCGGCGACCTCCTGGGCCCCTTGCCCAGCTTTTGCATGTATTGCGGGAGATGTGACAGGGATATAAGATCACTGTCCACCATGTTAAAGGCCCTTTCAATTATATTTTCCAACTCCCTTACGTTGCCGGGCCAGTTATAGCTGTGAAAGAGATCCCAAACATCCTTTTCCATATCTCCAATGTTAAGGCCAAATTCCATGTTGAATTTTTTTATAAAATGCATGGTAAGCTCAACTATATCCTCCATCCTCTCCCTGAGAGGCGGGATCTGAAGGGAGACCACATTAAGCCGGTAATAAAGGTCCTGTCGGAACCTTCCCTCGTTGATAAGTTCTTCCAGGGGCCTGTTGGAGGCGGCCACCACCCTTACATCCACCTGCCTGGGCCTGTTTTCCCCCAGGCGTTCAATCTCCTTTTCCTGCAGCACCCTTAATAGCTTCGACTGCATGAACATTGGCATATCGCCTATCTCATCGAGGAAGATGGTTCCGCCGTTAGCCTGCTCAAATTTACCCGTCTGCCCGCCCTTTCTTGCCCCTGTAAAGGCTCCTTCCTGGTATCCGAAAAGCTCAGATTCCAGCAGGTTTTCCGGAACTGCAGCGCAATTAACCTTTACAAACTGCTTGAAGCGGCGGGGGGACCCTGTGTGCAGGGCGTGGGCCAGCAATTCCTTGCCTGTTCCGCTGTCTCCCCTGATTAACACCGTTGAAGGTCCCTGGGACACTCTTCTTACCGTTTCCTTCAGCTTCATCATTACCGGGCTGCTGCCTATAAGGTTTTCGATGGTGTACCGGGCGCCCTGAACCCTTTTCAGTTCATTTTTATAATAATCCAACTCCTTATTCAGAGCGTTTATTTTTTCCGCCAGGGAAACTAACTGGTTTATATCCTTAAAAATCACCTTGGCGACCGATCCTATAATTATCCCGTCTTTTCGGATAGGAAAACGCATCAAAACGGTTTCCCTGCCGCTGATGCGTACTATTTCCCCATGGTGCGGCTTTCCTGTGCGCGGCACCTCCCGGAGCTTTTGCTCTTTTACAATCTCATTAACATGTTTTCCCATGGCCTGCTCGGGAGAGGGAAGGTTTATCAGCTCGGCAAAGGCCCTGTTTATCATTATAATTATACCATCGTTGTTAACCGCCATGTAGCCGTCATGGGCGCTGTCAAAAATGGTCTGCAGGGTACCCTTCAGTTCTTTAACAACCTCCAGTTCTTCCGCCAGGTGCTGGAGTTCGGTAATTTCCTGGCAAACACCGATGGCGCCCGCTATTTTGTCGCCCTTCATTATGGGGGTTCTGTTGACCATGTATAGGGTGTTACCCACCATAAACTTTCTGCCAATATGTCCGGTCCCTGTTTTAAGCACCTTCATCAGTCCGGTGCCGGGAATGACATCATTGATGAAACGCCCCATGACCTTTTCGGCCTTTATGCCGAAAAGCCTTTCTGCAGCTGAATTAAAAATTATTATGCGCCCCTGATAATCTATACCCATGACCAGGTTATGGATTGAATGAAGGGCTGAAAGCTCATCAAGCAGGTAGTTTTCGATATTTTTTATTCCCAAGTGCCCACCCCTTCCGGAAGATCCTATATTCCAACGGTTATATATTCCTCATAACTTGCCTTCGCAAGGTTCTCTCCAGCTGGGACAGGGTATTGCACTCATACATGTCCACAACCTTTTTAAATATTTTGATCGGAGGGTGCCCTGCCCACTCCCTGGCCGGCAGTGTATTCAGCCAGACAATGTGACCGCATCTGAGTTTGATATCCTCTAAAAGCTTTGCCGCCCTTTCCGGAGATATGGTTTTAGCGTCACTTACAATAAAAACAACGGTTTCAGGTGATAGTAACTTTCTATACCGACTGTTAAAGGTCGCCAGGGACACGTATAGATTTGTGGACTTGCCCCACTGCCTGCTGTCATTAATTATCCGGGCCATGCTTTGGGTAAAGTCCTTTTTCCGGTTAAAATAATCAGTTATCCTCTCCAGGTCCTCCGAAAATATAAAGCTTTCTATACCCCCCAGGGCACTGCCAAGCCCGTACATGAACTGCATAATAAACCTGGCGTATCTGGCCATGGATGCAGAAACGTCGCATATCAGCAAAAACCGGGGCCTCTTTTTGCGCTTTGACCGGTAACTTAGGTTTATGGGGATACCTCCGTACCTCATATTCCTTCTAAGCGTCCGCCTTATATCCACCGATACCGCCCGGGAGCTTTTTTTGTATCTTCTGCTCATACCCAGGGCAAGCTGCGCCGAGATATAGTTTATAAGGGAGGTCATCCGGGAAATATCGCCGTCCTCCAGGCTTTCCATGTCCCGGTGCATAATCCGGTCGCCTGGATTGTGGTAGAAATGGGCCGCCACACTTTGAATAACCTCGTCCATCTCTTCGTCACCAGTCAGCCTGGCATCGGGCAATCCTGCGTTTTTTTCCATTTCGGCATTCTTCATCATGTGGTATCGCCAATAGTTCAGAGATGACTGCAAAACCCTGTTAATCAGTTCACCGGGGTTATTTACAGGATTTGATTTCATCTTTTCAAGTATTTCTTTCATTCTCTCCTTCTCTTCTTCCGGTAGAAGAGAGAATGTCTCCAACTGGCTTTCGGTAAGTATTGTCTTATCGGGCTCGTCCTGTTGCCATTCACTGACAGCCTCCATTATTTCCTGTTGAGCCTCGTTTATAATGCGGCGCCTTTCCGTTTGCATTTCTCTGCGGTTCGTTTGTCTGGCAAGTTTTTCCTCAGGGGTTACAAAGAAAAGATTAAAGGCCTCCTCAAATATTCCGGCTTCTTTCCTGCTTTTTGCCAGGCATGCCCGCAACACTCCCCTCACCTGATCCCGGCTGAGAAGGTCCGCCTTTGACAGTGCCCCCAAGGCATCCATGGTTTCCGCCAAGCTGACCCTGACGCCCAAGTGCCTTAATATCTGAGCAAAACGCGTAATGTTGTACTCAATGGTATCCTTTCCGGTACTCCCGACTTCTGCCAATATGGCGGTCACATTATCCAGATCCAATTACGCCACCCCGCTTAGAGATCATATTAGGAGGGATTAGTCACATGTTTTACTATGTCTCTCAAAACTCCCGGATCTAAAAGCTGCAAACTGTCTTCACGGTTTTTCATAAGCAGATTGGTGGTGGCCGATATATTCTCAATGGTGAGGCCGTCGGCGTTAAGGGCAAGCAAGGCCCTGGCCCAGTCCAGGGACTCGGATATAGAGGGCTGCTTACGCAGATCCAGGTTTGACCTGAGGTAGTTTACAGCCGCCGCCACCTCCCGGTTAAGTCTTTCACCGGCCTCGGGAACCTTGGTCTGCAATATTTTTACTTCCTTTTCAATATCGGGATAATCTATATAAAGGTAAACGCACCGCCTCTTCAGACCGTCAGAAAGCTCCCTGTCGCCGTTGCTTGTAAGCACCACTATGGGAATATGCCTGGCGGACAGAGTTCCAAGTTCAGGAATGGAGACCTGAAAATCAGACAGAAGCTCAAAAAGAAAAGCCTCAAAGGGCTCATCAACCTTATCCACTTCGTCAATCAGAAGAACAACCCTCTTATCCGACCTTATGGCCTTTAAGAGAGGCCTCTTCAGAAGATACTCCTCGTCAAACAGATCCTTTTCCATATCCTCCTGCCGGCATTTGTCCTTCATTATCTGTATTTTTAGAAGCTGTCTTTGGTAGTTCCATTCGTAAAGCGCTTTATTCTCATCAAGACCCTCATAGCACTGCAGCCGGATCACCTCGGTTTCGAAAACCCTTCCCAGCACCTTGGCAATTTCTGTTTTTCCCACACCGGGCGCCCCTTCAACCAGCAGAGGCTTTTTCAGGGTAAGGGCAAGATACACCGTTACCGCCAGATCGTCCCCGCATATATAGCCCTGTCGCTCCATTGCATTTTTAAGATCCCTCAGACCAGTGTTCATCATTTTTACCTCATTCTAAATGTGTCAATATTTATATACATCTATATTCTATTACCACGGGTTAAATCCTTCTTTATAGCATTGTCACCACTTCCGACAATTATTTATCCGGGCCGCTCAGATCATTCCCTGAAACCCCTGCTGCCTCAATCCCTCAAAAAGAACGAGGGCCACTG
Source organism: Peptococcaceae bacterium BRH_c4a (assembly GCA_000961585.1). Classification (GTDB taxonomy): domain Bacteria; phylum Bacillota; class Desulfotomaculia; order Desulfotomaculales; family Desulfocucumaceae; genus BRHc4a. The sequence goes on along the minus strand of LADN01000051.1, from coordinate 4,368 downwards.
TGTTGGAGAGGTTTAAGGACCTGCTGCCGGGCTTCATGGGAACCCTCAGGGTGTACTCCTCATTGCCCTTCAGCACATAATCAGGCAGCCCGGCAGTTTCTTTGCCGAACACCAGAAAGTCCTTATCACTGTATTGGAAGTCGCTGTAAAACTTTTTCCCCCTGGTGGAAAGGTAAAAAAACCTTTCTTCTTTATAATCCCGGGCCAGATCGGCAAAGCTGTCGTATACATGTATTCTGACCATGTGCCAGTAATCCAGCCCGGCCCTTTTAAGATACCTGTCCTCAATGGAAAAACCCAGGGGCCGCACTAAAAAAAGCTCTGTTCCGGTAACTGCGCAGGTCCTTGCAATATTACCGGTATTGGCCGGTATCTCCGGCTCCACCAGGACCACCCGCAAATTTACCACCTCAATTTTTTTGCGCCATCGTTAAATCACTGTTCTCCCACCACCGCCATCCGGTTTTTCAGGCACAGGACGGATAGTGTGCATTTTCCGCAAAGAGGGCTGCGGGCCCTGCATATATGGCGGCCATGTAAAATAAGGCAGTGATGAATTTTCCCCATCCACTCAGGGGGAACAATGGCCTGGAGATCCTTTTCAACCGCAGCCGGGGTTTTTCCAGCTGACAGGCCCAGCCGGCGGGAAATCCTGAAAACATGGGTATCCACTGGCATCACCGGCCTGCCAAAGGCTATATTCAAAACAACATTTGCTGTTTTTCTGCCCACTCCGGGAAGAGACTCCAGGGCCTCCCGGTCACCGGGAACCCGGGAATGGTATTTTTCCTCCAGTATGCGGCTGGTCTTGATGATGTTGCGGCTTTTGTTCCTGTACAGCCCGCAGCCCTTTATTTCCCCGGCCAAATCCTCCCATTCCAGATGTGCGAAGTCCTCAGGCTTAACGTACTTTTGGAATAGTCCGGAGGTGATTCTGTTTACCTGTCGGTCGGTACACTGGGCGGATAGCATTACCGCCACTAAAAGCTGAAATGTGCTGCCGTACTCCAGTTCTGTCCGTGCCTCAGGGTAAAGCCCCCCTAGTTCCTTAAGGATTTCCTGTTTGACTGTGAAGCTATTGTTTTTCATGGTGTTCCGCCAGCAGGCGCTCATGTTCAATTTTAATACAGCGGTTCATTACCACAGTGATTCCTTGGCTTTGTGCCCTGGCGGCCGAACCCTCTTCCGCCACTCCCAACTGGGTCCATATACAGTCCGGCCTCACCTGCAGGGCCTCTTCCGCCACTGAGGGGAGGAATTCACTACGCCTGAACACGTTAACAATGTCTATTCTTTCTGAAATTGAAGTCAGATCCGGATATGACTTCAGGCCCATTATTTGATCCTCTCCGGGATTAACCGGTATTATTTTGTAACCCTTTTCCATCATGTACCGGGCTACCCGATAGCTGTCCTTTTCGCTGTTCCCGGATAGTCCCACCACGGCAATATTCTTCGATTTTTGCAGTATTTCCTTTATTTGATTGTCAGAAGGATTTTCAAACATATAATTCGCCCCTTTTTACCTGAACTCACAAAAGATATTATCACCGGTCTGTCTTTTTTAAAAGGTTTAAAGAGTATTTTTTTTCAGTTTTCAAGGAATAATATTTTTTGTTGCAAAATCTGTTTATTAATCTATCTCCCTCTTATAAACGGTTCAGACACCTTATCTGATGATTATAACCCTACGCCCATGGCAATAATAAAACCATTATTTAACCCATCTGATATTGGATAAATATTTCACCAGGGAGGGGTAACGTTTGCCAGCATTTTTGCCAATGGTCATCGGGATAGCAATAATATTGTTACTGGCTTACACGCTGTGGCCGTTCCTCAAATCACGGCAGGCCAGTAAACCAGAAATAAAGCAAGAGAAACCCCTGTTCATGGAAGAGTATGCCGGGGAACTGTCCATTCCGGCGCCGCAGCAAACCCCGGAGCCGGTGCCCGAACTTCCCGGATCATACGGCATAGACCGGTTAATCCTTATGGTAAAGGATCCGTATTGGCTCTATGCCTACTGGGAAATCACGGCCACCAGCATGGAGGAAATAACCTCCAGATACGGCCCTATGATATGGGAGAACTCAAAGCCCGTGCTGAGGGTTTATGACGTTACCGGAATTATTTTTAACGGCGCCAACGCCAATCGTTATTTTGATTGCGCTCTGGGTGGGAATGCTGATGACTGGCACATAAACGCAGCTGAGGCCAACCGTTCCTTCTGCGTTGACCTAGGGAGGCTGTTTCCGGACGGAAGTTTTATCACCCTTCTTCGGTCCAACATAGTTACGACACCAAGGGATTCTCTTTCTGACAGGCTCGATGAAGAATGGATGTGGATAGAGGGGCTTTACACTAAATTCCAAATGGGAATAAGCTCTCCGTTGATAATTGAAGAGATTAGCGAGAGGATGGGGGAGATCCCCCTGGGGATTAGCTCACCTGGTTTTTATGATTCGCACGTAAACTAAAATATATAAAACTATCCGGAGGAAATTATGTATAAAGGTTACCTGTGTATGATACTGCATGCCCACCTCCCTTACGTCAGGCATCCGGAGCATGAAAACTTTCTTGAGGAAAAATGGCTTTTCGAGGCTATCACTGAAACCTATATACCGTTAATCAATGCTTTTGAGAGGTTGGCGGAGGAAGGGGTTCCTTTCAGACTCACCATAAGTCTGTCACCAACTTTGCTCTCCATGCTCACCGACGGACTTCTGCAGGAACGATATTCCAGGCATCTCAATAAAATCATTGAACTGTCGGATAAAGAGGCCGGAAGAACCTACAACACTCCCTTTCACCAAAGTGCCCTTATGTACCAGGATCAGTTTAAACGGTCCAGGGATACTTTTTATAGTTATCAAGGAAATTTGGTCAAGGCGTTTAAAAAATTCCAGGATCTTGACCGCCTGGAAATAATGACCTGCGCCGCGACCCATGGTTTTCTGCCCCTTATGATGAATAATAAAAACGCCATCCGCGCGCAAATAAGAACGGCAGTAGATCTTCATGCCAGACAGACAGGGCGGCAGCCTGAGGGGATATGGCTCCCCGAATGCGCATATACACCGGGTATTGACCCATTGCTTAAGGATTACGGGCTAAAGTACTTTATTCTGGATACCCATGGATTGCTGTTTGCCTCTCACAGGCCCAGGTATGGGGTATATGCCCCAATATTCTGCCCTTCTGGAGTTGCTGCCTTCGGCAGGGACACCGAATCCTCCAAGCAGGTATGGAGCTCAAACGAGGGATATCCCGGGGATTTTGACTACCGTGAGTTTTACAGGGATATAGGATTCGATCTTGATTTCGAGTATGTTAAACCTTACATACACCCTGACGGAATAAGGATTCATACCGGCATAAAGCATTTCCGCATCACTGGGAAAAGTGACCACAAGGAAGCCTATGTGCCTTCAAACGCCAGGGAAAAAGCCGCCATCCACGCCGGCAACTTTATGTTCAACAGGAAACTTCAGGTGGAATTTATAAGCAGCATCATGGACCGGCCGCCCATTATAGTGGCTCCCTATGATGCCGAACTTTTTGGACACTGGTGGTTTGAAGGACCTCTTTGGCTGGAAATACTGATGAAGAAAATTCATTTCGACCAAAACACCTTCAGCCTGATCACTCCCGGAGAATATCTGAAGCGTCATGGTTACAATCAGGTCGCCACCCCCTGCGCCTCCAGCTGGGGCCACAAGGGCTACAACGAGGTGTGGCTGTGCGATAAAAACGACTGGATATACAAACATCTGCATGTGGCTTCAGACAGAATGGTGGAACTGGCGGAAAAGCTTTACCATGCCGCGGGACTTCAGGTCAGGGCACTTAATCAGGCGGCCCGGGAACTGATGCTGGCCCAGAGCAGCGACTGGGCGTTTATAATGAATACCGGAACCATGACAGAATACGCCGTCCGCCGCACAAAAACACACCTGGACAACTTCCTGAGGCTTTACTATGAAATTAAGGAAAATAGAATAGACGAGGGATGGCTGTATCATCTTGAATCCAAAAACAATGCCTTCCCCGATATAGATTTTAGGAGTTACGCCGACAGAACGGTGGCGTAACTTCAGAATTCAGGAGCCAGGAGTCAGAATAGTAACAGCCTGCTTTAGGAGCGACCTTATAAAAAAACGCCCTGACGGGCGTTGCCGTCTTGCAGACGGCGGAATCCAGGAGCCAGGAGCCAGAATCCAGAATGGTGACAGCCTGCCTTAAAAGCGACCCTCAAGCGACCCCACAGCGACATGCAGTGAGGGGGAGTGATTTAAGTCCGTGCGGAATGTACCGGAGGCTGCTACTGTCTCTTAACGACCGAGCCTACGGAATGCCGAGCCG
>LADN01000037.1 GCA_000961585.1 Peptococcaceae bacterium BRH_c4a | reverse complement strand
AGAGATAGGTTTTTATGGATACTTAACAAAATGAAAGCTGATGGCAATTATCATATATATGCTTATTGTTTGATGTATAACCATGTACATTTGTTGATGAAGGAAGGGAAAGATAGTATTCAGAGGACAATGAAGAGAATCGGAGTAAGTTATGTATACTATTTTAACAGCAAATATCAGAGGGTAGGCCATTTATTTCAGGACAGGTTCCGCAGTGAAGAGGTAGAAGAGGATTCTCACGTACTTGCAGCAGCAAGATATATACATAATAACCCGGTAAAGGCGGGAATGGTAAGGAGGGTTAATGACTATAAATGGAGCAGCTACACAGAATATATAAATAAAAACGGAAACAGGGAAGGATTGGTGGAGAAAAGTTTTTTGCTTTCCATGCTATCAGACAGTAAGGGACGGGCAATTGAGCTATTTAAGGAGCATACGAGGGAGAAAGCTATAGATGAATTTATAGATTGCGAGGAAACAGAATTAAAGGGCATTAATAAAGAGGATTTAGAGAGAATTATAAGCAATATATTGAGAAATAGCGGACAAACCCTGGAAAGTATAAAAGAGTGCGGGGATAAGAGTGTTCGTAATAGGTTGATAAGGGAGTTAAAAGAAACAACCGGCATATCTGTACGGGAGCTTTCAAGACTGTTGGAGATAAGTAAGGACATTGTTTTCAGAGCTTGAGTGCGACAGCGAGAACCGTCCCCTGTCGCACTGTCGCATACGGAGGGAAGATGATAGTTCAGGGTATAGATGTCATTTCGGTCGAGAGTCTGGTAAAGAGGTTCGGGGACTTTGAAGCGGTTAAGGGAATAGATTTCTCGGTCACCAGGGGGGAGTGCTTTGGCCTTCTGGGGCCAAACGGGGCGGGGAAAACCTCCATTGTCAAAATGATATACGGTTTTTCCCCCATTACTTCCGGGAAACTGGAGGTATTTGGGGAGGACATAATGTTGAGGGCCAGGAGCATAAAGTCCAGAATAGGGGTGGTCCCCCAGGAGGACAACCTTGACCCGGAATTGTCGGTTTTGGATAACCTTCTGGTCTATGCCGGGTATTTCCGGATTGAAAAGCACACGGCCCGGCAGAGGGCCATGGAAATAATGGACTTTATGGATCTTTCCGAAAAATCAGCTCAGGTGGTGGGAGATCTGTCTGGAGGAATGAAGCGGCGTCTGACCATGGGCAGGGCGCTGATCAACCGGCCCGAACTCCTCATTCTGGATGAGCCCACCACCGGCCTGGATCCCTACGCCCGGCATATGGTGTGGCAGCGTCTCAGGAGGCTGAAGGAGGCAGGGACCACCATGCTTTTAACCACCCATTATCTGGAGGAGGCCAGCCAGCTCTGTGACCGGCTGATAATAATTCACCGTGGGGAAATAATGGAGCAGGGCACACCCGTGGGACTTATTGATCGCCACGTGGGTAAAGAGGCACTGATATTGGGGGGCGATCACCTGCTGCGGGAATCCCTGTCCGCCGGGCTTACTGAACTGATAAAGGCCAGTCATATACTGGGAGATGACCTGGTGTTATTTACCGATCACGGCCGGGTACTGGCCGAAAGGGTAGGGGAAAGGGCCAGGGAACTGGGGATCACCCTGGATTACCACAGGCTTAGGCCCACCAACCTGGAGGACGTGTTTCTAAAGCTTACCGGGGAGACCCTGGATAATATTCAGAAAGGCTTTTAGTGATGGCAAAGCGCAGTAATTTACTAAAGGGAATGGACACTTTTCCGGATCTGTCGTGGCCACTGGTGCTGAGTGTTTTTTACCGTAATCTGAAGGTTTTCGGGAAGACCTGGAAGGCCAGCATAATGTTTAACTTTGTCGAACCCATGCTTTATCTGTGGGCTATGGGTTTTGGCCTGGGGGTGTACGTAACCAGGATTAACGGTCTGTCCTACATAGAGTTTCTGGCCCCGGCTCTGATTGCCTCCTCGGCCATGTTCTCGACCACCTACGAAATGACCTACGGCAGCTATACCAGGATGGGCTTTCAAAAAACTTTCCACGGCATGGTGGCCACTCCGGTGAGTATGGATGATGTGGTTATGGGAGAAATACTGTACGGAACCTTTAAAGGGGTTCTTTACGGTATGGTGTTCTTTTTGGTGGTGGCCCTGTTCGGCCTGGTGAAATCCCCCTGGGCACTGCTGATACCGGTGCCCCTGGCCCTGATGGTTATGATTTTTGCAATACTGTCGTTAATCTGGACCAGTATTGCTCCAAATTATGACTCCTTCGGTTACTTTTTCACCCTTTTTGTTTCACCCATGTTCCTGTTTGCCGGGGTCTTTTTCCCGGTGGAAAATCTGCCCCCCGGAATAAGATTTCTCCCCTGGCTGACCCCCCTTTACCATGCTGTGGAGGCCATCCGGCCCATGGTGCTGGGCAGGGTGACCTGGTCTATCCTGGCTGACCTGACCTGGCTGACTGCCTTCGCCGCCCTTACCATGCGGATTCCCCTGGCCATGGTGAAAAACAGGCTGATTCAGTGATGAGAGGGTAATGCAATTGATACTGATTATCCGATTATTAAGATAGATAATTAAAAGACTGATTACGGCAAACTGCAAACATCTGTTATAATTACCCTTGAACGGTTATTAATTCCCGTAGTTTAGTTTTATTGAGGTTTATATGGAAAATGGGTTATTGGCCGAGGTACTGGTGGATGTGGCCGCAAGAAAAATTGATCAGTGCTTCCACTATTCGGTGCCCGGCGAGCTGGCCGGTAAGCTGAGGGTGGGGAGCAAGGTGCTGGTGCCTTTTAACAGGAGGAGGGTGACCGGTTTTGTCACCGGCCTTGACCCGACTCCCGCAACCCTTTCCCCGGGGCTTGAAATGAAGGATATCCTGGAAATACTGGATGAGGGGCCTGTATTCACCCCCGGCCAGTTGGATCTGGCCAGGTGGATGGCCCAATACTACCAGTGCGCCACCGTGTCTGCCCTTCAGTCGGTTATCTGGCCCAGGATAAAGGGAACGGCGCCAAAAAAGGTGAAGGGAATTTATCCGGTGGATGCCGCCGGTGAGCCAACCTCCTTCGACAAAAGGGCGGTCAAAAGAAAATTGGTATGGATTACGGCCCGGGAACACCCGGGCATGTCCCGTAAGGAACTGGCGGTGGCGGCCGGGTCCTCTGTCGGTGTGGTGGATCAACTGGTTTCCGACGGGCTGCTCCGCTGCGGGGATATAGAATTGCGCCGCAACCCCTTCCCCTTGGATAATTCTGTCCAGGGAAGCCATTTCTTGCTCACTCCGGAACAGGGTGCAGCCCTGGAAGAAATTAAAAGCGCGGTAGACAGTTCCCGGCGCAGGGTTTTTTTACTCTATGGAATTACCAGCAGCGGAAAGACAGAGGTTTACCTGAGGGCCATTGCCCATACCCTGGCCAATGACAGGCAGTCGGTGGTGATGGTGCCCGAAATATCCCTGACGCCCCAGATGGTGTCCGCTTTCAAGGGACGCTTCGGGGACAGGGTGGCCGTGCTTCATAGCAGGTTATCCGAGGGGGAAAGATATGACGAGTGGAGGCGTATTGCCCGGGGCGAGGCCACGGTGGTGCTGGGAGCAAGATCGGCGGCCTTCGCCCCCCTGGAAAGACCTGGGCTGATTATATTGGATGAGGAGCATGAAACTTCATATAAACAGGAGGAAACCCCCCGCTATCACGCCCGGGATGTTGCTTTGAGGCTGGCCGGGCAGTTTGAGGCCGTGGTGGTGTTGGGCAGTGCTACTCCGTCTGTTGAATCCTTTTACAGAGCTCGGCCCGGTGGCCCCTACAGCCTGCTGACACTGACCAAAAGGGTGGAGATGAGGCCCCTGCCCGGGGTGCGGGTTGTTGATATGCGGGAGGAGTTTAGGGCGGGGTATACCGGAATATTGAGCCGGCCGCTGGCCGAAGCGGTGGAGGACAGGATAAAGCGCAGGCAGCAGGTTATACTTTTCCTCAACAGAAGGGGCTACGCCACCTTTGTGGTTTGCAGGGAGTGCGGCCTGGTGATGAAATGCCCCCACTGCGATATATCCCTCACTTACCATACCAGGGGCCACCTCCGCTGTCACTACTGCAATCATACCGTGAATGCCCCGGGGCACTGCCCCGACTGCGGCAGCAAGTACGTGGGTTATTTCGGCACCGGCACCCAGAGGGTTGAGGAGGAGGTGGCCAGGTGCTTTCCGGACGCCCGGGTACTGCGCATGGACAGTGACACCACCACCCGCAAAGGAGCCCACGGCAGGATACTGGATACCTTTAGGGAGGGCGGCGCAGACATACTGATTGGCACACAGATGGTGGCCAAGGGGTTGGACATGCCGGGGGTCACCCTGGTGGGGGTGATAAATGCTGACGTCACCCTGCACATGCCTGATTTCCGGTCGGCTGAGAGGACATTCCAGCTGGTGGCCCAGGTTGCGGGCCGGGCTGGAAGGGGAGAACTGGGCGGGGAGGTGATGGTGCAAACCATGTCTCCCGAACATTATTCCATTGTTTTTGCGGCTGCCCATGACTACCTGAATTTTTATCAGCATGAACTGAGAATAAGAAAGGCTCTGAACTATCCTCCCTTTTCAAGGCTGGCCAGGGTTCTGGTTACCGGCGCCGCAGAGGAAAAGGTAAAGGAGCTGGCCCAGGGCTGCGCTTCCCTGGCGGCTGGATTGGCAGGAGGGCTTTACGCCTCTGAAGGAACTGAAATAATGGGACCTGCACCGGCCCCTCTTCCCAGGATAAAGGACCGTTACAGGTATCATTTAATTGTTAAGTCAAAAAGCGGCAACAGACTACGTGAACTATTGCAACCGGTTTTGGACAGGATGACGGGAGGCAAGGACGGCAGAGTCGTTGTGGATATAGACCCCCAGAATCTGATGTAGCCTAAGTGGAGTATTCTATACTATACTTTTATAAATGACAGTATAACTTGGAGGGTGATGGGGTTGGCTGTTTATAATGTGGTGGAAATAGGTGAGGAGGTTCTTCGGGAAAAGGCCAGGGAAGTGCCTAAAATAACATTAAACATCATCAAGCTGCTGGATAATATGCGTGATACCATGTACGCCAACAAGGGAGTCGGCCTGGCCGCGCCTCAAATAGGCATATCCAAAAGGGTCATAGTGGTTGATGTGGGGGAAGGGCTGGTGGAGATGATCAACCCCTTGATACAGGAGGCCCGGGGAGAAATAACCGATCTTGAGGGCTGCCTGAGCATACCCGAGGTGGTGGGGGATGTCAAAAGGGCGGAGGAGATTAAGGTAAAAGGGCTTAACCGGGATGGGCTGGAAATGGAAATAGTGGTCCAGGGCTTTGCAGCCAGGGCCTTTCAGCATGAGATAGACCACCTGGATGGTATTTTATTTACTGATAAAGCCGAAAATATCCGAAGGGCGAAATAAAAAAACGCCCTGAAGGGCGCTTGGGAATCCAGAAGCCAGAAGCCAGAAGCCAGAAGCCAGAATGGTGACAGGCAGCCTTAAAAGCGACCCTCAAGAGACCCCACAGCGACATGCAGTGAGGGGGAGTGATTTGAGTCCGTGCGGAATGTACCGGAGGCTGCTACTGTCTCTTAACGACCGAGCCTACGGAATGCCGAGCCGGCTGCAGGACGCAGCCGGAAGCCGGAATCGACGCAAGGATGCGGCGTTGGAGGCGGTCGGCATTCCGTTGGCGACCGAGTTTAGAGACAGTTGCAGCAGGAGGTTATGTAGGCCGGACTCAAATCGCTCCACCTACCCATTAGCGACAATGCAGCGACCCTCAAGTGACCCCGGAGCGACCCCAGAAAAACTCTGGGCTACATAAAAATGCTTTGGTGCTTCAGTGCTTCAGCGCTTTAATGCTTTAATGCGTCATATACTTTCCTAAGCGATGAAAAAGCTTACAGCTGACGGAGATGAATTATGAAGATAGTGTTTATGGGCACCCCGGTTTTTGCCGTACCCAGTCTGCAAGCCCTGGCCGGGGCGGGCTTTGAAATGGCGGCGGTGGTTACCCAGCCCGACCGGCCCAGGGGAAGGGGTAAAAAGGTGCGGCCTTCCCCGGTGAAGGAAGAGGCCCTTGGCCTGGGGATTCCTGTGTGTCAGCCGGAAAAGGTGAGGGAAGAAGGCTTTGTAAAATTTCTCCGGGATATAAAGCCCCAAATGATAGTTGTAGTGGCCTTTGGCCAGATTTTACCGGTCGGGATTCTGGATATTCCCCCCCTGGGCTGCATAAATGTGCATTCGTCACTGCTGCCCCGATACAGGGGCGCAGCCCCCATGCAGAGGGCCATAATGAACGGTGAAACCCGAACCGGTGTAACCACCATGCTGATGGAAAGGGGCCTGGACAGCGGGGATATACTGCTTCAGTCCAGTATACCCATAGGTGGTGAGGACAATTTTGGAATGGTGCATGACCGTCTTTCAGAACTGGGGGCCGAACTATTGTTAAAGACGGCGGAACTGCTGACTCAGGGCAAGCTGCAGGGTGTTCCCCAGGATCATGAGAAGGCTACCTACGCACCGGTTATTACCCGTGATGATGAGGTAATCAGCTGGCATGACCGGGCCGAAGACATCAAAAACAAGGTCCGGGGACTGAACCCCTGGCCGGGGGCCAGGACCGTACTGGGCGACAGGGTGTTGAAGATATGGAATGTTGCCGCTCCGGACCGGAGTAGAGTGCCGGATACCGGTGACGGGTGTATAAATCCTCCTCCCGGGTGTATTTTAGGCTCCCGGGAAGGTGGACTGGCTGTGCAGTGCGGCGATTATCCTCTGATTATACGTGAAATGCAGGTGCAGGGAGGCAAAAGGCTGGGGGCGGCTGAATTTTTACGCGGTTTCAGGATTGATACCGGGTTACAACTGGGTTAGTCCCAGGCATTTGGACAGTGTTTTTTACTTAAACAACAGGGGGGATATCTGTAATGAAGGTGAGCCTGCCTTACATTCATACATATGTGCGCAAAAGACTGTTTCTGGGACTCCTGGCGTGCAGCCTTCTGACGGCGGGACTGCTTGCCTATGCCCTCTGGCACCTCATTTTCAATCCGGGTGAGTCTGTTATTAACCAGACACTGGTGCTGGCCATGGTGGTTTTCCTCAGCACTTCGGTGGTGCTGGCCGGGCTGGGTATGGCCGGAATACTGGTCACCCTGCTGGCCTCCAAAAGGCTGTTTTTTTTCCAGGGCCCCATGAGGGTGGCCCTGAACATATTTTTCCCCGTCATAATTGGGCTGGGAAGACTTTTCAAAATTGATGCGGACCGTATAAAAAGCTCCTTTATTGAAGTTAACAACCAGATGGTAAAGGCCGTTCAATACAGGCTGGCCCCGGAGCAGCTGCTGGTGCTGGTGCCCCACTGTCTGCAGAATAGCGATTGTCCCCATAAAATAACGGTGGAGATTAATAACTGCCGCCGCTGCGGCAAATGCTGCGTTGGGGATCTGCTGGAGATCCGGGACCGCTATCGGGTAAAAATGGGGGTGGCCACCGGCGGAACCCTGGCCAGGAAATATGTAAAGGATTACCGTCCCCGGGCGGTGGTGGCGGTGGCCTGTGAGAGAGATCTTACCAGCGGAATTCAGGACTCCACTCCCCTTCCCGTTCTGGGAGTCACCAACGAGAGACCCTTCGGTCCCTGTAATAATACACTCATTGATATGGTACGGGTGGAAAAGGCCATAAAATTTTTCATTGCAGAGAAGGCGGGCGGTAAAAATAGCACCTCATAAAAACAGCGCCAGGGATTTGGCACTGATGGTTCTAAGGGATGTTGACGCCGGAGAGGCGTATGCCAACCTGTCCCTGAGCCGGATTCTGGAACAGCATAAGCCCGGCGGGCTGGACCGGGCCTTTGCCACCGAGGTGGTTTATGGCACCCTCAGGTCCTTGAACACACTGGATTGGATACTGCAACAACACGTAAATCAGCCATTGGAAAAGCAAACCCCCTGGATAAGGAATATTCTGCGCCTGGGGGTTTATCAGATAATGTACATGGATCGGGTTCCCGCGCCGGCCGCCATTAACGAGGCCGCCAATCAGGCCAGGCGGTTCGGCCACCCGGGGGTGGTTAAATTCGTCAACGGGGTATTGCGGAACGTTCTTCGCAAGGCCGGTGAGATCAGTTTTCCCTCCCTGGAAAGTGACCCGGTAAAGCATATATCGCTTAAATACTCTCACCCGGCCTGGATGGTGGAGAGGTGGATTGCCCAGATGGGAGTCCGGGAGACAATAAGCCTGTGCATGGCCAATAACAGGCCTGCTCCCCACACCGCCCGGGTGAACACCCTGAAAACCACCAGGGACCGGTTGATAGAACTGCTGGCCGGTGAGGGGGTGCGGGCCGCAAAGACAAGATACGCCCCTGAAGGTATAGATCTGGAGGGAGCCGGGGGCTTGCGGGGGTTCCCTCCTTTTGAGCAGGGCCTTTTCCAGGTGCAGGACGAGAGTTCCATGCTGGTGGGCCACGCTGTTTCACCGCCGCCGGGATCGCTGGTGCTGGATGTGGCCAGCGCCCCGGGGGGGAAAGCAACTCACCTGGCCCAGCTTATGGATGACAGGGGAACGGTTATGGCCGCAGATATTCATCCCCACAAGCTAAAACTCATAGAGGAGAATTGCCAAAGGCTGGGTATAAATTGCGTAAAGCCTGTGATGGCCGACGCCAGGAATCTTTCGGCGGAGTTTTTGGAAAGGGCGGATTTTGTTCTGCTGGACGCTCCCTGCTCGGGTACCGGAGTACTGAGGAGAAAGCCGGATTCCCGCTGGAGAAAATTTCCGGAACAGATTCCGGAAATAACCATTCTGCAGAGGGAAATGCTGGAGGAGGCTTCACGCTGCCTCAAGCCCGGGGGCATCCTGGTTTACAGTACCTGCTCGGTCCTTCCGGAGGAGAATCAGGATCAGGTGCGGGCCTTTCTGCAGTCCCACCCCCGCTTTCGGGGGGAGAGCCTGGTTGATTTTCTGCCCGGGGAACTGGGGGAGGAAGAAACAGCCCCAGGGGGATACCTGCAGTTATATCCCCACAGGCACGGCACTGATGGCTTCTTTATTTGCCGGATGGTGAAAGGTGATCAGGAGATATAATGGAATGGCAGGACAAGAAAAAGGGATTAAAAGATAGTTGTAGAAATAAAAGCTGGAGAACAGGTGAGTTTTAATCCTGCCGGGCGGAGAATAAAAGGCATCGGAGAGCCAAAATGGGTGATCGCGGGATAAATCTGAAGGACCTTACCATGCGGGAACTGGAGACCTTTTTCAGTGAAATGGGGGAGCCCCAATACAGGGCGAAGCAGGTGGCCGGGTGGATTTTCAGCAAGGGGGCCGGCTCCTTTAAGGATATGACAAACCTTCCCGCCGCTCTCAGGGACCGACTGGCCCGGCGGGCCACCCCGGGAAATCTGGTTACCCAAAGAAAACAGGTGTCTTCCAGGGGCGATACGGTAAAATACCTTTTCGGGCTTTATGACGGGCAGGCTGTGGAAAGCGTTCTGATGAAGCACTCCTATGGCCGGTCGGTATGTATTTCAACCCAGGTGGGCTGCCGGATGGGCTGCGCACTGTGCGCCTCCGCCCTGGGCGGGGCGGTAAGGAACCTTTCCCCCGGGGAAATGTACGATCAGGTTCTGGCGGTTCAGAAGGACTGTGGTGAGAGGATAAGCCACATTGTGCTGATGGGATCGGGGGAGCCCCTGGACAACTATCAGAACACCATAAAATTTCTGGTTAACATAAACGCCGTGTACGGGCTGAACATCGGTTTTCGGCATATCACCCTGTCCACCTGCGGTGTGGAGCCCGGGATAAGGCGGTTGGCAGGGGAAGGATTTCCCCTTACTCTGGCGGTGTCCCTACATGCGGCTGACAATGAACTGAGGGACCGCCTGGTTCCTCAAAACCGGAAGTATCCGCTGGAAGTGCTGATAAAGGCCTGCGGCTACTACAGCAACAAGACGGGCAGGAGAATTACCTTTGAATACGCACTGCTGTCCGGGGTCAATGACAGTCCTGACCAGGCTGTGCAATTGGCCGGCCTTATCAAAGGGATTCCCTGCCATGTAAATCTCATACCGTATAATCCGGTGGGGGAGCTGAAGTATAAAAGGTCTTCACCCGATGCAATAAAAAAATTCCGGGAGGTTTTAGACCGGTCCGGGGTGGAAGTGACTTTGAGGCGGGAGCTGGGGGGCGACATCGATGCCGCCTGCGGTCAGCTAAGGAGAAGGGCGGCCATGGATCAAAAGGGCCGCGAATGACAGCATGTCAGAAAAAAGGGGAATACTACCTGATGCAACCATTGTCAATATAAACCGGGGTTTCAAGAGGGTGTCCCCCCCCCTGCTTCAGTGGGGGCATGAGGACGTCCATACCGTCCGAAGGGGCGCCCGGCCCCTTTTTTATAAGGGGGGGTGTTAATGGGTTTCTTTTCAGGATTGGAGGGCAGCCTGGAAAAATATATAGAAGGTTTTTTCAGGGATAAATTCAGAGGCCGGGTACAGCCCCTGGAGATTGCCAAAAAATTGGCCCGGGAGATGCGGGAACGCAAAAGGGTGAGCGTAAACCTTGTTTATGCCCCCCATGAGTACGACGTTTTTTTGCACCCGGAGGATTATTCGGCCATATCATTCCTGGCCGGGGCACTGTCCCGGGAACTGCAGGATTATATAAGCCAGAAGGCCGGGGAAAAGGACTTTACTCTGGTGGCCCATCCCCTGGTGAAATTTTATGAAGATACGGACTTAAAGCCCGGGCAGATCCGTGTCGGCGGTAAGTTCGGCAATTCCACGGCCGGCGTTTCCGGTGATGGGGATGTTGAGGCCGGTGCAAAAAATGAATTTGAGGACACACTGAATTACCGTCCCTCCAGGGATACCGCCCCCATACCGGTGATCAGGCAAAGCCAGGTCTATTTCCTGGAGGTAATGGACGGCCCCCTTGCCGGGAAGGTTTTCAGACTGGAGGGTTACCCGGTGGTCGTTGGCAGGAGAGAGTCCTGTGATATTACACTGCCGGATGCAAACATGTCCCGCAGGCATGCCAGGCTGGAACCCCAAAAGAGCGGTTGGCTGGTGACCGACCTGGACAGCACCAACGGTACATTTGTCAACGGGGATCGCATCAGTGCAAGAAAGCTGGAAAACGGTGACAGTGTTAAATTCGGCGCCACTCTGTGCGCCTTTAAGGTGGATTAGCGTTGCTGGATTTAATTTTAACGGTATTCCGCTATATTTTCCTGATAATGCTTTATGTGTTTATTTTTCAGTTGATAAGGATGATGTTCCTGGATCTCAGGTCTGGGGAGGTCATGAAGGAGGCTGTCGGCAAAAAGGCAGCCGAACCATTGCCTGTGGAAATTAAACCCCTTCCCGGATCGGTGGCGGGACTGGTTGTGCTGTCGTCCGGTGATCCGGGATTGACCCCGGGAAGTGTTTTTTCCCTGATGCCGGAAGATCAGGCAACCCTGGGCAGGAGCAGCAAAAACACCATAACCATGGTGGATCCCTTTGCATCCATGGACCACGCTGCGGTATACGGCAGTGATGGCCAGTACTGGATCGAGGACAGGGGGAGCAAAAACGGCACCTTCCTTAATGATGTAAGAATAAAAAAGCCGACTGTACTGGCCGATAAAGACAAGATCAGGATCGGTGACGTCAGCATGCAATTTTTGAGGTGGGCATATGAGGTGGAGTCAGGCAACAGAGGTGGGACTGGTAAGGAAGCGAAACGAGGATAGCATATGTGTTATCCCGGATCTGGCTTTGTTTGCGGTTGCCGACGGGATGGGCGGTCACCTGGCCGGGGAAGTGGCCAGCCGGATTGCCGTTGAATCTGTGGCCGACCAGATCAGGTCGGGCGATGCGGAGCAGATAGAAAGCAAATTGCTTGACGGCGCCCGGGCAGCCAACAGTAAGGTTTTTAATGCGTCCAGTAACGACAGTTCCTGCAGGGGTATGGGCACCACCCTGACTGCCGCCGTGATCAGAGACAGGGAAATGATACTGGCCCATGTGGGCGACAGCAGGGCTTATATAATAAGGGGCGAAAAAATATACCCCCTCACCCAAGATCATTCCCTGGTACAGGAATTGATCAGGCAGGGGGGCATTACAAAGGAACAGGCCCGGGATCACCCCCACAGAAACGTGCTTACCAGGGCGCTGGGAACCGGTCCTGCGGTGGAAGTGGATTTGATCAGGGTCCGCCTGGAAAAGGATGATGTTGTTCTGCTGTGCTCGGACGGGCTTTGTGGCCTGGTGGAGGACGATGAAATAATGAGACTGGTCAGATTGGCCCCCGGCCCGGAGGAGGCGGTTGAAAGCCTGGTCTCCGAGGCTCTGCTCCGGGGAGGAAACGACAATATTTCGGTGATAGTGGTTGAGATTGATGATTAGCGCCGGGGAAGAGAGCAGGAAATACGAGATAAAGCTATTGGTTCTGGCCGGTCTGTATCTGGCCGCCGGAGCCTATGCCGGATACCTCTGGAGGGATGGGGATGCCCGTTCGGTACTGGTGGGGGCATCGGTGCCGGCCCTGGGTTTTCTGCTGGTGGCTGTTGTCTGGCAGGCGCTCAAATTCAGAGCCGACCCCTTCCTTTTGCCGGTGGTGGCCATGCTTTCCTACACCGGACTGGTATTTTTATACCGGCTTAATCCCTTCTATGCGCTGAGACAGTTCTTTTGGATGATCATTGGTCTTTTTTTTCTGTTCCTGACCACCAGACTTTTTACCAATTACCGGAGGCTTTCTGAATATAAATATATATATGCCCTCATGGGGGCACTGGCCCTGATCACCCCCATTTTTCTGGGGGTTGAGCAGGGAGGGGCAAAAAGCTGGCTGGATTTTGGCTATTTTCACATACAGCCCTCGGAGTTTGTTAAGATACTGGTGGTTCTCTTTCTGGCCTCCTTTATGTCGGAAAACAAGATGGTACTGACCCAGGACACCGAATTCTTCCGGGGATTTTACTTCCCCGGGCCCAGGGCGTGGGGGCCTCTTCTGGGCATGTGGGGAATATCTCTTCTGCTTCTGGTGTTTCAGCGGGATTTGGGGGCCGCCCTTATATATTTTGGAACCTTTTTAGCCATGGTGTATGTGGCCACCGCCAGGATGCTTTATATATCCATAGGCGTTGGTTTGTTCATGACAGGCGGGGCCTTGAGCTATCTTTTATTTGACCATGTAAGGATAAGGGTGAATATATGGCTTTTAAATCCCTATGGCTTCTTTGAACTGGGAGACGAAGCTTATAATCAGGCCTATCAGGTGATCCAGTCACTTTTCGCCATAGGGGCGGGGGGCATTACCGGAACCGGGCTGGGAGGGGGATTTCCCATGTTTATACCGGCGGTGCACACTGATTTCATATTTTCCGCCATAACCGAGGAAATGGGCCTTCTGGGAGGCATAGCAATTGTGCTGTTATATATTCTTTTCATATTCCGGGGTCTAAAGGCGGCCATGGAATCCAGGGATGATTTTTCCAAGCTTTTGGCAGCCGGGCTAACCGCTCTGATGGGACTGCAGGCCTTCACCATCATTGCCGGTGTAACCAAGCTGCTGCCCCTTACCGGAGTGACCCTTCCCTTTATAAGCTATGGAGGCAGCTCCCTGGTGGCCAATTTCATTATACTGGGGATGCTGATGAACATATCCCATGAGGCAAGAATCCATGAATGACAACATCAGGAAGCTGGGGTACCTCTTCTTAGCCCTATTTACTGTATTGATGCTATATATGGGGTATCTTAACGTGGTGGTGGGTCCCACCCTGGCCACCGATCCCCACAACAGGAGGCTGGCGGCGGCCGAGGAGGCCATAATCAGGGGCGCCATTTACGACAGGCGCGGCGCCCTGCTGGCCGAGGACAGGGTGATAGGCGGCGCAAAGGTGAGAGTATATCCCCGGGGGAGGGAGACCGCCCACCTGTTGGGTTTCGTTTCCCGGCAGTACGGGCGCACAGGGCTGGAATCGGCCTTTGACAGCTATCTCCTGGCCATGGATGATGCCGGAAAGGTGCGGGCGGTATTTGACCGGATACTGGGCAGGCAGCGATACGGCTACAATGTGGGCCTTACCATAGACGCCGGGCTGCAAAGGCTGGCCCTGAACATGCTGGGCAGCAGGAGCGGGGCGGTGGTGGCCATTGACCCCAAAACCGGGGCCGTGCTGGCCATGGTAAGCTCACCCGCCTTTGATCCGGGTTCCATAGAAGAAGTTGTAAGAACCGAGAGTGTAACCAAAAATGGAAAAACCCAGGAGATCAAAACAACCAGATACGATATTCTGAAAACCAAGACAGACTCCGCCCCCCTGCTGAACAGGGCGGCCAGGGGACTTTACCCTCCGGGTTCCACCTTTAAGGTAATAACCGGGGCCGGGGCACTGGAGGCGGCTGGTCAAAAAACCGGCCGTACCGTGGAGTGCAAAGGCAGCATAACGGTGGATGGCTTTGTTTTAAAGGATACCGGTGTCCATGGAAAGGTGGGCTTCAATGAAGCGGTGGCAGTATCGTGCAACAGCTATTTCGGTGAACTGGGGCTGGAGCTGGGAGAGGAAGGGCTGAAAAGGGCAGCCGGTTCCTTTGGCTTTGAACTGCTGGATTATGAGGGTAAGACCGGAGGCATGGGGAAATATCCGGTGGTCAGCGCTGAAATACCGTATAACCCCGGAACGCTGCCAGCCGACAGGATGAGCCCCCCGGAGGCGGCCTCTACGGCCATAGGCCAGGGCCGGACACTGGTCAGCCCAATGCAGATGGCACTGGTGGCGGCGGGTATAGCCAATGGCGGGGTTGTGATGAAGCCCCTGGTTATGGAGAAGGTAGTGGACCGGTCCGGCGGTATCCATAAAAAAATGTCCCCGGTGGCCTTGTACACTGCAGTTTCTCCGGAAACGGCCCGGGATCTCTCGGCTGCCATGGAGGACGGGGTAAGGCGGGGGACAGCTTCCCAGGCTGCAATCTCAGGAATAAGGGTGGCCGGCAAAACAGGATCAGCCCAGAACCCGCACGGACAGACACACGCCTGGTTCATAGGGTTTGCCCCGGCGGATAATCCCGGCATTGCGGTGGCGGTGGTGGTGGAAAACGCCGGCGGTGGGGGTTATGTGGCCACACCGGTGGCCAGGGAGATTATCAGGGAATACCTGTCAAAATAAGTTAACAGGGGGGGTGAAGGTCCAAGTGATTGGGAAAATGCTGGGAAACAGGTACGAGATACTGGAGCAGCTGGGCGGTGGCGGAATGGCTATAGTTTACAAGGGAAGGGATGCCATTCTCAACCGCATGGTGACCATTAAACTTTTGCGTCCCGAATATGCCTCGGACGAAGATTTTGTAAGGCGTTTCAGGCGGGAGGCCCAGTCGGTGGCAAGCCTTTCGCATCCCAACATAGTCAGCATATACGATGTGGGCAGGGAAAACCACTCCCACTACCTGGTAATGGAGTATGTAGACGGAGAGGACTTAAGGAGTATAATAAAGAGGGAAGGTCCCCTGGAGCCGTCCAGGGCGGTGAGGATAGCCAGGCAGGTATGTGACGCTCTGGAGCACGCCCATGAGAACAATATTGTACACAGGGACGTAAAGCCCCACAACATTCTAATCACCAGGTCCGGCAGGGCAAAGCTGACCGATTTCGGCATAGCCCTGGAGGCCAGCGCCGCCACGGTAACTTCATCAGACACCATCGTGGGGTCGGTACACTATCTCTCACCGGAGCAGGCCAGAGGTGAGGTGGCCGGTCCCGGGTCGGATATATACTCCCTGGGTGTGGTGCTTTATGAAATGCTGTCCGGAAGCCTGCCGTTTACGGGCGACAGCCCCATTTCCATAGCCTTGAAGCATATTCAGAGCAGCCCCGAACCCCTCACCGTGAGGAAGCCCGATGTTCCCCCTTCTCTGGAGTGGGCGGTGATGAAGGCGCTGCATAAAGAACCCGATAAGAGGTATTCCAGTGTCCGGGAGATGTCCTTTAGGCTGGAAGAGTCTGTCAACGGGGATGATGGTGACACAACCCGTATTATTTCCGTTGAAAGGGATGATATGTTGGCCCTGAAAGCATCGGCCCAGCCGTTCCCGTCCCGGGAAAAACCTGCCAAAAGACTGAGTCCGGCGGGATGGGTTACCGTGATCGCACTGATTATGCTAATGGCGGGGGCAGCGTTGTATGGTTATTACAGGTTTGTAAACGTTCCTGAGGTGACGGTTCCGTCTGTGGTGGGCAAGCCTCTGTCCGAGGCCGAGGAAATACTGGATCAAAAGAAACTGAAATCCAAGGTAAAGGAACAGTATCACAACACTGTTTCCCAGGGAATTGTCATTGCGCAGGAATATGGCCCCAACGACCCTCCGGTAAAAATAAACAGGGTTATAACACTGACCGTCAGCAAGGGATCAGATTTAAAGGAAGTGCCCAATCTGATTAAACTAAATGTAATAGACGCCAGGATTAAAATTACCGAGGCCGGTTTTGAGATGGAGGAGCCCCCCAAAGAAGAGTTCAGCAGCGAGGTTGAAAAGGGTTTCGTAATAAGCCAGGAACCTGCCGCCAATGTCAGGGCGCCCAAGGGATCCAGGATTAGTCTGCGTGTTTCCAAAGGAACCGAGCCGGCGGCCAGAAAGATACCCGACCTGCGGGGACTGACCGTGAACCAGGCCACGATCAAGCTTGGCGAAGTCAAGTTGGAAATGGACCGGGATTTAATATATCAGTACAGCGCACAGTACCTGCGGGGGCAGATAGTTTCTCACACCCCCGGCCCCGGAGAACAGGTGGTGGACGGAACCGCCGTCAAGGTAAATGTCAGTAACGGACCCGGCCCCTCGGCCAGGGACGCCAAAGTTTACGTCCGGGAAATACCCAACGATGGCAAGCCCCATGTGGTTAAAATAACGGTCACCGATGTGCGGGGCACCAATGACGCCTATATCAAGACCCATAATCCCGGGGATCAGGTGGCGGAAACGGTAACATACTGGGGCAGGGCCACCATTAAAGTGTATGTTGACGACAAATTAATAAAGGAGCAAGTAATAGATTAAATGAGTTCTAATATAGACGGGATCATAGTAAAGGCCTACGGGGGTTTCTACTTTGTTAAAGCCGGAGCTTCCCTGTGGCGGTGCACCCTGAGGGGGGTTTTCCGGCACCGGAATATTGCACCTCTGGTGGGGGACCGGGTTCTCTTAAGTGTTGACGCGCAGGATCAGGCAGTGGTGGAAGAGGTATATCCCCGGCGCAATGCCCTGCTGAGGCCCCCGGTGGCCAATGTGGACCGGTCGGTGATTGTATTTGCCGTGAGGGACCCCGAACCCACCCTGGCCCTGCTGGACCGTTTCCTGATACAGTCCGGGGCCGAAGAGGTCCTGCCGGTTATTTGCTTTAACAAAATAGACCTGGAGGAAGGGCGGACCCCTGAATTTGCGCCGGCCTACAGGGCTGCCGGATACACTGTTTTGCTCACCAGCGCCAGGGCCGGCGCCGGTATAGAGGAACTGCGGCAGATCCTGGCCGAGGGCATATCGGTATTTGCCGGGCCTTCAGGATCCGGCAAAAGCAGCCTTTTGAACGCAGTTCAGTCCGGGCTGTCCCTGAAAACCGGGGAGGTGGGGCACAAGTTGAAAAGGGGCCGTCACACCACCAGGCATGTGGAGCTGCTCACCATGGAGGGCGGCGGGCTGGTGGCTGATACCCCCGGGTTTTCCACCCTTTTCCTGCCGGAAATGAAAAGGGTGGAACTGGTGTATTTTTTCCCGGAGATGGAAAAATACAATAATAGCTGTAGGTTCAGGGGCTGCCTGCACAAGGCCGAGCCTGACTGCGCCGTCAAGAGGGCGGTGGCCGGAAAAGAAATTGACGGAGGCCGGTACGGCAGATACATTGACATGTTGAATGAAATCATTGTTCGGGAGAGGAGCTATTAGATGATAAAAATGGCGCCGTCGCTTCTGGCGGCTGATTTTTCCAGGCTGGCTGAACAAATAGGCAGGGTGGAGGCTGCCGGGGCCGAATACCTTCATCTGGATATAATGGACGGGCACTTCGTTCCCAACATAACCTTCGGCCCGCCGGTGGTGGCCGCCCTGAGAAAAGATTCCAATATGATATTCGATGTTCATCTGATGATAGAAAACCCCGAACAGTACATAGGCGGTTTTATTGATGCCGGGGCCGATCTGGTCACCGTCCATGCGGAATCCACCCCCCACCTTCACCGCGCCATACAGATGATCAAGAACAGGGGTATAAAAGCCGGGGTGGCGCTAAACCCGTCCACCCACCCGTCGGTCGTAGAATACGTTCTGGGCATGGTTGACCTGGTGCTGGTGATGGCCGTCAACCCGGGGTTCGGGGGGCAGGATTTGATCAGTGCAATGCTGCCCAAAATAAGAACCATCAGGGACATGTTGCAGACCGCCGGATCGCCTGCCGAGATACAGGTGGACGGGGGAATAGGGATCAAAACCGCACCCCTGGCGGTAGAGGCCGGGGCCACCGTACTGGTGGCCGGGTCATCGGTTTTCGGACGGCCCGATCCCGGACAGGCCGTCAGGGAAATAAGAAAATCGGCGATAAAAGAGCAGGATCAGCCCAGGAAATAGATATAGATGACAAAGGCCGATGGAAAGATACCGCAGCCTTTGTCTTTTGCAGGGGGCTTTTACCGGACAACCTCAGCTTTCCAGGGTTTTTTCTTAAATAAAACCTCGAAAAATAGCGAAAAAAAAATATGTGATACCCAAACCTCCCGCCTTTATTTTTATTTGGCTATTTACGATATTATATGTATAGGTATTTATTTCCGGTCGAGCTGGCCTGCCCTCATAATGTTCAAAAGCGGAAACCGGCGGGCGATCACCGTGGAATCACTGCAACCCGGAAGCTAAGAAATGGGGAATGCGCATGTTTCCGAAGGTGCTGCGATTTCACCTGAAAGGAAGAATATACGATTATAAGAGAAACAGCTCCACGGAGTATATTTCTTCCGTTACCCGCATAGACAAGGGTGAAATACTGATCGACAACCCCTTCAGAGATATACTCCTGGGTGAACTAAAAAAAACACTACCCAAAGCCACTGCAAGGGAAGCAGGCGGGAACCATGGCGGTGACCGGGCTCAAAAGTCTTCTGACAGGGGATTATACGGGAAGGACAGGGAAGAAGAGGCCGGGAGGACTTTGGTTCACGGCCCTGTAAAGGAAGACAAGAGGAGATTTGTAAGGGTAAAGAGATTGTTGAGAATACAATACGCCATACAGCCGGAAACCGGAGCTGAACCTTTATTTAAAAAGGCGGGCGCCACAAACATCAGCGCCGGTGGAATGGAACTGGAGGTTGATGAGTATACCGGACAGGGGAGCAGGATAATACTGCAGTTCATCCTGCCGGCGTATAACAGCTACCGTAAGCTGAATGTGCTATCCGTGGTAACCAGGACAGTTCCCCCGGCCCCCGGCGTCGGGAAGTACCTTGTGGGGGTGGAGTTCGTGGATATAAAGAAAACCGACCACGACATCATCATCCGGCACATAATGGGAGCTATAAGCTATAAGCTATAAGCTATAAGCTATAAGCTAAGAGTGTCCTCATTCCCCATTCCTCAATACCGGACCCCGCTAATTTCGGATTCTTTCAGGAGGAAGCAATAACTTTTGCAAATATTTAGCGATATTCTTATTTTGCAGGAGGATTTTGCAGAAATATGTTAAATATTCTTAATGCATCGGATTAGTATCACGCACCTATACGCTAAATATAAGGGGGTATCACCCTGTGAAATCAGAAGAACAGTTAGTCATCTTTCAGCTCAACGAGCAGCAGTATGCCCTTCCGATTCAGGAAACCCAGGAAATAATCCGCATGAGCAACATTACCAGGGTTCCCAACACCAAGCATTATGTGGAAGGAATTATAAACCTTCGTGGCAGCATAGTGCCGGTAATCAACTTGAATAAGCGTCTGAACCTTCCAGTCAGCCAGTACGGCGAGGATACCAGAATCATTGTTGTGGAGAACGGGGGGCAAAAGGTGGGCATGATAGTGGATATTGTCCTGGAGGTGGGCAGGTTCAGCGAAGACGAAATCGAACCTCCCTCGGTGGCCGGGGACAGTGTGGACTATCTGAAGGGCGTGGTGAAGAAGAAAGACCAGCTGTGGCTCCTCTTGAACCTGGGGGAAATAATCTGACCTCATTTTTTATTACCGCTAGGAGAGTGTTGCAAAACTATATTAAGAGGTCAACAAAGTACTTATTCGACTACAACCGGAGGCTGTTCAAAAAGCTCCAGATGCAAGGCGCGGCAAGGCTTCAAGCGGAGGCGTACTCCTTGTACGTTGAGCATTGAAGCCGCCGCCGCAACGCCGCAGATGGACTTTTTCAACAGCCTCCTAGATTGTTCTCTTAAAGGAGCACTGAATATTAAATGGACAATACAGGCAGCTCAATGGCCCGCTATGTCAATATTGCCATTGACATAGCCTCCAGGATAGTAAGAGGTGAGTACCGTGAAGGCCAAAAGGTATTTGGCCGATCTACCCTGGCCGGTAAGTATAACGTATCCCCGGAGACTATACGCAGGGCGCTGACATTGCTGCAGGACACCGGGATAGTAAATGTTTCACCCGGGGTGGGCGTGGTGGTAAGGTCCAAAAAGGCGGCTGAGGCCTTTCTGGCCCAGAGCGGCCAGCGCCAGATACTGAGGGATGTTCAGGAAAGACTGCATTTCCTGTTGAGGGAAAGGGACATGCTTAATAATGAAATAGAAAAACTGATGAATGACCTTCTGGACTACACCTTTAAAATGGCCGGAAGGTTCCAGAAAATTGAGGAGATAAAGGTGACCCGCTTTTCCCCCCTGGTGGGGAAGTCTCTCATGGAGGCTGAATTCAGGGGAAAAACCGGGGCAACGGTGCTGGCCATATACCGGAACGGCGAAGAGATAGTTTCGCCCCGGGCAGATAACATTATAGAGTCTGACGATATTCTAATAATGGTGGTTCACCCCGAAATGAAGGAAGAGCTGCATAGCTTGGTGGATCCGGACTAATAAGGTATAATACATATAAAAATGGATATAATAACCGGTAAAATCCGCCTAAATCAGGAGGGAGCCGGTATGGGTTTCAAGGATTTTGAGAAAAAGGTCAAGGATGTCAAGGTGGAACTGGAGGCAAACCACAGAGAAGCTGTGGAACAGAGCATTGTGGAAAACAGTGACGGCACTGTTGACTGAATTATGAATTCTGAGTTCTGTTTTCAGGAAATAAGAAGGCCCGCATCAGTGGGCCTTCTTAATTTTAGCATTATTTCATCTTTAAAATGGCGTCCCTTATTTCTGAAACCGAGGCCTCCTCCTCGATGGTGGACAGGTCACCCAGTTCATTGCCCATCATGAGGGTCTTCATGACCCTGCGCATTATTTTTCCGCTGCGGGTTTTGGGCAGCGACCCTACGAACTGTATGTCCTTCATTACAACGATGGCGCCCATGGTCTTGCGGATGTGAGTGATCAGTTCCTTTTTAAGTTCTTCCGAGGGTTCATAGTTTTGTTTTAATACCACGAAGGCGCAGGCCACCTCGCCCCTCAGTTCGTCGGGAACACCGGATACACCGGCCTCCACCACGGCCGGGTGACCTATCAGGGAACTTTCCACCTCCACTGTGCCTATGCGGTGGGCCGCGATCTTGATTACCTCATCGGACCGCCCGGCAAACCACAGGTATCCGTCTTCATCCATGGCAGCCGCGTCTCCGCAGTAGTAAGATCCCTTTGTGGATTCCATCTTTTCCCAATAATTGGTCTTGAGCCCGTCGGGATCGCCCCAAAGCTCGGAAACCAGTCCCGGGAAGGGCCGCTTTATCACCACCACTCCCTTTTCTCCCGGGGCCAGGGGTTTCCCGTCTTTCTCGTCAACCACCCGGGCAACCACGCCGGGGACCGGTATGTGGGCCGAGCCTGGCTTGATGGGTATAATGCCCAGGCCGTAAGGATTTGCGAATATAGGGCCGGAAGTTTCGGTCTGCCACATGTGATCCATCACCGGTATTCTATTCTTGAATACATCTTCCTGCAGCCATTTCCAAGCCGGGGGATTCAGCACCTCGCCGGCGCAGAATATTCTTTCCACCGAACTGAGGTCGTGTTTTTCGGCATTCTCAATGCCAAGCCTCATCATCCCCCTTACTCCGGTGGGGGAGAGCCACAGCCCGGTGGCCTTGTTCCGGGAAGCCATTTCCCACCACATATCCTTGCGGGGGTAGTCCGGGGTCCCCTCAAAGAGCAAGGTGGTGCAACCGGTCAGGAGCGGCCCGTATACGTTGAAGCTGTGTCCCACAATCCAGCCTATATCAGATGTGGCGAACCAGACATCGGTTTCCTTTAACCCGTATATCCACTTGCCCATGCAGTAAACATACATCTGGTAGCCGCCGTGCTTTTGCACCGTTATCTTGGGCTTGGCCGTGGTGCCGGAGGTGGGAAGCAGGAACAGCGGGTCATTGGCCTCCATAAGCTCGTAATCGGAACTAAATCCCTCACCGCCGGCCAGGAATTCATCCCAGTATATATCTCTACCTTTCAGCATGGGGTATGCGCGTTCCTCGCTTTTCCTCAGAACGGCCACCTTGATTACCTGGCCGGGGGGGCACTTAGACAGGCCATCGTCGATGATGGGTTTGAGTTCAACAGGTTTGCCCCTCCTGGAGCCCTCATCCTGGGTCAGCACAAACCGGGCTCCTGAAGCATTTACCCTGTCCGCCACCGCATTGGAGGAGAAGCCTGCGAATATAACCACATGGACTGCCCCAATGCGGGCGCAGGCCAGCATTGCTGTGACCGACTCCACTCCTGAGGGCATATAAACGGCAACCCGGTCGCCTCTCTTTACGCCCATTCCCCTTAGGGCTGCGGCGTACTGCTTGACTAAAGAAAACAGTTGCGCATAGGTGACAGTCCTGACCTCGCCGGTTTCGCCCGATTCCGCCACGATGGCCGCCCTGCCTGCCCGTCCGCGCTTTATGTTGTAATCAACACAGTTATAGCATATGTTGGTTAATCCACCCATGAACCACTGGAAATGGGGGTATTCCCAATTAAAAACCTTGTCCCATTTCTTAAACCAGTGAATATCATGGGATGCCTTGAGCGCGGCATCTTCCCAGAAACCTTCCGGATCTTCCTCGGCCCATTTCAGGAATCCTTTTACATGCGGAGGGATCAGGCCGGTACCCATTCTTTCACTTGACATTTGCAGCAACAACCCCCACCTCTTAATAATAAATATTCTAAAATATAATTATATTGTCAATTGAGTGATAAGTAAATGCTTTAATTCCACAGGGCAAGTAGGTTTATATTGTTTAACAGGGGATAATTATTGGCATTATATCATAAACGATGCTTGCGCCAATTCAGATGAAAAAGCCGTTCTTATATGGGGGGTGGATAGATGGCGGTTTCCCGTTCGGGCGGCGTAAGGCAGTCAATGAAGCACGGCTGGAACAGGCTCTGCCTTTTTATGGGACGTCCCGCAAGACATTCATTTAGATTATTACGCTGGTTGATTACTGGATTTGTGGTCTTTTTCAGCCCCCTGATTGTATGGCTGATACTGGCGGTAAACAGGGAGTTGATACATTACCTGGTCAACGCCCGCTGGACCGGATTCATTGCGCCGGTGGCCTTTTCCACCATGCGGGAGGACGTTAACAGCCGCTGGTTTATATCAGGATTCAACGAGGCTGCCCTGGGAGGCCTCCTGACACTGTACGGTGTAATAGTAACGGTTTGGTATTATCATGCGGTAAGAAGGCAGGAAGTGATTGAAAAGAGACTCTTTATTATAGACGAGCTGGTGGAGGAACTGAGGAAGAACAAGAGAATGTTGGAAATGATAAATCCCTCCCTGGAGGGAATGGGCACTGAGATATCCGGTGAGCTTTCCCCTCAATTGCAGGAAGACAGTAGAATGATTTTCTTCACCCGGGCCTGGCACAGGCTGGGGGGCGATGTGGCCATGCTGCCCAGAGTCACACACCTTAAACTTTCCGTGCTTTACAGCTGTCTGATGGAGTGCAGGGTACCTCGGGACTATTACAGGCGAAGGGCCACCATTGACAGGATACCCGACATCATTGCAGAGCTGCAGAGGTACAGACGAAAACTGGGGAAGTCCGATATAAGCTGACTGCTTTCGGAAAACTTATGTTTGACACACCCGTATAATGAGCCTATAATAAATAAAAAAAATTGCCTTCGGGGACGGGTGGGATTCCCTACCGGCGGTGTGGCGCAATTTGTGGCCGAGCCCGCGAGCCCGCAAGGGTTGATCCGGTGGAAAGCCGGGGCCGACAGTTAACGGGTCTTTTACATTACAGGACCCTTAAAGTCTGGATGGTAGAAGGTGGATTACGTATGGTTATCTGCGTCGTGAGACGTAATGGATATCCTTTTGTGTGATCATTCCCCGGGGTATATTTCCTGGGGTTTTGTTGTTTTTTGGAGGTGGAACTTGGAGGACACAAAGTATATGAAAATGGCTCTGGATTTGGCCGCCACAGCCATTGGCCGCACCAGCCCCAATCCCATGGTGGGGGCGGTGCTGGTGAAGGAAGGCAAGGTTGTGGGCCGGGGATTTCACGCCGGGGCGGGAACTCCCCACGCCGAGGTTATGGCCTTAAGGGATGCCGGGGATGGGGCCGGGGGATCAACCCTCTATGTCACCCTGGAGCCCTGCTGCCATCACGGCAGGACTGGCCCGTGCACCGAGGCCGTAATAAATGCCGGAGTGGCCAGGGTGGTGGCCGCCATGACCGACCCCAATCCCCTGGTGGCCGGCAAGGGATTTGCAAGGCTGAGGCAGGCCGGGCTGGAGGTTGTCTGGGGAGTCATGGAGGAGGAGGCCAGCAGGCTTAACGAGGTATTCATAAAATATATCGCCACCGGTAAGCCCTTTGTGGTGCTAAAGGCCGCCGTAAGCCTGGACGGAAAGATCGCCACCCGGACCGGGGACTCCAGATGGATCACAGGTCCAAAGGCAAGGGAGTATGGACACCGGCTCCGGGATAGGTATGATGCCATTATGGTGGGAGTGAACACTGTTTTGGCCGATAATCCCTCGCTAACCACCAGGCTTCCGGAGGGAGGCAGGGACCCGGTCAGGGTGGTGCTGGACAGCCAGGCCAGGACACCTCCGGGATCAGTGGTGATTAACAGCTCTTCGGAGGCCCCTGTATTAATAATTACCACCACCAAGGCCCCGGAGGAAAGGGTTGGGTTATTAAAGAAGGCTGGCGCTGAGGTGTTAGCCCTCCCGGAAAGTGAGGGGAGGGTGGACATGAAGGCGGTATTTACCGAGCTGGCCCGCAGAGGGATAACCAGCGTGCTCATAGAGGGGGGCGGGCAGGTCCATGCCTCGGCCATATCTTCCGGCGGTGTGGACAAGGTGGAATGGTTTATAGCCCCCAAGCTCATCGGCGGGGTGGAGGCCCCCGGCCCTCTGGGAGGTCAGGGTTCCGAAACTGTTGCCGGGGCAACACTGCTGGAGAGGGTAAGGGTGACCAGGATTGGGGATGACATACTTGTTGAGGGATATATTTCGAATCAGTGAGGTTAATCTATGTTTACGGGTTTAGTGGAGGAACTGGGTGTTGTCCGGGGAATTTCAAGGGGGGCTGACTCCGCCCGCATTCACATCGACGCCAGAAAGATACTGGAAGACATGAAGACCGGGGACAGCATAGCGGTAAACGGTGTTTGCCTTACCTCGGTGGAATTTGACCGGAACTACTTCGTGGCCGATGTGATGGCAGAAACACTGGCCAAAACAAATCTGGCCGCATTAAAATCCGGGGACAAAGTGAATCTTGAGCGCGCCATGAGGCTGGGGGACAGGCTGGGGGGACACATGGTCAGCGGGCATATCGACGGGGTGGGCACCATAACCCGCCGGGAAAGGCATGACATTGCCACCCTCATAACGGTTTCAGCCCCTCCCGGGTTGATGCGCTATATAATTAAAAAGGGGTCGGTGTCCATAGACGGCACAAGCCTGACGGTGGTTGATTTCAGTGAAACTTACTTCCGGGTATCCCTGATACCCCACACCGCTCACATGACTACGCTGGGATATAAAAAGGCGGGGGATACCGTAAACCTGGAGGGAGATCTGGTGGGTAAATATATAGAAAGGCTTTTAAATGTTCGGGAAAACGGGAAAACCGAAGGATCCGGCGGGGCAATCACATTGGACTTTCTGGCCGAAAAGGGTTTCATGACATAGGAGGAAGAAAAATGGACTTTAAGTTTAACACCATTGAGGAAATTATTGAGGATTTGCGCCAGGGTAAAATGGTGGTTATGGTGGATGATGAGGACAGGGAGAATGAGGGTGACCTGATCATGGCCGCCCAAAAGGCCACCCCCGAAGCGGTGAACTTCATGGCCACACACGGCAAGGGGCTGATATGCCTGCCCATACTGGGGGAAAGGCTTGATCAGCTTGAACTTCCGGCCATGGTGACCAACAACACCGATCCGCACGGCACGGCCTTCACCATATCGGTGGATCACAAGGACACCACCACTGGAATATCTGCCCACGAGAGGTCGGCCACCATTACAGCCATTCTTGACCCGGCCACCAAGCCGGACGAACTGCGCAGGCCGGGACACATCTTCCCGCTGCGGGCCAAGGATGGCGGAGTGCTGCGCAGGGCGGGCCATACTGAGGCCGCCGTAGATCTGGCCAGGATGTCCGGCATGTATCCGGCGGGGGTTATCTGCGAGATAATGAAAGAAGACGGCACCATGGCAAGGGTACCTGAACTGATGGAATTCTGCCGGAAACACCATCTGAAAATGGCCACCATTGCCGACCTGATCCTGTACCGCAGAAAGACCGAAAAATTGGTCAGGAGGGTGGACTCCGCAAAGCTTCCCACCAAGCATGGCGATTTCCTGGCGGTGGCCTATGAAAGCCTGTTGGACGGGAAGGGACACATAGCCCTGGTGAAGGGGGACCTTGACCAGATGGAAGCCCCTCTGGTCAGGGTGCACTCGGAGTGCCTTACCGGGGACGTTTTTGGTTCCCAGAGATGCGACTGCGGGGATCAGTTGGCTGCCGCCATGAACATGATTGAACGGGAAGGAGCCGGGGTTCTCCTTTATATGCGTCAGGAAGGGAGAGGCATCGGCCTGCTGAACAAGATAAGGGCCTACAGGCTGCAGGATATGGGTAAGGATACGGTGGAAGCCAACGAGGCCTTGGGGTTCCCCGCAGACCTGCGGGATTACGGCCTTGGGGCTCAAATACTGGCTGATCTGGGGCTGACCAGGATCAGGTTGATAACCAATAACCCCAGAAAGATTGCAGGGCTGGAAGGGCATGGTCTGGAGGTGGTGGGCAGAGTTGCGGTGGAAATCCGCCCGGGCAAAAATAACCGTTTTTACCTTGCCACTAAAAAACGCAAGCTGGGGCACCTGCTCAATATACTTGAAAAATAGAAGAGAAAAGGAGGAGAATTAATGGTAAAGGTATTTGAAGGTCATCTGCTGGGTCAGGGGCTGCGCTTTGGTCTGGTGGTGGGGCGTTTTAACGAGTTTATAACCAACAAGCTCATGTCAGGGGCTTTGGATGCCCTGAAGCGCCATGGCGTGGAAGATCAGGATGTCGAGGTGGCCTGGGTTCCAGGAGCCTTTGAGTTATCCGTGGTGGCCGGCAAGATGGTTTCACTGGGGCGCTTTGACGCCGTTATTTGCCTGGGCGCCGTTATCAGGGGCGCCACCCCGCACTTTGATTATGTGGCCTCAGAGGTTTCCAAGGGTGTGGCCAAGGTGGGTCTGGATTCCGGTGTTCCCGTGATATTCGGGGTGATTACCGCCGACACCATAGAGCAGGCCATTGAAAGGGCCGGCACAAAGGCAGGAAACAAAGGATGGGACGCAGGGGTAACAGCCATTGAAATGGCCAACCTGATCAAGGGAATAGAGTAATTCGAAAGAAAATTAGAAGGAGATTGAGAAACAGAAATGGCGCATGTGAACGAAAACTATCTTAAGCTGCCCGGCAGTTACCTCTTTTCGGAAATAGCCCGCAGGGTCAACCAGTTTAAAATAAATAACCAGGACGCCGATATCATCAGGCTGGGGATTGGGGATGTGACCAGGCCTCTTCCGGCTGCCGTGATCGAGGCCATGAAAAAGGGTGTGGAGGAAATGGCCCGCCAGGAAACATTCAGGGGTTACGGCCCCGAACAGGGCTACGAATTCCTCATCCGCCTGATCATTGACAATGATTTCAGCAGCCGCAAAGTGGAATTATCTGTAGAAGAGGTCTTTGTAAGTGACGGCGCCAAAACCGACACCGCCAACTTCCAGGAGATCTTCGGCATGGACAATATACTGGCGGTCACCGACCCGGTATACCCGGTTTACGTGGACAGCAACGTAATGGCCGGGAGAACCGGAAAGGTGAATGAAAAAGGGCAGTTTAACGGGATAGTATATCTCCCCTGCACCGAAGAGAGCGGTATGAAGCCGGCGCTGCCCGAAAAAAGGGTGGACATGATTTATCTGTGCTTCCCCAACAATCCCACCGGCGTGACCCTTTCCAGGGAGGAACTGAAAAAGTGGGTGGACTACGCCAGGGAAAACCGGTCCATTATACTTTTCGACGCGGCCTATGAGGCTTATATAAGAGAAGAAAGCGTCCCGCACAGCATTTATGAGATTGAGGGGGCCCGGGAAGTGGCGGTGGAGTTCAGGAGTTTTTCCAAAACCGCAGGCTTTACCGGTACCAGGTGCGCCTATACCGTGGTGCCAAAGGAGGTCACCGCCTATGACTCGGGTGGAGCGGCCCACAGCCTGAATTCTTTATGGCTTCGGAGACAGACCACCAAATTTAACGGGGTTTCTTATCCTGTGCAGGTGGGGGCTGCGGCAGTGTATACCGGGGAGGGCAAAAAGCAGGTGCGTGAAATGATAGATTATTATATGGAGAACGCCAGGATCATCAGGGAAGGATTGCAGAAGGCCGGATACAAGGTATTCGGAGGGGTGAACGCCCCCTATGTCTGGCTTAAGACTCCCAACGGCATGGGATCCTGGGAATTCTTCGACAGGCTGATGAAGGACGCCCATGTGGTGGGAACCCCGGGGGCGGGCTTCGGGGCGGGCGGAGAGGGCTTTTTAAGGCTCACGGCCTTTGGCACCAGGGAAAACACCGAAAGGGCACTGGAAAGGATTAAAACCAGGATGTAGCTCTCAGCAATCAAAAACTTACAAGCTAAAAGAATAAGGGGGGAACAGCCAGATATCCTCACAAAAAAACGGCCTTCAGCCGTTTTTTATCGTTAAGGAAAGTATATGCCATATTGAGGGCAACGCCCGTCAGGGCGTTTTCTTATATAGCCCTTTGAACCTTGCCGCTTCTGATGCAGCGGGTACAGACCAGTATTCTCCGGGGTGTGCCGTCCACCAATGCTTTTATCCTTTGCAGATTAGGCGACCAGGTTCTTTTAGTGCGGATATGGGAGTGGCTAACCTGCATCCCCACCTGAATACCTTTTCCGCATACAGCGCATATTCTTGCCATGAAAACACCTCCTTTTGAAGACCACCTTGTCATTTTACCAAAAAATAATTAACGGTGCAAGCTGATTTTCATTTCTGGGCATCCGGTTTTGCCGGGTGTCCGGGATATTCAAGTTCTTGACAGTAATTATTTGGAGTAGATATAATTAGGCATTATTAAGAAAGGGGTGTATACATGTCTGATATAAAAGTGGAAAAGCCGATTGACTCAGGTAATTATATTGAGGAAAAGGTTACAATGGATAATACTCCGGACCTTAACGACAAGACCGGGGAAGTTTTCCTCAGCCATATGGAAGACGCCATAAAGCAGTGCCGGAAACTGGTCGGGGAGGGCTTCCGCCTAGTGGATTTCTGGAGTGATCCTGACCAGGGCATTCAGTTCATTTTGAAAAAAAAGAAATAGAAAATTTCACCGGTGATGTAAAGAGCTGTTGAATTTTTTGGGGGTTATGCGGGTGAGCGGCGGTGATATTTGGGATAAAGACGTTCAGTATTTGAAAAATGTCGGTCCTAAAAGGGTTGGCCTGTTAAGAAAAATGGGCGTCAGTACCATAGGGGACCTGCTTTATTATTTTCCCAGGGATTATGACGACCGCAGCAGGCTCATGCCCGCCAGGGCCTATCAAAACGGCCGGCAGGCCACAGTAAGGGGCGTGGTCACCGGGGGGGAAGAAAAGAGGCCCAGAAAAGGACTGACTGTCACCAGGATTTTCATTCATGACGGCACGGACCGGGTGGTTGCGGTCTGGTATAATCAGCCCTTTATCAGAAACCGTATCCCGGTGGGCACCGGCCTTTTGGTAACCGGAAAGATACACCTTTTTCATACTGAGCTGCAGGTGCAGGTGGCGGACTATGAGGTGGAAGATGGCGGCGATATGATTAATACGGGCCGCATAGTTCCCATCTACCCTCTCACCGAGGGACTGAGCCAGAGGTTGGTCAGATCAATGATAAAAACCGCCCTGGACCAGTGGGGGGACTATATGAGAGAATTCATACCCCCGGACATAACGGTCAGGTATGTACTTCCAGAACTCCGGACCACATTAAACAGGGTTCATTTTCCCGGCTCCCGGGAGGAGTTGGGGATGGCCAGAAGGCGGCTGATTTTTGAGGAACTGCTTATCCACCAGGTGATGGTGGCTGTGGTCAGGAAGATATGCAGACAGAAGCAAAAAAAACACTCTTATCCCTCCGTCGACCATCTGGAAAGGGAGTTTATGGCCCGGCTGCCCTTTACAATAACACCCGGACAGGGTCAGGCCTGGGAAGAAATTAAAAAAGACATGCAGTATCCCTATCCCATGAACCGTCTGCTCCAGGGAGATGTTGGGGCGGGCAAAACCGTGGTTTGCGCTCTGGCCATGATAAGGGCGGTGAGCGGAGGATTCCAGGCAGCCCTGATGGCCCCCACTGAAATACTGGCAGGTCAGCACTACATAAACATAAAAGAATATTTCAACCAGATGGGAATTTCAGTGGCACTGATCACCGGGGGAATGAAGAAAAAGCAAAGGGAAAATTTGCTTGCAGCAATAAAAACCGGTGAAATTCAGGTGGTGGTGGGAACCCATGCCGTCATACAGGGGGATGTTCAGTTCAAGAACCTTGCCCTGGCGGTTATTGACGAGCAGCACCGCTTCGGTGTCAGGCAAAGGGCGCTGCTGCGTCAAAAGGGACAAAGTCCGGATGTGCTGGTAATGACCGCCACGCCAATCCCCAGGACTCTGGCCATGACCGTTTACGGAGATCTGGATATAAGCTCCATAAGAGGCTTACCGCCGGGAAGGAAGCCGACGGAAACCTATGTCTGCGTCAGATCCCAGGCTGGGTATGTTTATAGCGCCATCAAAAAAGAAGTATCCCGGGGCCGCCAGGCTTACATAGTATGCCCTCTGGTTGAGGAATCGGAAAAAACCGACCTGCAGGCCGCCGTTGAACTGAAAGAGCTGCTGGCCGGGGGCGCCCTTGACGGCTGCAGGGTTGACCTGCTGCATGGCCGTATGAGGGCCGAGGATAAGGAGGATATAATGTCGCGCTTCAGGTGCGGTCTGGTGGATGTCCTGGTCAGCACCACCGTGATTGAGGTGGGTGTTGATGTGCCCAATGCCACAGTTATGACGGTGGTGGACGCCCATCGTTTTGGCCTGGCCCAGTTGCATCAACTGAGGGGACGGGTTGGCAGGGGCGGGTACTCATCCAGATGTTACCTCATATCAGATGCCAGGGGTGATCAGGCGGCAGCCAGGCTTGAGGCCATGAGGACCATATCCGATGGTTTTGTGCTTTCAGAAAAGGATCTGGATTTGAGGGGGCCGGGGGAATTGTTCGGAACCCGGCAGTCTGGAGAAATACTATACAGGATTGCCGATCCGGTGAGGGACATAAGGGCGCTGGAAGTGGCCGCCCGGGAGGCCAGGCGACTGGTGGAAAGGGATCCGGGGCTTCGTTCGTCTGAGAACAGGGCTCTGGCCAGGGAAATCAACAACAGGTACAAGGGTTTTGGTTTTTTGGCCATAGGATAAGTTAAGCAGTATTAATTAAATATTTTAAAATAACAAGGCGGTTTTTAACAGTCGGTCCACATATTTGCTGTGGTTTTTATTTTTAATACGAGTAAATAATATTTGCATGTTAAAAAGAAAATCAGGTATCACTAATCTTTATGATATTGCTGTGCAAATACTGGAATGGAATAAAATATAATATATGCACTGCAATCCAATTAATACTATGTATTTTCGATGGTTGAAAGGACAAAATAGTATCATCAAAAATAAAGGAGGGATAAATGAAAATGGCGCGTAACAGCAATACGCATGTTGTCCCTGGGTCCGGTAATGCTCTGGATGCGATGAAGTTCGAGGTTGCCAATGAGCTGGGCCTTTCCAACTACAATCAGATTGATAAGGGTCAGCTTACCTCCAGGCAGAACGGATATGTCGGTGGTAACATCACCAAGAGGCTGGTGGCCCTGGGAGAAGCAGCTCTCAGCCAGCAAACCGCCGGAGCCATCGGAGCAACCGCCAGTGTTGGATTGGATACCCCTCAACGGTAAAGAACATAGAAAGCCGGCTGGCCTTAGGGTCAGTCGGCTTCGCTTTGCGCCCAAAATGACGTGGTGAAAATCCAGGACGCTTGTCCTATGTCAAGGGCTGACCCCATTGGTTTCAAATGCTGTTTACCACAAATACCCATCAAAACCATTGGTAATATTTTCATTTACACAGAATTATTTGTGCGACAGGGGACGGCAGTCCAATGTCATAAAGCTTAACTTACAGAATATTACATAGAGCGTTTTTTGTTAACTGGATATTTGTTTTTCCTCGAAGGCTCCCTTCGGGGGAAACTTCTATCCGTCCTTATTGGAACAAGATTTTTTGTAATTTTTTTCATTGCTTTATCAAATAGCATTGTTCGTATT
Source organism: Peptococcaceae bacterium BRH_c4a (assembly GCA_000961585.1). Classification (GTDB taxonomy): domain Bacteria; phylum Bacillota; class Desulfotomaculia; order Desulfotomaculales; family Desulfocucumaceae; genus BRHc4a. The sequence continues at coordinate 5,724 of LADN01000037.1, read as the reverse complement.
TCTATATCATCTTCATAAAAACACTCTATTAATGTTCGTGTCATTTTTGGTATTAATAGTATCCAAAATGATCTCTATTATTAATAGTATTCTAAATTTCTGTAACACCACCATCAATTGAAAGTAATCTATAACCTTTATATTATTTAAAGTTATCATCATTATAAAACCAGCTAATAAAACTATCATTAAGCTGCATAAAGGCTTCAGGCTTAATCTTTTGTCTAAGTTGTGAAAATGCTTGCTTTGTCATAGTAATTTCTTCACCTAAAAGTTCAAACCATTCATCTATCTCTATCTGCAGGGTTTTTTTCAACCCTTTTAATATAAAAAGCACTGCATCCATAAAACTCATTTTAGCAGATTCCTTTATAAAATACGAATGTTTGCACGGTTTTCTAACATAAAAAGTGGATCATTTATTTTTTTTCTAGCTATTTCAAGAGAATTCATAAAGTTCTTAAACATCTTTCCCATCCAATACCAAGAAGATATACCTTCAAAAAAAGGAGGTCATCTGTTGCTGTGAGAAGTTTCTTTCGATCCAGCCAGCCTTACGTGTATCCTTTTATCAACAGCGTATCCCAGCCAGAGAAAAACGGGAACAACCATCAGTGTAGCCACTGTAAAACCAGCAGTAGACAAGCTGAACACCTTCTTCTGAGAGAAGAGCGCCAGAGACGGGAAATTGAACACAACCGCCGCCCCCAGCACCAGAATCCCGATATTGAGCAGCGGCACCAGCAACCCGGCAAAAAACGACTCGAACCGGGGCAGTTTGTGAACAACCATAACCGCCCGGTAAGAAACATAAACCAGCCAGCAGGAAGTGAGCACCTGCCCGATCCCGATGGTCGGGTTGTACACCTCCGAAACATTAAACCGGATTACCGGCAGCTTCACAAAAAGATAGGCGAAGTTGGGCATAATGGTAACCAGAAAAATGCCCAGCGCAACACCGTAAATCCTTAAAAAATCCTCAAATCTTCCCCTGCCGCCGAAAAACACCCCGCACAGGAAAGGCACGACGGCGAAAGCCGCCCATCTCACGTAAGCAGTGGTAACATTGGACAGTACAAAAGGCAGTCCCTGCAGCAGGTATGCCTTGAGCAGCGGTGGAGCGCTCAAAACCTGGCCGAGTCGCCCCTGCATGGAAAGAATCCAGACCCCTTCCGCCATTCCCCGCAGCGTACCGATCCCCAGCAGAAAAAACACGATACCTTTAAACCCGGGTTTCTCCCGCAGAATCCGGTTGACGCCGGCGGAAGGCCTGACCAGAAGCAAAACAAAGAGCTTTGCCGCAGAAACATTCTCCTTAACCCCGGACCCCTCCCCTCTTCGCACCGGCCGCACACACACCTTTCTACCAGTATATTCCGGATATAAACCGGTCAAATTGTACCCTATTACCTGCTTTCATGTCAACAAAAGTCGATGGCAAAATTTTTTTTTCCAGGGAACTATTGCAAAAAAACCCAGCAAAGGATAAAATATCAGCAAAATGAAAAAGGCAAACCTGCCGAAAGGCAGGGACGCAAAGCTACGGGTCTAAAGCGACACTTGCCAGGACAGCCGGGTTGCCGTTGATAAAGTAGCACAGACGCGACAGAAAACGGAGTTTTAACAGCAAAAGGGGAAAAGAAAGTCTGCTACGGTTAAACCGGTGGCAGGCTTTTTGTCGTTTGCCTGGGGAAAAAACGAAAAGTTGGAGGGAAAAAATGATAGGTTCAAAGAAAACAGTACTGGTAATGGTAAACGTAGCCGTCCTGGTCTTCCTGCTCCTGGTGGGCAGTGTGGCCTGGTGCGAACTGTCGCCGGGAGAAAACAGCCCGCGCACCCTCATCATTCCCGACGACTCCCTGGTGCTGCAGGGAAAACTCTCCGGCTTCTCCGTTACCGGGGAAAACAACGAGGTAACGGTCCGGAGTGAAGCTTACCTCAGCATTTACCCCTTGAAAACCGAAACAGAGGTACTCTCCGGCGCAGCGATAGACTTTACCGTGCCAACCATCGGATACACCGGCCGGTTGTCCGAGACCACACCCGGCAAATACAGCGTTAACCTCACCGAAACCCTTATCGTCACCCCTGACCATACCCTCTCCGAAGCGAATACCTGGCAGATCAAACCGCTGGAGTACACTTTCACCTTAAACGGCAGAGAAAACAAAGGGACCCCGGCAATTCTGCCGGTACCGGTTGCCGCCTTAAGCAAAAACTTAAACACCGCCGCAGATCTCGCCTTATCCTTACCGCCGCTGGTTGACTATATAGCCGACGCGAACATCTCATCCTGCATCGAAAACTCCCGGCAGTACCGGAACACCTTCAGCTTAAGCTTGAAAGCCCGGCTTCTCGATTCAACCGGCAACCCGGTGGCCGGCAAACAGCTTTCCGCCACCTTCCGTCTGCCCGGCCATAACAACTACACCGAAACCATCACCCTGACCACCGACCAGAACGGCATCATTTCATACGCCCGTACCGAATCAGCCTTAATCAACATCACCGGTGGCAGCGTCACCACCCTAACCGAACCTCTGGCCATCGAAGGCGCCTCCTTCATGGCCGCCCAGTTCTGGTGGACAGAACCGCCCAAAGAAGAAGAACCCCCTGCGCCTTCCGACCCGGAACAGGTGAATAACGGCCCGACCGCCGACCCAAACGCCACCGTGGCCAGCGACCCCATTAACGTCACCACCGGCAACGTGTTCAGCGTTTTTGAAGACCTGATTATTCCCGGCAAAGGCATTCCCCTCCAGTTCACCAGGACCTATAATTCCAAGTTCGAAAACCAGGGCCCCTTCGGCTTCGGCTGGACCCACAGCTAACAACACCCACCTCGTAGACAAAGGCGCTACCGTGCGGGAATTTGACGGATACGGGGCACTGGCAATCTTCACCCGCAACCCCGACGGCACTTACCAGACTCCGGCGGGCAACCGCTCCACCCTGACCAAAAGCGCCGACGGAACCTTCACCCTGCGGGACAAGCACGGCGTGATCAGCCAGTTTAACACCGCAGGGAAACTGAGTCACATAGAAGATCAAAACGGCAACCAGATTACCCTCTCCTACAACGGGGAAAGGCTTGACACAGTCACAAACGCCTCCGGCCGCCAGATCACCTTCACATACGACTCCCAGGATCGGATCTTGAGTGTCACCGGTTCGCTCGACCGCTCAATCAGTTACGCCTATGACGGTAACAACAACCTGAAAACCGTCACCGACCCGGCCGGCAACACCGCCACATACGAATACAAGAACTTTACCCACCAGCACCAGCTTCTGACGGTCACCGACCCGAAAGGCAACAAGCGCAACTTCACCTACGATACAAAAGGCCGCGCCACGAAATTTTCCTATGACGGCGACAACAACAGCATCAGTCTCAAGTACGATCCGGATAACCGGAAAACCGTCACCACCAATTCCAAAGGACATACCACCACCTATTACCATACCGTCATCGGCGACACCAGGGTCATCACCCGCATCGAGGACGCCGATAATCACAGTCAGGAATCACAATGGGACAGCGATCTAAACAAAACCCGCTTCACCGACCGGAACGGCCACGCCACCGTCATGACCTACGACGACCGGGGCAACCTCACCGGTCTCACCGACCCGCAGGGCAACAGCACCAGCTTCACCTACGAACCCATATACAACCTGTGCACCGGCATCACCGACCCCTTGAGTCACCAGACAACTTACGAATACGACAGCCGGGGCAACCTCATCAAAGCTATCGACGCAGCAGGAAATAACTGTTCCTACGCTTATGACAGCAGCGGCAATCCAATCAGCGCCACAGATCCCAAAGGCAGCATCACCACCTGTGAGTACGATGCCCCCGGCAACCTTGCCGCCGTCATCGATCCCATACTCAACCGGACCCAATTTGCTTACGACACCGCAGGCAACTGCACGGCCGTCACCGACGCCCTGGGCAACACCACCTCCATAGCATACGACGCCGTGAACCGGCCCCTGCGGGTAACCGGTCCCGGCGGCAACACCGTTTCCTATCAATACGACGCCGCGGGTAACCTCGACGCCCTCACCGATCCCCGGGGCACCACCACCAGTTACACCTTCGACAGCGTCAACAGGTTGGCGGGTGTCACCGACCCCCTTGGTCATACCACCGTTTACAGCTACGACACCGAAGGCAACCGGGTCGGCTTCACCGACGCCAATTACAACCGGACCACCTACAACTATGACCAGCTCAACCGGCTTATCGAAGTCATCAGTCCCCTGGACCACACGACAACCATGGCATACGACCCCGCCGGCAACCGGACCGCCACAACCGACGCGGGCGGCAACACCATCCGGTATGCATATGATGAAAACGACCGTCTGGTGAGCGTAACCTATCCCGACAGAAGCAGTGTTTCCTACCAGTACGACACCACCGGCAGGCGCACCGCCATGAGCGACGACCGGGGGACCACCACTTACCAGTATGACCAGTTGAGCCGCCTCATAAAAGAAAACGGACCGGCGGGCACCGACACCATCAGCTACGAATATGACGCGTCCGGAAACCGCACCAAAATGACCGACCAGGACGGCAGCGTAACCCTTTATGAATACGACTCGCTAAACCGCCTGACAAAAGTCACCGACCCGCAGGGCAAAGCCACAAGTTACGCCTACGATAAATTATCCAATCTGGTGTCCGCGACTTATCCCAACAACACCAGAACCACCTATGCCTTCGACAACCTGAACCGGCTCTTAAAGCTGGTCAACGAGAGAGTGAATGCTCAGGAGGTCATCTCTTCGTATAATTACCAATACGACGCAGCCGGCATAAGAACAGCCATAACTTCAGCCGACGGCGATCATATTCAGTACACATACGATCCATTAAACCGGCTGACCTCCGAAACCATGCGCAAAGGAGGCTCCTCCGGCAGGATTCACCACACAAACAGCTACACCTACGACAACGCCGGCAACCGTACCGCCATGACCAGATTCCAGCAAAAACCCTCATTCAGCGGCCCGGAAGACGAAAAAAACCTGCCGGACATCTGGGAGTTGCCCGGCAAAACCCATTTCACCTATGCCTACGACCAGGAAAACCGCCTGCAAAAAATAACCGTTGCGCAAAACAACGCCTGGGAAAAGAAAAAAGAACAAACCGCCGCACCGGCCAGACCCGTCAAACCACAGTTCAAAGAAAAAGAACTGCTGGTAAAATTCAAAGCCGGCACAGACACGGCCACCATCGACGAAATAAACCGGAAACACGGTATCGGAAAAAGCAAAAAACTTCCGCAAATCGGCGTCTACCGCCTGCAGATTCCAGACGGCGGAACAGTCGAAAAAACAGCGCAGCAGTATCGGCAGGAGCCCGCCGTAGAATACGCCGAGCCCAACTACCTGCTCGAAACCCTGCTTATTCCCAACGACCCCGCCTTCGACAAACAGTGGGGCCTTTCCAACACCGGCCAGACCGGCGGCGCCCCCGGCGCCGACATCAAAGCCCCCCGGGCCTGGGACATTGAAAAAGGCAGCCGGGAGATCACCATCGCCGTCATCGACAGCGGCTGCGACTTAAACCATCCCGACCTGGCGGCCAAACTCATCCCCGGTTACGACTTCGTCAACGACGACAGCCACCCGGAAGACGACCACGGCCACGGCACCTACTGCGCCGGCATCGCCGCCGCCGCCACCGGCAACCGCGCCGGCATCGCC
>LADN01000052.1 GCA_000961585.1 Peptococcaceae bacterium BRH_c4a | reverse complement strand
AGCGACCCTCAAGCGACCCCGGAGCGACCCCAGAAAAACTCTGGGCTTGCATAAAAATGCTTTGGTGCTTCAGTACTTCAGCGATTTAATGCTTTAATGCGTCATATACTTTCCTAAACGATAAAAAAACGCCCTGACGGGCGTTGCCGGCTAAGGAAAGGGGACACACCTCTCTAACGTGACTGCCTCCGGGGGTCAGAGGAATGTCCCCGATGCTTAGACGGAGGAATTCAGAATCCAGACCTCCATGCCGTAAAAATACGGCACCACGGAGGATGAAAAAATGCATGTAATAATTGTTTTTTTGCCACAGAGGACGCAGAGAGCACAGAGAAGTTTATAACGCTTTTTTATATTTATATTTTAACCTTCTTCAACCGGCCTATTTCATACTTTGTGTTCTTTTAATCTCTGTGTTCTCTGTGTCCTCTGTGGCTAATAAAGACCCGAGGTATTCCTCGGAGCTATTTATTGCTCGGCAATTAAGATAGTTTAATCATTTCCCTGTGAGTAGAGGAGGAGTGGACAATGGATTTCAGCCTGACCGAGGAGCAGCAGATGATCAGGAAAATGTGCCGGGAATTTGCCGATGAGCGCATCGCCCCCCGGGCGGAGGAAATGGATCGGACCGGTGAATATGCCTACGACATTATTGCCCGAATGGGCGAACTGGGCATGATGGGCATACCTTTTCCGGAAGAATACGGCGGCAGCGGCGGCGACTGGGTGAGCATGCACCTGTGCATCGAGGAGATATCCAGGGTGGACTTAGCGCTGGGTGCGATGCTGGATGTGACCACCAGCGTGGTGGCCCAGGAATTGTACGTTTTCGGCACCGAGGAGCAGAAAAAGAGGTGGCTGGTTCCCATGGCCAGGGGCTTGGAGATAGGAGCCTTCGGCCTCACCGAGCCGGAGGCCGGTTCCGACGCCGGCGCCACCAGGACCACGGCCGTGCCGGACGGCGACCAGTGGGTGATCAACGGCACAAAGCAGTTCATCACCAATATCGGACTGGACAATGCATCCATCATTATCATCACCGCCCGGTGCAAGAGGGAAAATGGGAAAGATGTCATCAACACCTTTATCGTGCCCAAGGGAACCCCGGGCTTTACCCTGGGCAAAAAATACGACAAGATGGGCTGGATGTCCTCGGCCACCAATGAGGTTGTTTTTGAAGACTGCCGGATTCCCCGCGATTACCTGCTGGGAGAAGAGGGAAGGGGACTGTCCCAGCATCTGGCCGTGCTGGACACCGGGCGGATCAGCATTGGCGCGGTCAGCGTCGGCCTGGCCCAGGCCTGTTTCGAGGCGGCTCTTAGATACTCCCGGGAACGGCGGCAGTTCGGCCGGCCGATTTATAACTTTCAGGCAGTCTCCTTCAAGATAGCCGACATGGCCATGCACATCGAGCTGGCCCGCAACATGTACCTGAAGGCGGCCTGGCTGAAGGATCAGGGCCTGCCGCACATCCTGGAGTCGGCTTACGCCAAGCTCTTTGCCTCGGAAATGGCTGAAAGGGTGGCCAGTGACGCATTGCAGATTCACGGGGGCTACGGCTATATGAACGAGTATCCCGTGTCACGTTATTACAAAGGGGCGAAGCTTTTGCAGATAGTGGAGGGCACGTCCGAGATCCAGCGGCTGGTGATTGCCAGGAACATCTAGCTCACTGGCGGGTATCTTTAGATAACTGCTATTACGAGAACTTGAGGGCGGCTTTGGAGAGGGGTGGAAATCTCTCGGGAAGAGTGAAGCTAATGCTGGTCAGTGATATAATGCTTGAAAAATGGACGCTGTAACTTCCTGTTTTTCAGATTATTCAGTGTAGGGAAAGGCGTCCGAAAGGGGTGTGGCGTTATGAGAGCCCGGATAAATTTATACCTTGTGGCCATGTACTTGATGGGAACGCTTTTATGGGCGCTGACGTTTATTGTATCGGGAATCTTGACCCCATTGCAGATTGTGCAGGTTTTGCTTTCGCCTCTTCTTTTGATCGTTGCCGGGATGCTTCTGGCGGCGGCCCTGGCGTACTTCAATTATTTTACGGTTTCACGTTTGCAGTCCGGGCGGGTAAAAGGGGTGCTAAACGGTTTTTTTTACTGGGAAATGCTGATCATATTGATGTACGGCACAATCGGGCCGGTATGCGCACTTTCTTTTCACCAGTGGTCGTCCGGCCCGTTGACCATGGCGGGGATCTTTTTGGGGATAGCGGCCTGCTTTGTGTATGTTTACCCATTTTTCCTGAAGGCGCTGGAGGCGCTGGAGCGTGAATTTGCTGAAAAGACTTTTTCCTCAGGTGTTAACGCGGGTATTTCATTGGTATTCAAGACGGGGCTTCCTTTGAATTTGATGGTGGTTTCCGATATAATCGTGATCATTACCGTCAGCAATATTTTGTCAGGTTTGGAGGTTCAGGATATTCTGCAAAGACTCCTGTACGTGGCGGTAGTACTAGTATTATTCTCTTCTTCAACTATCTACTTTTCCATGCGCTCATTAAAAAGTACACTGGTGCCTCTGGTTGAAAGATTGAAAGAAGCCCAGGACGGTCAAGCGGACCTTGCGGTGCGCCTGCCGGTGGTCACCAGCGATGAACTGGGCAGGATATCGTACCTGTTCAACCGCCTGCTGCAGAACCTGAGCGCAGTATTTACAAATGTAAAGGAGAATACAGGGAGTGTGGCCGGCACGTCGCACCAGCTGCACGCCAGCGTCAGGCAGGTTGCGGAGTCCAGCGCCGCCTCCGCCGCCAGCGCTTCCGAAATCGCCTCCACAATGGATCATGTGGCTGAAAGCGCCCAGAAGGTAAGTCAGGCTGCCCATGAGTCCAATGATCTGGCCTGTAAGGGGAAGGAATACATGGAGAGAATGGGCGATCAGGTTGAAATAATGGCCGTCGCTGCGGATCAGGGAAAGCAGGCGATAGAGGAATTAAACGGCAATGTCGGAGAGATTACAGGCATTTTGAACATGATTGCCCAGATTGCCGACCAGACCAACCTTCTGGCCTTAAATGCCGCCATAGAAGCGGCCCGGGCCGGGGAAAGCGGGCGCGGCTTTGCGGTGGTGGCCGAGGAGGTGCGCAGGCTGGCCGAACAGTCAAACAACTCGGCCAAGGATATTTACCACCTGATTAACAAGACTCAGCAAAAGGCCAAAGCCGCCTTAGAGGCAATCACCGCCAGCAGCGAAAAAATGCAGGAGGGGCTGCAGGTTGCCGGCAGGGCAAAGGATGCGTTCAATGAAATACTGGAAAAGGTGGAAATGGTGAACAGCGGCATCCAGCAGGTGGCTGCGGCGGTTCAGGAGACATCGGCCGGCGTGCAGGACATAGCGTCTGCAGCCGACAACCAGAGAGTTTTTTCGGAGGGGATCAGTGCTGCCGGTGAAAACTTGAGCGGTCTGGCGGACAGGTTGCGCACCGAGGTGGAGAAATTTAAAACAGCCGGTTGATCCGGGGTCTGGAAATAATACGGTTGTAAAAAAGCAGGGGTAATTTTACTGTGGAAAGGGTGTGCCGGCTGTGAGCGAACAATTATTATTAAAGAAGATTGAAAACGGTGTCTGCACGCTGACCATCAACCGGCCTCAGAAGGCGAACTCGCTGAATCTTGAGACTCTGAAGGAAATTATTTCCACGATGGAAGAATTGCGGGATGAACAAAAGGCCCGCGTGGTTGTAATCCGGGGAGCAGGCGGCAAGGCTTTTTGCGCCGGCATGGATATCGGGCAGATTCCTTCCTCCGGGGATGCTAAAGGCCATAACGTACAGGAATTATTTGAAAGATCACTGACTGCGGTGCGTGAGGTGCCTGTGCCTGTAATTGCCATGATTAACGGTTTTTGTGTCGGTGCGGGCCTGGAACTGGCAGTCAACTGTGATATCCGTATTGCCTGTGAAACGGCAAAACTGGGTATTACCCCGGCTAAATTGGGGTTAATTTACCATCCCGAGGGCTTGAAAAGATTTTTGGCCTTGATTGGGCCGTCCGCCGCCAAGGAACTGTTTTTTACGGGCCGTTTGATTACCGCCGGAAAGGCCGCCGGGATCGGCCTGGTAAATGAGGTGGCGCCCAACGAGCAACTGGAGGAAGGCGTGTACAGGCTGGCCCGGGAAATCGCCGTTAATGCGCCGATGTCCGTGCATGGGCACAAGTACATTATTAACAGGATGACTGATAAGATGTTCGATCTGGAAGAAAAAGAAACATGTATAATTAGTGAAATGATTGTTCAGGCTTTCAACAGCGAGGATCTTTTGGAAGGGAAAAGAGCTTTTCTGGAGAACCGAAAACCGGAATTCAAAGGAAAATAGAGTTTGAAAAGGAGATAAAAATGTCTGATAGGTATCAGCACGGCCCGGTCGAATACCTATCAGGCATTTTCAATTTACAAACGAAGAATACTCCTTGCCTATCGTTTTCCCGTCATCTGCCCCGCCCCAGCAACTCCTTATTATGCTGGCCGGGTTCAGGCCCCAGGCCCACCGCCCGGATCTCCATCCCGTCAAACCTGACCGGAAACCTGACCAGCGGAAAGCCGTCGATGTTTTCTATCAGGTTTCTGCTCAATATGTGAGGGTCCTCCAGTAAATCCTCAATGGAGTTTACCGGGCTGCATGGGATGTCCGCCCTTTTCAGCAATTCAAGCCACGCATCCCGGTCCTTTTTCAAAAAACACTGATTCAGCGCAGAATTTATCTCCCTGCTCAGCTCAATCCGCCTGACCCAGGTTCCGTACCTTTCATCTTCAGCCATCCCGTCCAGTCCCAGGACCCTGCAGAGCCTCTGCCAGAAATGGTTCTCCACGCACCCCACGGCAAGGCGCTTCCCGTCCCCGGCCTCATATGTCCCGTAGCCCCCCCGCCCCATAAACTTCTCCCTGGGGGGCCTGCCCCTGCCGTAGTATTCTCCGATCCTCGGCCCCATCCAGGCCACTGCGCTGTCCGTCATGGACACGTCGAGATATGCGCCCCTGCCGCTCCGCTCCCGCTGCCGCAGGGCGGCCAGGATGGACACTGCGGCGTACATGGCCGAGCACAGATCGGCGATCTGGACGCCGCCCCAGGCGGCCGGAACCCCTTCCGGGTCGCCGCTGATGCTCAGCGCTCCGGCCGCCGCCAAGTAGTTTACGTCGTGGCCGGGCAGGTCGCGGTAGGGACCGTCCTGACCGTAGCCTGAAATTGAGCAGTAAACCAGCCGGTTATTGACCGCCCGGGCCTCCTCCCAGCCGAATCCCAGCCTGGCCAGCACACCCGGGCGAAAGCCCTCCAGGAGCACATCGCTTCTCTCCAGCAGCCCGGCAAAGGCAATTTTCCCCTCCCGGTCCTTGAGATTAATGGTGACACTCTTTTTATTCCTGTTCAAAGCGCCGAAAAGGCCGGGCAGGGCGGTCCTGGCGGGGTCCCCGCCGGGCGGCCGCTCCACCTTGATCACCTCGGCCCCCAGATCGGCCAGGATCATTGAACAGAAAGGCCCCGGCAGCAAGCCGGTGAGGTCCAGGACGCTGACTCCGCTTAAAGGCATCATGAAAACCCCCCTTAACTAAAAAACTGATCGCGGAACACCCCTGGCCCTACCTCATGAACATCTTCATTTTGGCCCTGACCACAATGTCACCCTTCTGGTTTTTAACTTCGGCTCTTATGGTGAGCACTCCGCCACCCTTAGGACGGTCGTTCTTCTCCTCCGCTTCCAGTTCAGCGTGGATTGTATCCCCAAAAAAGACCGGCTTTAGAAAGCGAACTTCATCCATTCCGTAAAATGCCTCCACACTGCCCGGCTTAATGTTGAGCAAGCCGGTGGTGACCGACAGGATCAGCATCCCGTGGGCGATCCTTTGGCCGAAGATTGTTTTGGCGGCATACTCACTGTCGGTGTGCAGGGAATACCAGTCGCCGCTCAAACCGGAAAAGTTGACCACATCGGCCTCGGTTATGGTCCTGGATCTGGATTCCCAGCGCGAACCAGCGGCAATATCGCCATAGCTTCTGCTTAGCATTGTCAGAATCTCCCTTCCTTCTTAACTTTTTTGCCGCCGGATCTACCTTCTGGCATCCTCAGGCACCGAAAAACCGTCCTGGCGAAGCATATCCAGGGGGGAAACCGGCGGGACATCGTGCAGCCTGAGGGCGTTCTTCCGGAATACCTTGTCCCTGGTCTCCTCCGTGAAAATGTTCCCGGCTGCTTTGTTGTAGGCGGCGAACCACCGGGCCATGCCGACGAAGGGGTAATCGGTGCCGAAGAGAATCTTGTTCTGGTAGAAGGGCGTGTTGGCCGCCAGGAGCAGTTCCTTCGGGATGACCCGCGGCGACGCTCCCGAAATATCCAGGTAAACGTTGGGGTGCCTAAAGGCCACCGCCATGGCCTGTTCATGCCAGCCGCCGATGCCGAAGTGCAGTAAAACCAGCTTCAGGGTGGGAAAATCCACCGCCACGTCATCGTAGTACACAGGCATGGTATGCTTGATCTTGGTGAAATACAGGCCGGTGGTGCCGCAGTGTGACTGCACCGGCACGCCCAGTTCCACACATTTTTCATAAATGGGGTAAAAGTACTTTTCATCATTGGGATAAAGCCCGACGGCGGCCGGGTGGAACTTCATGCCCCGCAGCCCCAGTTCCCTGACGCACCTTTCCGTTTCCTGCGCGGCGTCTTCCCGCCGCGGGTCCACGGATCCATACCCGATAAACCTGTCCGGGTACTGCCTGACAAAGCCGGCTACTTCGTCATTGGTCAGCTTCTCGCCCTTGAAGGCCCAGTGGCCGCTGGCCGAGGTGTCAAGGGGCATGATCACCGCCTTTTCCACGTTTGCCTCGTCCATATGGCGGACCATGCCCTGCAGATCTGCCGGGAAGGCTTCGGGCTTCACCCGGAAATGCTTTGCCGCCATGTAAAGCGGCGGGTCCTGCTTCAGGGCGCTGTAGAATATTGGGTGGGCGTGGTAGTCTATGGCTGGGAGCGGCGCGCAGGCCTGGTTCTTTTGCTGGGCATCCTTCAAATCCCGGGCCATCTGGTCGGCCCCCGCCTGGTTCCCCGCCTGCTGGTACAAGTCAATGGCCTGCTTGAACAGGGCGTAGCCCTGTTCAATATATCCTGCCGCCAGCGCCGATTGGGCATCTTTTACCAGATTATCCGCTTTTTCTTTCAAATGTCTATCCCATCCTTTCTTAGTTAAAAAATAAGATCGGCAAAAATGTTTTCAAGTGGCCAGGAAATAGCCCTCGGGGTCCCACAGGCGCAGCAGATCGACATCCTGCGGGTCCTGGTCCGGAAGGGCCGCTGCGTTTCCAGCCACCTGCAGATCCCAGCCGCAGTTCTCCCTGATCCGCCTGACGGTTTCTTCCCCTGATCCTGAAACCCCGTTGTCATAGTAGCCGGTCAGCACAAATTCACCCTCCGGCTGCAATTTTTCATAAACCCCCAGGTCGGTGATCAGCATCCTTACCAGCTTCCCCGGAGAGGTAACATAGGGGACGGCGTCCACCAGCCTGTTCCTGCTTTGGGTCCCCACCGCCACAATTTCCATGGCCGAACTGGCAATGTCGTTGGCCCCCCCTGAGCCTGCGATATAGGTTTTCCCCGGAATTTTAGTGGTATTGATGTTTCCGCGCCGGTCGATCTGGCCGAAACCCACCACCCCCATACACCCGTTATTGGCCCCGCCCATATAGATGCCCATCACGGTGTGAGTGTCCGACAATGCCTTACAGGTGTAGAAATTGGCATGGTTGAACACCGCCGGGTCGAAAGGTCTCGGGCTGTACCCGTATAACCCCACCTCCGCCATCAGTTCCACCTTGCAGCCGCCCTCCACCAGCCGGCGGTATGCCAGCCAGGCGGACAGGTTGGCCATTCCGGCGCCCGCCAGGATGGTGCGGTATCCCCTGCTGCGAATCCTCTTTTGTATCTCCGCGGCGGCTGCGGTCAGCATCCTCTCGTGAATGCTGCAGCCGCCCGGCCGCTTTAAGTCCCGGGTGTATACGTCAACCTGCCAGCTGTTGGCGTGGCTGCGCCCCTTGAGTAAAATCAGCCTGTCCCGGCCCAGCTTGCCCAGGTACTCTCCGTGGTCTTCGCAGCCCAGCACCCATTCCTGAACCCACCTGTCAAATTGATCCCGGTCTTTTGAAGCGCGCCTGGCCGTATCAATAAAATCGTAGTCCTCCCCGTAGCCTTCGAAATCCGGCAGACCGGCCTTGGTCATGCCGGAGGGGTGGGAACCGAAGGGAACGGTGCAGACACTTTTTACATAGTCGCCGGGCAAAAAGTTCAGGTGCGCATGTTCCCTGATATACCGGGTATCCACAATCTTTTCAGCCGTAACTATAACCCCGTTCCTGCTGGCCATGGCGCCGTAGGTGTTCTCCGCCAGCGGGTAGCACAGCAGTGTGTTGCCGTACCTGTCCGCCGCCCAGCCGTGGATGATGCTGATGTCCGGATAAAGTGCCTTCAGCATCCCCACCCGGGACCCGGATCCAAAGGGATCGTCCGCCACCTGGAATGAATCGGCATTGTCCCGCTCCATGCTGCTGCCGATCAAAGACCTGGTGGTGGTGAAGGGAACACCCATGGCCGCCGCCTTAAGCCTCAGCGGCAGAGTCAGGATACTCCAGTTTTCAATCTCCACCGATCCGTCCCGGAAGGCCCTCTGGTAGACCCCGTTGGGACTGGGCGTGTAGTAGGGATCGCCACAGTACGAGGTGATTATTTTTTTTACCAGCCCCCCGTGCACCAGAACAGACTGGGGGTGGTTCATGGAAATACCGATTAGGGTGAAGTCCGGCCGGTCGCCCCAGAACTGCCTGGCAATTTCATGGATGGCGGCCGCAGGCCAGCGCACCCCGGTCTGAGCAAAATGAATACCCATGCCGGGGCGCACATTTTCCCGGATGGCTTCCTTTAACGAACACAGTTTATCTTTTCCCTCGCATGACAATATCTCCAGATTGCTGTCCATATGTTCCGGCCCGTCGTTCATTCCGCCCGCTCCCTTCCTCCGGTATGGCCTGACGATACCGCTGCGGCCCTATGCGCCCAGGGTCAGGCATGCATGTAAAGTCCGCCGGAAACCGTCAGAATATCACCAGTTATAAAATCAGAGTTTTCCTGGGCAAAGAACAATATTGCGTTGGTCACGTCCTCCGGCCTGCCCGCCCGTCCTTTCGGACACATGTCGACAAGGCGCTTGAAAAATTCCTCGGGATAGATTCTCTTCAGGAATTCGTTCATGATCAACCCAGGCGCCACTACATTGGAGGTGATATTGCATTTGGCGTTTTCGGCCGCCACGGCGCGGGAAAATGCCGCTATGGCGGCCTTGGCGGCGCAGTAGTGGCTCTCCCCGTCAACGGCCCCGAGGAACGCATTGACCGATGAAAGATGAATCAGGCGCCCGTAATTCTGTTCGATCATGTGAGGAAGGACGGCCCTGGTGCAGTAAAAGGCGCCGTCCAGGCAGACGCTCAGCACCAGCCTCCACTGCTCATCGGTCAAATCCTTGCACTGGGCCAGGGTTTCCCGTCCGGCGTTGTTCACCAGAATGTCGATGCGCCCGAATTTTTCCTTCGTTTTAGCCGCCATTTCATTAACCTGTGCCGAGTCGCTGACGTCGCAAAGCACCCCCAGCGTTTTCACGCCGTATGTCCCGGCGATTTTTTCCGCCGCTTCGTTTACTCTTTTTTCATGTAAGTCGGAGACCACCACATTGGCACCCTCCCTGGCGAAGGCCTCCACGCAGGCCCTGCCGATTCCCGCCCCCGCAGAAGCAGTAACAATGGCCACCCTGTCTTTGAACCGCATTTCTCATACCTCCATTTCCAAATTTACCAAACACCATAAAAACCCTTCCTTTACTTAAACGCAGAAAGACCTAATACATCCCGCCCGATGATCAGTTTTTGAATCTCATTGGTGCCCTCGGCTATGGTGAAGTAGCGGATGTCCCGGTAGTAGCGCTCCACGGGGAACTCCTTGGTGTAGCCGTACCCGCCGTGGATCTGCATTGCGTCCTCGGCCACCCTGAGCACGTTGTCGGTGGCAAAGAGCTTGGCCATGGAAGCCTCTCTTGCGCACGGCCTGCCCTTGTCCAGCAGGTCGCTGGCCTGAAGTCCCAGCAGCCGCATGGCGCTGGTCAGGGTGACCATATCGCTGATCTTGGCCTGGATCAGTTGGAAAGCCCCGATTGGTTTGCCGAACTGCACGCGGTTCCTGGCGTACTCAACGGCCGCCTCCACACAGGCCTGGGCTATTCCCGCCGAGATAAAGGCCACCATGGCCCGGGCGCTGTTTAAGAACTTCAGCCCCTGCCGCAGGCCATCGCCGACACTGCCCAGCAGGTTCTCCCCCGGAACTTCACAGTCCTCGAAAACCAGCTCGGCAAAGGGGCAGCTTATCGTTCCCATTTTTTCGACGGGCCTGGCCTTGTAGCCCATTTCTTTCTCCACTATAAAGGCGGCGATTCCGTTTATACCCCGGGATTTGTCGGTCTGGGCGAGGACAATTCCTATGTCTCCCTCCATACCGTTGGTAATGAACATCTTGGTCCCGTTTATGACCCACCTGCCGCCCTTCAAAACGGCGGTAGTTTCGATGCTGGAGGTGTCGGAACCCACATTGGGCTCGGTAAGGGCGAAGAATCCAATGCCGTCGCCCTTTAACAGCGGCGCCATGAACCTTTTCCGCTGTTCCCCGGTTCCGTATTCGTAGATATGGGTAAGCACCGAGTTGCTTATGCCCACCGTGGCCCGCAGGGAAGGCCACACCCGGGACAGTTCCTCGATCATCAAAAAATAGGTGGTGTAGGTCAGCCCTTCGCCGCCGGCCTCCCTGGGCAGGAGACCCCCTAAAAATCCGAATGGGATGAGTTTTTTGACAATTTCCCTTGACACCTGCCGCCCGGTTTTTTCATACCCGTCCACCATCGGGCGGATCTCCTTGTCAAGGAAACGCCTGAGAGTATCCTTGATCAATTTTTGTTCTTCAGTCAGATCCAGATCCACCACAACCCCTCCTGACAGAGTTTAGCCTATTTTTTCCTTTTCAACATCAACATCGGCATCTCGCCTTCCTGCACGATGTCTCCCCTTTGGTTGACCAGCATCCTTCTGAAGGCCACCACTCCCCTGTCCGGCCGGCTGGTTTCCCTTTTGCCGGCCACCTCGATCTCCAGGTGAACGGTGTCGCCGATTTTGAGCGGCCCCTTGAATTTCCAGGACTCTATCCCCAGCAGGGCCAGCAGTGACTTGCCGCACCGGGCGTTAAGGTCGGTCCCGGTAAACAGGCCGGAGGCTATGACTAGTCCCAGCAGCCCGTGGGCCACCCGCTCACCGAAAATCGATTTCTTCGCGTATTCCGCATCAATGTGCAAGGCGTTGTAATCCCCCGAAACGCCCGCGAAGTTCACAATATCAGCCTCGGTAACCGTCCGGGCGGAAGATGAGAACCTGGCCCCCACTTCAAAGTCTTCAAAGTACAGCGCCGATTCAGCCATCTTTAACGTCCTCCAAGTCTGCATTGAGATGTTTTCAAACACTGATGGTCATCCCATTAACTTATTCTGACCTGACTTTATAATCAAGCTATTCACTTTTTAAGGATGATTATTGAACTGTTGGGACCCGCCCCCATGGTGTGGCACAGACCGGTCTTCGCCTCTTTTGCCTGCCTGGGTCCCGCTTCCCCCCGCAGCTGCAGAACCACCTCGTATATCTGTCCGCACCCCGTGGCGCCCAGGGGATGTCCCCTGGAGATCAGGCCGCCGTCGGTGTTGGCCGGAATCTTTCCGTTTATGTCGAAGACTCCTTCCCGCAAAAGACGCGGGGCTTCCCCCTCTTTGCAAAATCCCAGCTTTTCGATGTCCCAGAGTTCACCCGGCGCCATGCTGTCGTAAACTTGAATAACATCCATGTCTTCAGGGCCGCACCCGGCGAATTGGTACGCCTTCCTGGCGGACATTTCCACCATGCCCTCCGCCGGCGGGAATTTAACACTGTCTACCATGCCGCACTGGTATACCGCCTCGCCATACACTCCCGAGGTCAGCACCGAGGCCGCCACCGTTACGGCCCTGCTTTTAGACCGCAGTTTTTTGCGGGTGCAGAGAATAAAGCCCGCCGCGCCATCCGCCAGCGGGCAGCAGTGCAGCAGCCTGAGCGGGCCGGCCACCGCTCTGGAGTTCATTACCTCTTCCAGGGTGACGGGCTTCTGAAAACGCGCATGCGGATTCAAAGCCCCGTTTTTCCGGTTTTTTACTGTAATCAGGGAAAAATCTTCTTCGGTGGCGCCGTACTTCTCCATATAGAGCAGTGTTTCCAGCGCGTAATTGGCAGGCTGTACGTTAAAGCCCATCTGCAATTCGGTTGGCCGAAAGGCTGTGCTTGGTATAGGGCCTTTGGGCATCTTTTCAAACCCCACCGCCAGCGCCACGTCATGCAGCCCCGAGGCAACCGCCTGGTATGCCAGCCGGAAGGCGGAGGAGCCGCTGGAACAGGCGTTTTCTACGTTAACAACGGGAATTCCGGTTAATCCCACCTCCCTCACGGCCTGATGGCCGGAACCCGTGCCCTGGTACACGCTGCCGCAAAAGGCGGTTTCCACCTCCCGCCACTCCATTTCAGCGTCCTTAAGGGCGTCGATGATGGCTTCGGCCGCCAGTTCATAGGATTCCCTATCCGGATAGTATCCCCACCTAGTGGCGCCGATGCCGGCCACCACCACTTCCCTTGTCTCACCCGGTGGTTTCATAGCTTTCCCCCCAGCCAGATTTATTTTGGAAGCCACTACACTGTGGGAACAAATTTGTAGGTTAAAACCTCTGTCCCGTCGTCCTCCTCGTACAGCTTTTCGATTGCCAGTCGGGCCTCAAGGCCTGTTCTGATCTCATCCGGCCTGCAGCCGGTAAACAGGGTTTCCACATTTACCCCGTCGGGCAGCTGCACAACGCCATAGGCGTAAGGAACCGGCCCCTTGTAAAAACCGCCCGCCGGCTGCTGGTGAACCATGGTAAAGGTGGTGATTCTGCCCCGGCTGCCGAGGGTTGCATCCTGCAGGCCCTCATGCTGGCAGTGGGGGCAGAATGCGCTTTTTTTCTTCGGGAAGAATATTTCGCCGCAGAGGGTGCAGCCGCTTCCAATTAATCCGGCTTGATCACCTGAAGCTGTCCATAGTTCTTCCCTCAGGGGAACTGTCTTCTTTCCGCACTCCATTTTCCGATCTCCCTCCCGCTATTTTTTAGCCGAACCGCCCTCCGCTGACGTGCAGCACATCCCCGGTGATGTATGACGCATCATCGGAAGACAGGAACAGCACTGCGCCGGCCACATCCTCCGGTATCCCGATGCGCCTGATGGGAGTATCTTTTTTCTGCCGCTCTTTGATCATCTCGTACTTGGGGTGGCTCTTCAGCGCGTCTGTCTCAATCAGCCCGGGAGCCACTGCGTTTACGTTGATGTAATACTTCCCCAATTCCTTGGCCAGTGCCCTGGTCAGGCCCACAATGCCGGCCTTGGCTGCGGAATAGTTGGCCTGGCCGGGGTTTCCCAGGTAGGCCCGGGAAGATATATTGACGATCTTGCCGTAGTTCCGCCTGATCATGTGAACAGACGCATATTTTGAACAGAGAAAGCTCCCCTTCAGACAAGCGTCAATTACTTTATCCCAGATTTCCTCGCTCATGTCCTGAATGGGCATATCTTTTAACGTGCCGGCGTTGTTGACCAGTATATCGATTCTTCCAAAAGCCCCGACCGTCTGTTCGATAATCTTTTCCGCGTCTTCCGGCTTTGACACGTCGGCGGTTACTCCGATGGCCCTGCCGCCGCTGTTTTTGATTTCCCGGGCCACTTCCTTACACGCTTTCTCATCAAGGTCGCAAATGGTAACCGCCGCTCCCTCCCCGGCAAAACTCTGGGCGATAACTTTACCTAACCCCCGGGCTGATCCGGTCACTACCGCCACTTTGTCTGTAAATCTCATCCTCACCCCTCCAAACTTATTCATGTCGTTTGTCTTTATATACTGCAATTCAAATGCCAGACATGAGGGGCCTGATTATTGAACCCCATGCAGGCGGCGGAAGGTGAAGACATTCCTTAAAGTCCGTTGCCCAATTGCATCTATAGGTTTGTAATCAGCCGGAGGTCTTAAGGCGTCGTATGGGTTCCTGAACGACAAAAAAAGGGAAGTGAACATTTAAGTTCACTTCCCGAACGTTTTATTAATTTACTGTTTGCCTTTCTATATTGTAACCCACCTGTTTCAGCTTCTTCCATAGGGTGGTCCTGCTGATCCTCAGCATATTTGCCACTTTGTTTTTGTCCAGTTTATGACCTTCAATCAGCTTGACAAATATCTGCATCTCCATCTCTTCCAGGGTGCCCACCCTGATCTCCAGCACCTCCGGATTCTTAATATGGAAATCCTCTCTGGAAATGCTGCTTACCAAAAACCGGTCAACCAAGTCGTCGGCGCTTTCATCGCCGGTATACAGCAATACATATCTTTCAACAAAATTCTCAAGTTCACGGATATTGCCGGGCCAGTAATATAAAGACAGTTTTTTGATTTGTTCCCGGGAAAAAAAGGGGACATTTTTCCTTGTCTTTTTCCGGTACTTTTCGATGAACAGGTTGGACAGTTCTTCGATATCTTCCTTGCGCTCCCGCAAAGGCGGCGCCTTTATACTCAATACGTTTAACCTGTAATAAAGGTCTTCACGAAAATTCCTGTTTTTAATTTCAGACAGTAAATCCTTATTGGTTGCGGCCAGCACCCTTACGTCTATCGGTATTATTTTATCACTGCCTATCCGGCGGACTTCTTTTTCCTGTAAAACACGCAGGAGCTTGGCCTGTAACGAAACCGGGCAATCGCCTATTTCATCCAGAAAGATCGTTCCCTTATGCGCCAGTTCAAACAGGCCGGCCTTGCCGTGTCTGTCGGCGCCCGTAAAGGCCCCCTTCTCGTATCCGAACAACTCGCTTTCCAGCAGGGTTTCCGGTAAACTGGCACAGTTAACCGCAACAAAAGGGCCTTTTTTCCGGTTGCTGATGTTGTGAATACTTTGGGCGATCAGTTCTTTCCCGGTTCCCGACTCGCCGGTTATTAAAATGGTGGAATCGCTTCCGGCATAACATTTTACCTCTGTTTTGATATTTTGCAACACTTCACTGTTTCCCCGGATGTGATTCAACTCAAATTTCGCATTCAGTCCCCTGGCTATATTTTCGGCCCTGATCTGTTGATCCAGCCTTTGTACTTCAGTCACATCCTGTACAATAAACAATGTGCCCCAAACCAGACTGGTATCCGCATCCAGCGGCGCCCACTTGATAACCAGCTGCTTTTCAGCGAATTTAATTATTTTATC
Source organism: Peptococcaceae bacterium BRH_c4a (assembly GCA_000961585.1). Classification (GTDB taxonomy): domain Bacteria; phylum Bacillota; class Desulfotomaculia; order Desulfotomaculales; family Desulfocucumaceae; genus BRHc4a. The sequence continues at coordinate 11,141 of LADN01000052.1, read as the reverse complement.
TTCTTCCTTCCGGTGTGTCGCTGAAAACAAACCCAACTGCGAATCAAGCGAATCAACAGTTTTCCCGACAACCTCCCGGGCTTCTGCATTAAAAATTTTTTCCGCCACGGGATTTATCATTTTGACAACCCGGTTGCTATCGACTACCAGCATACCGTCACGGGCTGAGTTGATAATTTTCTGAAGCCTGCGGTTATATTCCAGGTACTGCTTATTTATGGCAATGGTTTCCCTGGCCCTTTGGATACCCATAATAACCGAACTTTTCCTCGGGTAGACCACCTCCACCCGCAGCCCGCTGCTGACACATCTTCTGGCAATGCAGATTCCTGTCGTCAGTACAAACTCTATCTCATTTTTCAACGCCCGCTGCACCTGATCCTCAATATCGTCTCCCGGCAGGTGATAGGGAAGCGGCAGGAGTTTTATTCCCAGAATCTCTTCAAATGATTCAAAGTCGTAGTCCATCAGCTCATCGCTGTAAAAAATACAGCCAATCTTTTTATAACCCCTGGAAATGATTTTGTGCATCTTTTGCAAAAGATCCAGCTCATTTATTCTTAAATCTATGATTGGAATGGAAAATTCATTCTCCCCCAACTGAGCGGCGGTGAACCGGCGGGCGATAATGGCCTCAAACCCGGTATTTTCCAGCTGCTGCGCCATATGAAGGGCTTCGTCGCCATAGGCCTCCACCACCTCAATGGTATCCTGGTCGTTATCCAGGCAGATATTTCGCAACATTTTTGTAAATTCTGAGAATGGGGAAAGGATCGCTATTTTACTCATCTCAATTCATCCCCTTTTTCCCGTTTCCGCCGATAAACTCATGGTGTCAAGGGCGTTTTTTTATGATATCAACTTTATTATATCATCCCTGATCTTGTAAAGTGAAGTTTCCACTTCTGACAATAAACTTTTCATCCGACCTCATCAGGCAGTCTCCGGCATTTTTGGATGATGGCAGTCCGGTGATATTCGGGAAAAAGTTTGGTTGAAGCAAGAAGCAATTTATAATATACTAAACCAAACGGTTGGCAGGTGGTTGATTTGAATAAATACCAGGAAATAATCAAGGCGGCGGCCAAAGTATTTAAAGCCAAGGGTTATCACGCCGCTACGGTTCAGGACATAGCAAATGAGGTGGGTATGCTCAAGGGCAGCCTGTACTATCATATACAGGGAAAAGAGCAGTTGTTGTCGGAAGTGCTGATGTGTGCGGTTAATGTTTTAAAGGATGGACTGGCCAAGGTTCTGATCTCCGACTGTCAGCCCGAAGAAAAGCTGAAGCGGGCCATCCTTTTTCACCTGCAGGCATATCTGGGTCATGAGGAGTTGCCCGTCCTTTACAGGGAAGTATCCAGCCTGCCCCCCGATTCCCACGACAAACTCCGTACGGCGATAAAAGAATACGAGGACATGTGGCTGAAGATGCTGCGGGATGGCGTTGCCTCTTCAGCTTTTTGCGGCGATTTGCCGGCCGGTATAATACTTAAGTCCATTTTCGGCATGTGCAACTGGACGCACAACTGGTTCCGGCATGACGGCGGACTTTCTCAGGCGGAGGTGGGAGAATTGTTTTACCGGATTGTCCTGGAAGGAATTAAAAAAAGCTGAACTGAAAGCGGTCTTAGGTGATATCGAAAGGAGCGTAGCCAAATGTCTGAAATTATCCGGGATAATATTTTCAAAGTGAGATTGCCACTGCCGTTCAAACTGGATCATGTAAACTGTTACGCCATAAAAGGGCAGGACGGCTGGAGCATAGTGGACGCAGGCCTGAATTACGGGCCCTCCAGAAAAGTCTGGTCCGAATTCATGGATCGTCAGGGATTTGGGGCCGGTGACATCACCGGCATCTTTGTAACCCACTACCACCCGGACCATTACGGGGCGGCCGGTTGGCTGCAGCGGCTTTCCGGCTCTCCGGTGTACATGAGCCCCGTCGACGCCGCCCTGACGGAGAAAATATGGAAAAATAGCTTCCAAAATATTGAAATCTTCTCCCGGATGTATCTGGAAAACGGGGTTCCCGCCGGACTTATCAGTGAAATGCTGGATAACATCGTGGATATGCGTCAGAGGGTGACACCTCATCCCGATATAACCACCCTCTCCGGAGAGGAAGAAGTGCGCCTGGGCGACCGGTATTTCCAGGTGGTCGGCACGCCTGGACATACGGACGGGCACGTCTGTTTTTACAATAAAGAAAACGGCATCCTGCTGTCCGGGGACCACCTGCTGCCCGACATTTCATCCAACATCAGCCTGTGGCCCCATTCCCACCCCAACCCCCTGGACAATTTCCTCACCTCCCTGGCGGAAAATCACCGGCTGAAGGTAAGCCTGGCCCTGCCAGCCCACGGCGAATGCTTCACCAATGTTGAGCAGAGGCTGGCGGAACTGAAGGAACACCACCGGGAGCGACTAAATATGATGAAGCGGATAGCGTCCCGGGGAGCCACCGCCTACCGGGTCTGTCTGGAGGTTTTCGGCAACGGGCTGTCTTCGCACGAGATGCGCTTTGCCCTGACGGAAACAATGGCACACCTGGCATACCTGGAAAAAAGAGGGGAACTGCGGGTAAGTTGGGAGAATACTGTGTATGAGTACTCGATATAGTCAGCAAACAAAAAATTTCAACCAATTTTGAAGCTTGAAGCATTGTGGGCAAGAAAATTGCGATAACATAAAATATGAGTGAGCCTTACAGGCTGTTAGCGAGATAAAAATTATTTTGGAGGTTTTGCAATGAGGCTTAAGGACAGGGTGGTCATTGTCACCGGGGCCGGCAGGGGGATCGGCTGCGCCATTGCCAAAACTTTTTCCGGTGAAGGAGCCGGGGTGGTGGTAGCCGATCTGGATTTCGGCAATGCCGCCGGCGTGGCCGGGGAGATCAGCGCCGGCGGCGGCAGCGCCCTGGCGGTGAAGGTGGACGTGAAGGAGAAGAAATCGGTGGAGGCCATGGTTAAGGCGGCGATGGAAAAATACGGCCGGGTGGACATACTGGTCAACAACGCCGGCTTGGACAAGGTTGGGCCCTTTCTGGACAGCACCGAGGACGACTGGGACAAGGTGATCGCCGTTAATCTCAGAGGATGCATAAACTGCTGCCGGGCGGTGCTGTCCGCCATGATTTCCAGGCAGTACGGCAGGATTGTCAACATCGGTTCCGACGCGGGACGGGTCGGTTCCTCCGGCGAAGCGGTATACTCAGCCGCCAAAGGGGGAATTATCGCCTTTACCAAGACCCTGGCCAGGGAAATGGCCCGCCATGCCATAAACGTCAACTGCGTGGCGCCCGGGCCCACCGACACCCAGCTTTTCGCCGAGGTGGTGGCGGTCAGTCCCAAGATTGCCGAGGCCATGGTAAAAAAAATCCCTCTCCGGCGGCTGGCCCAGCCCGTGGACATTGCTTATGCCGCACTGTTTCTGGCTTCCGACGAAGCCGCCTATATCACCGGCCAGACCCTCAGCGTTAACGGCGGGCTGAATATGCTGTAAATTCCCCTTGAATCCGTAACGGATGCGCCCTCTTCCACAAAAACCTGCGTACGGTGGCCTCCTCTTCCATATTGCGATCCCGTGATATTTCTTGCTAATTCGAGGAGGGAAAGAAATGAGTACAGTTATTAAAAACGGGACAGTTGTTACGGCATCAGATATTTATTCTGCGGATATCTTGATCGAGGGTGAAAAGATTGTTGCCGTTGGTCAGAATCTTAAAGGAGATAAGATCATCGACGCCGCCGGAAAGTATGTATTCCCCGGTGGAGTTGACGGCCATACTCACCTTGAGTTGCCCGTCAGCGGCACTGTAAGCGCAGCCTGGGATACAGAAACTGTGGCCGCTGCTGTAGGTGGCACCACTACTATTGTGGACTTTGCCATCCAGGGAAGCGGCGGGAGTTTAGCCGATGCTGTGAAAATATGGAGGGAACATAAGGCGGAAGGTAAGGCGGCCGTTGATTATGGCCTGCACGTGGCAATTGGTGATCTGACCGAGTCGGTGCTGAATGAGATTCCATCGATCGTCAGCTCCGGCGTACCTTCCCTCAAGCTTTTTATGGCCTATAAAGGGACTCTCATGGCAGATGACAGCACCTTGTTGCGCACTTTAAAAAAGGCCGGGGAATGCGGTGCCCTGGTATGTGTTCATTGCGAGAACGGTGATGTGATTGATGTTCTTTCCGGGCAACTGGTATCTCAGGGAAAAACAGAACCCAAGTATCATGCGGAAAGCCGTCCTCCGGAAGTGGAGGCCGAGGCTACCGGAAGGGCCATAGCGCTGGCTGAAATGGCCGGAGCTCCCATTTTCATAGTGCACCTTAGTACTGCGCTGGCTTTGGAGAAAGTGAAAGCGGCGAGGGAGAAGGGTCAGCCGGTATATGCCGAAACATGCCCCCATTACCTCCTGCTTTCCGTTGAGAACTATGATCGCCCTGATTTCCAGGGGGCGAAATATGTTTGCTCTCCGCCGTTACGCCAACAGTGGAACCAGGAAGAGCTCTGGTTAGGTTTGTCCAATGGTGATTTGCAAGTGGTGGGATCGGACCACTGCGCATTTAACTGGAAAGGGCAAAAAGAGTTGGGGCGGGATGATTTCCGCAAAATTCCCAATGGCGGTCCGGGCATTGAGAACCGTTTGACCCTCCTCTACACTTATGGGGTTAACACCGGACGGATAACCCTTAATAAGTTTGTTGACCTGATGGCTACAGCGCCGGCCAAACTCTTAGGTCTATACCCTCAAAAAGGAACCATCGCTGTAGGTGGTGATGCGGATCTGCTCATTTTCGATCCCGAAGCGGAAGGGGAAATCAGCGCAAAAACCCAAAAACAGGACATTGACTACAATGCTTTTGAAGGCTTGAAGTATAAAGGCGCTTCCGAGACCGTTCTATTGCGCGGGCAGCTAATTGTAGACAAGGGCCGTTTCGTCGGAAAGATTGGCGGGGGAAGGTTTATCCCGAGAAAGCCTTTCCAGCGGTTCTAAAAAATTCCTTATTGGATAATACTTTGACTGAAATCTGCGTCCAAAAAAAATTTACATTTAACCCGATCATAACCGGTCTTTAACAGCAACAGTTTATAATAAACTTGAATGGTCGGAGGTTAAGGTTTTTAGACTAACAAAAAGATGAAGACAACTGGCTAGTTAAGGTTATATGTGCCTCCGAGGTTCAGTTCTGATTGAAGAGGAGGTTCTCTTTATGCGGATCAGGGGATTGCTTGTTGTTTTCATCTTGTTTCTTTTGTGGACAGCTGGAGGTTGCGGCGGGCAACCTGGCCGGGGGGGCGGTGACGATGCGCCGGAGGCTAAAAAGGTCTTGATAAACGGCGCCGGCGCCTCTTTCCCCAACCCTCTTTATTCACGCTGGATTGCCGAATACTGTAAGCTGAATAAGAATGTGCGGATAAACTATCAGTCGATTGGCAGCGGCGCGGGCATTCAGCAGTTTTCACAGAAGGTGATTGATTTTGGCGGAACCGATGCACCCATGCCGGATGACCAGCTGGCCAGGGCGCCGGGAGAGGTATTGCACATTCCCACCGTCATGGGGGCGGTGGCGGTAACTTACAATATCCCGGAGGTCAAAGGCAAAATCAAATTGTCTCCGGACGTTCTGGCAGATATCTACCAGGGTCGGATTGCAAAGTGGAATGACCGGCGCCTGGAAGAACTGAATACGGAAGTAAAATTGCCGGACAGGTCAATTCTGGTGGTTCACCGCAGCGATGGCAGCGGGACAACCAACATTTTTACGGACTATTTGAGTTCGGTAAGCCCCGAATGGAGACAAAAGGTGGGCCAGGGGACCGCCGTTGACTGGCCGGTGGGCGTTGGGGGCAAGGGGAACGAAGGTGTGTCCCGGCAGGTGCAGGCCACGGAAGGGTCCATCGGCTACGTGGAGCTTGCCTATGCGCTGTTGAACAGGTTGCCTTTTGCGCTGCTGAAGAACAGTTCCGGCCAGTTTGTGGAGCCCAGTGTTGAAGGAACCATTTTTGCCGCCGCCGGTGCGGCCAGCAATATGCCTGACGATTTGCGGGTCTCCATCGTTAATGCGCCGGGACATAAGGCCTATCCCATTGCCGGCTATACTTACATTCTGGTGTACAAGGAACAGGGCGATCCCGACAAGGGAAGAGAACTGGCCAGATTCCTCTGGTGGGCGATCCATGAAGGCGATCAGATGGCCAACGATCTGCATTATGCGCCTCTGCCCGGGGAGGTGCAGAAAAAGGTGGAAGAAAAACTGAAAAGCATCCACTTTAAAGGCAAATCACTGCTGTAATGAGATTGTTGAGATAAAATGCGCAAAGAGGGATTAGATGAGCAGGGATCTGTTCAGGGGAATGACCGCGGTTCTTTCACTCGGTCTGGTATTGCTGGTTTTTTTGATGGCTTTTGTAATCTGGCAGCAGGCCGAGGCCTCGGTGCAAAAGTCAGGCTGGGAGTTTATTGTTTCCAGACATTGGGACCCGGTGCATGAAGAATTCGGAGCCCTTCCATATATATACGGAACGGTGATTTCAACCATGCTGGCAGTCCTTTTTGCCGGGCCGGTCAGCATTGGGGCGGCCATATACCTGGCGGAATTTGCTCCCCGCCGGACAAAGGCCCTGCTGGCCTTTGTGGTGGACGTGCTGGCGGCCATCCCCAGTATTGTTTACGGGCTCTGGGGCAGTTTTGTGCTGGCGCCCTTCCTGCGCAATTATATAGAGCCTTGGCTGGGAAAAAACCTTGGCTTTCTGCCTTTTTTTCAAGGTTCCCCCTTTGGCCTGGACATGCTGGCGGCAGGAATTATGCTGGCCATTATGAGCATTCCGGTAATTACCGCAGTAGCCCGGGAGGTGCTGGAAACTGTTCCCGACGGCCAGCGGGAACCGCTGATCGCCATGGGCGCCACCCCCTGGGAAGTGGTGCGTATCGGGGTGATCCCCTATGCCCGCAATGGTATAGTCGGCGCCTTCACCTTGGGTTTGGGTAAGGCCATCGGGGAAACCATGGCGGTGACCATGGTTATCGGCAACGAACCAAAAATATCGGCCTCGCTTTTTTCCCCGGCCCACAGCATGACCAGCGTGATCGTCAATGAATTTGCCCAGGCCACCAGCGTCTTGCACCTTTCCTCCCTGATCCATATAGGGCTGTTGCTTTTTGGCCTGACGCTGCTGATCAATGTTCTGGCCCGGCTGCTTATATATCAGATGAGCTGGAGGGTGAAGAAAAGGAATGAAAATACTTGAAAACCACCGGTTGATATGGAGCCGTCTGATGGTGGGCTTTTGTGGCCTCTCGACCTTATTGATTTCGGGGCTGCTGCTGTTGGTGCTGGGATACATTACGCTGCACGGACTGCCGGGCGCAAATCTGAACTTCTTCACCAGACTGCCCGCCCCGGTGGGCATGGAGGGCGGAGGGCTTGCCCAAGCCGTGGCCGGCAGTTTTATATTGATCGGACTGGCCTGTTTAATTGGAATTCCGTGGGGCATCGGCGCCGGTATATTTTTATCCGAGGTGGGTAAGGACAGCTGGTGGGGGGAGGGGGTCCGCTTTGCGGTTGATGTGCTCAGCGGAGTGCCTTCCATCATCACAGGCATTTTTGTCTATTCCATACTGGTGGTCAAACTGCAGAGCTTTTCGGCCCTGGCTGGCGGGGTGGCTCTGGGTATCATCATGGTTCCCCTGGTGGCCAGGAATACCGAAGGCATACTGCAGCTGGTTCCCCAGGGTTTGCGTGAAGCGGCCCTGGCTCTGGGCCTTCCTTTCTGGAAGGTGATTCTGAAGATTATTTTACCCACCGCCGCCAGGGGCATCGGCATCGGCGTGACCTTGGCCGTGGCCGGTGTGGCCGGTGAAACCGCGCCACTGTTTTTTACCTCTCTAAGCAACAACTACTGGTCTCTCGGTTTGCTTGAGCCCATCGCTTCCTTGCCGATGGAAATTTTCCGCTATGCCACCGCGCCCTTTGCGGCCTGGCACGAACTGGCCTGGACGGGGGCGCTGGTTTTAATCACCATCGTTGTGTCGGGTATGCTGCTGGCCCGCATTTTATTGCCGGGCTACAATTTCAGGAGGTAATCGCCAGTGCTTAACAGCTGCAAGTTAAAGATTGCGGGACTTCAGGCCTGGTACGACTCCAGGCAGGTTTTAAAAGGATTCGGCATGGAAATCAGGGCCAATAAAATCACAGCCGTCATCGGCCCTTCTGGCTGCGGCAAATCAACTTTTATCCGCTGTCTGAACAGAATGCACGAGATTGTCCCCGGGGCCCGGGTGAGCGGCAGTGTGCTCCTGGATGAACAGGACATATACAGGGCCAACCCGGTTGAGATCCGCCGCAGAATAGGCATGGTCTTTCAGGCCCCGAATGTATTCCCGGCCATGTCCGTCTTTGAAAATATAGCGGCGGGGCTTTCCCTGAACGGCCTGCGGAATAAACAAAAACTGCGGGAGGTGGTGGAAAAAAGCCTGGCTCAGGTGGGATTGCTGGAAGAGATTGGGTCCTTCATCCACCTCCCGGCAACCGGACTGTCCAGCGGACAGCTGCAGCGAGTGTGTATTGCCAGGGCACTGGCCGTGCAGCCGGAGGTAATCCTGATGGATGAGCCGTGCTCGGCCCTGGATCCCATTGCATCCTTTCACATTGAGGAGCTTTTAAGCGAACTGAAGCAGCAGTATACAATCGTTATTGTCACCCACAACATGCAGCAGGCGGCGCGGATTTCAGACTATACCGTCTTTCTCTCTCAGGGCGACCTGATTGAGTACGGATCCACGCCCACCGTGTTCATCAATCCACGGGACCGGCGCACGGAAAGCTACATCACCGGCAGGAGCGCCTGAAAGGCCTTATGCCGCCGTCCTTATCCTGTCGGAATCCGGAATCCGGTAGCCAGTTAGTATCCTAGTTATTGGGTATGCGTTTTCTTCTTTCCTTAATATATACGCTTCCCGGCTTTTTCTTGGCGTGCTTTTTCAGATCGGCGGCCACCCGGGCCAACTCTTCAGGGTTGGTGTACTCATTGGGGAGGCAGTCGATCACGGCCAGGGAAATACTCATAACCGGTATCTCCACATCCTGTCCTTTCCTGTCGACGGTGTAAATGCTGCCTCTTTGCCTGTCCTCCGGGTCGTAGAGCTCCGGGATCCGGCGGTCGAAGTCGGCGCAGACGCCCTGACTTATGGTCTCCGCAGCTTCCGGGACGGTGATCACCACAAAATCGTCCCCCCCGATATGACCCACCAGATCATCCGGCTTTCCGCTCTCCCTGACCATTGTGGCGATCACCCCGGCGGTCAGCTTGATTGCCTCGTCACCCCTTTCAAAGCCGTACCTGTCGTTGAATCCCTTAAAATGGTCCAGGTCGGCGTAAACAATGCTGAAAGCAAGACCTCCGCCGATGCGGTTGAGTATTTCCTCTTCAATCCTGAGATTGCCGGGCAGCCCGGTCAGGGGGCTGGCAAAGCGGGCCACTTCCAGCTGCATGGTGGTCAGGGCGTCCAGCAGCGATCGGACCGACACCAGGCTGTGGTAGCGCCTGTTTCTGGTGATGATGATTGAATCGTAAACCTTGTGATCGAGGCGGCCCATGGCCGCCTGACTGACCGTCTCCACCGGTGTGTCATCTTCCACGGCCAGGGGCTGGGTGTCCATCACCAGGGATATGGGGCGCTCGGTATAAACGGCGAAACCGTATTGGGTTCCCAGTTGGTTGAAGAGCTTGTCTCTCATAACCAGGCCCACTGGGTATTCATCTTCGGTTACAGCCACTCCCTCCACTTTTGGGTTGGCGGTGAAGAAATCCAGCGCCTCCCTGGTTAAAGAGTTGACTGGAACAGTGGGAGCGGGCTGGGAGATATTCCTGACCGGGATCATCCGGCCGGCGGAGACCTTTGCCGTTCCTTTGTTGAAGCCGGACAGACAGGATAACGCCCGGGAGTCAACGACCGGGGGCGGGTATTCGGGCCTGGCCAGAAAAAATCCCTGCCCGAAGGGGATCTCCATATTTATTAAACCGGCCAGCTCGTATTCTGTCTCAATCCCTTCGGCGATGATCTGGCTGTTGGTTTTTTGGGCGAAAATGTGGAAGGTTTCCAGCAGCTTTTTCTTGGTTGTTGTTTTATCAATGTCTTTTATCAGGGAGTAGTCTATCTTGATAAAGTCGGGCTGGATCTCAGCTATCGCCTGCAGGCTGGAATAACCGGCGCCGGCGTCGTCAATGGCAATCAGAAATCCGTGCTGCCGGTAATGTTCCAGTGACCTGCGGAAGGAAGAAAAATCATCGATGGAAGTTCTTTCGGTGATTTCAAATACCACCTGGTTTGCGCCGGCCCCCAGGGATGTTAAAAACTCGCTGATCTCGTCGGGCCGGAATGAGGGGTCGTTGACCACCTGCGGGTTGATGTTTATAAATAACTTTGTTTCTCTCAGTAATTGCCCCAGGCCGGCCAGGGCCTTTTCCCGGGCGATTTTCTCCAGGCCGTAAAGATCTTGAGTTTTTTGGGCGTAGCCGAACAGGTTTAAGGGGTTTGCGAAAAAGCTGTCTTCAGGGCCCCGGCTCAGGGCCTCGTAGCCCAGTATTTCCCCTGTAGTCAGATTTACCACCGGCTGGTAGACAATGCTTATATTTCTTTGCGCCACTATCTCCTTGAACTGCCGGCGCCTCTCCACCTCCTTGATATCCAGCCGGCTTTTGGCAATCATCATGACTTCCTTGAAAGCGGTATAAAGGCTCTTTTCGGGATTCTGTTCAGGTTTGATAATGGTGTATCCGATGTGAAAACTTATATTACAGGGGACCAGGTGCGAACACTTCCGGTTCAGTTGGGAAGACAGGCTGTCTCTTAAGGAAAAGGACAGGTTTGCCAGATCGGACGAAGCGGGCGGGGGATCGCTCTGAGAGTAAAAATAAATAAGCAGATCGTCGCCCCAGCGGCGTACCTCCAGCAGCCGGTACGGCTTCAGGTGGTGCGCCGCCTCCTGGCGCGCCAGGCTTTCCATGTACTGCAGCACGCTCAGGCAACTGGACGGGCCGGACACCTGTTCGGTTAGTGCAAAATCCACGATATCCAGGTAGATCATGCCCACCCACTGCCCATCGTGGAGCATTGCCGGCACTGCCGAATCAGGGGA
>LADN01000060.1 GCA_000961585.1 Peptococcaceae bacterium BRH_c4a | reverse complement strand
AACGTACAAGGAGTACGCCTCCGCTTGAAGCCTTGCCGCGCCTTGCATCTGGAGCTTTTTAAACAGCCTCCGGTTGTAGTCGAATAAGTACTTTGTTGACCTCTTAATATAGTTTTGCACTCTCCTAAACTCGGTCGCCAACGGAATGCCGACCATTTTGGAGGTGGGAGGCCAGAGGTTAGAGGTTAGAAAACTTGTAGGAAATGACCTCAGAGCCATTTCTAGCTTAATCCGACTTCCAACTTCCAACATCTAACCTCCAAATTCGTAGGCTCGGTCGTTAAGAGACAGTAGCATCCTCCGGCACATTCCGCACGGACTTAAATCACTCCCCCTCACTGCATGTCGCTGTGGGGTCGCTTGAGGGTCGCTTTTAAAGCAGGCTGTCACCATTCTGGCTTCTGGCTTCTGCCCTTTACTGACTTCTAGCCGCCCAACGGCTTCTTGGCCGGCATCCCCGGTCTCCTGGGATACCCCTTTGGGGTATGTCCCACCTTTTTAATCAGTACCAGCGTTCTTTCATCATTCCCTATGGGCAGCTTAATTCTTTCGGATCTACCCAATCGCCCTCCCAGCATCTCTATGGCCCTTGTGGCGGCAAAAATTTCTTCCCCGGCCCCCGGCCCCTTCATGGAGAGAAAATGTCCTCCTGGACTCACCAGGGGAAGGCATATTTCGGCCAGCACATTTAACGGGGCCACCGCCCTGCTTACCACAATATCTGCCTTTTCCCGGAACTCCCCGCATACCCCCATTGTTTCGGCCCTGTCCCATCTGACGGATACCCCTGTAATCCCCAGCCTTTCCACCAAATCCTCCAGAAAGGCAACTTTCTTTTTTACAGAGTCAACCAGGAGGATCTCCATTTCCGGACAGAATATTTTTAGGGGAAGGCCGGGAAATCCCGCTCCGGTTCCCACATCCACAACACAGGTGTTTTTGAAATCCAGAACACTGACACAGGCCAGGGAGTCCAGAAAATGCTTCACAGCCACTTCCCTTTCCCCTTCTATGGAGGTCAGGTTGTACTTTTCATTTTCCTGGCTCAGTATTTCATAATATGTCCTGAATACCGTGATTTTCTCTTGGCTAAGCCTTATGCCCATTTCCCTGGATCCGGCATTCAGGCAGTCTTCCAGTACCCCGGCCAGCTTAAACACCTCTTCCCTCTCCTTTAATGCCCGCCCTGGCCACCTGTTCCAGATGTATCATCAATACCGAAATGTCTGCCGGGCTAACCCCGGAAATCCTGGCCGCCTGTCCCACCGACCGGGGCTTGACCCTGTCCAGCTTTTGGGCAGCCTCGGTGGACAGCCCCCTCATGTTTATAAAATCAATTTCCGGAGGTATTTTTTTATTTTCCAATCTTTCAAATCTTTCCACCTGGGCCCTCTGCTTTTTTATATAGCCCTCATACTTTACTTCTATTTCCACTTCTTCCCTGACATCCTCCGGCAGTTCAGGACTTTCCAGGGGAAGGCCCGCAATATCCCGGTAGGAAAGTTCGGGTCTGCGCAGCAGCCCCGCCGCGCTGATGCCCTGCTGAATGTCAGAGCCCTTTTGCTTTAAAATATTTTTTATTTCCAGAGTTGCCGGAACATGCGTTCTGGTTAATCGTTCAATTTCCTCCCGGATCATTTTTTTCTTCATTAAAAAGTTTTTAAACCTTTCCTCATCAATAAGTCCGATGCTGTGCCCGGTTTCGGTCAGCCTCAGGTCGGCGTTATCATGCCTCAGCAAAAGCCTGTATTCCGCCCTGGAGGTCATCAAGCGGTAAGGCTCGGCCGTGCCCTTGGTAACCAGGTCATCTATCAAAACTCCTATATACGCCTGGGATCTGGACAGGACCAGGGGCTCCCTGTTTCTCACATGCATTGCCGAGTTTATACCGGCCATTAATCCCTGGGCCGCTGCTTCCTCGTATCCGGATGTGCCGTTGATCTGCCCGGCGCTGAATAGCCCCGGAATATCCTTTGACTCCAGGGAAAGTTTCAATTGTGTGGGATCGATGCAGTCGTACTCTATGGCATACCCGATACGCACCACCTCCGCCCTTTCCATCCCCGGCAGCGTTCTCAGCATGGCCAGCTGAACATCCTCCGGCAGGCTGGAGCTCATCCCCTGCACATACATTTCGTTGGTGTATCTTCCTTCTGGCTCCACAAAAACCTGATGGCCCTCCCGCGCTGAAAATCTCACCACCTTGTCCTCGATGGAGGGGCAGTAGCGGGGACCGGTACCCTCTATAAAACCGCTGTAAAGAGGGGATCTGTGCATATTTTCCCTTATTATACTGTGGGTTTTCGGATTGGTGTAGGTTAGCCAGCAGGGCATCTGATCCCTTTCTCTGATACCTGATATATATGAAAAGTTAAGGGTTTTTTGATCCCCCGGCTGAATGTTCATTTTTGAAAAGTCCACGCTGCGGCGGTCCACCCTGGCCGGCGTGCCGGTCTTAAACCTCATCAGCGACAGCCCCAAATCCTTAAGGCTGTCAGATAGCCTCATGGAGGGGTAATTCCCGCTGGGACCTCCCTGAAAGGCCAGGTCGCCTATAATTACCCTCCCTTTCAGATATGTGCCGGTGGTCAGTATAACCGCCGGGGCCTCAAATACCGCCCCCGTGCTGCCAACAATACCAGCCGCCCGTCCGTTATCAGTAATCACCCGGTCTACCATGACCTGCTTTAAATCAAGGTTTTGCTGGTTTTCCAAAACCCACTTCATATTATTCTGGTAGGCAGTCTTATCGGCCTGGGCCCTCAGGGCATGCACGGCCGGCCCCTTGGCGGTGTTCAGCATGCGCATTTGTATGGCCGAGCGGTCGGTATTCAGACCTATTTCGCCCCCCAGGGCGTCTATTTCCCTCACCAGCTGGCCTTTAGCCGGCCCCCCCACCGCCGGGTTACAGGGCATAAGGGCAACGTTGCCCGCATTTATTGTAACCACCAGGGTCTTACAGCCAAGCCTGGCCGCCGCAAGTGCCGCCTCACAACCGGCGTGACCGGCCCCCACCACTATGACATCATATTTTCCGGCCAGGTATTCCATTTCACTCACCTCACTTGCCAATGCAGAAGTCACTGAAGATACGGTCCAGCAGATTTTCAGTAACCGTGGAACCCGTTATTTCCCCCAGGGCCTCCCACGAGTTTCTAATGTCTATGGACATAAGATCCAAAGGAATATTTTCTTCCAATGAGGAGCAAAACTCTGCCATATGTCCCCTGGCCCTGATTAATATTTCTTCATGCCGTACATTGCTTATTATTATAGATTCTGGGGTGACAATGCCGCCTCCGGTAATAATCTCTTCTATTTTATCCTCCAGTAACTCTATACCTTCTCCTTTCAGGGCCGATATTTCCACCGAAGGTATATTCTCTTCCCTGATAACTCCTGTTCTTTCAGCCAGATCGGTCTTGTTTATAATTAGAATTGTTTTTTCTCCGGGGAGGGTCTGCAGTATTTCCCTGTCTTCCAGTGTTATCCCCTCATGGGCGTCCACCACAAAAAGCATCAGGTCGGCTCCGGCCAAAAACTCCCTGGTTTTTTCCACCCCTATTTTTTCCACAAGGTCCGAAGTTTCCCTTAATCCCGCAGTATCAGCCAGCACCAGAGGTATGCCCCTTATATTTATGGTTTCTTCAATAACGTCCCTGGTGGTTCCCGGAATGCAGGTTACAATGGCCCTTTCCCGTCCCAGTAAGGCGTTTAGCAAGGAAGACTTGCCCACATTGGGCCTGCCGGTTATTACCGTCCGTATTCCCTCCCTGTAAATCTTACCCTTAACTGCGGCATCAATAAGCAGGTCCAGTTCCTTTACAATTTCCAGTGCTTTTTTTTGCACTTCCCGATACGACTCAATATCAACATCATCCTCGGGGAAATCAATGGCTGCCTCCAACTGGGCCAGTATACCCAGAATATTGTCCTGCAAAAAAGTTATCCTGGCCGAAAGTCCTCCTTCCAGTTGAGAAAGAGCCACCTTTAATGATGCTTCGGTTTTTGACCTAATTATATCTATTACCGACTCGGCCTGGGTCAAATCAATTCTGCCGTTGATAAAGGCCCTTTTGGTAAATTCCCCGGGATCGGCCAGCCTTGCCCCGGCCGCCAGCACCAATCGCATGGTTTCTCTCAGGGGTACTATTCCCCCGTGACAGTTTATTTCTACCACATTTTCCCGGGTGTATGTATAGGGCGACTTCATAACAGTCAGCAAAACCTCGTCTATGACCTTCCCGGTACTAAAATCCACCACATGCCCATAATGTAGCCTGTGGCTTTCCCCCTGCCAGTTTTTTGGTCTGGCCGGCCTGAATATTTTTTCGGCCGCCGGGAAAGCCTTTTCCCCACTTATCCTGATTATCCCCACACCCCCCTCTCCCGGGGGGGTTATAATGGCTGCTATGGTATCTTCGAAAGGTAATATGAAAATCCACTCCTAATCAAACTATCAGCCGACAGTAAACCACTAATAGCTTAGAGCTTACAGCTTATAGCTGACTGTATTTAACATCCCTCAAGAATTATTTTAAAAAACCCAGCCGGCTATCCACCTGCTGGGTTAGAGTTTGCTATTTTTTTGGCGCTATAATTATCTTTCTGTAGGGTTCCTCTCCCTCACTAAACGTGGATATGTCATCCCTTCCCTGCAGTGCGGTGTGAATTATCCTTCTCTCAAGGGAATTCATGGGTTCCAGCACAACATTTCTTCCCCTTTGGGTGGCTTTTTCGGCAAGCTTTTGCGCCAGTTTCTTCAATGTGTCTTCTCTTCTTCGGCGGTAACCCTCAATATCAAGAATAAATTTTCTGCGACTTTCAAGATTTTTGTTTACCGACAAGTTTATCAAATACTGCAGGGCATCCAGTGTTTCTCCCCGTCTTCCGATGAGTATTCCCAGGTTATCCCCTTCCATGTTGATTATAACGGTATTGTCTTTTTCCGCTATATTCATTTTTGCGTTTAAATCCATGGCGCCAAGAATGTCCGACATTATGGTTCTTACTCTCCTGGCCGGGGTATCCTTTACCATTACCTTCACTCTTGCCGGCTTGGCCCCCAGCAGTCCAAGAAAACCTTTTGTCGGCTGGTCAATGATTTCGATGTCAATTTCTTCCCGGGAGATACCCAGTTCCGAAATGGCCTGATCTACGGCATCGTCAACAGTCTTAGCTGTTTTTTCTACCACCTGCACCTTCCGTTATCGCCTCCTTCAGCGCCGCTGTTTGCTTATTTACAAAATACTGCTGTATTATCCCTAATATATTGAAGGTTACCCAATATAGCGCCAGTCCCGAAGGAACCTGAGTGGCAAAATAACCTATCATTAACGGCATGGTATAAAGCATCATTTTTTGTGTCTGATCCTGCATATTTGTGGTCATGCGGGTCTGAATAAAGGTAGATCCCGCAGCCAGAATAGCCATTATATACAGGAAATTGTTAATCTCACTGAGGTTTGCTATCCACAAGAAGCTGGCATGGGCCGGGTCTTTGTAATCAAAAATTCTCAAAGCCTGGAACAGGGCAAACAGTATGGGCATCTGCACTAAAAGGGGCAGGCAGCCTGACATGGGATTTACATTGTTCTCTTTGTAAACCTCCATAATCTTCTGCTGCATTTTTTGCGGATCCTTGGACTTGTATTTTTCCTGTATAGCTTTAATTTCGGGCCCCAGTTTTTGCATCATGTACATTGATTTCATCTGCTTTAATGTAAGCGGGTACAATACCACTTTAAGCAATACTGTAAATAATATTATCGCCAGTCCATAACTTGGTATATTGGCGCTCAGTGTAAGGCTGTACAGCCAGTTGATAATAGACGTTATGCCATCCACCAGGGGCTGAAGTATATCAAACAATCTATCGACCTCCATTTAGTATTACGAAAAAACCTTACTTTACAGGATCATAACCTCCAGGATGAAAAGGATGGCATTTTAAAATTCTAATCAATGACCTGTATGTCCCCACTATTATACCATACTTTTCCAATGATTCCAGGGCATATTGTGAGCATGTGGGGTAAAACCTGCAGGTTGGTGGTTTAACCGGGGATAAATACCTTCTGTATACTTTGATTAAACCCATAGCAATAAAAACCGGAAGGTTTTTTATAAAAAAAGGGGCCTTTTTTACTTTCATTTTTAATAATTCTTCCCTTTTAATTTTTCCCAAATACAGTTATTTGTAACCTTCCATTTTTCTTACCAGTTTTAAAAGCTCTTCCTTGAGGAAGTGATGGTTTTTCTTATCAGAACCTTTTCTGGGTATTATTATATAGTCATATCCCTGCCTGAACCAGCCGGCATTGAGCCTGCATATCTCCTTTAAAACTCTTTTTATCCTGTTCCTTACCACAGCCTTACCAATCTTTTTGCTGATGGAAAAGCCAAACCTCAATTGACCGGTTTTTTTTGCAAGACAGTACATTACCAGGAACCTGCCTGCCACAGACTTTCCTCTGGTGTAAATTTTTTTAAAGTCGGGGTTTTTCTTTATGGTATATATTTATTTACACCCTTCCGGAACAAATATAATACAGAAAAGGCCACTTTTAAAGCGGCCTTATGCACTGAGTCTCTTCCTGCCTTTAAGTCTCCTTCTTTTCAGAACGTTCTGTCCGGCCGTTGTAGACATTCTTTTAAGAAAACCGTGTATCTTTTGATGCTTTCTTTTCTTCGGCTGGTAAGTACGCTTCATAATTTATCCACCTCCTTGATGATCATTTAATCATTTTTTTATTTTTAATTTTTATTAACAGGCACATCACAAAAAATTATATAATAACCCTATCTCACCGTCAAGAGAAACACTCCCTCTCCGATCACTTTTATATTATACAGGCTGTTGATAACACCTGGAAAATTTGTTATTATTGCATTGATGCTGGGACAAAATTTCCACAGAATTTTCAACATATTATTTCATTTATGTTAATAACCATTTTGAAGCATTATCCTCCATGCCTTTCATGTGGAGGTTTTTTTGAGAAACTTTGTTTATTGGTAAAAAGCTATTTATTACTCTGGAGGGTTTATCTTGACAAGAAATAATCTAAACGAAACCTGGACACATATTTTGAACGCCCTCCAGACCAGGCTGAACAATCCTTCGGTTGAAACGTGGCTCAATTCCATGAAGCCGGTAACCTTTATTGACGATTCACTGATCATTGAAGTTACAGACAAATTCTCCCGGGACTGGCTGGCCGACAGGTATGGCCCGGTAATAAAAAGCATCCTCTACGATTTTCTGGAGCAGGAAATGAATGTTGAGTTCGTGCTCCATCATGAACTTTCCGGAAGATTTATAAACCGTAACAGAAAAAATTCAATGTCCTACGCAGATGATTCACCTTATCATCTGAACACCAAGTATACCTTTGACAACTTTGTGGTGGGCAACAGTAACCGTTTTGCCCACGCCGCCTCACTGGCGGTGGCCGATTCTCCTTCAAAATCTTATAATCCACTGTTTCTTTATGGGGGTGTGGGATTGGGAAAAACGCACCTCATGCATGCCATAGGCAATCATATCCTTTCCAAGGGAAATTTATACAGAGTGCTTTACATTTCTTCAGAAAAATTTACAAATGAACTGATTAACTCAATCAGGGACGATAAAACACTGGAATTCAGAAATAAATACCGCAGCGTGGATATTCTGCTAATTGACGACATTCAATTCCTGGCTGGAAAGGAAAGAACCCAGGAAGAATTTTTCCACACCTTTAACACCCTTTATGAAGCCAACAAGCAAATTATAATTTCCAGTGACCGTCCCCCAAAGGATATTCCCACCCTGGAGGACCGCCTGAGGTCAAGGTTTGAGTGGGGTCTCATAACAGACCTTCAGATACCGGATTTTGAAACCAGAATAGCCATTTTAAGAAAAAAAGCCCAGCTGGAAGACTTAAACGTACCTGAAGATATTCTTACTTATATAGCCGGTAGAATTAATTCAAACATACGTGAGCTGGAAGGAGCTCTGATCAGGACCATCGCCTTCGCATCCTTTAATAAACAGGAAATAACCATTGAACTGACCGAGACAATACTGAAGGACGTCCTTCCGGAAAGTAAACCTCTCCAGATCACTGTACCCCTTATACAGCAGGTGGTGTCGGATTATTTTAACCTCAAGCCGGAAGATCTCAAGGCAAAAAAAAGAACCAGGAGCATATCCTTTCCCAGGCAGATAGCCATGTATATAACCAGAGAGATTACCGACCTTTCCCTGCCAAAAATAGGAGAGCTGTACGGAGGAAGGGACCATACCACGGTTATCCACGCCTACGAGAGAATTCACTCGGAAATACAGATAGACGCCTCCCTGGAAGCAAATATAAAAGAACTTATCAACAAGATTAAAAATGGCTAATTCTTTAATTGTGAATACTTTTAATTAAAAAATATATGCATTATTTAAAGTGTGTCTACATTGTTTAATTAATAAAAATACCCACAAGGTTAAATAGACATTTTTATCCGCCTTTTATACCTCCTTTGGTGAATACACATATTCACAAGCACTACTACTACTGTTAATAAAATAACTTAAATAATAAATATATTAACGCCGGTGAAAAAATATGAAATTTTTAATCAATAAAGAAAAACTTCATTACGCCATTCAAAACGTCCAGAGGGCTATCAGCCATAGGAGCCCGCAGCCTATTCTTACAGGTATAATGTTTAATTGCGCTGATGGTTTTTTAAAGCTGTCGGCCACAGACATGGAGCTTTCCGTCAACTGCTCGGTTCCAGCCAGCGTTTCCGAGCCAGGGAGCCTGGTTATTCCGGCCAGGTATATTTCGGAGTTTTCCAAAAAGCTTCCGGATGTGCCCATTGAGTTTAAGACTGTTGGTGGAAGCAATCTGGTCACCATCCGTTACGGGCAGTCCGAGCTAAATATAAATGGGTACAGCGCTGCTGATTTTCCTGCCTTTCCGGTGCCTGACGGGGAATTTACATTTACCATAAAGGCCGAGGAATTCAAAAATATCATCAAAAAGGTGGCCTATGCGCTCTCAACTGATGATGCCAGACCGGTTTTCACCGGCGTTTTATTGGAAATAGACGGGATCAACGCCACCATGGTGGCCACCGACACCTTCAGGCTGGCCATGAAGAAATTTAAACTGGAATCAGCTCCCCTGGACCTTATAAATGTTATTGTGCCTGGAAAGACTCTTAATGAGACTGTCAGGGTGATGGGTTCCTGCGAGGA
Source organism: Peptococcaceae bacterium BRH_c4a (assembly GCA_000961585.1). Classification (GTDB taxonomy): domain Bacteria; phylum Bacillota; class Desulfotomaculia; order Desulfotomaculales; family Desulfocucumaceae; genus BRHc4a. The sequence continues at coordinate 11,331 of LADN01000060.1, read as the reverse complement.
GTTAAAGATTACCCTTTCAAGCAATTATATAATGCTGGAAACTGAAGATACGGCAATATCGTCAAGACTCATTCCGGGAAGGTTTCCCTCTTACCGCCAGGTGATACCTGATAGTTTTTCCTGTACGGTAAACGCCTCCATAAAAGAAATGATGGATGCTGCTGACCGGGCTTCGCTTTTGGCGGGGGAGAGGAATTCACTGATATTGTTCCAGACCAGACCCGAAGGGGTAGTCATCAGCGTACGATCCGAAAATGGGTGGATAAGGGAAGATATACCCGCTTTCGTGGAAGGGGAGAAACTTGACGTACTTTTTAATGTGAGGTATCTCTGTGATGCTCTGAGATCCTGTGAAGATGATGAAATATCCATGAAGATGACCGGTACATACACACCAGCCTTACTGAATCCTCCAGGGGATAACCAGTATATTTCCATAATAGTTCCGGCCAGAACTTCCAAGGAGTGAAACCTTTTGCAGACTGTATCCGTAAAGGGATCCATTAGATTGGACCGGTTCTTAAAATGGGCAGGTATGGCCGGAAGCGGTGGACAGGCCAAAGTTATTATTCAATCTGGAATGGTGAAAGTAAACGGGGAAAAAACAATCAACAGAGGTAAGATGCTGAACCAAGGTGACGAGGTAAGCCTGGAGGATTCAGGAATTTTCAGGGTGGTGTACGGCGCGGGAGAAAAGGAATGAGGATAAAGCGGGTGGTTCTGAAAAATTTCCGGAATTATTCAGATCTGACGTGGCATCCCCACCCTTGTTTAAATGTCATATCAGGTGACAATGCCCAGGGTAAAACCAACCTCCTTGAGGCAGTCTTTTTTTGTATGGCGGGAAGATCCTTCCGCACCTCCAGGGACAGGGAAGTAATCAATTGGGAAGAAGAGGGATGCTTTGCCCGGGCCCGGATTGAGAGGGAAAATTTCACATCCTCCCAGGAAATTTCAGTTTCAATGAACAAAACAGGGGAAAAGTTTTTTCTTTTAAACGGTCAGAAACAGAACAGGGGAAAAATATTTCAGCCCTGTCTGTCGGTGTCCTTCACACCCACAGACCTTGATCTTATCAGGGGATCCCCGTCAGAAAGAAGGAAGTGGCTGGATATTGAGCTGGGGCCTTATGATTATAAATATTTTTACAATTTTAACCAGTATGAACGGGTTTTAAGCCATAGAAACAATATATTAAAGAACTACGGCCGTGGCAACAGGAGCAAGCTGACCGAAATGATTGATCCTTGGAACGATCAATTGTTTTTATACGGCAGTTTGATTATTAATTCCAGGATAAATTTATTGAAAAATATTTTTCCCCAGCTCAAAGAGGTGTTTTCCGACCTTACCGGCGGTAAGGAGGAATTAACATTTAATTATCTTAGCAGCCTTCCCCTGGAAAAAGGCACTGCTCCTGAGGATACGGTAAGGCTCTATGAAGAAACGTCGAAAAAAAAAATCAATGAGGAAATTGCCAGACAGCAAACCATTACCGGACCCCACAGGGATGATATAGTTTTTTTTATTAACAAAACCGATGTGAAAAAATTTGGTTCCAGGGGACAGCAGAGATCGGTGGTACTAGCTCTGAAACTTGCCCTGATGAGAATGTTTTATAGGGAATACGGGGAATATCCGGTACTTATTCTGGATGACGTTTTCCTTGAGTTAGACAGACAGAGAAGAAACGGGCTGGACAACCTGTTAAGGGGGGAGGGACAGGTATTTATAACCTCAAACAGCTCCCTCAGGGAATATTTTTCCGGTAGGGCAGGTTTCTACCGGGTTGAAAAGGGTAAAATTTACGGAGGTGAGAATTGATGTTCCTGCATCTGGGTGGGGATACAATAGTTTTTAAAAAGGATATTATAGCTATTCTGGATTACAAAAAAGGTTTTTCCTCTATTAATAAGGAATTTATGGAAATTGCCGGAAATGAAGGATTTATTAAATCCATTTCCGATCCCGGGAAGGAAAAAGCATATATAATTACCTCTGATAAAATATTTATTTCTCCCATATCATGCAGCACTCTTAAAAAAAGGTCGCTGGAAACATTCAACGATGAAGAATAGATAAAATAAAAAATGAAACGGAGGTGGCTTCTTTGCTTGAAGAGAACAACAGCCGGTACGACGCCGGAGAGATTCAGGTGCTGGAAGGATTGGAGGCGGTCAGGCGCAGGCCCGGCATGTATATAGGCAGCACCAGCGCCAGGGGACTTCATCACCTTGTTTTTGAAGTGGTTGATAACAGTATAGACGAAGCCATGGCCGGTTTCTGTGATTGGATAGAGGTAATTATCCACCAGGATAATTCATTGTCGGTTACCGACAATGGCAGGGGAATACCTGTGGATATTCACCCCAAGACCGGGCTGCCGGCCGTGGAAACCGTTCTAACCATACTGCATGCCGGGGGAAAATTCGGCGGCGGAGGTTATAAGGTGTCCGGCGGTCTTCACGGGGTAGGGGTATCGGTGGTGAACGCCCTTTCAGAGGACCTTGAGATTGAAGTGAAGCGCAACGGGAATGTTTACAGGCAGCATTACTGTAAAGGGGCGGCGGTGACCCCCCTGGAGAATGTGGGAGATACCGAGACCACCGGTACCAAGGTAACCTTTATGCCGGACAAAACCATATTTGAGGAAACGGTTTTCAACCAGGAAACACTGGCCCAGCGTTTAAGAGAATTATCTTATTTGAATAAAGGTTTAAAAATAACCCTTCTGGACGAAAGAACCGGCCAATCCATGGTGTTTCAGCATGAGGGGGGAATAAAGGATTTTGTCAGTCATATCAACAGGAACAAAGGATTTCTTCATAACAGGGTGATATATTTTTATGGAGAAAAAGAGGATATATTAGTAGAAATTGCCATTCAGTATACCGACGGCTATGTTGAAAATATTTTTTCCTATGTAAACAATATAAACACGGTAGACGGGGGAACCCACGAGGTAGGTTTCAAGACCGCCCTAACCAGGATGGCCAATGATTATGCCAAGAAGTATAACTTTCTGAAAAACGGCACAGCCAACCTTTCCGGAGAGGACATCCGGGAGGGCATAACGGTTGTTATCAGCATAAAAGTGCCCGAGCCGCAGTTTGAGGGACAGACCAAAACAAAGCTGGGCAACAGTGAAGTGCGGGGAGTGGTGGACTCGGTTGTGATGGAAGGGTTGGGAACCTTCCTGGAAGAAAATCCTTCTGTGGCAAAAAGGATCATAGAAAAAGCCCTTATGTCCTCCAGGGCAAGGGAGGCCGCCCGTAAGGCCAGGGAGTTGACCCGCAGGAAAAGCGCCCTGGAAAGCTCTACCCTTCCCGGAAAGTTGGCTGATTGCTCAGAAAGGGATCCATCGGGTTCGGAGCTGTACCTGGTGGAGGGAGATTCTGCCGGAGGGTCGGCCAAACAGGGAAGGGACAGAAAGTTTCAGGCCATTCTTCCACTTAGAGGTAAAATATTGAATGTGGAAAAGGCCAGGATGGATAAGATTCTTGGCAATGAGGAAATAAGGTCTCTGATCACCGCCCTGGGAACCGGTATAGGTGATGAATTTGATATTTTAAGGGCCAGATACCACAAAATAATAATTATGACCGATGCCGATGTTGACGGAGCCCATATCAGAACCCTGCTGCTCACCTTCTTTTACCGCTACATGAAAAATCTTTTGGAAGCCGGCTATATTTATATAGCCCAGCCTCCCCTTTTCAAGATAAAAAAAGGCAGGTCTGAAAGGTACGCTTATAATGACCGGGAAATGGAGGAGTTACTGGCACAGATAGGGCGCACCGGAATCAGTATTCAGAGGTACAAGGGCCTGGGAGAAATGAACGCCGTTCAGTTGTGGGAAACCACCATGGACCCCGAGAGCAGAACCATATTACAGGTAACGCTGGAGGATGCCGTGGAGGCCAATGCTATATTTTCCACCCTGATGGGCGACAAGGTGGAACCCCGGAGGGATTTTATACAGGAAAATGCCCGCTATGTGCGAAACTTGGATGTTTGATAAAGGTGTTATATTTGGTTGCATTTAAAGTAAGACTGTTATGCATAATTATTAAAAAAGCCAGCGGCAATAAGCTGGCTTTTATTTATATCTCTCCAAAAAAACTTTTTACCAAAAAAATATGTAATCTATGTCGAATCAATTGATTAAGGGGAAGGAAATATGCTATACTACAAACAACCTTAAATATTAATATAAGTTGTTAGTATATATATGAGAGGTGGTTTGATATTTTTGTTCCTCAATGCTATGCAAAAATGGGGTGTTGGAAGTGAAGAATGGAATAACTGGAAATGGCAAATACAAAATCGCATTACCGGTACCGATAAACTTTCAAGTTTCATTGAACTCACCAGCCAGGAAAAAAAGGACATAGAGGGATGCTTGGAAAAATTCAGAATGTCCATAACACCATACTACGCCAGCTTAATTAACTCTTCTGACCGGAATTGCCCGGTTCGACTGCAGGCAGTGCCCAGGCCGGAGGAACTGCAGGCGGAAAAGGTGGACATGAGGGATCCGTTACACGAGGACAGAGATTCTCCAGTCCCCGGACTTGTTCACCGATATCCCGACAGGGTGCTGGTTCTGGTTACCGATATCTGTGCCATGTATTGCCGCCATTGCACCCGCCGGCGAATGGCGGGTCAAAGCGACAGGGTTTTGCCCAATGAGCAGCTTGAACGTATTGTTTCCTACATCAAAAGTAGGCCCGGTATTAGAGATGTGGTTATTTCAGGTGGAGACCCGTTAACCCTTACGGATGATCAGCTTGAAAACGTGTTGAAAAAGCTGCGTTCTATCCGCCATGTGGAAATAATTCGTATTGGCACCCGTACACCGGTGGTTCTTCCCATGCGTATCACTCCGGAACTATGCTCAATGCTGGAAAAATATCACCCTATTTGGATTAACACCCATTTCAATCACCCAATGGAAATCACTCCGGAGGCGGCACAGGCATGCGCCCGTTTGTCAGGAGCGGGCATTCCTCTGGGAAATCAGTCTGTCCTGTTAAAAAGGGTAAATGATCAACCCGATCTGATCAAGAGTTTGGTAAATAAGCTGCTGAAGGTAAGGGTTCGGCCATATTACCTTTACCAGTGCGACCTTTCGGAAGGCATAGGGCATTTCCGCACACCTGTGAGCAGAGGTATAGAGATTATGGAAAACTTAAGAGGCCACACCTCGGGGCTGGCGGTACCTACTTTTGTAATTGATGCCCCGGGCGGGGGAGGTAAGATTCCGCTCATGCCTAACTATGTTTTGTCTCATGGGCCGGGGAAAACCGTTCTGCGGAATTTTGAAGGAAATATTTATATGTACACCGAGCCAGGGCAAGGGGGACAAAAGTTACGGTCTGCAAAAAGGGGAATTGCCGCTCTAATGCAAAACGGGGCGATGCCAGCTAAAACAGCATATGAAAAACCAGCCTCCGGGGATTAAGGAGGAAAAATGAAATATATCCGATATTCTGATATGAATTTTTCCGTTAAAGCCCAACTGGATCAAGTCAGCAGCAGAGTGTGGGTTACTGATTACCAAACAGACAATCCTGCAGCGTTAAGTGCATTTCTTTTAGATCTGGCGCATCGGAGGGGACTGGACAAAATTATTTTTCCTGTCAGACCGGGAGATGAAAGAAAATTTAAGGGTGAAGGTTTTTACGCCGAGGGGACTATACGAGGCTACTTTGATGGAACCGACGCCTGCTTCCTGGCGGCTTTCCCTTCACATCAAAGGGCGGTGTCACGTTACCTGTCAAAAGAGCTAAAAATGCTCCGGGAAATATTACAGAGGCCAAAAACCCCCAGAAAAAAAATTTCTCAAAATTTTTCCATTGGCCCTGCCTCGGCAAAAGATGCTCCAGCCATGTCTTTTTTGTTCAGAAAGGTTTTCGCCAGTTATCCCACCCCTGTGCATGAACCTCTTTACCTTACCAAGGCAATGGAAAAGGGTGACATTTACATGGTGGCTTATTGCGGCGATCGCCTGGCAGGTGTGTCCAGCGCAGAAATACAACAGGACCAGCGGAGGGCGGAGCTGACCAATTGTGCCGTTGATGAGGATTTCGGGGGGGAAGGTTTGATTACCTGCATACTTGAAAAGATTGCCAACATTTGTCTTTCCCGAAATATAAACTGTCTTTACAGTCTGGCCCGGGCGTCTTCTTACGGAATGAATCTGGTTCTTCACAGACTGGGATATACTTACAGCGGCACAATGACAAATAACTGCCACATAGGAGGGCGTTTCGAAAACATGAACATATGGGTGAGACCTTCCGGAGGGCAAGAAAATAAAAGGAAAAAATTTTTATTTCACCAAACAACTTGATTAATAATTTAAAGTTGTGCCGAGACCAGGGTGTTAATTTAATTTTTTCTGTTTTAACAGGGAGGCATTCAGATACACCAAAGTTTTTTTATTAACCACTATGAGATAGGTATTCAGGCGGTATGTATTTCCATTTAAGGCTATTTCACGGTTGTCTAATATGAGAGGTATCATAAGGCTGTCAAGGCTGGCTATGTCCTGGCCCATTATTGGGTGCAGCCAGTCCTTCACTTTTTTGTTTACCTCCAACTCCACCGCCAGTTTGTCATAGTCGGTGAGGGTTACTTTGGAATCCAGTGATATAAAGGTTTCCACACCGATAACGGTGTGTTTTTTTCTTTCTTCAGAAGACTCTTTTAAAATCTGAAGCTGGCGCTGGGCATCAGACAACTCGCCCTGCAGTGTTTTGTTGGCCATAATCAGATAATCCAGATGGGAACCTATATACAGGTTTGTTAACACCGAACCTAAAATAATTCCCAGTAGCAGTATTGATATGCTCCTGAACAAATGGATGCTCATTTGAACTTACCTTCGCAGAGGGCCAGTATAAGGTAATACCCCAATTGAGTTCCGGCCAGGGCGCTGGTAATGTATAGAATTTGTTTTACCACGGCCTTGACCTCACCGCTGAAAAGACCGCTTTCAAATATTTCAAAGGTGGAAAAAGTTCCTCCTATGGCAGCCGCAATTGCCCATATTTTTATGTCCCGGGACAGTTTGAGCATAACTGCCACAGGAGGTTCTCTTACCAGGACTGCGGCCAGGGACCCTATCATAACCGATCCCAGCATAACCCCTAAAGCCGTAAAAAAAATAAGAACTATCTTATGCTCAAAATTTTCCATTTCTTCACCCCGGAAAAGCTTTTATTTAATCATTATTTGAATAGGCGGTAAATTATTACATTAGGTTTACTGAATTATGTTTTTTAGTAAAGAAGATAAATTTTTATAGTTATAAGTATATGGCAATAAATGGAAAGATGCGTTTGAAATGAAGACCTGTTTTATATACACCGCCCCAGGCCGGACTTGCACCGGCATGGTAACATGAAACCAAAAACCCCGGGGGGAGGTGAAAGGCCTTGGAGGTTGGGGGGTTGGTTGCTCTATTGTTGATTTTGGCAGTGCTGCCTATCGGGTATGCCGATGTTAAAGGGCATACTGATTTCAGGAGGTTGACGGGATCTTTTTCCTCCCGCATGAGCACCTGCCGGGAAAATTGCTGCAAGGCCCCAAAGGCTGAGAATTATTTGACCTGGTGACAGTAAGTGTGGTCACCTGCTAAAAGACCTGAGGGACTGTGCAAGGAGTGAAAAAACGCCCTGACGGGCGTTGCCGTCTTGCAGACGGCGGAATACAGGAGACAGGAGTCAGAATTCAGAATAGTGACAGCCTGCATTAAAAGCGAACCCGAAGCGACCCTAAAAATGACAGAGGGTCTTCGGGTGACAAAAAAGTTATCCACAACTCTGACTTGAGCATAATTTCCTATGCAATAAAAAATCCTCTGCCAGCACATTTTGTTTGAGGGCTGCCACTATATCATCAGGGAAACTTTAAGCTGTTTTCAGGGTTCCCGGGTAATACCTTATTTATTTTGTTGTCAAAAAGCTATACAATATATATTGTGGTATAATAAAGTATTGTGCCAAAAGCATATGGTAAATATAATAATAATGGCTGTTTTTTGATTAATTTGAGATAATTTAACTGCTAAAATATATTTTTTGGGGGGAGCCGTTTGTCACCTGCCATAGGTAAAGTAATCCCAATTGACATTAATGTTGAAATGAGGCAGTCCTACCTTGATTACGCCATGAGTGTAATAGTGGGAAGGGCGCTGCCCGACGTAAGGGATGGCCTTAAACCGGTTCACAGGCGTATTCTCTACGCCATGTACCAGCTGGGCATGTATCCGGACAAGCCTCACCGCAAGAGTGCTCATATAGTGGGTCAGGTGATGGCTAAATTTCACCCCCACGGCGATGTGGCCATTTACGATGCACTGGTAAGACTGGCTCAGGATTTTTCTTGCCGCTACCCGCTGGTGGACGGCCATGGAAACTTTGGATCGGTGGATGGTGACTCGGCTGCGGCCATGCGTTACACCGAGGCCAGGATGGCCAAGATTACCATGGAATTATTGTCCGATATAGAAAAAAACACAGTGAACTTTATATCGAACTATGACGGCAGCGACCAGGAGCCGGTGGTATTACCGTCAAAAATACCAAACCTGCTGATTAACGGTTCATCGGGCATTGCCGTTGGTATGGCCACCAATATCCCCCCGCATAATCTGGGAGAAGTTATTGACGGGATACTACACCTCATAGAAAATCCCGGCGCCGACACCACCGATTTGATGAACTATATCAAGGGACCGGACTTTCCCACCGCCGGAAAAATAATGGGCCGGGAGGGTATAAAATCGGCCTACGGCGAGGGCAGGGGTTCTATAAAAGTAAGGTCAAAAACCATTATAGAAAAAATAGGCAGCGGTAAGAGCGCCATTATTGTAAAAGAGCTTCCCTATATGGTGAACAAGGCCAGGCTGGTGGAAAAGATAGCCGATCTGGTCAAGGAAAAGAAAATTGACGGCATCACTGATTTAAGGGATGAGTCCGACCGCAACGGCATGAGGGTGGTAATCGAGCTTCGCCGGGACATAAACCCGGACACTATACTGAACCAGCTTTACAAGCACACCCAGATGCAGGAGTCCTTCGGGGTGAATATGCTGGCCTTGGTGGATGGAGAGCCCAGGGTTTTAAACCTGCGGGAAATGCTTTACTACTATCTGGATCACCAGAAAGAGGTTATTACCAGGAGATCAAAATTTGATCTGGAAAAAGCCGAGGACAGGGCTCATATTGTGCAGGGATTGTTAATAGCCCTGGACCATATTGATGAGGTTATAAACACCATCAGAGCGTCCAGAACGGTGGAAATAGCCAGAAAGTCCCTGATGGAAAAATTCCAGCTTTCCGAGAAGCAGGCCGAGGCCATTGTGGAAATGAGACTGCGGAGTCTCACCGGGCTGGAGAGGGAAAAGCTTGATAACGAGTTTGCCGAGCTAATGGAGAAAATCGCCCACCTGAAATCGGTTCTGGAAAATGAGTGGATGGTTTATGATATTATCAAAAATGAGCTGACCGAAATAAGGCGCAAGTTCGCCGATGCCAGAAGAACGGTTATTTCGGATGAGGAATCCTTCATAGATCCCGAGGCCATGATCCAGGAAGAGGATATGGTTATCACCATAACCAACCAGGGCTACATAAAAAGAATTGCTCTGGACACCTATAAGAGCCAGAGGAGAGGCGGCCGGGGAATAACAGCCATGGGCACCAAGGAAGAGGATTTTGTAAAGCACCTCTTTATTACCAGCACCCATCACTTCTTGCTGTTCTTTACCAACAGGGGTAAGGTATACCGTTTGAAGGTGCATGAGATACCCGAGGCCGGTAGAACGGCCAAGGGAACGGCCATCATCAATCTGATCCAGGTGGAAAAGAATGAAAGGATTACTGCGGTAATTCCCATTAAGGAATTTGTTGAGGATTTATACCTGTTTATGGCCACCCGTAGGGGAATAGTCAAAAAGACCCAGCTTATTCAGTACAATACCTCCAGGCGGGACGGTATAATTGCCATCAACCTTGATGAAGGGGATCAACTGGTGGAGGTAAAGCTCACCGATGGTTTCCAGGATATCATTTTGGGAACCAGAAACGGGCTGGCCATACATTTCTTCGAGAAGGATGTGCAGCCTTACGGCCGTACTGCAAGAGGAGTTAAAGGAATTAACCTTCGGGCAAAGGACGAGGTGGTGGCCATGGATACCCTGCGCCCCGACACCGATGTGCTGGTTGTTACGGCCAACGGCTTCGGAAAAAGAACCCGGACACAGGAGTATAAACAGCAGTCCAGGGGAGGCAAGGGGATCATAAATATAAAAACCAGCGCCAGAAACGGAGAGGTGGTTTCCCTCCAGGTGGTAAGACCAGATGAAGAGATCATGATGATCAGCAGGGAAGGCATTATTATTCGCATCCAGGCAAAGGATGTTTCTTTGATGGGGCGTTCCACCCAGGGGGTTACCCTTATGCGCCTGGACCAGGGCGATAAGTTGGTGGCGGTGGCCAGGGTAGATATTGAGGAAGAGGAATAACCGGAGTTACAGGGTAAAAAAATTGTAAATAAAAATAGTGAATGTTGTTGACCGGGCAGGTCAAAAATGCTAAGATATAAAAGTCGCTGCTGCAATGAACCATTAATTACCGGTTGATTACTGCTGGTGGAAGTGGTAACATTACTTCTTGCCGGCGGGTTAAGAAAGCCGGGCGGTGAAAAGAAATAAAAGGGAACGGCGGATTAGCAGAAAATACCTGTTGACCGACGAACCCAAGAGTGGTAAAATTAATTCTTGTCGGCGGTAGAACGGCGGCAGAAATAAACTGGTCCTTGAAAACTAAACAGTGGAGATGGAAACAAAATTAAGCCAGACCTCTTCTCGAGGTTCGAGGTTCGAGGTTCGAAGTTCGAAGTTCGAAGTTCGAATGCGGGAAGAGATAAAAAAGTAAGTAAGAGCTAAAGATAGCTTTTCATAAATTTTATATGGAGAGTTTGATCCTGGCTCAGGACGAACGCTGGCGGCGTGCTTAACACATGCAAGTCGAACGGTTTGGTCGGAGGTCGTCAGACGTCGGACGTTGGTAAGGAAGCAGGAATTCCAGGTCATTGACCTGGAAGGAAGGCCGAAAAAACTGACGACTGCTGCCTGACGACCGACGACCGAATAGTGGCGGACGGGTGAGTAACGCGTGGATAACCTGCCCAAGAGATCGGGATAACGCCGGGAAACTGGTGCTAATACCGGATACGTTCCTGAGGTTGCATAATTTCGGGAAGAAAGGAGAAATCCGCTCATGGATGGATCCGCGTCCCATTAGCTAGTTGGTGGGGTAA
>LADN01000091.1 GCA_000961585.1 Peptococcaceae bacterium BRH_c4a | reverse complement strand
GCATTCCGTAGGCTCGGTCGTTAAGAGACAGTAGCAGCCTCCGGTACATTCCGCACGGACTTAAATCACTCCCCCTCACTGCATGTCGCTGTGGGGTCGCTTGAGGGTCGCTTTTAAGGCAGCCTGTCACCATTCTGGATTCTGGCTTCTGGATTCTGGATTCCCAAGCGCCCGTCAGGGCGTTTTTTTACCGGCTTCCCTCCCAAAACGACCGGAATGGTCATGGTGTAATTTCTCCCTCAAAGACCTCAATTCGGTTCTTACCGTTCTTCTTTGCCTTGTAAAGCGCCATACTCCTTATACTGTCCTGGTGGTCACTACCCCGGCCAATGAAACCAGAAGGGCAAAGTAAAGGTAATAGGATACAGTTGCATCCAGGTCCTGGAAAATAGTTGTTTTTCTTGTTTGTTGATAGTTAAAATTATTCTAATTATCTGTATTGGTTATTTACTTGTATCGCAGTTATTGTATAATTGAGTAGTGAATTTCGGAAATAAGCATAAGTAGGGGGGAGAATGTGAAGTTTCCCCGTTGTGTTTGGGTGGTCGAGGTAGGACCTCGGGACGGATTGCAGAATGAACCTTTTTTTCTGAACACCGAATTAAAGGCAGCCTTAATTAATCATTTGATAAAGTCAGGGTTTAGCAGAATGCGGGGCCACATGAGCGGTTTCTGGAAAAACCTACAGGGGAGTCTTTAATGGCTGATTTCTTTAAAGGGCAGATGGACTACATAGTTTTCTGCAGCGGGCTGGCCCCAATAATTTTGGCGGCGTTCGGCTTTGCCCTGAGAAAATATGGAGACCGTGTCCTTTCGTGGGATTTGCTGATACTGTTCGGATTGACCCAGGGAATTTATGAATGGCTGAAACTATTGGCCTTTAGCCTTGGAGGCGGTCCTTTCTTCGAAGCGGTTCGGGCAGGTGTTGCAGTAATTTCATTTATGTTACTGCTGGAGTTTGGGCGTGTAGGAGTTATTCTGGCAAAGGGCCGGGGGCCGGGGTGGTGGATACATCTTCCCTTCCTGACCATAGCTGCCCTGGGAGGGCTGGCCGGCCCTGCGGGAGTGGATGTTTTCTCACGATACGGACTGGGGCTGGCAGGTGGACTCCTGTCAGCCCATGCATTTTTTGCTTCATCAAATAAGCAGGTTCACAACCTAAGGCGCCTGCTCAGAATGGGGGGACTGGCCGTTGGTCTGTATACCTCGACGGTGGTTGTGTCTGTCTCCGGCAATTCTTTTTTCCCAGCTTCGGTTATAAATCAGGATTTTTTCTTTCAAAAAACTAATCTTCCCGTAGATTTTGTTCAGGGGTTTCTGACCATTGGGGCAGCTTTTTTAATCTGGTCTTATTTGCTGTATTTACGTACGCAGTCCACAAGCCTTCGTGATCTGCGCTCCGGAATAAAAAACGCCTCACTGCTTACAGTTGTTATTATAACAATACTGGGTCTTGGGTGGGTGGCAACTCAGTACTGGGGTGACAGGGCCTTCAGGGAAATAAGGGAAAACAGCAACGCACACATAGGATTATTATCCGCACTTCTGGTGGGGGAACTAAAGGTTGCCGATCAATCTGTCATGGCCATGGCGGATTCCCCCTGGATAGCTCCGGCTCTGGTTTCCGGGGATAGCGGGGATATCGACAGGGCCAATACGGTGCTGGACAGATATAAACATGCGATGGAAGCATCGGTGTGTTACCTCATGGATCCAAGTGGGAATGTCATTGCTTCTTCCAACAGAAGTACCTCCGAAAGTTTTGTTGGCAAAAACTACCAGCCAAGCCCCTTTTTCAGGCAGGCCATTCAGGGAGATGCCGGCCGCTATTTTGAGAAGGGATTGACCTCCGGCGAGAGAGGTTATTACAGTAGTTTTCCGGTAAGGGACAGGCAGCAGCAAATATTAGGCGTTGCTGTGGTAAAAAGAAACATCGGCCGCATGGAGGCTGATTTTAAACGATATGCCTATAGCTTTTTTGTAGATCCTAACGGAATGATTTTTCTGTCCAGCCGGTCGGATATGCTTCTCCAGAGCCTGTGGCCCCTTGAAAAGGAAGCGCCGGAATCATTGCTGGCGTCCCGGCAGTTCGGTTCTGGTCCCTTCGGAACGGTCTTTCATGAGAAATTTGAAGATGGCGCCGGCATAGTTTTTAAAGGGCAGCACTATATTCTTAACCTCCGGGTTATTGACCCAAAGGGATGGTCCATTGTTCTTCTTGGTTCTACCGCGCAGGTTTGGCTGAATCGTTTGTTTTCCATCGGCATCACCATGGTTTTGTGTATTCTGACTGTGGTGTATTTTGTGGCCCTTGAGGCTGGCAGGGATTCGGCGGCCCGGATAAAGACAGCGGAGAGAAGATACCGCAGCCTGGTGGAGGGTTCCCCCAGTTGCGTAATGTTATTTGACCTGGAGAGCCGTTTTCTCACCATCAACCGGTCAGGCTTAACGGCCATGGACTGGAAGGAATCAGAAGTGATTGGCAGAAGATACAGCGAGGTATGGCCGGAAGAGTCCCGCCCTGTGGTGGAAGAGGCCGTCAGTAAGGTTCTGGGCGGATCCCGGTGCTATTTCGAGGCTAACTGCCTTCGCCCGGATGGTTCCCCGGTGTTCTGGAGTGTTACCCTTTACCCGATTTATAATGAAGATGGGGTCTTTAGTAATTTTGTGAGCATAGCTACCAATATCACCGGGAGAAAGTTCCGGGAGGAACAGATGCGTCTGCAGGCCGCAGCCCTTGAGTCCGCCGCCAACGCCATTGTAATCACCGATGTGAAGGGACAAATCACCTGGACCAACCCCGCCTTCAGCAAACTGACCGGCTACACTGCCGGGGAATCTCTGGGGATGGATATGTCCATTCTTAAATCGGGCAAGCATGAACCTGAGTTTTACAAGGATCTCTGGGAGACCATCTTGTCCGGCAAGGTATGGCAAGGAGAGATGGAGAATATACACAGGGATAATAGCCTTTATACTGAAGAGCAGACCATTACTCCTGTACGGGACGGGGTGGGTAGCATTACTCATTTCGTAGCCATCAAACAGGATATCACTAAAAGAAAGCAGCAGGAGCAGCAGTTGAGCTACCTGTCCACCCATGATCCCCTTACAGGCCTTCCCAACCGCCGGCTGCTGGAAGATGCCCTTAAGCGGGCAGTGGCCCGGTCCCGCAGGGGAGTTGTCAATACTCTTATGTTTATGGACCTGGATAATTTTAAATTGGTAAACGATACCCTGGGACATGCCTCCGGGGATCAGGTGCTGTTCAGCCTCACCCGGGTCATTCAGAAACACCTGCGCACCGGGGACCTTCTGGTGCGTTTCGGAGGGGATGAGTTTGCCGTACTGCTGGAGGGAATAGAAATTGAAGAGGCCATAGTGGTGGCCGAGCGAATGCGCCGGGAAGTGGAGGAATACCGTTTTGTTGTGGGTGAACACGGCTTCCATCTAAGTCTCAGTATCGGGCTGGCGTTTGTGGACGGGCAAGAATCCCCCGGGGTTGTTTTGTCCCAGGCGGATACCGCCATGTACATGGCCAAGGAACAGGGCCGCAACAGGGTGGTGGTGTATCGTCAGGAGGATGGTGTGGTAGCAAGGCTAACCGAGGCCAACCAGTGGGTTACCCGTATCAAGGACGCCATCAGGGAAAACCGTTTTTTACTCTACTATCAGCCTATGGTAAGGGTCAGCAATGACCATGTGGGCCACTATGAAGTCCTTGTGCGGATGAGGGGCGAGGATGGGGAAATCATAGCCCCCGGGCAGTTCATTCCGGTGGCCGAGCGGTACGGTTTAATGCCTCAGTTGGATCGCTGGGTATTCCAGCAGGTAATTAATAATTTGCAAGAAAATTCAAGAATACGGCTGTTCATGAACCTTTCCGGATGCAGCCTGGCGGACGAAGGGCTGTTGTCCTTTATAGAGGAACGCCTGATCGAAAGCGAGGTTGATCCTGGCCGACTGGGCTTTGAAATTACTGAAACCGCAGTGGTTCAGGATCTGACGGCGGCTGAGCGGTGGGTGAGACGCCTGAAGGCGCTGGGTTGCAGCTTTGCCCTGGATGACTTTGGGTCCGGATTTAATTCTTTTATTTATCTTCACAATCTGCCGGTGGATCAGATAAAGATAGACGGCTCTTACATCCGGACCTTGGAAAACGATCCCGCCCGCTGCGCCATGGTGCAGGCCATGCATGCCCTGGCCCTTTCCCTGGGGATGGAAACTGTGGCCGAATTTGTGGAGAATGAGGCAATATTTGACATTATAAAGAAAATTGGCATTACATACGGACAGGGCTATCACCTGGACAGACCCAATCCGGAACTATCCTTAAAAGGCAGAATACAGGAGACAGGTACCAGGAGGAGGGGTGATATAAAGTCGTAGATGTTCCAGGGGCTGACTGTTTTTAGCCGGTGCATTCCGGCTTTTTGTGTATTTTCTTAAATTTGTACAAACCTTCCGGCATATTGTAGAAGTAGTAGGAGGGATTTGTATGAAGCAAAAGGATGAAATAGGCCTTCTGGAGGAATCCATTGAGAAGATTACCGTTGTGGCAAAAGAATTCAGCCTGGATTTTTATAAGATGTACTTTGAAATATGTCCCGCCGATATTATTTATACCTTTGGGGCCTATGGAATGCCCACCAGATTCTCTCACTGGACTTTCGGCAAGGCTTACCAAAAGATGAAAACCCAGTACGACTACAATCTCAGTAGGATTTACGAGATGGTTATTAACAGTGACCCCTGTTATGCCTTTCTGCTGGAGGGCAACTCCATGATCCAAAATAAGCTCATTGTGGCCCATGTGCTGGCCCACTGTGATTTTTTCAAAAACAATGCCTGCTTCCGGCATACTTCCAGGGATATGGTGGAGACTATGGCCAGCGCGGCAAATCGCTTCCGGGAATACGAATTCAAGTATGGAAAGCAAAAGGTGGAGTCCTTTTTGGACTCGGTGATAGCAATACAGGAACAGGTGGACCCCTACCGTGGGATTAAGGGGCCCGGGGCCGGGTCCGCCGGAGAAGGCGCCTGCCACGGCGGCTGCGGAGGCACTTGCGGCTGCGGGGAAAAGAAAGATTCAGCCGGTGGAAAAAAAAGGGAAACCCAGTATGATGACCTCTGGGATCTGGAGAAAGGTAACTCTTCAAACTGTCAGGCCGAGGAAAAGCCGAAGAGATTTCCGGTACAGCCGGAGAAGGATCTGCTTCTCTTTTTAATGAATCACTCCAGGGAACTGGAGGATTGGCAAAGAGACATAATATCGGTGGCGCGGGAAGAAATGCTTTATTTCTGGCCTCAGATGGAGACCAAGATAATGAATGAGGGATGGGCCTCCTACTGGCACCTTAGGATAATGAGGGAGTTGGACATGGATGAGGAGGAAATTCTGGAATTTGCCAAAATGCACTCCGGGGTGGTTCAGGCCTCAAAGATGCGCATTAACCCTTACCTTTTGGGACTTAAAATATTTGAGGACATAGAGAAAAGGTGGGATAATCCCACAGAGGAGGAAAAGAAAAAATATAATCGCTGCGGCGGGGAGGGCAGACAGAAAATATTCGAGGTGAGAGAAAGCGAGAGCGACGTTTCTTTTTTAAGAAATTATTTAACCAGGGAAATTATAGAGGAGATGGATTTATTTCTCTATAAAAAGATTGGTTATGATTGGAAAGTCACCGACAAGGAATGGGAGGTTGTAAGGGATAATATTGTGGCCGCAATGACCTACTGCGGTTTTCCCTATCTGGTTATTGAGGATGGGGATTTTAACAAACGGGGAGAGCTGTACGTAAAGCACCGGTATGAAGGTGTTGAGATGGATGTTTTCTACCTGGAGCGCACACTTCCTCACGTATTTAAGCTCTGGGGCCGGCCGGTTCATCTGGAGACTGTGCTGGATAGTAAGAAGGTGCTTTTTTCCTATAATGGGGATAAAAGCAGCAAGAAATTCCTTTAACAGGTTAACATTCAAAGGGGGATAAAAATTGAACTGGAATGAACTCAGACAAAAGGCAAAGGTGCAGTTGGAGGGTTTTTGCCGGGTCTGCCCGATCTGTGACGGCAGAGCCTGTGCCGGAGAGGTTCCCGGAATGGGTGGGACCGGCACCGGGTCGTCCTTCAGGGCCAATTTACAGTCCCTGGAAAAATACAGGGTAAATCTCAGAACACTGCATGATGCATCCGATCCTGATACCGGAATGGAAATTTTCGGCCGCCGGATTTCTTTTCCCATACTGGCTGCGCCTTTAACCGGGGCGTCATACAATATGGGGGGCAAAATGACCGAGAGGGAATTTATAGGGGCTGTCATCAAGGGCAGCCGCCTGGCGGGAACCGTTGGCATGTGCGGCGACGGAGGGGACCCGGGATTTTTTGACTCCGGCCTGGAGGCCATTGCTGAGGAAGAGGGCTGCGGCATAGCCGTAATCAAACCCCGGGACAACAAGGCCATAATGGAGAGGGCAGCCAGAGCTGAAAAGGCCGGTGCGCTCGCCGTGGGTGTTGATGTGGACGGAGCGGGACTGGTTATCATGGCTTCACACGGGCAGCCGGTGGGTCCCAAGAGCCAGGCCCAGCTCAGTGATCTGGTATCCTCCGTCGGACTTCCGTTTATCGTAAAGGGCGTTATGACCGGGGACGAGGCTGTTATCGCAGCCCGGGCAGGAGCTGCGGCCATAGTGGTGTCAAACCACGGCGGGAGAATACTGGACCATACACCGGGGGCGGCCGATGTACTGCCCCGGATTGCCGCTGAGGTGAAGGGGTCCGTTGTAATTCTGGCGGACGGCGGGGTTCGATCGGGGCTGGATGTGTTAAAGCTGCTGGCGCTGGGGGCCGATGCCGTTCTGGTGGGCCGCCCCGTGGTCATGGGCGCCTTTGGGGCAGGGCCGGAAGGTGTTAAGCTGGTGCTGCAAAAAATGGCCTCAGAACTGAAACAGGCCATGATACTGACGGGCTGCTCAAAAATTCAGGATATAAGCTCCAGGGTCATTTGTAAATAAAGTTGAAGAAATGGCAGCTATCCGGCGGACTGGAAGCCCGGGGCCACAGGGATATAAAGGCTGTACACACCGCCGGGCTAATAGATTTGCCATGATCATAGCCGGTGAAAATCTAAAAAACAACCTCTTTTTGCAAAAAGGGGTTGTTTTTTCATATCTGAAAGAGGTTAATTGTAAAGGCTTATCGAACATTGCTGATAAATATTAAGTTTTTTAGGGGAGTGTTCCCATGCTTGGTGGAGAGCTTCAAGGCCTTGCCCGGACTGGGCTGAAAGAAGAAAACACAATTTTTGCTCTGGACATAGGTACCAGGTCGGTTATTGGAATTGTAGTGGGTGTTGAGGGCACAAGGCTGAAGATTCTTGCCCAGAGCGTCACTGAACATGAGAGCCGGGCGGTCTTTGACGGCCAGATACATGATATTTTCAAAGTTACCCAGGCGGTTAAAAAGGTCAAGACAGATCTGGAGCAGAAGTTGGGATTAAAACTGGACAAAGTGGCCATAGCCGCTGCCGGACGGTCCCTTAAAACCCGCTTTGCCCATGTGGAACAGGAAATAGGGGAAGACATTGAAATAGATAACATGATTTGCCGCGGCCTGGAGATAGATGCGGTAAAGGAGGCCCACCTAAAGCTCCGGGAGGAGACTTGCGATTCCCAGGAAGAGGAGTTTTTCTGTGTTGGCTACAGCGTGGTGAATTACTATCTTAACAACTTCACCATAACCAACCTGATCAATCATTTTGGTAAAAAAATAGGCGTGGACGTGCTGGCCACCTTCCTGCCAAATTCCGTGGTAAACAGCCTTTATGCCGTTCTGGGCAGGTTAAACCTGGAGCCCGTCAGCCTTACCCTGGAGCCCATAGCCGCCTCCAGCGCCATTATTCCGGAAACATACAGGCTATTAAACATTGCTCTTCTGGATATAGGTGCGGGCACCTCTGATATTGCCATTACCAGGGACGGGTCCATAGTGGCTTACGGGATGGTTCCCATGGCCGGCGATGAGGTTACCGAAGCCATTTCCCAGGGATATCTGGTGGACTTTAACACGGCTGAATTTATCAAAAGAGAAATATGGAAGGGCCAGGACATCACCTTCCAGGATATCATGGGTATCGAGACCACAATTAGCTGTGCCGGGGCATTGGAAATGTTGGGTTCTATACTGGAGAGCCTGACTGACAGGATAACCGATGAGGTTTTAAAGCTTAACGGGAATAAGTCCCCCAAATCGGTCTTCTGTGTGGGAGGGGGCGGTCAGGTGCCCACCTTTACCGAAAGGATAGCCGCTAAACTTGGCCTTTCCCCTGAAAGGGTGGGCTTGCGGGGAAGGAAATTTATTCCCGACCTTCTGGCTGATGAATCTGAAATAAGCGGCCCTGAAGGGGTTACCGTGGTGGGTATAGCCAAGGTGGCACTGGAAAACGCAGGGCACAATTTTATTACCATTAATATAAACAACAAGGACTACAGGCTGTTCCACTCCAGGGAACTGACGGTATTCGACGCCCTGGGGCTGATAGAGTACAATCTGGGCGATCTGGTGGCCAAGAACGGCAAAGATCTACGCTTTCTGCTGAACGGAGAGAGGAAGGTTATTTTCGGGGGGCTTTGCAAGCCTGCCGAGGTTTATATAAACGACGATCCAGCCACGCTTAAGACCGCCCTTTGCGAAGGAAACCGGATAATCATTGAGAGGACTGTCAGGGGTGAGGATGCCAGGGCCTTCCTCCGGGACTTTACCGGGGATTACCCGTCCATCACGCTTTATATTGACGGACGGCCCGAGGTTTTTGAGGCCCAGTGTTTTATTAACGGGAGGAAGGTTTCTTTGGATCAGGAAATTACTGACGGAGACAGGGTTGAAATAAGGGCCTTAAATAATATATCCGCACTGGCGGAATTTAGTGGTATTGACTTGCCTTTCCACGACGTTTTTGTGAACGGCCAGAAGGTTTTGGGGGATCAACGGCTTAACGGCGGGGACAGGGTGGAGTTTCGCAGGAATAACGCCTCATTTCCCGGGGCGCCCTTTCCGGGGGCTCCATCCCGCACAGCCGGGAACAGGATCCAGGTAAACGTAAACAAAAAAAATATAGTGCTTGATGACAAGTCCTCATATATTTTTGTGGATATATTCAATCACATTGACCTCAGCGGGGCAGTTTCCGGAGGTAAGATAAAGCTCTTACTGAACGGCCGGGAGGCCAAATACACCGATCCGATAAACGACGGAGATGTTATTGAGGTGGGCTGGTAGTTACAGCCAAAAAATAAATTCAAATAGCGGATGGCCCAAACAGCAGCCGCCCCGGAGGGTGAATGCAGGTGGTAAAAAAAGCTTACAGCTTACAGCTTAAAAGATGGCGTATATTTCCAGCAGTATCGCCGTCACCGCCGCCGCCATCACCGGCCCGCAGGGTATTCCCCTGAAAAAGACGGTGCCCAGTATTGTTCCCACCGTCATTCCGAAGATTATCTCAGGCATTGCTTTCATAAGTTTCAGGCCCTCATTGTTGAGGTGCGTGGCCAGGGCGCCCCCCACCAGAGCAATGAGTCCTGGGATGGTGGAAAAGCTATATTTGACTTCTTTCAGACTTACCTCTCCCTTGGCCACCGGCATCAAAATATAAACCATCAGAATGAGGAGTCCGAACTTTAGTCCTTTTTTCTCCAGTAACGGAAGGACGAACTCTTCCATGCCTGAAAATTTTATGGCCATAAGTATGCAACTGGCCATGGCTACCAGGTTCGACCTTCCCGCTATGGCCATGATCAGCAGCGCCAGGAGAACCAGCGTTGATGTATCCATATAATCACCCGGATTAATTGGTTTCCGTTATTATTAATCTATTGGACGGGTATCCGCAGTATTCCATTAAATGGTTTTAAAGGCGTGATTCCATGGCCACAGATTTTGAGGATATTCACCTCATTATGCAGGGTGTGCATACCCCGGGAGAGGGCCGGAAATAGCTTGCCCGGTATTTGCGTATAACACCACCGGACGGATAAACCTGTCCGGTTTAACTTTGCCGGTAATCTTTATATAAAATAGTGAAATTTTATTCTGATATTGAGGGAGAATAAACAAAAAGTCGGGGGAATATGAATGGACAAGACTGTTGCCATGGTTGACGGGCGTGAGGTGCGGCTGAGCAATTTGGATAAGGTTTTTTGGCCTGAGGGTTTCACCAAGGCGCACCTGGTAAAGTATTATATGGATATGGCTCCTGTAATAATACCGCACCTGCGCAACAGGCCCCTGGTGATGAAAAGGTATCCGGACGGTGTGAATGGTCAATCTTTTTATCAGAAGGAATGCCCGGAATATGCCCCGGACTGGATTGAAACGTACCCCATATGGCATTCTGAGAAGGTGATAAACTATATTGTTTGCAACGATGCGGCCACCCTGGCCTGGCTGGCCAACCAGGCCTGCGTTGAAATTCACGCCTGGCTGTCGGTGTTGGACAATGTGGATTATCCCGATACGGCGGTGATAGATCTGGATCCTGCTGACGGGGTGATGTTCAGTGATGTTATGGATATAGCGCTGCTTTGCAGGAGAGCCTTGGAAGAATTCGGACTGGCACCCTTTGTGAAAACCTCGGGGGCCGGCGGGCTCCACCTGTTCATTCCGATCATCAGTGAGTACCCCTTTCCTGTAGTGACCTTTGCCATGCAGCATATAGCCGGGCTTATTGCCGGGGTTTATCCCCGGAAGGCTACTATTGAGAGGGTGGTGGCCCGAAGGAAGGGCAAGGTGTATCTGGATTATCTGCAGAACGGCAGGGGCAGGACCATGGCCTTTCAATATAGCCTCAGGCCCCTTCCCGGCGCCCCGGTGTCCACTCCCCTGGTCTGGGAAGAGGTTGAAAAAATGCAGGTGGAACCCCCGGCTTTCAATATTCAGACTATTTTCAAGCGCCTTGACAAATACGGGGATTTGCTGGAGGATATGTCCAGGTGCAGGCGTTCCCTTTCCGGTCTTCTGGAGGCAGCCGGTTATAAAAAACCGAAGGATACCGTCATAAGGCCGCTGGGAAAGGATCAGCCGGCCCAGGCCACCTTAAATATTAAATAAATTTTGAGCCAGTGCAGGAAAACCGCCGACAGTCCCCGAATGTCCATTTGGTAATATGGAAGATGTTACCGGGAAGTGGTTTTAGTGGAAGAAAGGGAATGTTTTCTGGGCTGGCAGATGTTGATACCGGGACAATCCAAAAGGCTGTGGCATCTTTTTGAACGCTTTGGGTCACCGGTGGAGGCATGGAAATCCACGGAAAAACAATTGGTGGCAGTGGGGGGCTTTACGGCAGACGGGGCCAGGGAGCTGATCCTGCGCCGCAGGGGAATAAATATCGAGGCCGAGCTGGCGCTCCTGGAAAAAAAAGGTGTAAAATTTGTCCATCATGGGGAACCAGGTTACCCTGAGGCGTTGGAGAATATTTTTGACCCTCCCCCGGGGCTTTTCATCAGGGGAACAATTTTTTACAACGGCAGCCCCGCAGTGGCCATAGTAGGATCAAGGAAGGCCACCAGCTACGGCCTGACGGTGGCCGAAAAGCTGGCGGGCGATCTGGCCCGGGCCGGGATAACAGTGGTTAGCGGTATGGCCCAGGGGATTGACACCGCAGCTCACAAAGGGGTGCTTTCCGCCGGGGGGCGTACAGTGGCTGTGCTGGGATGCGGGGTGGACGTACCCTACCCCAGGGAAAATTCGCGGGTAAGGGAGGAAATTGCGATTTCGGGAGCCTTGGTCAGCGAATTTCCCCTTATGACTATACCTCAGCCCTGGCACTTTCCGGTCAGGAACAGGATCATCAGCGGCCTTTCCGGAGGGGTGGTAATCGTTGAGGCAGCGGAAAGGAGCGGCGCCCTTATAACAGCAGATTTTGCCCTGGATCAGGGGCGTGAGGTGCTGGCCGTTCCGGGTAATGTCACCTCCTATCTGAGCCGGGGTTCCAACCGGTTGATCAGGCAGGGGGCCTGCCCGGTGCAAGACGCCGGCGACATTCTGGAGGAATTAGGGCTGGACCGGCTTTTCAGGGTGGAGGAGCCGGCAGTTCCCAGGGTAAAGCTAAGTCCTGAAGAGGATGTTGTTAAAAAGCTGCTTTCGGTGGAGCCGGTTACTCTGGACCAACTGGTGGACAGTTCAGGCCTGCCTGCGCAGAAAGTGCTGGTGGCGTTGACCTTTCTGGAAATGAAGGGTCTGGTCAGGCAACTGCCCGGTAAATTATATATAACAAATAAATAATGTTTTATAATTGACTTTTTTGTCCTATATTTAAATTTGTCCTATATTTAAAAAGGAATCTTTCGGATAATAATACCGGTTACAGCCATAGAAAATTGAGGTGTCACGATTGGAAAAAACTCTGGTCATCGTTGAATCACCAGCTAAAGCTAAAAGTATTGGCAAATTTCTCGGCAGTAAATTTTTTGTAAAAGCCTCCATGGGTCATTTGAGGGATCTGCCCAAAAGTCAGTTCGGGGTTGATCCGGATAAGGGCTTTGAGCCAAAGTATATAGCCATTAGAGGTAAAGGTGACATAATCAAGGATCTTAGGGCGGCTGTAAAAAAAGCCGGCCGGGTCTTTCTGGCCTCCGACCCTGACCGGGAGGGGGAGGCTATAGCCTGGCACCTGCAGCACCTGCTGGGTCTTGATCCGGACGAAAAATGCCGGATAGAGTTCAATGAAATTACCAAGAATGCCATCCAGAGCGCTGTTAAAAATCCCCGCTCCATAGACAGGAACCGGGTTAACGCACAGCAGGCCAGGCGTATTATGGATCGGCTGGTGGGTTATAACTTAAGTCCCCTTCTTTGGAAAAAGGTTAAAAAGGGCCTCAGCGCAGGGCGTGTTCAGTCGGTGGCGGTACGCCTCATCTGTGATCGGGAAGAGGAAATACAAGCCTTTGTTCCCGAAGAGTACTGGACTTTGATGGCAAAGCTCACCCAAAAGGGACGGGAACCTTTTGACGCCAGGCTGCACAGGATTGAAGACAAAAAAGCGGATATTCCCAATGAGGAAAGCATAAATGAAATAATAAGCAACCTTAAGGGAAAGATCTACCAGGTGGCCAAGGTGGTTCGCAGGGAGAAACTGCGTCAGCCGCCGGCGCCTTTTATCACCAGCACCCTTCAGCAGGAGGCTTACCGAAAGCTTAATTTCACCGCCAGGAAAACCATGTCAGTGGCCCAGCAGCTTTACGAGGGTATTGATCTGGGCAAGGACGGCCCCTCCGGCCTGGTGACCTATATAAGGACTGATTCCACCAGGGTGTCCGATACAGCCCGTGAGGAGGCTTTGGAATATATCCGGGGCCGGTTTGGGAGTGAATTTGAGGGCGGCAAAACAAAGCAGGCTCCCGTCAAGGGAAGGATACAGGACGCCCACGAGGCCATCCGTCCCACCTACGTGTCAAAGGATCCGGACTCAGTAAAGCCTTTTCTGGCTAACGACCAGTATAAGCTTTACAGGCTGATATGGGAGAGATTCATGGCCAGCCAGATGAGCCCGGCGGTAATTGACACCACCAGTGTGGATATAAAGGCGGGTATTTATACTTTCCGGGCCACCGGGTCAATAATAAAGTTCCCCGGGCACATGAAAGTTTACACCGAGTCCAGGGACGAGGGGCAGGAGGATGACGAACACAGGGTTTTGCCGGAGCTGCAGGAGGGAGACAGGCTGGAGAAGAAGTCTCTTTCGCCTAATCAGCACTTTACCCAGCCACCTCCCCGTTATAGCGACGCCACATTGATCAGAGCCCTGGAGGAAAAGGGGATAGGCAGGCCCAGCACCTATGCTCCCATCGTGGAGACCATTCAAAAGCGTGGTTACGTGGTAAAGGAAAAGAAGCAGTTTTTCCCCACCGAGCTGGGCCTTGTGGTGGTTAGCCTGCTGAAGGATTATTTTAAGGATATAATAGATGTGGAGTTCACCGCCGCCATGGAAGACAGGTTGGATAACGTGGAGGACGGGGAACTGGAATGGGCCGGGGTATTAAAAGAGTTCTACGCTCCTTTTAAGGAAACCCTGTCCAAGGCTGAAAAAGAGATAGGACATGTGGAGCTGGCAGACGAGGTCACCGAAGAACTTTGCCCCAACTGCTCCAAAAATCTTGTGGTTAAAATGGGACGTTATGGTAAGTTTCTTGCCTGCCCCGGCTTTCCGGAGTGCCGTTACACCAGGCCCCTGTTGGAGCCTACCGGGGTAATGTGCCCGGAGTGCCCGGGCGAGCTGGTTTTGAGGAGAAGCAAAAAGGGGCGCACCTTCTACGGGTGCAGTCAGTATCCACAGTGCCAGTTTTCTGTCTGGGACCGCCCCAGCCCGGAAAAATGCCCTGTTTGCGGCGGGTTGACGGTGGTCAAAACATACGGAAAGAAAGAATCCCTGAAATGCGTTTCCCCCAACTGCCCAACCCGGGATAAAACCGAGACTGAACCGGTCAAGAAAAGCGTTAAAAAGTCAAAAAAGGCAGCGTCTCCCGCAGCAACCGCCGGCAGTAAAAGAAAAAACAGAGAAGCAGCCGCGGTAGTGAAAGGAGACAATTTAGGGCAGAAAAAAACCGGTGGTAAAATAGCCTCCGGGAGATGAGTATAATCACAGCGGGAAAAGGTAATTGGTGATTGTGTCTTAATAACAACGTATTGTGGGGAATTAAGTTGGAATACGTGACAGTTATAGGAGCCGGGCTGGCCGGGTCGGAAGCGGCCTGTCAATTAGCCCGCATGGGTGTTAGGGTAAAACTGTACGAGATGAGGCCTGAAAAAAGCACCCCGGCCCATAAAACAGGAGGTTTTGCCGAGCTTGTCTGTAGCAATTCCCTGCGGTCGGCATCTCTGGAAAACGCCGTGGGCCTTTTAAAGGAAGAAATGCGCAGGATGAATTCCCTGATTATTGATTGCGCTGACCGTCACAGGGTTCCCGCCGGGGGCGCCCTGGCGGTGGACAGGGATCTTTTTTCCTCGGCAGTTACCGCGGCGCTGGAAAGTAATCCACTGGTGGAGATATCCAGGCGGGAAGTTAAATCAATCCCCAATGAGGGCATTGTAATACTGGCCACCGGCCCTCTTACATCGAAGTCAATGGAAGAGTCCATAAAGGATCTTACCGGGCAGGAGTATCTTTATTTTTATGATGCGGTGGCTCCCATAGTCACCCTGGATTCCATAGATATGAACAAGGCCTTCCTCTCCTCCAGGTACGATAAGGGGGATGGGGATTACATCAACTGCCCCATGAGCCGGGAGGAATACGAAAGATTTAGGGAGGAACTGGCCGGGGCCGAAAGATCCCCCCGTAAGGAATTTGAAAAGGAAGTTAATTTTGAAGGCTGCATGCCCATAGAGGTGCTGGCTGCCCGGGGAATGGACACCATGCGCTACGGCCCCCTCAAACCCGTAGGCCTCACCGATCCCCAATCCGGAAGACGGCCTTATGCGGTGGTACAACTGAGGCAGGATAACGCAGCCGGTACTCTGTACAATATAGTGGGCTTCCAGACACACCTTAAGTGGTCGGAGCAGCAGAGGGTGTTCCGGCTCATACCCGGGCTGGAAAAGGCCGAATTCGCCCGCTTTGGAGTAATGCACCGCAATACCTATATAAATTCACCGGTGCTGCTGGAGTCCACCTGCCAGTGCAGGCTTAGGCCCGGACTTTTTTTTGCCGGACAGATAACCGGTGTGGAAGGATATGTGGAATCAGCATCTTCAGGACTGGTGGCCGGGATAAACGCAGCGCTTTTGTTTCTTGGCAAAAAACCGGTGATTTTACCCCCGGAAACGGCCCACGGTTCACTGGCCAGATATATTACCGAAGCCGATCCCGGCAAATTTCAGCCCATGAACATAACCTACGGTCTTTTCCCTCCGCTGGAAAGCCCCCCCCGGGACCGCAAGCAAAGGAATGCAATGTATGCCCGGAGATCCCTGGAGGCTTTGGAAGGCTTCGCTAAAAGCTGTAAGCTATAAGCTTTAAGCAGTAAATTGATAGCTTTTGGAATAGATGCCTGTTTGTACGGGTTTCAGCCTGTGGAGAAGCTGATTTCTGTTGACCCAAAAGGATTACCTTAACTTTTAGCTTACAGCTTACAGCTTAAGCAGAAAGGATCCGGGGCTATGTATTCCTACATTGACAACTTCATCTACTACCTGGAAACCGAGAGGAACTACTCTCATCATACCGTGGTAAATTACCGTCGTGATTTGTTTGACGGCATTGACTTTTTTGCCGGAGCCCTGGGAAAAAAAGATTCAGATCTGATGCCCTCGGATCTGGATATGAAACTGGTCAGAGCCTACCTGGGAGATCTTTTTTACAGTGGGCTGGCCAAGTCCTCTATTTCCAGGCGACTGGCTGCCTGGAGGTCCTTTTACAGGTATCTGGGGCGGGAGGGCCTGGTGGACAGAAACCCTCTTAAGAGGGTTTCTTCACTCAAGCCTGAAAAAAGACTGCCTCATTTTCTTTTCAAAGAGGATTGCGCTGCGCTCATTGAATCCGCGGGAGATGGTTTTCCCCTGGCATTGAGAGACAGGGCGTTATTGGAGGTTTTGTACTCCACCGGTATCCGTGTCGGGGAACTGGTAACCCTTGACCTGAAGGATAGTAACCCCGGAGGCGGGGAGTTGCTGGTTATGGGGAAGGGATCCAGGGAGCGTGTGGCGCCGATGGGCCGGTGGGCGGCGGATGCCCTCTATTCCTACCTTGACGCCGGAAGGCCCCGCCTGGTCCGCAATACAGAAGAAAGGGCCTTGTTCGTCAACTTCAGGGGAGGCCGCCTGACAGACAGGGGAGTCAGAAAAATTATAAAAAAGTATGTAAGCAGAATGGGAATACAAAACACTGTCAGTCCTCACACTATGCGCCACAGCTTTGCCACCCACATGCTGGACAACGGGGCCGATCTGCGGGCGGTTCAGGAGATGCTGGGCCATAAAAATCTGTCCACAACCCAGATATACACTCATCTGACAAAGGAAAGACTCAGGCAGGTCTACCTGAACTCCCATCCCAGGGTAAAAATGGATATTAGCGAATGAAAGGAAGAGATTGATGTTTCATTCCACAACCATAGTGGCGGTGCGCAAGGAAGGAGCGGTGGCCATGGCCGGGGACGGTCAGGTTACCTTCGGTCAGAACACCGTGTTGAAACACCGGGCCAAAAAACTGCGGCGGCTGCACGACAATAAAGTGCTGGCCGGCTTTGCCGGGTCAGTGGCCGATGCCTTCACCCTGTTTGAAAAATTTGAGGGTAAGCTGGAGTCCTACAGAGGAAATTTACAGAGGGCGGCGGTGGAACTGGCCAAAGACTGGCGCATGGACAGGGTTTTGAGGCGGCTGGAAGCATTGCTCATTGTGGCCGACCGGGAAAACCTGCTGATCATATCCGGTGGCGGTGAGGTTATTGAGCCCGATGACGGGATTGTGGCCATCGGATCCGGCGGTTCATACGCCCTGGCTGCGGCCCGGGCACTGGCCAGGCACTCCGGCATGACCGCAGCTGAGATTGCCACCAAATCCCTGGGAATTGCCGCTGAAATATGTGTATACACTAACACCGAAATAACGGTGGAAGAACTGTAAAATGAGAGGCGGGAGGTTTTTTTGATGGAAGCCCTGACACCCCGGGAGACAGTGGAAGAACTTGATAAGTATATAGTGGGCCAGAAAAAAGCTAAAAAGGCTGTGGCCATCGCCCTGAGGAACAGGTATAGGAGGTCCAGGCTGCCCCTGGACTTAAAGGATGAGGTTGTACCCAAGAATATATTGATGATTGGCCCCACCGGGGTGGGCAAAACAGAAATTGCCCGCAGGCTGGCCAGGTTGGTGAAGGCCCCCTTTGTTAAGGTGGAGGCCACCAAGTTCACCGAAGTGGGTTATGTGGGCCGTGATGTAGAGAGCATGGTAAGAGACCTGGTGGAGACCTCCATAAGAATGGTGAAATCTGAAAGAATGGCCATGGTGGAGGAAAAAGCCAGGCGTATGACTGAAGAGAGGATTATTGAGATGCTGGCTCCTCTGCCCAGGCAGGAGAGTTCCCTGAAGAATCCCCTGGAGCTTATTTTTGGCGGGGCAAAACAGCAGGAAGGCCAGATTCCCAGGGATAACGACCAGCTTGCCCGCCGTATTGAATTCGAAAGGGAGAGCCTGCGGGAAAAATTGGCCCGGGGAGAGCTGGAAAATGAGTATGTGGAGGTGGAGGTGGAGGAAAACGCCACCCCCATGATGGAGGTTTTCAGCGGGGCCGGTGTGGAGGAAATGGGCATAAACATACAGGATATGCTGGGAGGCCTTTTTCCCAAAAAGAAGAAAAAAAGAAGGGTTACCGTTTCCGATGCCCGCAAAATACTGCTGCAGCAGGAGGCCCAGAAGCTCATTGACATGGATGAGGTTACCTCGGAGGCGGTTAAAAGGGCAGAGGAAAGCGGAATAATATTTCTTGACGAGATAGACAAAATAGCGGTAAGGGATGGCGCATCCGGACCCGATGTGTCAAGGGGCGGAGTTCAGCGTGATATACTGCCCATCGTGGAAGGGTCCACCGTGGTAACCAAGTATGGCCCGGTGAAGACCGACCATGTGCTCTTCATCGCCGCCGGGGCCTTTCATATGTCCAAACCGTCCGATCTGATACCCGAACTGCAGGGCCGATTTCCCATTAGGGTGGAACTGGACAGTTTAAATGAAGAGGATTTTCTGCAAATACTGACAGAACCTAAAAACTCATTAATTAAGCAGTATACCGCATTACTTGCCACTGAAGGTCTAAATGTGGAATTTTCTCAAAATTGCCTTGTCGAAATTGCCAAAATCGCTTATACTGTTAATGGGCAAACGGAGAATATAGGCGCCAGGCGGCTTCACACAATAATGGAAAAGCTTTTGGAGGATTTATCCTTCGATGCGCCTTTAATGGAAAATCAATCGTTTACCATCGACCGGTCCTATGTGCTTGAAAAGCTGAATGATGTGGCAAAGAACGAGGATTTGAGTCGTTATATTCTTTGAGGAGGGAGCTGTATTAAAAGTTGAGGGACTTGTTGGAAAAGACCCGCTCTATTAACAAGTTGCTCCAGAAATCAGCCGGCTATCCGGTGGATTACAAGGAAATTGCGGATATCTTGAGTGAGAACATCGGCTGCAGCGTATATATTATCGACAGACGGGGAAAGAACCTGGGACATCATTACCTGAAGGGTTTCACCTGTGAAATCATGAGAGATATTGTTGAGTCCCCCGAAGGTTTCCCCGAGGACTATAATGATGCCCTGCTGCGTATGAATCAAACCAATGCAAATTTTTGTCAGACTGTAAATGTTTGTGTCTTCAGTCACGAGAAGAAGTGTAAGTTCAGCAACAAGATTACCACAGTGGTTCCCATTGTAGGGGCCGGCTCCCGTCTGGGAACGCTGGTGCTGGCTAAATTTGATCAGTATTTTACCGATGAGGATTTAATACTGGCAGAATACGGGGCCACCGTTGTCGGTATGGAAATTTTGAGGGCCAGAGCCGGTCGTATGGAGGACGAGGCCAGGAAGCGGGCGGCAGTGCAAATCGCTCTGGGCACTTTATCATACTCGGAACTGGATGCCGTGCATCACATTTTCAACCATCTGGATGGAGATGAGGGGCTGCTGGTGGCCAGTAAAATAGCCGACCGGGTGGGCATCACCCGGAGCGTTATAGTAAACGCCCTGCGCAAATTCGAGAGCGCCGGGGTCATAGAGTCCAAATCCCTGGGAATGAAAGGCACCTACATCAGGGTGCTAAACGACAGGCTCATGGAGGAACTGGAAAGAATGAAGCAGCACTGAGCCGTCTTTGAAAAACTGTAATGCTTCCCCGTCAGGAGCCGGGAGCTGGAATATAGTCGGCATTCCTCATAAACATTCTCAGCCGCATCAGCGGCATGGGTGTCTGGATAAACAAACAGAATTATTGTTAAGCCACAGAGTATTCTATGGCTTAATTTTTTTGCCTTAAAGCGCCAAAGCCTTATCGGCACTAGTTCCTCCGGGGTCGCTTCGGGGTCGCTAACTGGTAGGTGGAGCGATTTAAGTCCGGCCTGCATAACCTCCTGCCGCAACTGTCTCTAAACTCGGTCGCCAACGGAATGCCGACC
>LADN01000046.1 GCA_000961585.1 Peptococcaceae bacterium BRH_c4a | reverse complement strand
CATCCGCCTGGACTAAAACCCCTCCCCCTCACTGCATGTCGCTGTGGGGTCTCTTGAGGGTCGCTTTTAAGGCATGCTGTCACTATTCTGGATTCTGGCTTCTGGCTCCTGGATTCCGCCGTCTGCAAGACGGCACCGCCCACAAGGCGGTTATTTTATGTTCGCCGCTGTTGGGAAATGGCAGTGTATTGGAATAAGGGGAGAGGGGTAAATAAAATAATCACCATTGGGCGTTTTGTTATTTTTCTGACAGAATGTTGTAGTACCGTTTAATGATATACAAACTCCGTTCGACGAAGAATACTGCCCGATGGGGTTAACTATAAGTTCAGCTTATGCACAAGATAATAAATGGCAATTTAACTTTTGGTAAACGTGGTGATAAAATAAAAATAATAAAAAATTATCAGTTGGTGAAGCTTATGAGAGCTAAATACTAGTTTAATAAGTATTATTACTAGTGAAAATTTCTTCGGGAAGGTGAATTTAATGAATAAAAGTGCGAGCAGGCAATTAAATCCGGATAGCCCGCTTTATAAAGCAATAAGTGACATTACGTCTATTATTGAGAAGTACACTGATCAGATGGAATTATTGGACATTATTGATATAGTGGATAATTTGAGGGTGTTGGCAGAGATAGCTGAAGGCTCAAAAATAGAAAGTAAAATCGCCTGATCAGCGGATAATACCCAGGCCAAGAAGATTTTATCCTGAAAGGGCCCCGGTATTTCCAGCAGGTATGCCGGGGCATTTCTTTGCCCAAAAGCAGACAGAAGGAGTGATTGATAATGGATTACACGCTATCCTTTTTTGTTGCGGAATTGGTTGCTGCCCTGGCCATTTTCGGATATGCGCTGAGGAGGAGGGTCAGGCACCTGATGCTGGGAAGGCCTGAAAACAGACTTGACAGTATTGGCCGCAGGATTACAGGCTTTATGACACTTGTACTGGGGCAGAAAAAAGTGTTCAAGGAACTATTCGGCGTGGTACACTTTGTTATCTTCTGGGGCTTTATTGTAATATCCCTGGGGACACTGCAATTTGTGGGGGAAGGTCTTAAAGAAGGCTTTACGTTGCCAGTCATAGGCACAAATCCCTATTTCTATCTGGTTAAGGATGTTTTAAGCCTGGCGGTGCTGGGGGCTGTGGCGGTGGCCGCCTTCAGGCGTTATGTCATAAGGCCTGAAAGGCTGGAGCCTACCCTTGACGCAGCCATTATACTGGTGATGATAACCATGCTCATAGTGACCGAGCTGGTGGCCGGCGGCCTGGCCTACGCCCTGCATCCGGCAGCGGGCAGGGAAGCGGCGCCGGTATACGGCCTGGTGGCCAGAGCCGTGGCGGCATCCGGGATTGGTACCGCAGCCTTAATTCTGCAAAAAAATATCTGGTGGTGGGCCCATGTGACCCTGTTGCTGGGATTTCTGGCATATCTCCCCTATTCCAAGCACATGCACCTTATGGCGGCCCCTTTCAATGTATTTTTCAGGAACCTTAAGCCTTCCGGTGGACAGATAAACCCGGTGGATATGGAGAACGAGGAGACCGAGGAATTTGGCGCCGGAAGAATCGAGTCCTTTACTAGGAAGCAGCTTCTGGATCTTTATGCCTGCGCCGAGTGCGGGCGGTGCCAGGATAACTGCCCGGCGCACCTTAGCGGCAAGCCTCTGTCACCCAAGGCGCTACTGCATAAGCTAAAGGATCACCTGACTGAAAAGGGGGATGCTCTGGATCGGCCTGAAAAGAATGATAATGGGGATGTCCTGGAAAAGGAACTGATAGGAGAGGTTATCACCGAGGAGGAGATTTGGGCCTGCACCACCTGCAATTCTTGCCAGGAGCAGTGCCCTGTGATGAATGAGCACGTAAACAAAATTATAGATATGCGCCGCAGCATGGTGATGGATAACGGGGAATTTCCCTCGGAGGCCAAGCTGGCCTGCAGGAATATGGAAAAGAATTTTAATCCCTGGGGGCTGGGCTGGTTTTCCAGAGGTGACTGGTCCAAGGAAAGCGGGGTCAGTCTGGCGGGGGTTGATGAGCCGGCCACCGATTATCTCTACTGGGTGGGTTGTGCCGGATCCTACGACGACCGCAGCCGCAAGATAACAGAATCAATGGTGAAAATAATGCAGGAGGCCGGAATCAACTTTTCCATACTTGGCTCCGAGGAAAAGTGCTGTGGGGATTCTGCCCGCCGGATGGGTAATGAGTACCTGTTTCAGACTTTGGCCACAGAAAATGTTGAGTTATTGAATGAATTGGGGGTTACCAAAATTGTGACCCACTGCCCCCACTGTTTAAACACCCTGAAAAATGAATACCCGGCC
Source organism: Peptococcaceae bacterium BRH_c4a (assembly GCA_000961585.1). Taxonomy (GTDB): domain Bacteria; phylum Bacillota; class Desulfotomaculia; order Desulfotomaculales; family Desulfocucumaceae; genus BRHc4a. The sequence goes on along the minus strand of LADN01000046.1, from coordinate 10,521 downwards.
TTTGGTGGTAATTTTGAGGTAATCCATCATACCCAGATGGTGGCTCAGCTGATCGACCAGGGGAAGCTGAAATTCAGGAATGACCTCAGTGAACTTAAACTTGCCTACCACGACTCCTGCTATCTGGGGAGATATAACGGGGAGTACGAGGCCCCCAGGAAAATACTGGCCTCGGTGCCCGGGGTGACTCTGGTGGAGGCTAGCCGCAACAAGAGCAAGAGCTTTTGCTGCGGCGCCGGCGGCGGACGTATGTGGATGGAGGAGCACGGCGGCAGGAGAATAAACGGAATGAGGGTGGAACAGCTTCTGGAGAAGCATCCCGAGGCCGTCAGCGTCAACTGCCCCTTCTGCCTGACCATGATAGAGGATGGTATTAAGGCAGCCGACCTGGAAAAACCGGTATACGCCATGGACGTAGCTGAACTGGTGGCCAGATCAATCGAGTATACCGTTGTCACCGAGGAAGAGGAAACTACGGCCCAGCTCGTGTCATAAACAATGTTTATCGAGGCAGCCCAGGGCTTTGAAGGATAATCAAATTGATATTGGTTATAAGAAGAAGGGAGCCAGGGGGCCCCCTTCTTTAAACTTTTTCATTAAAACTGTAATGTTTTCTAGCTGAGAGCTGACGGCTGATTGCTGACAGCTATTTTCAACAGCTATTTTTCTTGGCAGTGTACCCAGTTTTTTCTGACCAGTCCCCGGTTTATGGAGTCTTGAAGGGCTCCCGCCACCATGTCGGTTTCTACGTAGGATTTAAGCTTTTCCAGCAGGGATCTGTTTCTTTTTTCCAGCCTGACCACAAAAAACTCCGAGGGCAGGGATCCGGTAATGGTGGAACGGCAGTTTTTGTGCGTGTAAACCAGGTTCCAAATATCATCGGAACACAGGTAGGACCAGGGCAGAACATGGTTTATGAACAGATCTTCATTGGTTATCGGCTGGCCGCAGTAAAAGCAAAGGTGATCAGGGTTTTCTATATCAAGGTACTTTTTATAGGATATCAGGGGGCGGTCCCGGAGTTCAACGGTATCAATAATCCGGACCTTCCTGTTGAGACGGGGGGAGGTGTTGTAGTTCTCCAGTATCTGGGACCACCTGTAGTAGACGGCTTCAACTATTAAAATTTTATTTTCCTTAATGGCTGAGGCCGCTGCATGGGGAAGAAGCATGTAATCCTCCCCTTTCCGGTACTTAACATACTGTTCACCGTTTCCCCGGTGGAGGTATATGGGTATCACTTCGTTTTTAAGTATTTCACTGGCCGTGTCAATGTGTTCCTCCAGTTTTTCCTTCTGAAAGGGGTTGAAGCTGGCTTTTTCAAAGGTTACCGGTTCAGCGGGGCGGCCTTTATGGTAATCCTTTGTCAGATCCCGTACCCTGCGTATCAGCTCGGGCTGTTTCAGCGGGTTGGGACCCTGAACCAGCCCGAAATAAGCGGTTTGGTCCCAGTAATATTTAATAACCTTTTCGGCCATAGGCTTTATTTTAATTTCCAAATCGCCCCTGTCCGGGCCTATATTTTCACCATCCAAAACATCTACCACCGATCTTGCCCAGGCGGTGTCGTACGTATGCCGGGGGGAGCAGTTCCTGATGGCTCCCAGCATGCTGCTTATGAAATTCTGCTTGTAGATCATCAGCGCAGATGATTTTTTGATGATCTCAAGCCATCTGGAAAGAAACTCCTGCTTTTGCATCTGTATCTTCGCTCCTTCCCCGGTTTTATTCAGCTATAGGCTTACTGCTTATAGCTTTTAGCAGTGGTTAACTTATGATTCTATAAATGCAGAAAATTACCCTTTTTTCTTTGGGCGTGTTTAGAGGCGGGGTGATATTTTGAGATATATCTTGTTTTAGCTTTGGAGCGGATATATGATCAGGTTAAATATAGATTTGCCATGATGCGAAGGAGGTTATTTATGTATAAGAAAATAATGGTACCCACCGACGGTTCCAAGAAATCAGAACTGGCGGTACAGCAGGGGATCCAACTGGCCGGGGTGCTAAAGGCCGTTGTGGTGGTGCTGCACGTAATACCGGAAATACCGACTTTGGTCACCCCATATCCTGATCAGCCTGGAGGGTTTCTCAGTGGCCTGTCGGAAGAGCTGGACAGGTCAGGGGAAGAAATACTGGAAAAGGCTAAGGATAAATACGCCGACAGCGGCGTTGATTTCCAGACCAAGCTGCTGAGGGGCAGCGCCGCCCATGAAATCTGCAACGAGGCCAAAAAGGGGCAATATGATCTTATCGTCATGGCCAGCAGGGGTATGGGAGAAATACAGGGGTACCTGATGGGCAGCGTCAGCAACAGGGTTGTAAGGCGTGCAGGGTGCTCGGTCCTTATAATAAGGTAGCATGTAAACAGGAGGTAAAAGATGGGGGTTCCTTTTGAAGAAATAAAGGTGGGCGACAGTGCTTCCTTCAGCAAAACCGTCAGCGAGTCCGATATATATTTGTATGCCGGTTTAACCGGTGATTTGAACGGCGCCCATGTGAACAGCCAGTACGCCGCAGGGTCCATATTCGGGGAAAGGGTGGCTCACGGGATGCTTCCGGCCGGACTTATTTCGGCGGTGCTGGGGACAAAGCTGCCCGGGGAAGGCACCATTTATATGTCCCAGACACTCAAATTTGTGGCCCCGGTTAAGATAGGAGACACCATAACGGCCACCGCCCAGGTGCTGGAAAAGATAGAGGCCAGGCGCAGAGTCCGGATGTCCACGGTTTGCGTAAATCAGCACGGTAAGAAGGTAATCGAGGGTGAGGCTCTGGTGCTGTGCCCGTAAACAGGTTATTATCAGGTGACATATTACTGTGATCCCTTACTCCACCTTACTAAACGCCATCGTCCCGGCGGTGATGAAAACCAGGGACATGGCGGCCACCACGGCCAGGTCGGTGGAAAGGGGGAACTGTACCAGCAGTTCCCTGGCCGGGGATGTGGCGAACATAATGTTGCGCAGGGCGTCAACCCCGTAGGTGAGGGGGTCCAGCCTCATCAGTGTTTCCAGCCAGGGGGGCATGCCCTTCATGGGGAACATGGCCCCGCTGAGGAAAAAGAGGGGCAGGACCAGGAAGTTCATAACCATCTGGAAGCCTTCCATCGTTTCCATGCGGGAGGCCACGGTGATACCCAGGGATGTGAGGGAAAAGGCGATCAGGAAGAGCACTGCCAAAAGCTTTAGAACAGTTAGAGGCCCCAGCTTTATGCCGATGACGGGGGCCAGGAGCAGCAGTATGGCCGCCTGAAGCATGGCTATGGTGCTGCCGCCCAGGGCCTTGCCTATGGCCACCGACCAGCGGGGCACCGGGGCCACCAGCACCTCCTTGAGAAAGCCAAACTCCCTGTCCCAAACTATGGATATGGCCGAGAACACCGAGGTGAACAGCACCGACATGCCTATTATCCCCGGGTACATGAACTCCAGGTAGTTAAAGCCCTGGGGGGCTGCGGCCATGCGGAATGAGTAGGACAGCCCGTTGCCTATTATGAGCAGGTAAAGCAGTGGCTGTCCCAGCATTCCCAGTATGCGGGGTTTTTCCCGGTAGAATCGGATTACGTCCCTCAGCCAGATTGTATATATGGCCTTTGACACTCTCATTTCCGATTCCTCCCTCTCATGTGAGCTCTCATCATGCCCCAGTTGTCAGCGGCCTCTTCTCTTATGTCCCGGCCGGTGAGCTTTATAAATACGTCATCCAGGGTGGGCTTGCGCAGCGAAATTGAACTGATCAGCCCGTTCAGGCGTCCGGCCAGGGAAGGTATGAAAGATTCCCCTGATTCCACTTCCAACTGAAGCTGTTCCTCCGATTCGACCGCAGCAAGGCCGAAGGTTTCCTGGATAATTCTTTTAACTTCACTGCGGTTGGGGGCCAGGAGGGTGATCAGGTCTCCTCCCACCATTTTTTTAAGGTTGGCCGGGGTGTCCAGGGCCACTATGCTTCCGTGATCGATAATGGCGATGCGGTCGCAGTTTTCGGCCTCATCCATGTAGTGGGTGGTCATGAATATGGTTATGTTTTCCCTCAGCCGCAGGTGGTGGATATAATCCCATATGCGGTTTCTGGTCTGCGGGTCCAGCCCAATTGTAGGCTCATCCAGGAAAAGAACCCGGGGGTAGTGGATAAGCCCTCTGGCTATTTCCAGCCGCCTTTTCATGCCCCCGGAAAATGTCTTTACCAGGGCATTTTTCCTGTCTGTCAGCTCAACCATTGCCAACACCTCGGCCATCCTGCCGGCCATGGCACTTCTTTCCAGGTTATACAGCATACCGTGAAAATACAGGTTTTCGCCGGCGGTAAGTCTTTCGTCCAGGGTGGTCTCCTGAAATACCAGCCCTATGGACTGCCTGACCAGGTGAGGCTGCCTTACTATTTCAAAGCCTCCGACGAAGGCAGTTCCAGACGTTGGTTTGACCAGTGTGGCCAGTATTTTGATGGTGGTGGACTTGCCTGCTCCATTGGGACCCAGGAAGCCGAATATTTCTTTTTCGCCCACCTCCAGAGTGACATCCTCCACCGCTGTCAGGCTTTTATATTTTTTTTGCAGTTTTGCAACCGTAATTATGTTCATCCGCACACCTCCCAAAAGAGCTGTCAGCCATCAGCCGTCAGCTCTCAGCTTTGATTAGCAAGTTTTTTATTCATTCATTTTAGTGCCACTTTTTAGTGGCATGTGTGTCTGATCGCTGATTGCTGACAGCTGACTGCTTTATCGGGCGATTAAACCATTGTCAATTTTAATGTCGTCCAGGAAAGTATAACATTAAAGCATTCATGCGATAAAGCATTTCTGTGACACTCCGGTGTTGCTTCGGCAGGTGATCGGCCTGAACCATGCCTCAAATTATTCCTCTTGATACAGCCGCCACAATATTCTGGATTCTGGATTCTGAATTCTGAATTCTGCCCGAATTTTTGCCCCTCCTTCAGGTAATGCTATCCCTAAAGGGGGTTTTATTATGCAGCTAAATCCGGGAGAGAGATCGGTGCTGGCCTACTTTCCTTCCAGCTCCAGCGCCCGGAAGGCCGCCCAGGAATTAAAGGAGATGGGGTACGATACCGTGCAGGTGGACCGCATATCCCGTTACGGGGCCGCCAATAACGATGAAACAGATGATCCAGTGGGGGGCGGAGCCGGAACGGTCAGCGGCCTGACTCTTTTTTCCTCGGATGTCAGCCCCGACGGCGGCGCCGGTGAGGGTATACTGAGGGCAAGCGATCCCTCGGCCAGCGGGTATGGGGATGTTAACTACGGTGTTGCCGGGGGAAAGGCCTTTCTGGTAACGGTGGCCACCAGTGAGGGAAATGCCGATGAGGCCACCGGGATAATGGAAAAACACGGAGGAAGAATATAATAACAGAGGATGAGAATTGGTATATAATTATAATATAAATCTTGCAAGCAGATAAGGAATACCCTGACCATTCTGACTCCTGACTCCTGTATTCTGCCTTTTGCAGGAATACATTCAGAGCGCGTCGAAGAAAAAAATAGCGGCAGAGTATTATTTCTATAATAACTGCGTATGTTTGTCAAATGGCCTACTAAATGACGAAGGAGTGATCATTATGTTGCGGGGCATAGGTGGGGCGCCTGGGATAGTCATAGGTAAGGCATTTATTTTCAGGCCGGAGGAATTGGTTTTTGACAGAAGGCAAATATCCGCCGAGGAGGCGGATAATGAAATTTTCCGCCTCCATCAGGCAATTTCCCAGGCCCACAAGGAGCTTTCGGGCATATACTCAAGGACCCTGGCCGAATTCGGCAGGGATCGATCGGGCTTTTTCCAGACCCAGCTCATGATTCTGGAGGATCCGGCCTTTGATACTGAGATTGTCAGAAGGGTTACAGAGGGTCATAATGTGGAGGCCTCGGTGGGTGAGACAGTGGCAAATTTTATGGGCATATACATGTCTTCCAGGGATCTTCACATGCAGGAAAGGGCCAATGACTACCGGGATGTGGGCTGCAGGCTCCTGAGAATACTGCTGGGCCAGGCCTGGTCTCCTCTGCCGCAGATCAGGGAAAAATCCATAGTGGTGGCCAGGGAGCTTACCACTGCCGATACAGTCCAGATCGACCGGGATAAAATACTGGGTTTTGTCACCGAAAGCGGTGTCCGCACCTCCACTGTTTCAATACTGGCCAGATCCCTGGAGGTCCCGGCTGCGGTGGGCCTGGGCAAGATATTAGACCGGGTGCGGGCCGGAGATCTTCTGGTGGTGGACGGCAGCACCGGTGTGGTGATTATAAACCCCGACGAAAAGACACTGTCGGAATACAGGAAGCGGGAAGAAACATACATAGCCTGTAAGAATCAGTTGCAGACAACGCATGAAATGCCCTCCCAGACCAAGGATGGCACGGCCATTCGTCTTTGGGCCAATATTGACCTGCCCTCTGAGGCCGTCTGCGCCCTGGCCAACGGGGCCGAGGGCATTGGGCTGATGCGGACCGAGCACCTGTTTATGGGCAGGGAGGATATGCCCGATGAGATTGAGCAGTATGAGTATTACCTTGAAGTAGTAAGTATAATGGGAAACAGGCCGGTGGTTATCCGAACCTTGGACTTTGCAGGGCCCAACAGCCCCTTCTTTCTTACCGGCGCCTACGAGCCCAATCCCTTTTTGGGATGCCGGGGAATCAGGCTGAGCTTTAATTTCGAACAGGTTTTCAAGACCCAGCTCAAGTCCATTCTCAGGGTCAGTGCCCACGGCAACGTGAAGATAATGGTGCCCATGATCTCCAGGGTGGAGGAACTGCGCAGGGCCAAGGAACTGTTCAAGGCCGCCATGGAGGCACTGACTGCAGAAGGTGTGAAATTTAATCCCAAAATGGAATTTGGAATGCTGGTGGAAGTGCCCTCCACTGCCCTGACCGCCGAGCTGTTCGCCCCCCACATAAATTTTTACAGCATAGGCACCAATGATCTGGTGCAGTACACCCTGGCTGTGGACCGGAGAATGGAGAAGATCAATCTGGTGGATCAGGCATTGCACCCGGCGGTGCTGAGGCTGATAAGAAGCATAATTGACGCCGGCAGGGCGGTGGATAAGAGCGTGGCCATGTGCGGGGAGATGGCCGGGGAGCCCATGACCACTCTGCTTTTGCTGGGACTGGGTCTGCGACAGTTCAGCGCCGTGGCCGGAAGTCTGCCGGAGTTAAAGAAAATAATCAGGGCGGTGACCATCAGTGAGGCCAGGGAGGTGGCCATTAACGCCATGCAGCTGTCCACACCGGAGGAGATCAAACAGTACCTTCAGGATGAACTGAAATCACGGCGCTTGTATTTTTAGATTTTTTTGGTTAAAATGTAAAAGTATTTTCCTTAGTTCCGGGGGGTAGCATTTTTGAAAAAGATTGTCAGCGTAAGTCTCGGGTCGTCCAAAAGGGATCACAGCGTTAATACTTGTCTTTTGGGTATTGACTTTGAAATAAGCCGCCGGGGCACCGACGGAAATTTTGACAGGGCACTGGAGCTTTTAAGGGAACTGGATGGTAATGTAGATGCCATCGGACTGGGCGGTATTGATTTATATTTATATGCCGGCAAGACCAGATATGCGGTCAGCGACGGCCTGAAACTGATGGAGGCCGTTAAAAAAACTCCGGTGGTGGATGGCAGCGGGCTTAAAAACACACTGGAGAGGGAAACGGTTTATTACCTCAGTAAGAATACACAACTGCTCCCTCCCGGCTGCAAGGTGCTGATGGTAAGCGCCGCGGACAGGTTTGGAATGGCCGGGGCCCTTACTGAGCTGGGGTGTGACATGACTTTCGGGGATCTGATATTTTCGGCGGGAATTCCTTATCCCATCAAGTCAGTTGAGGAACTGGAGGAGATAGCCCGCAAGACACTGCCGGAAATGACCAGGCTGCCTTTCCACATGCTCTATCCCACCGGGGAGAAGCAGGATACCCAGGATGAGAAAAAGGTGGAGAAATACGGTCACTACTACCACGGCGCCGAGGTCATAGCCGGCGACTACCATCTGGTGCGCAGGTATATGCCCGGAAATCTGAAAGGGCAGGTGGTAATCACCAACACCACCACCAGGGATGATGTAAAATTCCTGAAAGAAAAGGGAGTGGGCTGGCTGGTTACCACCACACCCGAATTGGAAGGCCGGTCTTTTGGGACCAACGTAATGGAGGCCGCGCTGGTGGTGCTGTTGGGTAAAAATTGGGAAGACATCACCCCCGGGGATTACCTTGAGCTCATGAGGCGGCTGGATATGAAGCCAAGGGTTCAGCGATTGTAGACGATCCTATTACGGAGGGTGAAGGATGGCAACCCACGGGGAGATTACCGAAAGCCTCAGGGCTTTTGAGCAGGCATATGCAGACGACAGCAGGCTGAAAGTCATGAACCGGGACTGGGACAGAAAGGTTCTGATCCTGGCGGATGATTTGGAATCAGCCCACACCATGATTTTAAAGGATGGGGAACTGTCCTTCAGTGAAGGCAAGACCGCCGATCCGGATCTTACTGTCATTTCCAATAGCGATATTCTGGCCGATATGTTTTTTGGTGATATTACACCCACCGAGCCGTACATGAACGGCAGCCTCAGAATAATAGGCCCGGAGGATGATATATTGAGGCTGGATTTCATTTCATTGTTAATATGGGGTGAATAATTTGAAATTCAAGAAGGTGCTTACCCTGCGAACCATTGTCGCCACCAGCGCCGGCCTTACACTGGCCAGTTCGTCTTTCGTGGCGGCAGTGCAGGTGGCCGGCTTTTTGTCCGGGGACAGCGCCTGGCTGGCCATACTGATTGCCGGGGTTTTCTGTCTGGCCGCGGGGATGTGTTTTTCCGAGCTTAACGACATACTGCCCTCGGCGGCCGGCATAAGGCTTTATTTCGGCAGGGCCTTCGGGGAAAAGGCGGCCCTTACCGTTTCCCTGCTGTACATGCTGGTGGTCATGGGAGTGGTGGGGGCTGAAAGTTACATACTGGCCAAAATATTAAATTACGCATTTCCCTCGATAGACCCTCTGATCTGGATTTTTTTTATGCTGGCCTCGGTAACATTGATGAACATAAGGGGAATCAAGATTGCAGGCGCATTCCAGGACGTGATAACATACGGCCTGCTGGTTTCGGTAATGGTGTTATCCTATATCGGCCTGGAAAAACTGGACTTCCATCTGGCTGCGCCTCTGGTTGCCGGGGGTATGGACAACCTGTTCAGCGCAGTGGCGGTGGGTGTCTTTTTGTTTGTGGGCTTTGAGTGGGTGACCCCTCTGGCCGAAGAGGTCACCGAGAGCAGGCTGATTTCCAAGGGTATGTTTATCGCCGTGGGGCTTTTGAGTGTGGTTTACTCCTTTTTTACCGTGGTCATGGCCGCCAATGTGCCCAGGGAGGAACTGGTAAATTCACCCATGCCTCAGTTATTATTCGCCAGAAATATTTTAGGGGACGCCGGGGTGGCCTGGATAGTGGTGATCAGTCTGGCATCCTCCATTACCACCTTCAATGCCGGCCTCATCAGCGTGTCCAGGTTTTTTTACGCCACGGCCAGGGAACACGCCCTCCCTGCTGTATTCAGCAAAATCAGCATGCGCTATATGACGCCATGGGTTTCCATACTGGCTGTTTTCGCCGTGGGGCTGACTCTTTCGGTGATCATACTTTTCACCGGCAAATATCTGGTGCTGGTCAATATGGCGGCCGCCGCAGAGTGCCTTGTCTATGCCCTGACGGGTGTGGCGGTGCTGGTTTTAAGAAAAAAAATAAACAGGGAAAGAAAATTTATCATTCCCTGGGGGCCGGTTATCCCGCTATTAACAACGGTGGTGTTCACCCTTTTGATGTTGGGGGTCTTTGCCACCGATCCTTACATGGCGCTGTGGATGGCCATTGGGCTTGGCATTACCTGGTGGTACGTCAGCCGGATAGTTCCGGTTCTGAAGGAGAAACACAAAGCCGGTAGGGTAAGCAGAAGGAGAAATCAGAATCCAGAATCCAGAAGCCAGAATCCAGAATAAGGAGCATGCAGCTTAAGGGTCGCTTTTAAAGCATGCTGTCACCATTCTGAATTCTGGCTTCTGGCTTCTGGCTTCCGCCGTCTAAGCATCGGGGACATTCCTCTGACCCCCAGAGGCAGTCACGTTAGAGAGGTGTGTCCCCTTTCCTTAGCCGGCACCGCCGACAAGGCGGTTATTTTATCGTTTAGGAAAGTATATGACGCATTAAAGCATTAAAGCGCTGAAGCACCAAAGCATTTTTATGCAAGCCCAGAGTTTTTCTGGGGTCACTCCGGGGTCGCTTGAGGGTCGCTGCATTGTCGCTAATGGGTAGGCGGAGCGATTTAAGTCCGGCCTGCATAACCTCCGGCTGCAACTGTCTCTAAACTCGGTCGCCAACGGAATGCCGACCGCCTCCAACGCCGCATCCATGCGTCGATTCCGGCTTCCGGCTGCGTCCTGCAGCCGGCTCGGCATTCCGTAGGCTCGGTCGTTAAGAGACAGTAGCAGCCTCCGGTACATTCCGCACGGACTTAAA
>LADN01000028.1 GCA_000961585.1 Peptococcaceae bacterium BRH_c4a | reverse complement strand
GGGGTCGCTCCGGGGTCGCTTGAGGGTCGCTGCATTGTCGCTAATGGGTAGGCGGAGCGATTTAAGTCCGGCCTGCATTACCTCCTGCTGCAACTGTCTCTAAACTCGGTCGCCAACGGAATGCCGACCATTTTGGAGGTAGGAGGCCAGAGGTTAGAGGTTAGAAAACTTGTAGGAAATGACCTCAGAGCCATTTCTAGCTTAATCCGACTTCCAACTTCCAACATCTAACCTCCAAATTCGTAGGCTCGGTCGTTAAGAGACAGTAGCAGCCTCCGGCACATTCCGCACGGACTTAAATCACTCCCCCTCACTGCATGTCGCTGTGGGGTCTATTGAGGGTCGCTTTTAAGGCAGGCTGTCACTATTCTGGCTCCTGGCTTCTGGCTTCTGAATTCCGCCGTCTGCAAGACGGCACCGCCGGCAAGGCGGTTATTTTATTCCAGCTTTACCAGTTCATATTCCCGTGATCCCAGCCCGATTTCCTCTCCGTACACCAGTTGCCGGCTCCAGTCAATTCCGGGAGTCAGGGCGGCGAACTTGTCCTTGACATCTTCTTTCCCTTCCAGCCTGGACCCGGGCAGGCCCCTTTCCATATTCACCAGGTCGGCGCAGGCCTGGTCGATGGCCACCATGTCTCTGGAGGCCAGTATGCCTATGTCTTTGACCACCGGAGCGTCAGAGAAGCTGAAACAGTCACAGTCAGGGGTGATATTGTTCAGGAAGGTGATAAAGCCAATCTTGCCCTTCTTATTTTTAACCACACCGGAGGCGTACTCAGCCATCTTTTCCTGCAGGGCATCCTTCATATTGTTGCGCCAGTTTACACTGATGGCCCCGTGGGGACAGGTTATGGTACATTCTCCGCAGCCTATGCACAATTGGGGGTCCAGCACCGCCATTTTCAATTCTCCCACCGCAATTGCCCCTGTAGGACACCATTGGTTGCACCGGGAGCAGGCCCTGCATTTTTCCGTTTTTACCTCGGGCAGCATGTCAGAGTGCATCACTTGTTTGCCTGCCCTGGAACCGCAGCCCATACCTACATTTTTTATGGCCCCGCCAAAACCGGTGGCCTCGTGTCCCTTGAAGTGGGTGACCGCCAGCAGCACGTCGGCCAGCGCCACGGCGCTGCCTATTTTTACATCCTTGCAGTGTTTCAGATCAACCGGAACCTGGACATAGTCCTTACCGGACAGCCCGTCGGCGATGACCAGGGGAGCATCCACCACTGCGTAAGCAAAACCGTTTTCTATAGCAGTTCTAAGGTGGTCCACCGCATTGGACCGACTTCCCGCGTAAAGGGTATTGGCATCGGTCAGAAAGGGCTTTCCGCCGGCTTTTTTTATTTCCTCCACTATTTTTCTGATGAACTGCGGCCTGATAAAACCTGTATTGCCTTTTTCACCAAAATGAAGTTTCACAGCCACCAGTTCTCCCGGAGAGATTATTTCTTTAAAACCGGCTTCAGAAAAAAGCCTCCCCACCTTATCTATCAGGTTAAGCTTCTGGGTGGCCCGCATATCGGTAAAATGCACTTTGGATGACATAGAACAACCCCCTCTTCGAAAACTCAATTAATATATTTTCATCGTATAAATTTATTTCCCTTTACCCGGCATTGGATTCAGGAAAAAAAAGCCGCCCTGACGGGCGGCCTGGAATACAGGACTCAGAACTCAGAATCTTCCGGGCCGGGATAGAAGATTATTACGGCGGGCATCGGTTGTCGTTTTTTTTCTTTTTTATTCTGAGTCCTGAGTTCTGAGTTCTCATAACTGCTAGGAGAGTGTTGCAAAACTATATTAAGAGGTCAACAAAGTACTTATTCGACTACAACCGGAGGCTGTTCAAAAAGCTCCAGATGCAAGGCGCGGCAAGGCTTCAAGCGGAGGCGTACTCCTTGTACGTTGAGCATTGAAGCCGCCGCCGCAACGCCGCAGATGGACTTTTTCAACAGCCTCCTAGCTGTTTTCACGGTCCATTACTCCGCCGGCTTGTATACCCTGTAATACTTTTTTAATTTCATCAGAACGCGGTCATCCTCATGTATGAATATACCGTCTACTTCCCTGAATACTTTAAGAGGATTGCCATGGGGGTGATCCCGGTTTTGCCAGCGCCGGTAAGAATCGCCGGCCTGATTAATAACCCCGGCCAGTTGCACGGACAGAATTACAAGTATTGCAATGGCCATTATTACTCTAAACAAAAACAATATTTTTCTCTTGATATTCATTATCACCAGGAGCATGGGATCACCCCTTTTATCTCAGCCTGAAGCCGGACGATATAAACCCGGCCGCCATTTTTGTGAACTGTGGGGTTATGTATCCTTCCACCAGGCCGGCGCCCAGTGAAACCAGCAAAACCACGGTCATAACCCCGGTATACCTTAAAAGCCTGGGCCAGATCGCAATGCCGGTGTCAAAGTTTCTTTTCCACAGAAGCAGCCCGAACATGACCGATGAGGCCGTTCCAAAACACATGGCCGGTATATAGAGAAGGTTATGGGGAAGAATGGCAGCGGCGGTCAAAAGCAACCCCCCCATAGACAGATCTCTGGTTAAGAAGCCCACAGCGAAACCAATTACGAAGCCTCTCACAAAAAGAATGGCCAGGGTTACGGGCATGCCGATAACAGTCAGCCCCAAAACATAAATGGCGGCCACGGTAATTGAATTATTGATCATGGCGTTGCGGGCCATCCTGGCCGACTCAAAGCTGACCCCTTCCGCTTTTTGCATAAAGTCCTGTATATAAGCGCTAAGCTCTTCCGACTTGGATTTATCCATCCTGACGGCGGACATAGACCCCGCCGTCAGGCCGCAGGCAAAAACAGCCAGAATAATAAGATATGCCGGCCAACCGCCCAAAAGCGCCGAAGCCAGTCTTCCGGGGATTTTTTTATTGTAACCGTTCATTGCACAGCCCCCAATGAAACCTACCTGTCCATACTATTTTTATTATCAATGAAAAACCATTATTCACAATTGATCGGAGAAATGTTTTAATATCTGGAGATTCACCCCTATACCGATTTCGGCGCACAAAGACACCTTTCTTTCTTGACTTACCTTAGCTGACATGGTATTTTGATTATATAGTCAACATTAGTGGACATTAGCATTTCAAGGAGGTCACACCTTATGGTGGCGCAAAAAGAGGATATTCATAATTTGGTTGAACGCCTACGGGAGCATGATCAAAAAACAGCTTTTGATTTCCTCCAGTATTTAATTGATCGTTCCGAGAAAAAACCGACCGGATGGGCAGAAATTGATAAAGCTAAACCGGATGACGAACCCTTAACCAAAGAAGAACTTCGCCAACTTAACAGTGATGCCGGTTATGTGACGGGGGAGGAAGCCAGGCGTGAATTCGGGTTACAGGTTGATTTACCATAGGGATGCTGTTAAATTTTTGGCCAAGCAAGAAAAAGTTGTGCAAGAGAGAATTGCACAAGGGTTAAAGGGCCTTATTGCAATTCATCCGCATGGCGACATTAAGCCCATGAAAGGATCCCAGGGTTTATATCGCCTACGGATTGGCACTTACCGTATAATTTTTGAAATCCAGCATGGTGAAAAGGTTATATACATACAGGCTATTGATTACCGCAGTGGGATCTATAAATAGATTTTGAAGTTAATAAAACGCACAAAAACCGGTTCTTCCCTCAATGTGGGAAGAACCGGTTTTTGTGCGTGATTAACGGAGTAACTGTAAGATAATAATCATGGTATGACCTCAGTACAATTTGTTATGCTATAATTTGTCATATACCATGTCGATTCCTGCAAGATAAAGATAAAACTTGAAGAGATTTTGAAAAAAAATCTGTTGTAGGCGCATATTTCAGCGGACCATTTCCATAAGTGTTTTGTAGATATATTCAGCAGCCAGAATATCCTCCAGGGAATTTCCGCTGGCTGCCACCACGGCGATGTCCCTCCCCAACCTCCGGGCTTCCGAAACAGCCCTTCCGGCCGCCGCCCGGGCCGAGGAAAAACCGTTTTTTGCCATGGTTCGGGCCACTGTGCCTGTCACCACAGCCGGGGATCCGGCGCATACAGCCGCGTCAAAGGCCACTCCGCCGGTTCCCGTGGCCCCCAGCACCACCATTCCGGTGATGTCCGCCAGCCGTGGGGTTTCGGCGCCTATATTGGGAATTATACAGGACACCCTGGCGCCGGAGGATTGGACGCCCCCCAGGCACTTCAGGATTCCCTGACGCCTTTTTTCTTCCTCTCCCACCCTGGGCTCGGCCAGAACCACCACTGCTTTTCCCAGCCTCCGGGCTTCGGTTCCTGCCAGGTAACCCATTTGGTATGGATCGGTTTTTACCGGCGGCCTGGCGGAATCGGCGGCGGCCCCATAAATGGCCGCCGCCCCGGCGTCGATGGCGGCCTCCATGCTGGTGGAAAAATCTATTACATCCACCACCACAACCACCAGGCCTCTGTTTCCCGCATGGGCCGCCCCGCTGGCATCGGCGGTGAGGATTATATTTAGCATCGGACACCTTCCTGTTATATTTTGTTATTAAAGAGTATAACCCGGCAGAGGGGAACATATAAATAAGCTGTAAGCTGTAAGCTGTAAGCTCCTTAAACAAAGACACGCCTGCTAACCGTCTTTAGTAAATAATAAAAATGCCTTTTTAGCCACTAAGCATGCAGAGGTCCCCCAAGGGGCACCTTCTGTTCTTTATGGTTAATAAGGCTTACAGCTTATAGCTTATAGCTATTAAGGAGCAGAGTGATGAGAATTTTTTGTACCAAAAACGGAATCTTTTTCACCGGAAAGATATCCGATCTTCTTTCTTTCCTCCGGAGGGATGCGGTTTTCGGCACCGTCAGGCAATTCATCCACTCCCGGTTGCAGTAGGCCCGCTGCGTAGATACCGGCAGCCCAGGCTGTTTCAAAAAATTCCGGATCTTCCCCCAAGGACCTTCCCATGGTGGTTACGGCCAATCCATACAGGTCCGGTAGTTTTTTATAGCTGCGGCTGTCCACCTCCACAATTTTATGCCTGCCAAATATACCCGATTCCTTCATCTGACTATATATAAAGGTCTTTTTCCGGCCTTTCATTAATGGGATTGGAACGATACAGGGTGTCAGGGCCACCCTGCCCAGGGCAGTGCCGGTGTGATGGCTAAGCCCGAAATGTCTGGGCCGGGGATCTGCAAAGCTGATCCGGGGCACTGCTATTGCCCGGCCTCCCAGTACGTTTACCGCATTTACAATTTCACCCTGCTCCAGGGCGGTGTGGCCGAATTGGCTGGCGCTGCCCACTATTCCGGGTCCCATAGAAACCACAATTACGTCTGCGCCCGATGCCCTGGCCCATAGAAGACCGCTGTAAACATTTATGGCCTCGTGGTCTCCTCCGAAAGCGTGACCGCAAGTCACTGTTTCATCCACCAGTCTTTTCAGCTTGAGTTCATGTATCAGCCGGCTGAGCCAAATTGGCAGGGCCGCTCCGTCAGTCATTAGGTAAACAATTCTGGCGGTGGGGCCGGTAATATGTTTAATGGCTGCGGTTATTGGCGCCACCATGCTGTGCAGTGTTCCCACCACCACCGGTGTGCCCTCCAAACTCCGGGCCGAACTATATGAGCCCGGGTAATCCTTCTCCTCCACCGAATGAACCTTGACCTGTGAAGGGGTATACCGAAGTTTCATTATATGTCCCTCCCGGGGCGGGTCAGGCCCGTTTTTCCCCTCCACGGCCATTACAAAATGATACCCTCCGGTGCCCAGATTCATAGATACAGCCGTGGTATTAAGCTTCACCAGGTCTCCTGCCACCACCGGCCCGGTGAGGTGGTCGTAGTTTATGGCCCGCTCTTCCCTTCCGTCCACCATTACGGCTATTTCCGTCAGTCCGGGCCTTATGCCTGTAATGGATGAAACCTTCCCCATCCTGCTGATAATCATCCTTTTCCTGCCACCTTTATTATTTCCACCAGATAGCGGGCGCCTTTCTCCATATCGTCTATACTGATGAATTCCTCGGTGGTATGTACATTTTGCATGGCTATGCCCAGAATTACCGCAGAGATTCCCTTTTCATTGAATATATTGGCGTCACTGCCTCCCCCGGTGGATTCAATCCTGGGATCCAGCTTCAGGTTCCTGGCTGCCTCCACGGCTATCTTCACCACCTTTTCGTCATCATTGATGTGAAAATCCCGGTAAAGGTTTTCCACCTTTATTTCGGCGGATGCTCCGGAATTGGCGGCTGCCTGATTTATTTTTCCTACTATATCCCTGGTTTGGCTTTCTTTTTTGGAGCCTTTGAGGCTGCGGGTTTCACCCTGAATAAGCACGGAGTCGGGGACTATGTTGGTTGCCTTTCCACCGCTGATAATGCCTATGTTGGCGGTGGTTTCCCGGTCAAGTCGGCCCAGGCTCATGGCGGCTATGGCGCTGGCGGCAACCTTGATGGCGTTTATTCCTTTTTCCGGGCAGATCCCCGCATGGGCTGATCTCCCTTTTATGATTGCCGTTATTCTGTCCTGGGTAGGAGCGCTGGTGACAATGGTTCCCGGAGGTCCGTCGCTGTCCAGAACGTAGCCCATGGTTGACTTAATCCCGGCCGGGTCCAGGTTTCCGGCGCCCAGCAACCCTCCCTCCTCGAAAACGGTCAGTACAACCTCCAGATCCCCGCGCTGTATTTTATCTTCCCGTAGGACTCTGATGGCTTCCAGGATAATGGCAATTCCGGCCTTGTTGTCTCCCCCCAGGACTGTATCCCCGGAGGATTTGATAATGCTTCCTTCCACCACCGGGATCACTCCCCTGCCCGGCTCAACGGTATCCATGTGGGCGCATAGCATGATCGAAGGGGCAGTTCTATTTCCCGGCAGCCTGGCAATTAAATTGCCGGTTCCAGTATAGATTTTTTGGCCGGTGTCATCCTCTGTGACTTCCAGACCAAGTTCTTTCAGCTTATTTTTCAACAGATCGGCTATTTTTCTTTCGAAGCCGCTGACACTGTCAATTCTCACCAATTCAAGAAACTCCGCCGTCAATCTTTCCCGGTTTACCATAATTCCACCTCCATAAAGGCAGACCACCGGGTTATGAGATGAATCTCGCTGCCGGTGGCCTGGGGAACACTTTTATCAGGCCAGTAATATTTTACCCTTAATAGAATAATATGAAACTCAAAACAGCTATCAGCCGTCAGCTATCAGCCATCCGCTGCCGACCGCCGGTTCTTACCAGTGAGGCGCCGGCCTCCATGGCTTTCAGGTTAAGTGGTATCATCTTATGGTGATGCGGGGGAAGCACATCCTTAAGGGATTTTTCAATGGCTTCCGGTGTAACTACCCCTGTCAGCTCGATTAGCGCCCCCAGAATAATGTTGTTGGCCACCTTGCTGCTGCCGATATCCTCGGCCATATCATTGGCCGGAATGTAATATACTCCCACATCTTTACGAGATGCCCGGATATCTATCAGAGAGCTGTTTACAAATATCAGCCCGCCTTTTACCACGCTGTTTTCAAACTTTTCCAGGGAAGGCCGGTTCATGGCTATCAGAACGGTTGGCTCGCTTACCAAGGGAGAGCTTATGGGCTGTTGGGATATGGTAACCCCGCAGTTGGCTGTTCCCCCCCTCATTTCCGGGCCGTAAGAAGGTATCCAGGCTACGTGCTTTCCTTCCACCATTCCCGAATAAGCCAGAAGCTGACCGGTGGAAAGCACCCCCTGCCCGCCGAAACCGGCGATAAGAATTCCCTCGTACATTTATACCACCTCCGACGGTGCTTTAAACTCACCCAGGGGATAATAAGGAATCATTTTTTCTTCTATCCACTTAAGGGCTTTAACCGGTGACAGCCCCCAGTTGGTGGGGCAGGATGAGAGCACTTCCACCATGGAAAAGCCTTGCCCGGCCATCTGCACTTCAAAGGCTTTTTTTATAGCTTTTTTGGCCTTGGCCACGTTTGCCGGGTTATGCATGGAAACCCTGGATATATATGCGGCGCCGTCAAGAACAGAAAGCATTTCACTCATTTTCACCGGTGAACCGTTTATCTCACTATCCCTGCCAAAGGGTGTGGTGGTGGTTTTCTGTCCCAGCAGGGTGGTGGGGGCCATCTGTCCCCCGGTCATGGCGTATATGGCGTTATTAATAAAAATAACGGTAAATTTCTCCCCCCGGGCCGCGGCGTGAATAATCTCGGCGGTGCCGATGGCCGCCAGGTCGCCGTCTCCCTGATAGGTGAAAACCACGCTTCCGGGCAGCACCCTCTTGATGCCGGTGGCCACCGCCGGCGCCCTTCCGTGGGAAGCCTGATAGGCGTCACAATCAAAATATTCATAACAAAAAACCGAACAGCCCACAGGGGCCACCGCAATGGCCCGGTCGAAAACATCCAGTTCATCAATCACTTCGGCCACCAGGCGGTGAACTATACCATGGGTACAGCCCGGGCAGTAGTGAAAGGGCATATCCTTTAACGATTCAGGCCTTGAAAAAATCTTTTTCATCTTGCACCCCCGGACAGTATAAACTGAACTTCATTAAATACGTCCCTGGCTGCGGGAATCATTCCCCCCACCCGTCCGTAAAAGTGTACCGGCTTTTTGCCATTGACCGACAGCCTGACGTCATCCACCATCTGCCCCATGCTCATTTCCACCGACAGGAAGGACTTTGCGGTTTCAGCAAGCTCGGATATTCTCCGGCCGGGAAAAGGCCACAGAGTAATGGGTCTGATCAGTCCCACCGGCATACCTTCGGCTTTGCACAGGTCCGCCACGGCCTTGCATACCCTGGCGGCTGTGCCATAGGCCACCATTATCAGCTCGGCGCCCTCTGTGCGGTACTCCTCCCAGCGCTGCTCCCCGGAGGCTATCAGTTTATACTTTTCACCCAGCTTTATATTGTGGACCTCGCAGTTTTCGGGAACTATATAAAGAGAGTTGATTAGGTTCTTCTTTTCCCTTTTCATTCTCCCGGTGGCGGCCCAGCTTTTTTCCGGGATGGACAATATTTTTTCCTCGCCCAGATCCACAGGCTCCATCATCTGTCCAAGAACTCCGTCACCCATCAGCATTACAGGATTTCTGTATTTATCCGCCAGGTCGAAAGAATCCTGCATCAGGTCCACAATTTCCTGCACCGAGGCAGGCGCCAGCACTATCAAATGGTAATCTCCGTGGCCTCCGCCCCTGGTGGCCTGAAAATAGTCCGACTGGGCGGGGGCGATATTTCCCAGTCCCGGGCCGCCCCTGACCATGTTTACAATCACGCAGGGCAACTCGGCTCCCGCCAGGTAGGATATTCCCTCCTGCATCAGGCTGATACCCGGGCCTGACGAGGAAGTCATCACCCTGGCGCCTGCTCCGGCCGCCCCAAAGACCATATTTATTGAGGCCACTTCACTTTCTGCCTGCAGATAAAGCCCACCCACTTCGGGCATCCTTTTGGCGAGGTAGTGGGGGAGTTCGCTCTGAGGGGTTATGGGGTAGCCGAAGAAATACCGGCAGCCAGCTCTGACAGCCCCTTCGCCGATGGCTTCGTTACCCTTCATCAGCATTTTACCCAACCTTTTTCTCCTCCTTTTCCACCTCTATTACCATGTCCGGGCACATCCTGGCGCAGGTTGCGCAGCCGGTGCATTTTTCAATGTCAGTTACTGTGGCCGGGTGAAAACCCATGGCGTTGATATGTCCCGCCATTTCAACAATACCCTTGGGGCAGAAATTCTTACAGAGTTCACAACCCTTACATCTTTCCTCTCTGAATGTTACCCTGGGCAAAAGCAATTCCTCCCTCTCTGGTCATATAATAAACAGTACAATCACTTATTTTCTGTTGCTCAGTGCCTGGAGTCAACTAATCACTCTGCCAGGGAGAGCTCATGAACCGGTGGATTGGCAATATCTCCGCCTCTCCTCCCAGGGCCTTTCCGGCTTCTTTTTCCAGATGATCCTCAACTACGGTGAATACCACCGGAAGCTTCAGTATTCCGGCCACCCCTGAAACAATCTCGAACCCTTCCAGAATAGTGTCCAGCCCTGTTTCCATCCCCAGGTTGGCATTGCTCACCAGGCCTCCCGCCATTATCCCCGAGGCCGTCTGAATGCTGTTTATGTATTTTATTATTCCTTCGGGGCTGCGGGTGAAAGGCCTGCAGGTATTTATCACGAAAAGCATCTGAAACTGGGTTTTAAAAAGAGAGTCCCTGTATATTCCCAGCACCCTGGCTCCAACATCGTCTCCCCCCACGTCGAAAACACCGTTTACCTCACTGTTCTCAATGACTCCCTTCACCGCAGGGGAGAGGGAGGGCAGATCGGCAAAGGCCAGGTCGCCTCCCTGGGCCACCACCTCCAGTCCGGAGTTCTCCAGAATTTTTTTGACCAGCCGCATTCTAAAATACGGATTAATTACATCCAGATCCGCCAGGGCGGTTCTTTTCCCCATGCGCATAAGGCTAAGGGCAAGGTTTATGGCCACCTCTGTCTTTCCGCTGCCCAGGTTTCCGGTTAAAATTGTAATTCTTTTTAAATTCAGCATCGCACCCACCACAAAAATCAAGCCGGCGTTCCCGGTAGTCACAAAAATTTTTCGACACCGGCAATTGGAATTCCTTTACGGCAGCTTAATATTTTCTAAAAGGCAGAATACAGGAGTCAGGAGACAGGAGACAGAATGGTCAGGGTATTCCTTATTTGCTTGCTTGATTGTGCAAGGTATACTTTTGACTCTTGAGGGTCGCTTTTAAAGCAGGCTGTCACTATTCTGACTCCTGAATTATGAGTTCTGAGTTCCGCCGTCTACAAGACGGCAACGCACGTCAGGGCGTTTTTTTATCGTTTTAGGAAAGTATATGCCATATTAAAGTATTAAAGCGCTAAATCGCCAAAGCATTTTTATGTAGCCCAGAGTTTTTCCGGGGTCGCTCCGGGGTCACTTGAGGGTCGCTGCATTGTCGCTAATGGGTAGGTGGAGCGATTTAAGTCCGGCCTGCATAACCTCCTGCTGCAACTGTCTCTAAACTCGGTCGCCAACGGAATGCCGACCGCCTCCAACGCCGCATCCATGCGTCGATTCCGGCTTCCGGCTGCGTCCTGCAGCCGGCTCGGCATTCCGTAGGCTCGGTCGTTAAGAGACAGTAGCAGCCTCCGGTACATTCCGCACTTAAATCACTCCCCCTCACTGCATGTCGCTGTGGGGTCGCTTGAGGGTCGCT
>LADN01000072.1 GCA_000961585.1 Peptococcaceae bacterium BRH_c4a | reverse complement strand
GACTTCTGATCTACAATTATTTTACCTTAATGTTGCATAGCCCGTCCACTCTTTTTCAGTCACTGTTTTTCAGATTACAGCACGACAATAGACGGTATTCGGCAGATGCCTGCTGTAGGAAAAAAACGCCCTGACGGGCGTTGCCGTCTTGTAGACGGCGGAACTCAGAACTCAGAATTCAGGAGACAGAATTGTGACAGCTTGCTATAAAAGCGACCCCACAGCACATGCAGTGAGGGGGAGGGGTTTTAGTCCAGGCGGATGTTCCGGAGGCTGTTATCTGGCTCTTGGCGACAGAGCCGTACGGACTGCCGAACCGGCTGCAGGACGCAGCCGGTAGCCGGAATCGACGCATGGATGCGGCGTTGGAGGCGGTCGGCAGTCCGTTAGGCGACGAGCTTAGAGCCAGTTCAGCCGGAGGATAAGTAGATCGGACTCAAACCCCTCCACCGGCCACAGAGTGACCCAGGAGCGACCCCAGAAAAACTCTGGGCTACATAAAAATGCTTTGGCGATTTAGCGCTTTAATACTTTAATATGGTATATGCTTTCCTTAACGATAAAAAACGCCCTGAAGGGCGTTGCCGGCTAAGGAAAGGGGACACACCTCTCTAACGTGACTGCCTCTGTGGGTCAGAGGAATGTCCCCGATGCTTAGACGGCGGAACTCAGAACTCAGAACTCAGAATCTTCCGGGCCGGGATAGAAGGCATCGGTTATCGTCTTTTTCTTTTTTATTCTGAGTCCTGTGTTCTGAGTTCTGTATTCTGTGTAAAAAAGCCGCCTTGAGGGCGGCTTTTTTATCAGGAGACAGAAGCCAGACTAAAAATGACCCTTCCCCCTCTGTTCCGATCTACCTTTTTCTGGCCGGCTCCACGCTTACCTTCCGGCCCTTTATGGTGGTCTGACGGTGCATGTAACCCATCACACAGCCGGCCCACTCATCCGGGACTTCCACAAAGGTGAATTTGTCATAAACCCTGATATCTCCCACTAGGTTAGCAGGTATGCCGGTTTCATCGCACATTATGCGAACCAGTTCGGGCGACCGGATGTTGTCGGCCCGTCCCACGGTTACAAAGAGCCTGACCATGCCGGGCTTGGCACCTGTGTTTTCAAAAGAGTGGTCATCGGGGAGATCGTTCGTAGTCACGCCCTCCTCCTCAACCGGGTCGAAGGACATCTTCAGTGCTGCAGCCGCAATATCAACAGGATCATAGTCATCCAGCAGGGGATCGATCATGGTCCTGAAATAACCCAGCTTACCCTCTTCGATGATCATGCGAAGCCTTTCCTTCTGCCCCTCCTTCTGCCTTTCAGCTATGTCAGCCAGCTCAGGGAGATGTTCCCTGCGGATCCTGGACTTGGTCAGTCTTTCAATAAGGCGCAGCTGACCGTAATCCCTGGGGGTTACCAGGGTGACGGCGGTGCCGGTTTTCCCTGCCCTGCCGGTTCTGCCAATGCGGTGAACGTAAAACTCGGCGTCCTGGGGCAAGTCATAGTTTATAACGTGGGAAACATTTTCTATGTCAAGGCCCCGGGCTGCCACGTCGGTGGCCACCAGCACCTCTATCTGGTTGATTTTAAACCTCCTCATCACCTGGTTTCTCTGAAGCTGGCTCATGTCACCGTGAAGGCCCGCCACACGATAGGCCCTGGCCTCCATTCTGGCCACCAGCTCGTCCACACCTCTTTTGGTCCGGCAAAAGACTATGGCCTTGGTTATGTCCAGGGCGTCCAGCAGCCGGGTCATGGTTTCAACCTTGGAACGCTCCTTGGTTTCGTAGTAAACCTGATCAATCTGCGGGACAGTGATATTTCCCTTGCTGACGGTGACATATTCCGGGCTTTTCAGATACCGGTTGGAAAGGTCCAGCACCTCACGGGGCATGGTGGCCGAAAAAAGCAGAGTCTGCCTGGTTTCCGGGGTAGACTTCAATATGGTCTCCACATCATCGATGAAACCCATGTCCAGCATTTCATCGGCCTCATCCAGCACCAGCATCTTTACCTCGTCAAGGTTCAGTGTTCTCCTCCTGAGGTGATCCAGAAGCCTGCCCGGGGTCCCTATGACCACCTGCACACCCTGTCTCAGCACCCGGATTTGCCTGTCAATGGATTCGCCCCCGAATATGGGAAGGGTCCTCACTCTGCGGTGACGGCCGATACGGGATATTTCTTCGGCCACCTGTATGGCCAGCTCCCGGGTTGGCGTCACCACAAGGGCCTGCACTCCCACTTTAAGATTGAGCATTTCCACGATGGGGATGCCGAAGGCCGCCGTTTTACCGGTTCCGGTCTGGGCCTGACCGATGACATCTTTCCCCTCCAACAAAAGGGGGACGGCCCTGGCCTGGATTGGAGTCGGCTCTTCAAACCCCATATCCGTTAAAGCCTGGGCAACTTTTCTGCTTACTTTCAATTCTCCAAAATCAACAAATTCTATCGGCAAATTTCATTCTCCTTTTTTTGTAAATAACTAAGCTTATTATCCAGTAGATAGGAACGCAACAGCTCCAGGGCAGCCCCGCAGGCGGCCTCCCTGATTTCCCGCCGGTCACCTTTGAGTCGCAGCTCCCTGCACAAGGCCCCCCGGGGCCCCTCCAGGGCAACATACACCAATCCCACCGGCTTGGCGGGGGTCTCCCCCCCCGGCCCGGCTATTCCGGTTACGGCAAGGCCTATGTCCGTCCGCAAAACCCTTTTGGCTCCCCTGGCCATGGATAGAGCCACTTCCCGGCTGACAGCGCCATATACAGCCAGTTCCCCGTCCGGAACTCCAAGAACACCTTCCTTTACCCGGTTATCATAGGCCACCACGCCCCCGGCGAAGTATACGGAACTTCCGGGCACACGGGTAATTCTGGAGGCAATCATCCCGCCGGTGCAGGATTCGGCCAGGCCCAGGGAAAGACCCTGTTCTCCCAATAGCCTTCCTGTTTCCTCCTCCAAACCATGATCTCCATAGCAGCCAGTCAAACGGCCCACCCACAATCTTCAGAAAATCCCCAAAACAATATATTATTCGCCAGTGGCGAGAAAATACCTCTTTTTCTATGTAAAAAACTGCAAAGACTTCCCGGGGCGCCAGCGGTAACTGAAAGCACAGGTGCGCCCGCAGAAAAATGTTGTCTTCACAGCCTCATTTTCCAGTTTTACCGTTTTTTTCTCCCGGCATACATCAGGCAGTGAGCGTACCCATAATCTTTCTCAACTGGGTACCCGTAATTTTCTCCTGCTCCAGCAGCAGGTCCGCCACCTGTGAAAGCTGGCATTTCCGCATTTCGAGAAAGATCTGGACCCTTTCCTCCTGGCACTGGAGAATTTTTTTCTGAGTCCTGTAGCGGAAGCTCCTGGGAAGAGTCTCCGGATCCACCACACCCAGTTCCGACATTCCTGAATTTATGATCTGGTCGGCGGTTTTGGTGGCCTGCAGGTAATCGTTGCCGGCGCCGGTGCTCCGCCCCCCCAGCATCATTTCCTCGGCCAGAGCTCCGGCCAGCATGACGGCTATCTGGTTCTCCAGATAATCCCTGGTATAAAGGTAGGTGTCGTCTTCAGGGGTCTGCCTCATGTAACCCAGGGTCTGACCCCGGGGGGTTATGGTAAGGGTGGACACCGAGCCCATCCTTAGCTCCTCGCTCATAAACGCATGCCCCGCCTCGTGGATGGCCACCCTGTTCAAATCCGCCGGAGAAGGCCTGCGATCCAGCCGCTCACCCATCATAACCTTGTCCACGGCTTCGTGAAAATGCCTGTGGTAAACCAGGGTGAGACTTTCACGCATGGCCAGTATGGCGGCCTCGTTGGCCAGGCTTTCCAGGTGAGCCCCGCTGAATCCGAAAGTTTCCCTGGCAAGAGAATCAAGGTTAACATCATCATCCAGAGGCTTATTCCTGGTATGGAGCCTCAGTATTTCAAGTCTCCCCTCCCGGTCCGGGAGCTCCACCTTCACCTGCCGGTCAAAACGCCCCGGCCTTAAAAGGGCTGGGTCCAGCATGTCCACCCTGTTGGTGGCCGCTATGAGCAGCACCCTGACCTTATCATCCACCCTGATTCCATCCATTTGCACCAAAAGCTCATTGAGTGTTTGGTCATATTCCAGGTGACTGCTGGTCTGACCCCGTTTCCCACCCAGTATTTCAATCTCGTCAATAAAAATAATGGAATTGTTTTTACCCATCTTCAGGGATGTTTCCCGGGCGGCCTGAAACAGCTTCCTTACCCTCTGCGCCCCTACCCCTGCGTACATTTCAATGAATTCGCTGCCCGATGCCGTCACAAAGGCTGAATCGGTGTATCCGGCGGCGGCCTTGGCCAGCAATGTCTTGCCTGTCCCTGGAGGACCGGTCAGCAGTATCCCCTTCAGCGGCCTGATGCCCAGTTTCTGTATGTCACTGTGGTTCTTTATAAAGTCCAGGGCCTCCTGCAGCTCCTTTATGGCGGCGGTCTGACCACCTATGTCGGTGAAGGCTGCCTCCTGCCTCCCGACCGTTTTACCCTCGTTAAAGTTCTTTGCCACCACACCCCTGGACCGGACTATAAAGTAAAGGGCAGCACCTGCTCCGGCAAGGAAAATCAGCGGTATAACGTCGTAACCGGCCACTGCCAGAAATATCACCGCAGCCAGGCCAAAACCGATACCCATCTCCTTAATCAGGATACCCGCCTCCCTTCACCGTCTCCGGAATATGCCGCCCCGCTTTCCCCGGCGCGGGGTATTATCTCGTAAAGATAGTTGTCTTTGTGTTTAATCTGGATGTACATCCGCTCACCGTCCATAAAAACCC
The DNA here is from genome assembly GCA_000961585.1 of Peptococcaceae bacterium BRH_c4a. GTDB lineage: Bacteria > Bacillota > Desulfotomaculia > Desulfotomaculales > Desulfocucumaceae > BRHc4a. Next base: position 32,035 of record LADN01000072.1, on the reverse strand, counting down.
TGGCGCTGGCGCCATCCCGGTCTGCCCGGCGGACGATGTAATTCTCCATTTCCAGGTAGTTGCCCCGCTCCATGGCCTCGTAGGCCGCCAGCCTGGTGTGGTAATATATTCCCTCAAGTGTGGCGTTTCGTTCATCTTTTATGGTTATTTTTGTGTTTCTCCGGCCTGCAACCTGCTGCACCGAGCGGCTGACGCCATTGTATGAATCCTGTAGGTTGTCCACTTTCCGCAGCTTTACCTCAATCTCCAGAACAGGCCCATGGTCGTTAACTTTATAGGCAGCCACCTCTGTGTTTTCCCCCAGGATACGGGTCAGGGGACGTTCGTAATTATACCTTTTAAAGGTCCATTGGGCTCCCCATAAGGCGCCCATACCCACCAGCAGGGCCAAAAGCACCACTGGAATCTTTATCCCATTCCACTGCATAATCCACCATCCCCTTGAATAGTATAATATCTGACGGCTGATAGCTATTTTGGGGCTGACAACAAGATATTATAGCATAGGACAGCAAAATAATAAGCAGGTAATGGCTGTAAACAATACCTGCTTATTACTGCAATGCTCAATGGTTTTAAAAACCTTCCCGGGGAAGGTTCAGCTCATTCCGGCTCCTAGCTCCTTACCATATTTTTATCCAGGCTCCCTCCGGTTACTGACTATTTAATTCGTCCTCGTAATTCTTTATCAACGAGTTAAGAGTGACTTTAGAAACCCCACAGTAATACGACACCATTTCACTTGTGCTGATAACCTCTTGTTTTACCATCGATTTCACACCTCAAATTCAACCCCATAAACGAAAGGTTATTCCCTCTCGACCCTCTGGAGGTCCAGAACGTCGATAAGTCCCTCCCGGAGAACCTTGGAAAAATTTATGTTCTTTTCTTCTCCCAGCTCTTTTAGCCACTTCGGGAGAGTGACGTTGACCCTCGAATAATCAGTTTTACGGTTCCGGCATAAGGACAGGACAACGTCAACCATAGCCACCGTGACCGCTCCTCCCTCCGGCGGGTTCCGGTCATATTCCAGCTTATTAATGGAGACCGGAACGGGAATCTCGTCGCCATCCTCAATGAGTCCTTCCAGGTGCAGAGCAAGTCCTTCCCTGGCGGCGTCCAGGGCTTCCTCAAAGGTGGCTCCGGGGCCGGGGCCGGTTATAAGGCCGGGGAGGTCGGGAAAGCTGACGCTGCACTGCTCCTGGCCGTCCTCGTCAGTCCAAAAATGGAAAACTGCGGGGTATACATAATAATTTTTGTTTTTAATCATTTTATAGAAACCTCCTTTGAGGAGCAGAGAGGGGTTAAAATTTGATCCCAGCCGTCAGCCAGGAGGATTTTTTCAATTTCCTTCGCCGAATAGTGCCTCATCTGATGGCCCTCCTGCTGATATTATAATACGCATTGTAGATGCGTGTCAATAAAGTCGGGTTAAATCTCAACGCACCCCGGAAAGCTTTGGCCGGTTTACCTTAACTGCTTATTAATGGTATAATGGACTGTATGCATTACCTACCCTTTACTGCTATGTACAGCTCATTCTGGATTCTGGATTCAGACCGAAAAGCAGTACCCGAAAGCAATTTTAGATTCCGTTCTTTTTTATAACCCGCCAGCTGCGATAAAAATAGTCCCATCCAGACCACACAGTATAAAAAACCGCCACCGACAGAGCCGTATAACCCAGCACAATGGGCAAATCCTTTATAAACAGGGCCACCATGGCAACAATCTGGGTTATCGTCTTAACCTTGCCCAACCGACCGGCCGATATTATACTACCTTCAGCCGCCGCCATTGCCCTTAAACCGGTCACCGCAAATTCACGGCCAATGATGATCAGCGCCACCCAGGAAGGCAGCCGGTGAAGCTCCACCAGCACAAGCAAGGCCGCAGTTACCAACAGCTTATCGGCCAGAGGGTCCATGATCTTGCCAAGATTGGTAATCATTTTGCGCTTCCTGGCTATATATCCATCCAGTCCGTCGGTGCTGGCCGCCAATATGAAAATCGAGGCGGCTATATAATCCCCGTGGGGAATTTTGAGAGTAACAGCGGCCACAAAGACAGGTATGAGGAATATCCGAACCATGGTCAGACGGTTTGGCAGGTTCATGGAGCCAGCACCCCCCTCAGGCCATAATCAAAGGCTCTGGTCACCCGCACGCTTATAATTTCTCCGGGAAAAGCGCCCCGGGGCCCGCTGGAAAAAAGCACCGACCCGTCGATTTCAGGAGCATCGCCCTCGGTCCTTCCTATATAAAAGTTTGAGACGCCCGGCTTCTTTCCGTCCACCATAACCTTCACGGCGGTATTAACCTTTAACAGGTTATTGCTGCGGGAAATCTCCTTCTGCAGGGTCATGAGCCTGTCATACCTGTATTCCTTTACTTCATCAGAAACAGTGTCCTCCATGTTTGCGGCAGCTGTTCCCTCTTCGGGGCTGAACTTGAATACTCCCATCCTTTCGAACCGGGCTTCCTCCACAAACCTGTACAGATCTTCAAAGCGGGCCTCATCTTCGCCGGGAAAACCAACTATAAACGTCGTCCTTAGAGTCAGGCCGGGGATGTGTTCCCTGAGACTGTATACCAGCCGCCTGACTTCGTCCGACTGGCCCCTCCGGTTCATGCTTTTCAAAATGCGATCATTTATATGCTGGAGAGGAAGATCGATGTAACGGCAGATGTTTTCTTTCTCACCCATAACCTTTATCAGATCACTGGTAAATCCCGTAGGATAACAATACATAACCCTCACCCAAGGCGCTCCCTTGCCGGAAAGCCTTCTCAGCAATTCCGACAGCATAGGCCGCCCATATATATCAAAGCCGTAGGCCGTAGAATCCTGGGCCACCAATATGATCTCTTTTATACCTCTTCCCACCAGATCCGCAGCCTCGGCCTCCAAAACCTCCATGGGCCTGCTCCGGTAACCTCCCCGAATGCCCGGAATGGCGCAGTATGAGCACCGGTTGCCGCAGCCGTCGGCTATTTTTAAATATGCCCAGTGCTGTGGAGTGGTCAGAACCCGGGGCATTACCCTGCCGTAATCATATTCCGGGCTTCCCACCAGATGTGGCCTGCCTCCTGCCAGGGCGCTTTCAATGCACGACGCCACACTCTCTATTTCCCCCGGGCCAAAAACGCCGTCTATTTCGGGAATTTCAGCCATCAGATCCCCAGCGTAGCGCTGGGCCAGACAGCCCGCAACCAGGAGAACTTTGAGGCTCCCCTCTTCTTTAAGGCGGGCGGTCTTTAATATGGTTTCTATGGCCTCTTCCTTGGCAGGCGCAATAAATCCGCATGTATTTATAATGACGGCCTCGGCCTCGGCGTCCGGTGGCGTAACGGTGTATCCGGCCCCGGACAAAAGCCCCAGCATTATTTCCGAGTCAACCAGGTTTTTGGAGCATCCCAGGCTGATAATTCCAACCCTAATCCCAATTCCCACATCTCACCTCTCAACTAAAAAGTTCTCATGTTGACAAACTGCAGGGGTATCTCCCAGTCCTTTTCCCTTATCAGGTTGATAATTTTTTGCAGGTCGTCACGGTTTTTGCCGCTTACCCGTACCTGATCGTCCTGGAAAGTGGCCTGCACCTTCAGTTTTGCGTCCTTTACAAGCTTGACGATTTCCCTGGCCAGATCCTTGTCCACTCCCTGAACAACATCCACCTTCTGCCGGACGCTGTCCCCGGCCGCCTTTTCTATTTTGCCGTAACGAAGGGACTTAAGATTAATTCCCCTTTTGACCATCTTTGCTTCCAGTATTTCCACAACACTTTTCAGCTTAAAATCATTGTCCGCATGTATCATTAAGACACCTTCCGAGTACTCCACGCTGCTCTTACTTCCCTTGAAATCAAACCTGCTCCTTATTTCTTTCATCACTTGATTTAAAGCATTGTCAATCTCCTGCAGTTCAACCCTGGATACGATATCAAAAGTATTATCCTTCGACAAATATACACCCCCTTGGAAATAGTGATAAAGAGTTTTCAGTTCAACTCGCGGCGCTCCCCGGTTACCAGATAGATAACAGACTCCCCTATGTTGGTGGCGTGATCGGCAATGCGCTCAATGTAGCGGGAAACGTACAAGAGATAAGCCCCCTGGGTTACCACATCCGGGTTCTCACCCATAGATATGATAGTATCCCTGAAAACATGTGAGAATATAAAATCCACCTGGTCGTCCATGGAACACATTTCCCTGGCCTTTTCCACATCCCGGTGAACGTAGGAGTCCAGACCGTCCTTCACCATCTGCCGGGCAATCCTTGCCATACGCGGTATTTCTTGTATCGGGCGCACCAACATGGGGTGGCCCGAAAGGCACATGGTGGCTCTGGCTATATCAACTGCGTGGTCGGCCATTCTTTCCAGGCTGGTTAATATTTTTATTCCTGTGACTGCTATCCGTAAATCCTTGGCAATGGGCTGCTGGGTGGCTATGAGCTTGATGCATTTGTCCTCAATCTCAAGAAACAACTCGTCAATTCTCTCGTCCCCCATTATTACCCCGGCAGCCGAAGTAACGTCCTGGTTCATAAAGGCGTCAACGGAATCGTAAATAGCCTTTTCCACCAGCCCCCCCATCCGGAGAATATCGTTCTGTATCTCTCTGAGAGATTTGTCAAACAAGTATCTGCTCACGCCGGCATTCCTCCTAATCGTTTCCAGACTGCGAGGTGATGAGGTAATATAGAATATTTTACACCCTGGCTAGGCAATGTGTTAACATTTATTTTAATTTTACAGGAAGGTACACCGTAAACCGGCTGCCCCTGCCCAGCCTGCTGGTCACTTCAATCCTGCCGCCGTGCACATCCACTATATGCTTTACAATGGCCAGACCCAGCCCTGATCCCCCGTATTCCCTGGATCTTGCCCGATCCACCCGGTAGAGCCGCTCGAATACCCGGGGCAGGTTTTCCTCGGGAATGCCGATGCCCTGATCAGAAACTGAAACCATCACCTCGTTTTTACCGGAACAGCCGGCTTCGACGGTGATCCGGCTGTTGTCCGGGCTGTATTTTATGGCGTTGTCAACAAGATTTATAACAACCCTGGTAAGCATATCCTCATCCCCTATGATCACCGGCAATTCAGCGGGTACATGGCAATTCAGCTCTATTCCCCGCTCCCCGGCGGAATGACTGAAAATAGAAAAAACCTTCTCCACTATCCTGGCCATACTTACTTCTTCCCTGTCTGGCACCACCTTGCCGCTTTCTATCTCGGAAAGGGAAAAAAGATCCCCTATGAGGCGGGTCATGCGGTCGGTTTCGGCATTTATTATCTTCAAAAAACGTATGGCCGTTTCCCTTTCTTCCAGGGCGCCGTCCAGCAGTGTTTCCAGAAAGCCCTTAATGGATGTCAGGGGGGTCCTCAACTCATGGGACACATTGGCAATAAACTCCGACCTCATCTGGTCAAGTTCCCTCCTCTCGGTAATGTCCCTCAGCAAAGCCACCACCCCTCCCTTCCCGGCTCCCTTCAGGGGCGTAAAAATAACCCGGTAATACATTGGGTCCGGAGTAAGGGCCTTGATTACCAGGGCCAGTTCCTTCTGTGTCTCCAGGGCAATTTTCAAGCTCTGCTCAAACTCCAGGTGTCTTATAACACCTACTATATCTTTTCCCTTGCAGGACTCACCGGAAATATTCAGCGCTCTGACCACTGCGGGGTTCAGCAGCAGTATGCGGCCATCACCGTCCACAGCCACCACTCCGTCAGCCATACTATTCAGCACGGCGCCCATGCGGTCCTTCTCCTCGGTGATTTCACCGATGGTCTGCTTCAGCTGCCTCCCCAGAAGGTTAATGTTCTTCGCCAGATCTCCTATCTCATCATCGGAGTAAATCCTTATTTCCCTGTCCAGACTACCCCGGGCCATTTCCTTGGTGACCTCCGATATTTCGGCCAGAGGCCCCCTTATCCTGATCAGTAGAATCCAGTACAGGACAATGGCAAAGGGCAGGGAGATAAACACCACTACCCAGGCGTTTACACTTTCACCGACGTAAAATCTAAGGGCGACATAAAAAACAAACAGCATAAAAAAGTAGCTGGCCAACGGCCGCCAGCTTATGCTCCTGGCCAAATCCTTAATTCTATCCGGCATAGTCCATTCCTCCCGCCCATGGAATATCACAACAATTCTATCACAGAGCCGGTTAAAATAAAGATAGCTTGTTATTAACTTTATGTTACCAAATAATTAAAACAGAGGACGTATAAACGCTCTCTGTTTTAATTATTTAACAGGGTTCCGTTTTTTATTGTTTAGAAATTACGTCTGCCATAACCACCCTGAGGACTGCGGGAGTCCCTTTGCGGTTCCCTTCTGGGCGGAGCGGACTGCTCCTGTGCCCTGGCAGCCTCCAGTTCACCCGGCTCCGGCGGCACAGCCTCCTTGCGGGAAAGCTTCAGCCGTCCCTGGTTGTCATAACCAATGGCCTTAACCAGTACCGAATCCCCTTCGCTGACAATATCCTCGGTCTTTGCCACCCGGTGGTGGGCCAACTGTGATATGTGCACAAGACCTTCTTTTCCGGGTAGCCCCATAACTCCAGGGATTACTTCCACAAAACAGCCGAAGTCGGTTACCCTGGTTACCCTGCCGTTGTATATTTCTCCCACCTGGATCTCTTTTGTAATGCCTTCGATGATTCTAAGCGCCTTCTTGCCGGCCTCGGGGTCAATGGCCGATATATAAACGCGGCCGTCATCCTCAATGTCAATATCCACCCCGGTCTCCTCCACGATCTTTTTAATTATTTTGCCGCCGGGGCCTATTACATCCCTTATTTTATCGGGGTCTATGTTGAAGTGTATGATCCTGGGAGCATAGGGAGACATCTCTTCCCTGGGTTTTGATATTACATCGGTCATCTTGCCCAGTATATGCATCCTGGCGTCAGTGGCCTGGGCTACGGCCCTTTCAAGAATTTCCGGAGTTACTCCGGCCACCTTTATGTCCATCTGAAGGGCGGTCACTCCGTTGGCCGTTCCGGCAACCTTGAAATCCATGTCTCCCAGATGGTCTTCAATTCCCTGAATATCAGTAAGGACGACAACTTCGTCCCCTTCTTTGATCAATCCCATGGCCGCTCCCGCCACCGGAGCCTTGATGGGCACGCCGGCGTCCATAAGCCCCAGGCAGCTTCCGCACACGCTTCCCATGGAGGTGGATCCATTGGACTCTATGGCCTCGGACACAATTCTGATGGTGTATGGGAAGGTATCCACCGAGGGCACCACTGCCTCCAGAGCCCTCTCGGCCAGCGCCCCGTGGCCTATTTCCCGCCTGCCCGGTGAACGCATGGGCTTTGTTTCCCCTGTGCTGAACGGGGGGAAATTATAGTGATGCATGAATCTCTTTTTCTCCTCGGTACCCAGCCCGTCCAGTCTCTGCTCATCCGAAACGGGACCAAGGGTAACCACAGACAGCACCTGGGTCTGCCCCCTGGTAAAAAGCCCTGTGCCGTGAGTCCTGGGCAGTACGCCCACCTCCACCGCAATGGGCCTTACCTCTGTGGTGCTGCGTCCGTCAATGCGTATTTTATCGTTAAGTATCATCTGGCGCATAGCCTTTTTCTCGGCTTTTTCAACTACGCTGACCACCGAAGACTTCTGTTCCGGGAAGGTTTCGGAAAACTGCGCCACGATTTCAGCCGCAGTTTCATCCATGAAATTCTCTCTGCTCTTTTTATCCAGCTTTTCAGATACGCAGCGCCTTACCGCCTGGGTCATTCTATCCAGTGCCACGGGAAAAACCGCTTCTTCCAGGGAAGGGTCGACGGCTGCAATCTCGGGCACCACCTTTTCCCTGGCCAGGCCCATGGAAAGGGCTTCTTCCCTGAATTTTTCTATAAAGGCCACAATCTCCCGGACTTTCTGGTGCCCAAAATTTATAGCCTCCAGAATTACCTTTTCAGGAACCTCGGACGCACCGGCCTCCACCATCATAACTGCCTCAGAAGTACCAGCCACCACCAGGTGCAAATCGGTTTTGGCGGCTTCCTCCTGGTTGGGGTTGATAATAAGTTTTCCGTCAACCCGGCCCACTATAACCCCGCCTATGGGTCCGCCAAAGGGTATCCCGCTAATATGGAGAGCGGCTGAAGCCCCCATCATGGCCGCCATTTCAGGGGCATGGTCCTGGTCCACCGACATGACGGTGGCAATCACCTGGACCTCGTTTCTAAAGCCCTTGGGGAAAAGAGGCCTTATGGGACGATCGATAAGCCTGCCCGACAGGACAGCCTTTTCACTGGGTCTTGATTCCCTCTTGATGAATCCGCCGGGGATTTTACCCACTGCATAGAGCCTTTCTTCGTAATCAACGGTTAGGGGGAAAAAGTCTATACCCTCCCTTTTATTCCTTGCCATGGTGGCAGTTACAAGGGTGACCGTATCGCCGTAACTGACCAGCACGGCTCCGCCGGCCTGCTTGGCCAGCCGGCCGGTTTCCAGAACCATCTTACGACCGCCTATTTCAATTTCTTTTCTCAATATTGATCCATCTGACATCCGGATAAATCCTCCCAATCATCTTTTCATATTTTTAGCAATCAATGGTATTTCTACATATTTCATAGTATTTCCTGCTGGAGAACTTAAAAATACGTCATTACAAACTTTGAGCCCCTAAAATGGGAGTTGCATAAAAAAAAAGCGGAAAATATATCCCGCTTTTTTTATAAAACTATTTGCGCAGCTCAAGTTTTTCAATCAAAGAACGGTAGCGGTCAAAATTACGGTCTTTGAGGTAATTCAACAGTGCCCTTCTTTGTCCCACCATTTTCAAAAGGCCTCTCCTGGAGTGATGGTCCTTCTTGTGAATCTTCAGGTGCTCGGTCAGTCCCTTTATACGTTTGGTAAGTATGGCAACCTGAACTTCCGGTGATCCGGTGTCAGTGTCGTGCAGCTTGTGCTGCAATATAACGGCCTGCTTGATTTCCTGATTCATTGCCATTTAATATCACCTCCTAACTCCGGATAATCGCTGCCAGCCAAGTGAACCGCCGGTGAAACGCATCCCCTAGCTCACAGTTCATGGAAAATTATTTTCCAATAATGGTAATAACCAAGCGACCTCCCGGAATGTCCTTGGCAACTATATCAAACATGCGCCCCGATTTCGCAAAGAAACCTCTGAACCGGGTTGCCGTGGGTATCCGTCCCGGGATACCCACGGCTGCGCTATTGATATCGGAAACGGTAATCTTGTCTTGCCTCATGTCTTTAAGACGTTTATGCGCATGTTCGGTTATAATTACCTTCATATGCTAGCCCTGTTCAGCATCTGCCGATATTAACCGAGGAGGCTTCATCTTCCTGGGCCAGGAATGCGTAAAGCGCATCCTGAAAGGCGGTTATCCTGTAATCTTTAACATCGGACCGGCTGTATATGGTTTCCAGTTCCTTTTTTAGTTTCTGGAAATCTTCGCTGAGACATATCAAGGCAATGTGATTAAGCCATTTCTTTATTTCTTCCTCAGGAGAATCAAATTTGGGGATCCCCATAAGCCGCCTATCCCCTTCCAATTAAACTCCCATGATCAGCTTATTCTAACATATTATATTACTTAAATAAAAGTTTATTCTACTCCGCAAAAGGCAGACCTGGCCCTGTTAATATCAGCCCGTATCTGTTCCGCCAATTCCCCGGGGGAAGAAAATACTTTCTCTTCTCTTATACGTCTTATGAAAAAAACCTTTATTTCTTTACCGTACAGGTCGGCATGAAAGTCCAGCAGGTGGACCTCCAGGTTGGGCTTGAAGTTGAAACCGTGGAAGGTGGGCTTAACTCCTATGTTTGCCACGCCCAGATAATGTTCGCCATCCACCTGTACCTTGACGGCATAAACCCCATTTGCCGGTACCGTGAGCCCATCTTCCTCAATAAGGAGATTGGCTGTGGGAAACCCCAGCGTTCTGCCCCTGCATTCCCCGGTTACCACGACCCCCTGTACAAAGGGAGGATAGCCTAAAAATTTTCTTGCCGCAGCCACTTCGCCATCGGTCAGGAGACCCCTTATTAACGTGCTGCTGACCAGCACACCTTCCACAGCCACAGGCGGAATAACGCACACCTTGAAGCCGTGCCTCCCGCCTCCCTCTATGAGCGTTTCGGGATTACCCCTGCCGCCCTTTCCGAAGGTATAATTATACCCCACAAATACCTCCCGCACATCCAAATCCCTGACCAAAATATTCTCTATGAATACATCGGGGCTGTGGTCGGCAAATTCCAGGGTAAAGGGAACCAGTAACAGAACTTTGACTCCCAACTGCCTGATGGTGTCCTGCTTGGCCCCATGCGTAAGAAGTCTTGGCGGCGCCTTTCCGGTAAGCACTTCCATGGGGTGCGGAAAAAAAGTAAAAACGGCCGGTGTACCGCCTATTTTTTTGGATTCCTCCACCAGCCCTGAAATCAGCCGCTGATGACCCACGTGAACCCCGTCGAAGTTCCCCAGCCCGATTACCAGATCTCTGTGTTTCTCCTTAACACCCTTCCAAGTGTTGTATATTTCCAAAGTTTCCCTAACCCCCAAGATGATTTATCTGATATTATAATTATTATCAGGACAGAATTCTTTCGACAATATCATACTATTATTTTTTCCGGCTTAAAACATAGTCTTTCCCTTTCATCGGCCACGGCTCTGGCCACGGCCACCGGGTTTTCCGTTTCCGCCAGGATAACCATGTCTCCAGCCTTTATATCCAAAGGCATGTGTTTTATCCCCGGAGGATAGAGGGTGGCTCCCGACCCAACTGATTTAATCGCCTGCTCTTTTATTTCCACCGTAGGGAAAAAAGACAGCGCATCTTTTACGCTGATGGCAGCCTCATACAGTTTCCCGTTTTCGGCCAATCTTTTTAGTTCTTCCAGGGTGAAGGCCCGGTTTATAGGGTAGCCGCCTACCCCCGTGCGCAAGAGAAAACTCATGTAGGCGCCGCATTCCAGTTCTTCCCCGATATCCTGACACAGGGTCCTGATATACGTCCCGGCCGAGCACCGGATATCCAGAAGCGCCCTGGGGTTCTCTCCATCATTGTACCACCCGGCCATTTTAAGGTCTGTTATGGTAACCTTTCGGGCCTGGCGTTCAACCACCTTTCCCTGCCTTGCCAGTTGGTAAAGCTTTTTGCCCCGGTGACGCACCGCCGATGTCATGGGGGGAATCTGACTGATTTCCCCGGTAAACTGGGAAAGGGTATCCTCCACCAGCTTTCTCGATAAATTGCCCGGAATCTCTCTTTCCGAAAGGTCTCCGAAGGAATCCCCGGTGGAGGAAACAATTCCAAAGGTTATTTCAGCTCTGTATTTCTTCTCATGGTTCAGGTATTCAATTAACCGGGTGGCTCTGCCGCAACAGACCAGAAGCACTCCGGCGGCGCCGGGATCAAGGGTGCCGGTGTGCCCCACCTTTTTTATCCCTGTCAGCCGGCGTATATGATTAACCACATCATGGGATGACATTCCCGGAGTTTTTAATACATTAATAAGGCCGTTCATCTTATGAGGACCTCGCCGATACTTCCTTTACTGCCTCTCCAACCACTGCCTGGGTTATTTTCTGCAGATTTCCGGTAAGGATACACCCAGAAGCCCGGACGTGTCCACCCCCGCCAAATTTTGAGGCCAGACGATTGACGTCAACCTCGCCCTTGGAACGAAAGCCAATCTTAAATTTCCCCTTTTCAATTTCCCTGAAAAGCATAGCAACTTCCACACCTTTAATGGTTCGCAGAAAATTAATCAGTCCGTCAGTGTGTTCGTCCTTAGCCGAAAACCTGTCCAGCAAATCTCTTTCCACCACTGACCAGGCCACCCTGCCGCAGGGGCTGATTTCCAGCTTTTCCAGGACCGCTCCCATCATCTGTATATTTTGAATGGGTCTCTCCTCATACAGGCGGACATTTATAGAGGGAGACTGAATTCCGGCATCCATAAGTCTGGCGGCCTTTCTCAGAGTCCCGGAGGAGGTGTTTTCATACTGGAATGATCCGGTATCGGTTACCATGGCCACGTACAGGCAGGTGGCCACATCCTTGTTTATGCCCGTTCCCATCAGGTCGATGAGGTCGGTCATGATCTCCCCGGTGGCTGCAGCCCCGGCATCCAGATAATTGTAGTGGGCAAAGCTCTCAGAACTTACGTGGTGGTCAATATTGACTATCATCAAATCTTTTTCAAGGAACTTCCTGAAGGAGCCCAGTCGCTTGGGCACCGAACAGTCCAGCACCACAAAGGTATCGTAATCCTCATGGCGGAGATTGTCACACCCAATAACGAATTTGTCCGTCCCCGGCAGGAACATAAGGGCTTCGGGGATGGGATCGGGGCTTCCCATCACTACCTTTTTTCCCATGCCTTCCAGGGTAAGTCCCAGGGCGGCCACCGAACCCAGCGAGTCACCGTCCGGCACAATGTGTCCGCATATCAGTACCCGGGCTGACCCGGCAATTACCTCCGCAACCTCTTGCAAACTGCTCATTGACCGGCTTCTCCCCCGCTATTGACCTCTTCCATCAGTTTGATAATCCTGGCGCCTCTCTCGATGGAGTTGTCCAGTTTAAACACTATTTCCGGTGCGTATTTAAGCCTTATTCTTTTGCCTATTTCCGACCTGATATAGCCTGTAACCTTATTCAGCACCTCAGCGGTGGCTTTTTGCTGATCGGCGTCCCCCAGCACACTGGCGTAAACCCGGGCCAGACGCAAATCCAAAGACACCTCCACCGTGGTGATGGTAACAAAGCCCAGCCGGGGATCCTTTATATCATGCATAAGCAAGTCGGATATTTCTTTTTTTAAGGCCTCTGCCAGTCTTCCCGGTCTATGAGACAATTAATTCACCCCCCATGGCAATTATGCCCTAACCATCACCTTTGCACACCGTGTTTTTGATCAGGCCAATTCCCGCTTAATCTGTTCGGTGGTGAAAGCCTCTATAGTGTCTCCCTCGCGAATATCCTGGTAATTTTCAAGGGTCAGACCACACTCGTATCCCTGTAACACTTCCTTGGCATCGTCTTTAAAACGCTTGAGGGAGTCAACCTTGCCCTCGAATACCACAATGCCGTCCCTGATCAGGCGAATGCCAGCATCCCTGGATATCTTGCCCTCGGTAACATAGCATCCGGCTATATTGCCCAATTTTGAGGCCTTGAACACCTTACGGACCTCAACCCTGCCTAATATAACCTCTCTCAGTTCAGGATCCAAAAGACCGCTCATGGCCGCCTTGATGTCATCAATGGCGTCATAAATGACCCTGTATAGGCGTATGTCAACCTTTTCATTTTCAGCCGCCTTGCGGGCGTTGACGTCAGGCCGGACATTAAAGCCTATGATGATGGCGTTTGAGGCCGAAGCCAGCATAATATCCGATTCCCTGATAGCTCCTACACCGCCGTGAACTATATTCACCTTTACCTCTTCGGTGGAAAGCCTCACCAGGGACTGGTTGATTGCCTCCACGGAACCCTGCACATCGGCCTTTACGATAAGGCAAAGTTCCTTTACCTGGCCCTCCTGGATGTGTTTGAAAAGATCCTCCAGAGTAACCCGAAGGGCCGGTGTTTTAAGCTCTTCCTGCCTTCTCCTGGTAACCCGCTTGTCTATTATCTGCCTCACTGCCTTTTCATCTTTAACCACATAAAAGGCATCGCCAGCCAGGGGGACGTCGTGGAATCCCAGCACCTCAACCGGAGTCGAGGGACCGGCCTTTTTGATGCGCCTGCCCTTGTCGTCCACCATGGCCCTTACCTTGCCGAACGCCGTTCCGGCCACAATGCCGTCACCTATGTGAAGGGTTCCGTTTTGTACCAGCACGGTGGCCAATGGGCCGCGGCCCTTGTCCAGCTCAGCCTCTATCACGGTGCCCCGGGCCGGTCTGTTGGGATTGGCCCTCAGTTCATTGACCTCGCCCACCAGCAAAATGTTCTCCAGCAGATCTTCAATGCCAATTCTGGCCTTGGCGCTGACCGGAACACATATGGTATCTCCGCCCCACTCCTCGGACACCAGGCCATACTCGGTAAGCTGCTGCTTAACCCTGTCGGCATTGGCATCCGGTTTGTCCATTTTATTAATGGCCACTATAATGGGAACTTCGGCAGCCTTGGCATGGTTTATGGCCTCAATGGTCTGGGGCATGACACCGTCTTCGGCGGCCACCACCAAAACCACTATATCTGTAACCTGGGATCCCCGCGCCCTCATGGCGGTAAAGGCCTCATGACCAGGAGTATCCACAAAGGTTATTTTTTTATTGTTATGCTCCACCTGGTAGGCGCCTATATGCTGGGTAATGCCCCCGGCCTCGGTGGCAATAACATTGGTTTCCCTTATGGCATCCAGCAGGGAGGTTTTCCCGTGGTCAACGTGTCCCATTATGGTTACCACACAGGGCCTTATGATCATGTCCTCGGCCTTGTCTTCCAGGTTCTGCTCCATCTGGGCCTCGGCGTCGAGATGTATCTTTATCTCCACTTCAAAGCCAAAATCACCGGCAATAATTATTGCTGTATCGGAGTCGATTTCCTGATTTATGGTGGCCAATATACCAAGCACCATGAGCTTCTTAATCAGCTCAGCAGGGCTTTTTTTCATTTTTTCAGCCAGTTCCTGAACGGTGACTGTTTCACCAATCACAACGGGCTTCTTTTCCAAGGGAGGAGTGGGTCTGAGATCGGCCCTGCCCTTCTGCGGTCCCTTCCTCTTCAGACGGCCGCCGCGATCATCCTCATCATGACGAACCTTGTCGCGCTTGCCAAATCCTCCTTTGGCCTGGGTCTGCTGCAGCCTGGTTCTGGATTTTTCGGATGCCTTGATTTTATCCACGCCCTTGGCCTGATCGGGCACTTTGGGAACCTTAAGCCCCCCGGGACTGGGTCTCCCACCGGGAGCGCCGCCTGTCGGCGCCGGTCTCGGGCCGGCTGGACCTCTATTCTGGAAAGGCCTGCCTGGAGGAGCCCCGCCACCGGGCCGGGCGTTGTCGCCAAACCTGGGAGGCCTTGTACCGTCGGGTCTGGGCCGATCGAAGCCCCCACCTGCCGGGGACGGGCCTCTTTGCTGAAAGCCCCGGTCACCGGCAGGCCTGGGCCGGTCGTATCCCCCACCTGCCGGGGCCGGACCCCTTTGCTGAAAGCCCCGGTCACCGGCGGGCCTGGCCTCACCTGCGGGGCGATTGAATGGCGGCCTGTGGTCCCTGTGCTGATCCTGGGCCGCAGGCCTCTGGCGATCAGGGTATTGGGGCCTTTCTTTATATGGCTGCTGGGGTACAGGTGCTGCTGGCCTGGATACGTTTGTGTCCCTCCCTGCCCTTTCTGTGGAAGATTGTGCAGAGGGCTGCGTAGACGACCCGGCCGGTACCGGCGGTGCAGGCTGCTGCCTGGCCTCCGGTCTCTGGGAGGGGGCTGGGGCCATGGGTCCTGTTTGTCTGGGCGGCGCCGGACGGGCTGTGCGATCATCAAACCTTCTGTCGGGAGGACGCGAGGGCACCCGATCAACCAGCCCCGGACTGCGATCAGGCCTGAAATCTTTTCTGTCCGGCGGTCTTCTCTTTTCCGGCATTTTTCTGCCGTTCATCCTGTTATCCTGCGCAGTTTCCTGGCGCGGTCTATCCTGTTCCCTCGGAACCTGGTTTTCATGTATTGCTGAAGGTCCCGGGGCTGGCCTGTTGACGGGAGTTTTCTGAGCCTCCCTGTCGGCTTCCGCGGCACCCTGATCCTTTTTTCTGTTGTAATCTTTCATAAACAAATCAATTTCCCCGTCTTCCATGGTGCTCATGTGGGACTTCAACTCAACCCCCATATGAGACATTACTCTGATGATATCCTTACTTTCTATGTTAAGTTCCCTGGCAAGTTCGTGCACCCGTTTTTTTATCATGTATTCACCTCCCATATTTTGACATAGTAAATAATTCCATTAACCGCAACCGGCTTTTTTCTCTAGTCAAGCTTTGCCCCCCCCTTTTTCCATCGCCATGACAATTGCTCTGGCAAAATTGTCATCAATGATAGCCACCACTGATCGGGATGGTTTATTTAGTATTCTGCCCAGATTAATTTTGCTGCCATATGATATCAGGGGTATTCCGGCATCACCGGCTACTAGCTCAAAAGCCTTCCTGGTTCTTTCTGCGGCATCCTCAGCCAAAATAATAAGCCTTACCTTATTGCGGCCAACCGCACTTCGTACGGCTGCGTCACCGCTTTCCACCTGTCTGGCCCTCCGGGCAAGGCCAATCATATTTAACACGGTACCTGCCATTAACTGTTCAACCTCTGTATCAGCGTTTCGTATATTTCCTTGGAAATCTGCCTCTGCAGGGCCTTTTCCAGCCTCTTTTCCTTGCACGCCCTCTGCATGCACTCTACCCGGGGGCATACATAGGCCCCCCGGCCTGACTTTTTGCCTGTGGGATCGATCTCTATGCTATCCTGGGGGGTGCGCACAACTCTGATCAATTCCTTCTTGGACTTCATTTCCTGGCAACCCACACACATCCTCTGAGGAATTTTTCTAACCTTGGGCAACTTTCCCCCTCCTATTTTACATAGTCTTCTTGCAAAGAGTCATCCTTCAAATAGTCTTCCTCATCATCCTTTTCCTGGCAATAGTCGTCCTCATAGCCGCCCTGCCGGTATATTTCTTCCATCTGGGACTCACTCTTTATGTCTATTTTCCAGTTTGTAAGCTTTGCGGCCAGCCGGGCGTTCTGCCCTTCTTTTCCGATGGCCAGTGAAAGTTGGTAGTCCGGTACAATTACCCGGGCCACCTTTTCTTCATCCCATATCTCCACGGCCACCACCTTGGCCGGGCTCAGGGAGGCCGCCACAAACTTCGAAGGGTCAGGATTCCACTTGATTATATCGATCTTTTCCCCGTTCAACTCGTTAACAATGGACTGCACCCTCATCCCTTTGGGACCCACGCAGGCTCCCACCGGGTCGACGTTTTCATCCCGGGAGTAAACGGCTATCTTGGATCTGTAGCCAGCCTCCCTGGCCACCGCCTTCAATTCCACAACCCCTTCGTATAACTCCGGAACCTCCAGTTCAAACAGCCTTTTCAAGAGCCCCGGGTGCGTCCTGGAAACAATGATCTGGGGAGCCTTATTGGTCTTTTTGACCTCCACAATGTATGCCTTTACCCTGGTCCCGTGGCGGTAATCCTCACCGGACATCTGCTCCGAGGGGGTGAGGACGGCCTCGGTTTTACCCAGTTCAATAAATACATTTTTCTGCTCCACCCGCTGGATAACGCCGGTTATAATATCTCCCTCGCGGTTGGCAAACTCTTCATATATGATATTCCGCTCGGCCTCACGGATACGCTGGACCACCACCTGCTTTGCTGTCTGGGCGGCTATTCGGCCAAAATTTCTTGGTGTCACCTCATTTTCAACAATATCACCAAAATCATAACGGGGATCGATTTCCCTGGCCTCCCCAAGGGTTATTTCCTGCCTGGGATCGATCACCTCATCAATAACCGTCCGCTGCGAATATACCTTGAACTCGCCGGTATCCCTGTCTATATGTACCCTTGCGTTTTGCAGCGAACCGAAATTTCTTTTGTAAGCCGAAAGAAGCGCAGCTTCTATGGCCTCAAGCAAAACGCTGACGGCAATTCCTTTTTCCTTTTCCAAATCATTAAGGGCATCCAAAAACTCGGTATTCATCCCTTTTTTGCCTCCCAAACCAAAAGAAATTTAAAATTCTACGTGTAAACGGGCCGACGAAACCTGAACCATGGGTATGGAGATTATTTCCCCCTTCTCTTCAAGGAAGATCATCCCCGCTTCAACCCCTTCCAGTTTACCGGTGAACTTTTTTCGTCCCCCAAGGGGAGCGTAGGTGGTAACATTCACCAAATGCCCATGAAACCGCTGGAAGTCCCGCAGTTTCTTCAAAGGCCTTTCTATCCCCGGAGATGACACCTCCAGGTAATACTCCCGGGGGATAGGATCTTTTTCATCCAGCAATGTATCCAGCCTGTGGGAAACAAGTTCGCAGTCACCATGATCGATCCCCCCGGGCTTGTCGATATACACCCGCAGTATCCAACTCCCGCCTTCCTTTGCAAACTCGACGTCCACAAGCTCCAGGCCCAGTTCTTCCGCCACAGGAGCGGATATTCTTTCAACAACGGCGGCCACGTTCTCTTTTACCACCATCGCATCCTCCTTCTGCTGAAATGACGGTCTCCGGCGCCAAGGCAAACCGGCCTTGTATCCACAGCCAAAAAGCAGGTTAGGTATAAGACGAAAGAGTGGGAATTACCCACTCCTTCGGAAAAATCTGTGTCTTCCCTTAAAACCACAATTAGTATACCACAGCAAATAAGTATTTACAAGTGAAAACCTATTAAATATGGCACTTCTGTAGTATGGACCATTTTTTTTGAATCAGACATAATTATAATGTAGTATTACCTCTTAATAAATATTTTATTATAAATCCAGCGGGAAATACCGTCCCTGTCCTTATCCATGCCCGTTATGCGCCGGTATCCCCCGGCGCATTTGGCGGATATGCGCTGCCTTATTATTGCTGCCGCCACCCTGGCCGCCTCGGGCCTTCCCAGTTGGGCGGCCGCCTGGGACATTTCCATAAGCTCCCTGGGGTTGTTAACACGCCGGGTGATTTTATCCGCCAAGTCCTCCACGCTGCTGACCGCCACGGCAGCTCCGGCTGAAACCAAAAACTGAGTATTTCTTTCCTCCTGGCCCGGCAGGGGATTCATTATAAACAGGGGGAGTCTTTTAGCCAGGGCTTCTGCACAGGAAAGACCCCCGGCCTTGCTTACCATCATATCGGCAGCGTCCATAAGCTGATGGATATTATCCGTATAACCCAGGACACAAAGCCGGTTGGATAGGCCCGGCGCCATTTGTTCCAGTTTTTCTTTCAACTGCCGGTTGTTGCCGGCAACAACAATTATCTGGCACTTCAGTTCCATGGATCCCAGTGCCCGGACCGATTCCTCCAGGGGGCCCAGGCCCAGACCTCCACCCATAACAAGTATGGTGGCAAGGCTTTGATCCAGGTTGTAGTGTTGCATTACCGCCTTACGGTCTACCCGGCGGCTAAAGATGGGATCTATGGGTATCCCGGAGGCATAAGCCCTTGTCTTTTGTATACCGAAGTCCACAAGGTCTTCGACCAGCCTTTCGGCCCCCACCAGGTAAAGGTCCACCTCTGGAAAAACCCAGTAAGGATGTATGGTCAGGTCGGTGACTGCACCCACCGTGAGGTATTGGGATTTTCCCCGTTTTCGCAAACCCGACAGCACTCCCAGCGGGAATGGGTGGGTGCAGATAACGGCCTCCGGACTGTGCTGGTCTATATATTCAACCAGCCTTGAGGCTGAAAATGTGCTCAAAATCCTGCCGAATTCCTTTTTGGCAAAGCCTGACAGGGGCTGTCCCTTTTCTGACTGCCTGTAAATATAGCCGTATAATGAAGGAGTCAGCCTGAGCATTTCCATGTAGGTGCCCAGCACCAGCTTTTCCATAATGGGGCTGGCATACCTGAAGGTATCCAGCATATTTACCTCCAAATCCGTATCTTCTTTCTGAAAGGCTGATCTCAACGCTTCTGCGGCCCTTACATGACCAGACCCTGCGCTAACCGACAGAATTATTATATTCCTTTTATCCGGCATCTGTAATCTCCTGATCCTCACTCAGTATTTCCAAGACCCTGTTCACCAGATCCGCTTCTGGAATCATTATATTGTTTCCGTCTCTTCTGAGGCGCAGCTCAAGATCCCCGGAATCCACCGCTTTGGATCCAACAGTGATGCGAACGGGGTAGCCCACCAGGTCGGCATCCTTGAATTTTACCCCCGGTCTCTCGTTGCGGTCATCAATAATAACCTCAACTCCTGCCTTCAGAAGCTTCTCGCAGACCCTGCGGGCCATTTCGTCCTGACGGATGTCCTTTGCGCTTACCGGTATCACCACCACCTGGAAAGGAGCGATGGAAGACGGCCAGATTATCCCGTTCTGATCATAGTTTTGCTCTATGGCTGCAGCCATGGTCCTGGTAACCCCGATACCGTAGCAGCCCATTACTATGGGCCTGCTCTGCCCCTTCTCATCCAGGAAGGTGGCCCCCAAAACCTTGCTGTATTTATCCCCCAGCTTGAATACCTGGCCCACCTCTATACCCCTGGCCTCCGCCAGGGGTATACCGCAGGAGGGGCAGGGATCACCCGCTTTGACCAGCCTTATGTCGGTTACCAAATCAGGTTTAAAGTCCCTTCCCGCATTGACATTGACAAAATGAATATTTTTTTTGTTCGATCCGGAGACTGCATTGGCCATCAGAGCCTCCTCATCGACCACAACCTTTACCCCGCCCAGGCCTACCGGCCCGGCAAAGCCCGGGGCGCAGCCGGTAATCCTCTCAACCTCTTCCGGGGGCGCCAGTTCGAGGTTTATCACACCCACCGCCCTGATCAGCTTTATTTCGTTTACATCCCGGTCGCCCCTTACCAGGGCGGCCACGGGACCTTTTTCGGTCTTATAAATAAGTGTTTTAATCAATGTTTTCGGGGAAATACCCAAGAAGGAGGCAACCTGGTTCACGGTGCGCATTTCCGGTGTGGCCGCTTCCTCCAACGGCCTGGCCCCTGTCTCGTATACAGGTCTTTCGGGAGGGCTCACCGCCTTCTCCACGTTGGCGGCATATCCGCACGAATCATTGGGACAGTATACCACCAAAGCCTCACCGGACTCGGCCAGCACCATAAACTCATGGGTGTCGTTTCCACCGATGGCGCCGGAATCGGCCTCCACCGGCCTGAATTTCAGTCCGCACCGCCGGAAAATACGGGTGTAAGCCCGGTACATCTTCCAGTAGCTGACATCCAGCGATTCCTCATCCCTGTCAAAGGAGTAGAGGTCTTTCATTATAAATTCACGGCCCCTCATCAACCCGAAGCGAGGCCGCCTCTCATCCCGGTACTTGTTTTGTATTTGATACAGAAGGAGTGGCAGCTGCTTGTAAGAGCTAACCTCTCCCCGCACCAGATCTGTGATGATTTCTTCATGAGTGGGACCCAGGCAAAAATCTCTTCCGTGCCTGTCCTTCAGCCGGAACAGCTCGGGCCCGTAAACATCCCAGCGGCCCGACTCCTGCCACAGCTCTGCCGGCTGGATGATGGGCATCATTATTTCTTGCCCGCCCTCCCGGTCCATCTCTTCCCTTACAATGCCCTCAATCTTTTTTATCACCCGCCAGGCCAGGGGAAGCAGTGTATAAACACCTGCGGCCGACTTCCTGATATACCCCGCCCTGACCATCAGCTGGTGACTGACCACCTCGGCCTCTGCAGGGGTTTCCCTCAGCGTGGGCATTAAAAATTCTGAAACTCGCAACAAGGCTCCTCCTCAGCAAAAAATTATACAGACCCCTTGATGAGGTCTGAAATCTCCTTCATAAGCTCATCCACCAGACGATCCTCCGGCACTTTCCGTACAACCTGTCCCTTCCGAAAAACCAGCCCTTCCCCCTTGCCCCCGGCGATTCCAACATCCGCATGGCGGGCTTCACCGGGACCGTTTACCGCACAGCCCATTACCGCCACCTTAATAGGAACTTCCAGGCCGTCCAGCAGTTCCTCAACCCTGTTGGCTATGGAAATTATGTCAATCTGGGTTCTGCCACAGGTGGGGCATGATATAAACTCCACCCCGCGCCTCCTCAGGCCAAGGGTTTTAAGTATCTCGTACCCCAGCCTGACCTCGTGGACAGGATCCCCGGTAAGGGAAACCCGAATGGTGTCCCCAATCCCCATGGACAGGAGGGCGCCTATTCCAACGGCTGACTTTACCGTTCCGGATCTTAGGGTTCCTGACTCGGTAACTCCCACATGCAGGGGATAGTCTGACTTTTCGGCCATAAGGCTGTAGGCCTCTATCATCATGGGCACATCGGAGGCCTTGAGAGAAACCTTGATCTCCCTGTAATTCAGATCCTCCAGTATTTGTATATGACCAAGGGCGCTTTCCACCATGGCCCCGGCACTGGGGCCGCCATATTTCTCCAGGAGCTCCCTCTCCAGGGAACCGGCGTTAACCCCTATACGTACCGGTATTTTTCTATCCCTGCAGGCTTCAACCACAGCCTGCACCTTATCCCTGCCACCTATATTGCCAGGGTTTATGCGCAGACCGTCAACACCGGATTCAAGGGCCATGAGGGCCAGCCGGTAATCAAAATGGATATCGGCTATCAGAGGGAGACTGTTCTGCCTTTTAATGGCTTTCAGGGCCAGGGCTGCCTCCCGGTCGGGCACCGCAACCCGAACTATCTCGCACCCGGCTGCGGCCAGGCCGTTAATCTGCGCCACCGTTGAAACTGCGTCCCTGGTATCGGTATTGGTCATGGACTGTACCGACACAGGCGAACCGCCACCTACCCTGACACTGCCCACCATCAGCGGACGGGTCCTGCTCCTGTGCATGGTAAAATATCCCTTCTAAGAGTTTGGTTATTAGTTATTGGCTGTAGGTTGCTTCACATAATCAGCTGCAGCACGTCGTTATAGGTTATCACCACTATAAGGGCCATCAACAGCCCAAAACCCACCATGTGTATGAAATTTTCCCTTTGGGGCTCCACCGGTTTGCCCCGCAGTTTTTCAATGAGTAAAAACAGTATCCGGCTGCCGTCCAGGGCGGGTACGGGAAACAGGTTAAACAGTCCGAGGCTTACAGACAGAAAGGCCGAAAGACTCATAAGATTTATAAACCAACTGGAGCTGCGAACGGCCTCGTTGATGGTGGCCACGATGCGCACCGGTCCGCCCAACTCCAGGGGAACCAGGCCTGCAATCCCTTTTCCCAGGTAATCCAGTATCTGAAACGACATCAGAAAAATATATTTTCCTCCGGACATCAGGGCCTTTATTGGACCCACCTTTTCAGGCGCCGGGTGAATGCCTATTTTACCCAGTCCCCTTTCGTCCTGGTAGGGAACCACTTTTACGGTCAGCCTCTCCCCGTTCCGGATAAAGGTAATATCCAGTTCCCGTCCGGGATTGGCGCCCACCGTATTACTGAGCTGATCCCAGCTCTCAATCTTTTTCCCACCGATCTCGGAAATGACGTCCCCGGCCCGAATACCCGCCACCTGGGCCGGTTTGCCCTCCAGAGTATCCTGTACCTTGGTGGTGGGTACGTCAGGAAGACCGTAAGACATGAAAATAACTGCCAGCAGCAGTATGGCCAGCACGAAATTCATTAACGGTCCGGCAAAGATGACTGCCACCCTGTGTAATACCGGCTTTCTGTTAAAGTGCCTGTGCTCGTCTTCCTCCTCCGCTTCGGTGGGATCCATGCCGGCCATCCTCACAAAACCCCCCAGCGGTATGGCCCTGAGGTTATATGCGGTTTCCCCCCTGGGCAGCGATATGATCTTCGGACCGAAGCCCAGGCTGAACTCGTGAACCTTGATACCCACGAACTTGGCCACTGCGAAGTGACCCAGTTCGTGGAAGAAAATCAATACTCCGAAAATCACAATAGAAGCTATAAAAGTAAACATTCTGTTCACCCTTTACCTGATTGTTATTTTTTCAAAACTATAGCAATGCGCAAAGGATCAACCTTTTGCATTGGCCGCCAGTCCCCGGGCCAAATTACGGGCCTCACGGTCGCACTCCAGAATGTCGTCCAAACCGGGGTTCTCAATAACACTGTGACGGCCCACCACCTCTTCCACAATGGGATGAATGGAGGCAAAGGCTGTTTTACCTTCCAGGAATAGATCCACCGCAACTTCATTGGCTGCATTCATCACCGCCGGGAGGGTGCCTCCCCGCCTCCCGGCCCGGTATGCCAGGTCCAGCATGGGAAAGCGGTCAGTATCCGGGGGCTCGAAGGTTAATTCCATCATGCCCAGCCAGTCCAGTCTGGGCATGTTGCTGAAATGCCTCCTGGGATATGTCAGGGCGTACTGGATTGGCAGCCTCATATCCGGGATGCCCATCTGCGCAAGCACCGACCCGTCCGTGTATTCTACCATGGAGTGAACTATACTCTGTGGATGAACCACCACCCCTATCCTATCGTAGTCCAGCCCAAAAAGCCACCTGGCTTCTATAACTTCCAACCCCTTGTTCATCAAAGTGGCCGAGTCCACGGTTATCTTTTTACCCATGTTCCAGTTGGGATGTGAAAGAGTCATTGCCACCGTTACATTCGCCAGATCCCGGGGCTGCTTCCGAAAAGGGCCGCCGGAGGCCGTAAGAATTATCCTGTTTACCTCACCGGGACCGGAACCCCGAAGGCACTGCCAGATGGCTGAGTGTTCACTGTCAACCGGAAGTATTTGAACATTATGCCCGGATGCCAGGCTGGTTACCAGGGCTCCGGCGGCCACCAGAGTTTCCTTGTTGGCCAGAGCAATGTTTTTGCCGGCCCTGATGGCTTCAACGGTTGGGACGAGACCAGCCGTGCCGGTAACGGCGGTGAGAACCGTGTCGGCGCCGGAACAGGCGGCCACCGCCCTCATACCTTCTTCTCCCCATAGTATTTGGGGACCTTTGGGGCCAAATTCATCATACAGTGTCGCGGCGTCGCAGTCATCCGATACCGACACAATACGGGGCCGGTATTTTTTGATTTGTTCCTTCAAAACCTCTATATTTTTCCCGGCAGCCAACCCCACGATAAAAAAATGTTCAGGAAAGAGGTCCACCACATCCAGTGCCTGCCGGCCTATGGATCCGGTGCTGCCCAGTATTGAAATCCCTTTTATAAAAACACACCTCACTGACACATAATATTACCCTGTTGCGCAGTGGCTTTCACCACCGCAGGTGATCACCCGCAATGAAATTAAGATCCCTTCAGCGCCTTATGGGCAGCCTGGGCGGTTATAAGCAGTATGGGCCCGAAAATAAGCCCCGGCACCCCCATAAGCCTCAGGCCAATATACATCACAGCCAGCACCGCCAGGGGATGCAGACCCAGGTTGGCGGCCACCACCCTGGCTTCAAGGGACTGGCGCACCACCCATATGATCAGGTACAGTATAATCAGCTTAACACCGAAAGCCACATTTCCGCTTATGAAGCTCCAGACAGCCCAGGGTATGATTATGGTGGCCGGGCCAAAGACCGGGAGAATGTCGAAAAAACCAATCAAAAGACCAACAGTCAGAGCATAGTCAACCCCCAAAAAATACAGTCCCACAATGGCCTGTACAGTTGTCAGAGACACCAATACGGCCTGAGCGCGCACATAACTTAAAAATGCGTGACCCACCTCCCGGACCACCTTGAGGACCTTTTCGCCCCAGGGTTCCGGAACGGCGCCAAGCCACAGTTTTACCAGCAGGCTATGGTCCCGGCTGAAAAAATATGTGGCTATGATGGCCACAATTATCCCCAGGATAGCCTCCGGCAGCGCCGAGGCGAATCCCAGTAAAAAGTGAGCCAGGGATCGGGTAAAATTGGACAGCGCCCCGGTTATAGTGCCCAGGCTTTCATTTATCCTGCCGGATATTTCAGGAGGAAGGCTGAAATAAAAAACCTTGCTTTTCTCAAAAGAATATAATATAAACTCATGAACAGGCTTAACATATTGTGGAAGGGTGACCGACAGGTCGATAAGTTCCTTTACCAGCCTGAATACCGCCAGCACCACAATAAGGCCTGCGCCACCGAAAATGGCCAGCATGGAAAGCCCCACCGCCAGGGGCCGGCTCATACGGGTTCCGGCGGACAAAAAATTAACAGCCGGCTCCATTAGAAGGGACAGGAGGGCAGCTATGATAAAAGGAATTATTACAGAAAAGGTTTTTGAAATTATACTTAGTACCTCAGGCACAAAATATATGGCCGAAAAATACACCAGAGCAAGAGCCGCCCCCGTCATAATAATTACCTGGATATGCCTGGTCATGGTAAACACCTCATCCGTTTATAAATAAAATAACGAAGTAATATACGGCCGGAGCTGTAAACAGCATACTGTCAAAACGATCCAGCACCCCTCCGTGTCCGGGTATAATCAAACCAGTATCCTTAACCCCGGCAGTTCGTTTAAGACTGGACTCGAAGAGGTCTCCCAGGACGCCGAATATACCCACCAAAAGGCCCAGGGCAATAACCTTGTAAATCAGCACAACGGGATAAAGGGTATAAACCAAAACCGCCCCCAGAGTGCTTCCCACAATCCCGCCCAGGGCTCCCTCCACCGTCTTGCCCGGACTGAGCAGGGGGGCCAGCTTTATTCTGCCGAATTTTTTTCCCACAAAATATGCCACTGTATCACCGGCCCAGGTGCCGGAAAGCATGATCAAGATCCAGGCCAGACCGCCGTCCAGAGTCCTGATTAAATAAAAAAATATAAAAAGTGCAATATATAGAGTTCCGGCCAGACCCGCAGAAACATCCCCGGGGGCCAACTCTGGATAGCGAAAAACACCGCTCAAAAGAAGCAGCGCCACCACCGGCATTACCGCCGCTCCAAGGGCGTCAGGCCCTCCGATGAAGGCGCTTGCCGATAATACCAGTACGCCGGCCAGCATCACCGGGAAGGAAGTCTTAAGATTCATTCCCCCAAATATCTTATTCAGCTCATAAAGAGCGAAAACCATTATTAACACTGTTAAGGCAAAATGCGCAAAGCCGCCGTACCAAACCGCCAGCAGAAGAATGGGCATCCCTGCCACGGCGCTTAAGACCCTTTTATAAAGCAAAAACCCTTCACCAGCCTATTTATTTAATCCGCCGAACCTGCGGTTTCTTCTCTGAAAGTCCAACACCGCCCGGACAAGGTGAACACCCTTGAAATCAGGCCACATTATATCGGTAAGCCAAAACTCGGTATATGCCAGCTGCCATAATAAAAAATTACTAACCCGGTAATCACCGGAGGGACGTATCAGCAAATCCGGATCCGGCTGCCCGGCGGTATACAGATGCCGGGAGATAAGCTCCTGATCTATGTCCTCCAAAGCAAGCTCATTTTCAGCCACCTTGGCGCAGATTCCCCTCACCGCCTCCACCAGCTCAGCCCGCCCCCCGTAATTCAAGGCGATATTCAGATTAAGCCCGCTGCAGTTTTTACTCCGATCATGGGCCACGGCAATGGCCTCCCTGGCCTTGGGGGGAAGTTCCTGTATCCCGCCTATGGCCCTGATCTTTACATTTTTTTCACAGAGTTCATCTATTTCTTTATTAAGATACTCCACCAGCAAGTCCATTAAAATATTTATCTCTTCCTGGGGGCGTTTCCAGTTTTCCGTCGAAAAAGCGTATACCGTCAGTACCTTCAGACCAATTTCGGCGCTTACCCGTACTGCTTCACGAAGTGACTCAACACCAGCCCTGTGGCCGAAGGATCTTGGCATTCCCTTGCGCCGGGCCCAACGTCCGTTTCCGTCCATAATTACGGCCACATGCCGGGGAATGCGGGTGGTATCCAGTGAAGCCTTTAACACCTCTTCACTTTCCTCCACTTCCCTGTCTGACGACCTGCGCATAAGATTTACAATATTCTTTATCATCAGGTCAACCTCCAATGAGCTGTAAGCTGTAAGCTCAAATTATCAGATGGTGACTCATCTGATAATTTTTTCTTGCTTTACTCCCAAAAGAAAGACAAACACTTGATTGTCTTAAACATGGTGACACAATCATTATATTATAGAAGTCCCGCTTTTAAATATATTTCTTTTGCCAATGAGTCAGTCCCGGAAAAGCTGACGGCTGAAAGCTTACAGCTCTATAAAACAACCCCCTCCTTTTTGAGGGGGTTTATACTTATTCCTCAATAATAGCTCCGGTGGGGCAGGTATCTATACAGGTTCCACAGTTTTCGCACTTTTCAGAGTCAATCTTGTACGTTTCCCCTTCAATAATCGCCTCGGTGGGGCAGGATTCCATACATGTCCCACAAGACAAACATTCGTCAGTGATACGATACGCCATTAAATCTACACCTCCTTTTTCGATTGTTCACAGGCAATGGTAATAAAACCCGTTTCCCCCCGGAGGTTAAAGCGCACAACCCTTTCCCTCCCCGCAGCGGCAGTGCCGCTGCCTGCAAAACCGGTGTACTCAATTACATATTTAAGACCGGACTTTTTTAGAACTTCAACTGCTTCGTCCAAAAAAACCGCCAATATCTCGTTTTCCAGACTGGTCAAACCTGCATAATCTCCTGCTCTTTGGTATGGGTAGCCTGATCCACTTCCTTGATATATTTGTCGGTCAGCTTCTGAACTTCTTCCTGGAACCTGCGCAGATCATCTTCCGACAGTTCCCCCTTTTTCTCACCGGCTTTTAATGAGTCATTGGTGTCCCTGCGCACATTGCGGATGGCCACCCTGCCTTCTTCGGACTTTTTCCGGATCACCTTGACCAGTTCCTGCCGCCTTTCCTGGGTGAGTTGAGGAATGGCAAGACGTATCACTGTGCCGTCGCTGGAGGGATTTATCCCAAGATCCGATTTATGTATTGCCCGCTCAATCTCGGGGAGGGATGATTTATCCCAGGGCTGAATCAGCAAAAGTCTTGCTTCGGGCGCAGTTATGTTGGCCATTTGGCTTACCGGAGTAGGTGTACCGTAATAATTTACGTTAATCTTATCCAGTAAGGCCGGGGTTGCGCGACCCGCTCTCAGGGAAGCGAATTCCTTCTTAACCACCTCAACGGTCTTTTTCATGTTGGCCTCTGCTTCAGCAACAATCTCCTTAGCCAATCAATTCACCCCCTACATATGTACCTACTGTTTCTCCCATAATTGCCCTCATGATGTTTCCCCTTTCATTGAGATTAAAAACAATAATGGGGATTTTATTGTCCATGCACAGAGATGTGGCCGTGGCGTCCATTACCGCCAGACCTTTGTTCAGCAAATCAATATAAGTCAGTCTTTCAAATTTCTGGGCGTTGGGATGCTTCATCGGATCGCAGTCATAAACCCCGTTGACCTGTTTTGCCATAAGTATAACCTCGGCCTCTATTTCGGCCGCCCGCAAAGCAGCGGTGGTGTCGGTGGAGAAATAGGGATTTCCGGTTCCGGCGGCGAATATAACCACCCTTCCCTTCTCCATATGGCGAATGGCCCTGCGCCTTATATAGGGTTCAGCCACAGCTCTCATCTCAATGGCCGTCTGAACCCTGGAGTCAACCCCCTGTTTTTGCAGCCCGTCCTGAAGTGCCAGGGCATTTATGACAGTGGCCAGCATTCCCATATAGTCTGCCGTTGCCCTGTCCATTCCCTTGGCGCTCCCGGCCACGCCCCTCCAGATATTCCCGCCGCCCACCACAATGGCCATCTGAACATCCAGCTTGGAAATATCCTCTATCTGAGAAGTGATGGAGGTTACAACCCCGGGGTCAATCCCATAACCCTGTTTACCGGCCATGGCCTCTCCACTTATTTTAAGTACCACCCGGCCATACCTGGGAGTTTCCATTCAACAGCCTCCCGTCATGTCTTATTCTACAAGCATAAGCTATTCCCTTCAAATGGAAACACTTTTTGGTTTCAGCCCAATTAGCACTTGGTGGCAGAGGCCACCTCGGCGGCAAAATCATCTGATCGTTTCTGGAGACCTTCTCCCAGTTCGAATCTTACAAATCTGCGCACAGAAATATTTTCCCCTATTTTAGAAATGCTCCCGGTCAAAAGCTGGTTTATTGAGATATCCGGGTCTTTGATAAAGGGTTGCTCCAACAGGCACACCTCTTTATAATATTTCTCTATGCGTCCTTCCACCATCTTCCGGATAATTTTTTCCGGCTTACCTTCATTAGCCGCCTGGGCTGCCAGTACATCCTTCTCCCTGGCAATGATATCGGCTGGAACTTCCTCCCGCCGTATGTATTCCGGCTTGGAAGCCGCTATTTGCATAGCAATGTCCCTGACCAGAGCCTTAAACTGATCTGTCTTGGCCACAAAGTCGGTTTCACAGTTAACCTCCACCAGGACTCCGATCCGTCCCACACCGTGGATATAGGAATCCACCAGTCCTTCCGCTGTAATCCTGCCGGATTTTTTGGCTGCCGCAGCCAATCCTTTTTCTCTAAGGTAATCAATGGCCTTTTCCATGTCGCCGTTAACCTCATTGAGGGCCTTCTTGCAGTCCATCATACCCGCTCCGGTCCGCTCACGAAGTTCTTTCACCATTCCTGCGTTTACTTCTGCCATAGCCTTTCCTCCTTATAGATATCAGGTAATAATTATTAAAACGGTTATTTTCCCGGCGTTCCCAATATTATGTATTATCTCCCAAAATGAGCCCGTACAAACCGGCTGTACCAGTTAAACCAAGGTGCGCCACATAGCACCGTCTACCCCAGCAATTACCAGCGCCCTTATATTAAAAAGGCAGGGGCCCTTTCAGTCGTCAGCCGCAAGCCGCAAGTCGCAAGTCTCATTGACATTTGTTTGAAGATCAAATGTCATCTTTACCGACGTCCGACGACCGACCACTGACGACCACCAACGGCCCCCACCAGGCAAAAACACTGTTACTGCTGTTCCGCTAACTGCTCTCCCTGCCTACCTTCCATCACCGCGTCAGCCATCTTGCCTGTCAGCAGCTTTACAGCCCTTATGGCGTCGTCGTTACCCGGTATTATATAGTCCACTTCATCGGGATCACAGTTGGTATCCACTATTGCCACGATGGGAATACCCAATTTGCGCGCTTCCGCCACAGCAATCCTTTCCTTGCGGGGATCAATTATAAAAACTGCTCCGGGTAAACGGCGCATTTCCTTTATACCGCCCAGGAACTTTGTCAGCCGTTCCTTTTCGTGCATGAGCTCCGCCACTTCTTTTTTGGGGCGCAGACTCATCCTGCCGTCATCCTCCATCTTCTCCAACTCGTGGAGCCTGTCGATGCGGCGGCGAATGGTCTGGAAGTTGGTCAGCATTCCACCCAGCCAGCGCTGGTTTACATAGTACATGCCACACTTTTCCGCTTCTTCCCTGACCGCTTCCTGAGCCTGCTTTTTGGTTCCCACAAAAAGAATGGTTTCGCCTCCGGTTGAAAGAGACTTGACAAATTCGTAGGCCTCTTCAACCTTACGTACCGTCTTCTGCAGATCAATAATATAAATTCCGTTCCGATCGGTAAATATAAAAGGAGCCATTTTAGGGTTCCATCTTCTTGTCTGGTGCCCGAAGTGAACCCCCGCCTCCAGGAGTTGCTTCATTGATATTACAGCCATGGTACACCTCCTTCCTGCCTGGTTTTTGGTCCTCCGCCAACATCATTTCCGGCAAAGCCCCATCAATTGGGGACATTCCTCCGACTACCTCATTATTTGGGGACATTCCTCCGACCCCAGAGCCAAGCTCCAAATAGAGGTGTGTCCCCTTTCCCTGTTACTCAAGAAGAGGAGGTGTGTCCCCTTTCCTTAGAGGCACCCTTGCCAAGATCCGCCGACGTGTGTAATTTACGCCAAGCTGTATTTTAACACAAAAAACCATCGGATGGCAAGGTGTTTGCAATAATAAGGAAAGGGGACACACCTCTCCAGTGTGACTGCCTCTGGGGGTCAGAGGAATGTCCCCGATGCTTAGACGGCGGAAGCCAGAAGCCAGGAGCCAGGAGCCAGAATAGTGAAGCCTGCTTTAAAAGTGGCCCTCAAGCGACCCCACAGCGACATGCAGTGAGGGGGAGTGATTTAAGTCCGTGCGGAATGTACCGGAGGATGCTACTGTCTCTTAACGACCGAGCCTACGAATTTGGAGGTTAGATGTTGGAAGTCGGAAGTCGGATTAAGCTAGAAATGGCTCTGAGGTCATTTCCTACAAGTTTTCTAACCCGTTAGTTTGACAGCATAATTGAAAAGTGCAAACCCTAATCTCCCTGTGGTATAAGGCTGCAAGGGGATTTTTTATTTTAGTTTTACGTCATATTTGTGTGGCATAATATGGCACAATATGTTATAATAAAGATATGGTTACAACTATGAGATATGGGAGGCTTCTTGTATGTATCTCAAAAAAACGTATCGAA
>LADN01000040.1 GCA_000961585.1 Peptococcaceae bacterium BRH_c4a | reverse complement strand
TTTTTTATCGTTTAGGAAAGTATATGACACATTAAAGCATTAAAGCGCTGAAGTACTGAAGCACCAAAGCATTTTTATGCAAGCCCAGAGTTTTTCTGGGGTCGCTCCGGGGTCACTTGAGGGTCGCTGCATTGTCGCTAATGGGTAGGCGGAGCGATTTAAGTCCGGCCTGCATTACCTCCTGCTGCAACTGTCTCTAAACTCGGTCGCCAACGGAATGCCGACCATTTTGGAGGTGGGAGACCAGAGGTTAGAGGTTAGAAAACTTGTAGGAAATGACCACAGAGCCATTTCTAGCTTAATCCGACTTCCGACTTCCAACATCTAACCTCCAAATTCGTAGGCTCGGTCGTTAAGAGACAGTAGCAGCCTCCGGTACATTCCGCACGGACTTAAATCACTCCCCCTCACTGCATGTCGCTGTGGGGTCTCTTGAGGGTCGCTTTTAAAGTATGCTGTCACCATTCTGGCTCCTGGCTTCTGGCTTCTGGATTCCGCCGTCTGCAAGACGGCACCGCCGACAAGGCGGTTATTTTATTGTAAAAAACGGTCATTTTTACGGGACAAATAAAATACAGGACCACCATATAGTTACATATTTTACCAGCCCGGCAGTATATAATTAATGCCAGGGCTGGTTTCTTTTTTTGGTAAGAGTTTTATTGAAAGGTTCTTATGCACTGTTATGTCATATTTAAGAAATTGCCGCCATATACTGGTGGGAGAGCCCCCGGGTTTTCGGAGGTCATGATGAACACCACCGTGGTGTACCTTGATAAATTATTATTCGGCAACCTTATTATTGATTCCGTTTTACTTTGGTCTGCGGGCCGGTTAAGCCAGGTCAGGGCCAGGCACTGCCGGATAGTGGCGGGAGCCTTCCTTGGCAGTGTATATTCACTGTCACTGTTTCTGCCCGGGAGCGATTTTCTTTCTTCGTTCTATGTAAAATTTGCCGTGTCTCTGGTAATGGTGCTGGCGGCATACGGCCCCTTGCCTCCCAGAAAATTTGCCCTTTGCCTGTCCTTTTTTTATCTGGTTTCCTTTGCCTCCGGGGGTATGGTGATGGGCATTTCATATTTTTTCAGCCAGGGAGGGGGACCGGTTCAGGTTCATAATTTCTATGCGGTAATAAACCGGTTTTTCTGGCCTGGGCTGTTGGCGGCCATTTTCTTGTTATGGGTTGGATCAGCCTTTCTGCCGGGTTATTTTAAAAAAAGGCAGAGGCTTGAGGACATGAAACTGGCGGTTACCATTTATTTTGGGGGACGTGGGGTTACGGTGAGGGGGCTTATTGATACCGGTAACAGTTTATGTGACCCGGTCACCGGTGAGCCTGTGGTGGTGGTTGAGCACAATGCCATAAGAGATGTGCTGCCCGGTCCCATCAGTGAATTTGATTACTGTGACGGGGATGCCATTGCGGCAATTGAAAGGCTGATGGGTACTCCGTGGTCCGGCAGGCTTAGGCTGATACCCTTTCAGTCCCTGGGAAGCGAGGGGGGCCTCCTTCTTGGAATAAGACCGGACAGGGTTGAATTCGTCAGGGACCGCCGTATTCAAAAGGTGGAAAAGGTGGTTATAGGGATTCACGGCAGAAGACTGGATGCGGGTGAGGAGTACAACGCCATTATAAATCCTTTCCTGCTGGAGCGGGCTATATGAGAAGTGATCCCAATTGGGAGGGGGAAACATGCTGAAAATCTGGCGGATAAAGATGACGATCCGGCTTGCCCTGGTAAAAATTCTGCGCTGGCTTGGCGAGAGGCCTGAGATATACTATGTTGGAAGCAGCGAGGCGCTTCCTCCCCCGCTTTCCACAGATGAAGAGCTGTTTTTGATTAATAAACTGGAGGCCGGCGATGGGGCCGTTCGCAGTGTGCTGATTGAGAGAAATCTCAGGCTGGTGGTGTATATCGCCAGGAAATTTGAAAGCACCGGGGTAGGAATAGAGGATCTGGTTTCCATCGGAACCATCGGCCTGATAAAGGCTGTGAACACCTTTGACCCCACAAAAAAAATAAAGCTGGCCACCTACGCCTCCCGTTGTATAGAAAACGAAATACTGATGTATCTTCGCAGGAGCAACAAAACACGGACAGAGGTATCCTTTGACGAGCCCCTGAACATAGATTGGGATGGCAATGAACTGCTGCTGTCGGATGTGCTGGGAACGGAAAACGACATTATTTACAAGTATATAGAGGAGGAAGTGGATAGAAAACTTCTGAGCCTAGCCCTGCAGAGGCTCAACAACCGGGAAAGAAGGATAATGGAACTTCGCTTCGGGCTTAATAACGGCGCTGAAAAAACACAAAAAGAGGTTGCCGATATGCTGGGTATATCGCAATCATATATATCAAGGCTGGAAAAAAGGATAATCAAGAGACTGAAAAAGGAAATCCACAGGATGGAGTGAAATGAAAAAATAAGACACCCCGCTTAAAGAATTGGGGGTCTTGGAAATAGGATAAAGGGCTGCAATACCGAGTATATAGGGAACCCCTCAACGCTGAGGGGTTTTTTCTTGTCGTTAAGGAAAGTATATACCATATTAAAGTATTAAAGCGCTAAATCGCCAAAGCATTTTTATGTAGCCCAGAGTTTTTCCGGTGTCGCTCCTGGGTCACTCTGTGGCCGGTGGAGGGGTTTGAGTCCGATCTACTTATCCTCCGGCTGAACTGGCTCTAAGCTCGTCGCCTAACGGACTGCCGACCGCCCTAAACGCCGCGTCCATGCGTCGATTAAGGGCTACCGGCTGCGTCCTGCAGCCGGTCCGGCAGTCCGTTAGGCTCTGTCGCCAAGAGCCAGATAACAGCCTCCGGAACATCCGCCTGGACTAAAACCCCTCCCCCTCACTGCATGTCGCTGTGGGGTCTCTTGAGGGTCGCTTTTAAGGCAGGCTGTCACTATTCTGGCTTCTGGCTCCTGGCTCCTGGATTCCGCCGTCTGCAAGACGGCACCGCCGATAAGGCGGTTATTTTATAAAAATGTAATGCGGCCGGAGTATGATCAGGGCTTGTTTTTTTGGAGCCTTTTGTATAAAGGTGTAGCGCAGGGGCAATAATGAGACTGAAGTAAATGCATAAATTGGAAAGAGGTGGGAGCCTCCGATGCTTGTTAACAAGGTAGAAATCTGCGGCGTGAATACTTCAAAACTCCCTGTATTAACCGGATCCCAGATGCGCTCCCTTTTTGAATCCATGCACTGCGGTGATGCCAGTGCCAGATCCCAGCTAATAAACGGCAACCTCCGTCTGGTATTGAGTGTTATACAAAGATTCACCAATCGTGGCGAGTATGTGGACGACCTTTTCCAGGTGGGCTGCATTGGGCTGATGAAGGCCATTGATAATTTTGACCTGTCACAAAACGTAAAGTTCTCCACATATGCCGTGCCCATGATCATAGGGGAAATAAGAAGGTATCTCAGGGACAACAATCCCATAAGGGTAAGCAGATCCCTCCGGGATGTGGCCTATAAGGCCCTGCAGGTAAGGGACAGCCTGGTGAACAGATTTTCCCGGGAACCCAGCATTAATGAAATAGCCGGTGAGCTGAAGATGCCCAGGGAGGAGATAGTTTTTGCCCTGGACGCCATACAGGAGCCCATTTCACTATTTGAGCCGATTTATCATGATGGCGGGGATCCAATTTTTGTGATGGATCAGATCAGTGACGAAAAGAATCTTGACCAGAACTGGCTGGAGGGAATAGCCATCAGGGACGCCTTGCGAAAGTTAAGTGATCGGGAAAAACACATTCTTACCCTTCGTTTTTATGAAGGTAAAACCCAGATGGAGGTGGCAGAGGAGATTGGCATTTCCCAGGCCCAGGTCTCCCGGCTGGAGAAGGCCGCGCTGAACCACATGAAAAAATTCCTGTAAAAAGGAAAAGGCTTATGGCGGTATTCCCATGATAGTGGCGGGCTATAAGTTTAATTTGACGAAATATTGACCACACTGGTATTAGATACTGTTATCAGGAGAAGTGGTCAATGGTTTTTTTAAGGAAAACATGTTTGGCTCTGGTAGTGGCGGCGGCTCTGGCTGCAGCCTCAACCGGTCTGTTTCAGGGCGGTGAAAGTGTTGCCGCCTCGGTATATTCAGGTGACCTAATCAGGTTTCATGTCATAGCAAACAGTGATTCCCCTGCTGACCAGGCCCTTAAACTGAAGGTCAGGGATGAAGTAATTAGCGCCATGTCGCCGGTTCTGGCCGGGGCAAAGGATATAAATGAGGCCAGAAACCTTATAGACTCCAATACTGACCTGATAGTCAGGGTGTCTGGAGAAGTACTGAATAAAAACGGCTGTACGCACCCAGTCAAGGTAACGCGCGGCAGCTACCATTTTCCCGAAAAAACATACAGCGTCAAGGGCGGTGACAATGGGGAAATCAGGGATCTGACACTTCCCGCCGGCGGTTATGAGGCCGTCAGGGTTGTAATAGGAAGCGGTAAGGGGGCCAACTGGTGGTGTGTTCTGTTTCCCCCCATGTGTTTTGTAAATCCTGTGGAGACCGCAAGTGATGGCGGCAGTGGCGGTGAAGCCACATTAAACCCAGATGAAATACCGGCCTTCAAATATGATCGGATAAGGCCGGAAATGGCCGGCGCAAGTCCGGCTGTAGAATACAGGCTAAAGGTGGTTGACTGGTGCAGAGGGTTTGGCGGAATATAGGAGACAGGAGACAGAATGCGACAGGGGACGGTTCCTGAAGGGAGCAATCGGAAGTTTTGCGCGTGAAAAAGGCTCAACTGGCTTATGTCAGCAGCTTGTTGAGCCTTAATAATACCTATGCGCAAGAACTACACGCAAAATTTTTGATTGTCCCAGAAGAATGAAGTCGCGGCTTTCCGGGGCTATGGGATTTCAATCTTTTTCTACCTATTTCGTGTTATTTCGACTTTACGTTCTGCCGCTTTGTAGTATTACGTTATATTATACCACTGTCTGATTAGATTTGAACTGTAAATAAGCCATCGCGGAGCGATTTCGTTCTTCCGCTGTCGCACATGACATAAAAGACCCGGGGCGCTACGGCAACCTCAGAACCCGGGGAGGACTGCTGTACTACCATATTACGACGCCCTGGGCAGCGTAAGCGACCTCACCGACCACCTGGGAGAAAACACAGTCAAATACCGCTGGGACGCCTTCGGCGGCATGTTCGCCGGCGCGCTGGCCCCTTACAGCTTCAAGGGAATTACCGGCAAGGACCATGATCCCAAGTCCGGACTCATGTTCTACAACTACCGCTGGTACGACCCCCAGGTAGGGCGCTTTACCCATAAAAGAATTGATTACAACAGAAAACAAAAATACAAAGGGCCAGATTGAACTCCAAAACAAGACGATCAATAAGCAATAAGTTAACAAGTTAAGGGACAGGCCCCGATATTGTGTCCAAAGCATTTTTATGCAAGCCCAGAGTTTTTCTGGGGTCGCTCCGGGGTCGCTCTGTGGCCGGTGGAGGGGTTTGAGTCCGATCTACTTATCCTCCGGCTGAACTGGCTGTATCAGTCGTCGGTCTTAAAGTCTTTTGACCAGAGGTAAAATGAAACTATTCCGACGTCTGAAGTCCTACGACTGACGACTATTCCAGCATCCGCCTGGACTAAAACCCCTCCCCCTCACTGCATGTTGCTGTGGGGTCGCTTGAGGGTCGCTTTTAAAGCATGCTGTCACCATTCTGGCTTCTGGCTTCTGGCTCCTGGATTCCGCCGTCTGCAAGACGGCACCGCCGATAAGGCGGTTATTTTATCATTTTTTTGTTCAGATTGGCGCCTCTTTGTCATATACATAATGTATACGGGAGGTGTCCAAAAAATGGTAAAGATTTCAGATCTCAGAATGAGAGAGGTCATAAATATTACCGATGGCAGGCGCCTCGGACCGATAAAAGATATTGATATTGATCTGGGAGAGGGCCGGATAAGCGCCATTATTCTACCTTTTCAGGGAGCAAGGCTGATGGGCCTTTTTTCAAGAGAAAATGAAATAGTCATACCCTGGGATAAAATAGTGAGGATTGGTGTGGATGTTATACTGGTGGAGCTGAATGTGCCCCAGGAGGACCGCACCGGTTATTATTACTCCAGATAGTCCTGTTCTTAAAAATATTTTTTGATAAGAAAAACTTTTATGTCAAGTCGACAAAAATGGTAAAAATTTAAATTATTAATGCAGGGGGGTATATTTACTCTCTTTTTTTAATTGGTGGTCTATTTTTCCTTTTTGCCGGGATGATCAATATATAGTATAATTTCATTGTGGTTCATACTATATGGTGTTGGTCTGCAAAAATATTCAGGGCGGTGTAAAAATTGCGATGCTCTTTTTGCGGCTTCGCTGACAGCAGGGTACTTGATTCCAGACCTGCAGAGGATGGAAATTCCATACGGCGCCGGAGGGAATGTGCGGGCTGTCTCAGGCGTTTTACCACCTATGAGAGGGTGGATGAAATCCCCCTGATGGTTGTGAAAAAGGATGGCAGGCGGGAGCCCTTTGAACACAAGAAATTACTGTCCGGCTTGGCCAAGGCCTGCCAGAAAAGGCCGGTGCCCATGGAAAAACTCACCACCGCCGCCAACCATTTAGAGAGGGATCTGCGCAATACCACGGAAGCTGAAATAAACAGCCGGACCATAGGGGAAAAGGTGATGGAATTACTACGTGATCTGGACGAGGTGGCATATGTCCGTTTTGCTTCGGTATACAGGGAGTTTTGTGATGTGCGCGGCTTCCTGGGTGAAATAGAGAAATTAACAGGTGACGGGGGTGGTGATAAGACCGACTGATTTTTGTTTTAAGTATAACGGGATTCTATTCAAGGAGGCTGTTCAGTGTTCAAAGTAATTAGAAAAAGAGACGGGCGAGAAGTTTCCTTTGATGAAGTAAAAATTACCGATGCCATTTTTAAGGCTGCCAGGGCTGTGGGCGGAGAGGACCGCCAGACCGCCATGGAACTTACCATAGAAGTTTTAAAGATGCTGAAAAAGATATACAACGGAAATGTTTTTGGCGTGGAAGAAGTGCAGGACGTGGTGGAAAAGGTTTTGATAGAATACGGCCATGCCCGCACCGCCAAGGCTTATATTCTTCACCGGGACAGAAGGACACGGATGAGGGAAGCCAAGGGGGACCTGATGGATGCGGTGGAGGAAATACTGGAGGAAACCAACCGGGAAAACGCCAACATCAGCAATTCCCCTTCAGCCAAGATGCTTCAGATAGCCAGTGCGGCCAGCAAGAAGTATTACCTTACTAGGCTGATCCCGGAGGAAATGTCCCAGGCCCACCTGCGGGGGGATATTCACATACACGATCTGGATTTTTATGGAAAAACCCTTACTTGTGTTCAAATCCCTCTGGGCAAACTATTGACCGGGGGTTTCAACACTGGCCATGGATACATCAGGGCGCCCAAGCGCCCCACATCGGCCACCGCCCTGGCCGCTATAGTTTTACAAAGCTCCCAGAATGACATGCACGGGGGGCAGTCCTTTGCCTTCTTTGACCGGGATATGGCGCCCTTTGTGGAGGATGCCGACGATTTTGAAACCTACCAGGCCATGGAGGCCTTGATATATAACCTGAATTCGATGCATAGCAGGGCGGGAGCCCAAGTTCCATTTTCTTCCTTAAACGTGGGAACGGAAACCGGGGAGGCGGCCAGGAGAGTGGTGCGCAATCTGCTGCTGGCTTATGAGGCCGGGCTGGGACGCGGTGAAAACCCCATCTTCCCCAATATTATTTTCCGGGTGAAGAAGGGAATCAACCTGAATCCAGAAGATCCCAATTATGACCTTTTCCAGTTGGCCATAAAAGTGGCCTCGAAGCGTTTAAACCCCACCTTCAGCTTTATGGACTCTTCCTTTAACAGTGAATACGGGGATCAGATAAGCTACATGGGCTGCCGCACCCGGGTAATGGCCAACCGCCGGGGGCCGGTGGTTACCGACGGCCGGGGGAACCTTTCCTTTACCACCATAAACCTGCCCAGGCTGGCCATCAGGGCCGAGAGAGACCTGGATGAATTTTTCCGGCAACTGTCCGGGGTTATGGACCTGACCACCAGACAGCTTTATCACCGCTTTACCGTGCAGGCCAAACTCAGGGTGAGGGACATGCCCTTTGTGATGGGCCAGGGACTGTACATAGGGTCCGAAAATCTGAGGCCCGATGAGTCCATCGAGTCGGTTATCGTAAACGGCACCCTTTCAGCCGGATTTATCGGGCTGGCTGAGGCCCTGGTGGCGCTGACCGGCTATCATCACGGGCAGAATGAGGAATCAAGGGAATTGGGTCACCAGATAGTGGCCTTCATGAAGAAAAAAATAGACGAGGCCTGTGATCAGTTCGATCTCAACTATACCCTTCTGGCCACTCCGGCCGAGGGACTGAGCGGGAGGTTCGTCAGACTGGACTGTAAGGAGTATGGAATTATTCCCGGGGTAACCAACAAGGATTACTACACCAACTCATTCCATGTGCCGGTGGGATACTCCATGAACAGTTTTGACAAGATCAGCGTTGAGGGTCCCTTCCACAAGTACTGCAATGCCGGGCATATCAGCTATGTGGAAATGTCCGCGCCACCTATAAATAACCTTGAGGCCATGGAAGCAATTATCCGGCATATGGCGGCCAGCGATATGGGTTATGCGGCGGTCAATTTCCCGGTGGATTTCTGCACCGGCTGCAACCATCTGGGGGTAATAAACCAGGACAACTGCCCTTCCTGCGATTCGCACAATATCCGCAGGGTAAGACGGATCACGGGCTACCTCAGCACCGTGGACCGCTTTAATGACAGCAAGGTATCCGAGCTTAAGGACCGAACGCCACACAGTTGAACAGGTTGAGAGGGTGAGTATTTAAACCGGCTTTGTCAAGCCGGTTTTTTTCCAGTATAGGAAATTATGCTTTTCGAAAATTGTGGATAACTTATTTTGTCACGGCGAAGACCCTATGTTCATTTTTGGGGGTCGCTCCTGGGTCACTTGAGGGTCGCTACATGGTCGCTAATGGGTAGGCGGAGCGATTTAAGTCCGGCCTGCATTACCTCCGGCTGCAACTGTCTCTAAACTCGGTCGCCAACGGAATGCCGACCGCCTCCAACGCCGCATCCATGCGTCGATTCCGGCTTCCGGCTGCGTCCTGCAGCCGGCTCGGCATTCCGTAGGCTCGGTCGTTAAGAGACAGTAGCAGCCTCCGGTACATTCCGCACGGACTTAAATCACTCCCCCTCACTGCATGTCGCTGTGGGGTCGCTTGAGGGTCGCTATTAAAGCAGGCTGTCACCATTCTGGCTTCTGGCTCCTGGCTCCTGGCTCCTGGATTCCGCCGTCTGCAAGACGGCTATTTTATTCATTTTATTGACAATGGCAATATTGAGGTTTATTATGGTTATGAAACAATGTCCATATTCTTTTAGCAGGAGGTAGAATTTATGAAAATTGCCATGCCTATTGAAACTGGATTTGTGAATCCTCATTTTGGGCACAGCCGGGAATTCGTTATTTTTGAAACCGAAGGCGGGGGTATTACAGGTAAGAAAATTATTGCCAATGAAGGGTTAGACCACAACCATGATGCTCTGGCGGGTTTATTAAAAAACCAGGGAGTTAACGTAATAATCGCCGGAGGAATTGGTGCGCCGATGATAAAAGCCCTTGGATATAAGGGTTTCAAGGTAATTACAGGGGCCTTTGGGGAAGTGGGAAAGGTGGCCGAAGACTATTTAAATGGACGGCTGGTTACCAGGCCTACGCAAGTATGCGGCTGCGGAGGCCATGGCCATTAGATTATCAGGACCGGTTTTTTACCCAGAATACAGAACTCAGGACACAGGACTCAGGATAAAATTCTGAATTCTGAATTTTGGATTCCGCCGTCTATGCATCGGGGACATTCCTCCGACCCCCGGAGGCAGTCACGCTGGAGAGGTGTGTCCCCTTTCCTTAGGCGGCAACGCCCGTCAGGGCGTTTTTTTATCGTTTAGGAAAGTATATGACACATTAAAGCATTAAAGCGCTAAAGCACTGAAGCACTGAAGCACCAAAGCATTTTTATGCAAGCCCAGAGTTTTTCCGGGGTCGCTCCGGGGTCACTTGAGGGTCGCTGCATTGTCGCTAATGGGTAGGCGGAGCGATTTAAGTCCGGCCTGCATTACCTCCTGCTGCAACTGTCTCTAAACTCGGTCGCCAACGGAATGCCGACCGCCTCCAACGCCGCATCCATGCGTCGATTCCGGCTTCCGGCTGCGTCCTGCAGCCGGCTCGGCATTCCGTAGGCTCGGTCGTTAAGAGACAGTAGCAGCCTCCGGTACATTCCGCACGGACTTAAATCACTCCCCCTCACTGCATGTCGCTGTGGGGTCGCTTGAGGGTCGCTTTTAAGGCAGCCTGTCACCATTCTGGATTCTGGCTTCTGGATTCTGGATTCCCAAGCGCCCTTCAGGGCGTTTTTTTACTGCTGGGCCTGTTGCTGTTGCTGATACATCGGATTGTTCTTTTCTACGTAGCTCAGGCGGGAATTAAGGCTGTCCACATGCCTTTGCATTTCCTGGGCCATTTCCTGGAACATTTTCTTGGCCGCCTGGTCCTGGGTGCTGGATGCGAACATGGAATAGGATCCCAGTAATGTCTTGGCTCCGGCAACGGTTTTCTGTAAATCACTTTGTACGGTTATCTCCATCACCTCCCCTCAATTATTCAACCCTTGGGATCAAATACTACTGCGGTAAGGAAACCAAAAATTATGGCGGCGGTAATGCCTGTACTGGTTAGCTCGAACATCCCGGTTAAAACACCGATTATCCCATTTCGCTGGGCCTCGGAAATTGCCCCCTGGACCAGGGCGTTGCCGAAGCTGGATATGGGCATGGTGGCGCCGGCGCCGGCGAATTTTATAAGTTTGTCGTAAACCCCCAGGCCTCCAAGAATACCCCCCGCCACTGTAAAGCCGGAAAGAACATGGCCGGTGGTAAGGGTGGTAAAGTCTAAAATAAGCTGCCCCAGAGCACATATGGCGCCTCCCACCAGGAAGGCGTACAGATAAGTTTGGAATTCGATCAAAGGGTTATCCTCCTAATACTGAACTATGCTTACGTCATCTCAATGCTCACGGCGTGGGCGATTCCGGGGATATTCCCGCCCTGCTGGGAGGATGTGGGGCTGTGCAGCGCTCCCGTGGCCACAAGTAGAACCTTGTTGAATTCTTTTTTCAACAATTTTTTATATATGTATCCGTATGTAACTATGGCCGAGGCGGCACACCCGCTTCCCCCGGAATGAACATCCTGTTTTTCGGTGTCATAAATCATCAGCCCGCAGTCTCGGTAGTTTTTGCCCAGATCAAACCCTCCCCTGGACACTGCCAGTTTAACCGCCATTTCATGACCGAATTTCCCCAGATCACCGGTGACTATCAAATCGTAGTACTCCGGGCCGTGGCCGGTATCGGCGAAATGCTGTATCATGGTGAGGGCCGCCGCCGGAGCCATGGCGGCCCCCAGGTTGAGAGGGTCCTTTATACCAAGGTCGGTAACCTTTCCCACCGTTACGTAGGTTATCACCGGTCCTTGACCGGCCGGGGCCACCAGGGCGGCGCCAGACCCGGTAACAGTCCACTGGGCTGTTGGCTTTCTTTGAACACCATATTCTGTGGGGTAGCGGTACTGTCTTTCGGCGGTGGAGTTGTGACTGGAGGCGGCAGCCAGAACCAGCCCGGCAAAGCCGCCGTCCACCAGCATGGCGGCTAGGGCCAATCCTTCCGCCGAGGTTGAGCAGGCCCCATATATGCCTAAATAGGGTATGGCCAGTTCCAGGGCGGAAAAACCCGAGGTGATGGTTTGGTTGAGCAGGTCCCCGGACAGGAAAATATCGACCTCCGGCGGGCTTTTTCCGGCTTTGTTAAGGCAGGTGAAGCAGGCGTTGGTCATCATTTCTTTTTCCGCACCCTCGA
This sequence comes from Peptococcaceae bacterium BRH_c4a, assembly GCA_000961585.1. Taxonomy (GTDB): domain Bacteria; phylum Bacillota; class Desulfotomaculia; order Desulfotomaculales; family Desulfocucumaceae; genus BRHc4a. Next base: position 10,498 of record LADN01000040.1, on the reverse strand, counting down.
AACTTCTTTCTCCGGCAGTGACATCGGTATATACATGATCCATATATTTTCCCAAGGGACCCTGACCCTCAAATGGGCCGGACACTGCGGCCGTACTTATGATCACCGGGGGGGAGGAGGGCTTGAATGTTTGTTTTCCCACTTTCTTGGTCAATTGGGCACACTCCTTTTAAAGGATGAACAATGCGTAAATAAGTCCTATGAAAAAGGCGGTTACCACACCGAAGGTAATTACAGATCCGGCCAGCAGGAACATTTTGCCGCCAACTCCAAATATAAGGCCTTCTCTTTTAAATTCAAGGGCCGAGGACACCACACTGTTGGCAAATCCGGTCACAGGCACTGCCAGGCCGGCCCCGGCGTAACGGGCCAGTTTATCGAAAATGCCCAGCCCGGTCAAAAGCGCCCCGATGAAAATCATGGTGGCCACTGCCGGGTTTCCAGCCTCCTTGGGTGATATATTCAGCGTTATCCTGTATAAGTCGGTAAAAAATTGACCGATCATACAGACTAAACCTCCGGTGACAAAGGCCAGCAGGGCATTTTTCAGGTACAGCGGTTTGGGCGCCAAGTCCCTGACTATTTCGGAGTATCTTTTCTGATCAACCGTTATAGGCTTTTTCTTTGGGTCTCGGGGCATATATTATCCTCCTCAAGATATATCCCTGATAAGTTTAATTACCTTTCTATTCTTTGTGAGATCTATGGTTATATATTCTGTAAATTTAACCCACGGGTGAAAGTTATTGTTACTTAAAATGCATAAAATCACATAACTGGCAGAAGATAAAATAAACATTATTTCCGAGGGAAGGATAACATGATTCTTGGAATAATAAGGACCTTGATTTTATTCTCAGTGGTAGTGATCGGACTGAGGCTGATGGGCAAAAGGCAGATTGGGCAACTTCAGCCTTACGAACTGGTAATAGTAATTATGCTGTCAGCTCTGGCTGCAATTCCCATGGAAAACACCGGGGTGCCCCTTATCAGCGGGCTGATCCCCATTTTAACCCTGATAGTGCTTCATGTTGCTTTATCTGTGGCTACTCTAAAAAGTGAGAAGGCCCGGGGGGTGATATGCGGAACTCCCAGCGTTTTAATTGAAAACGGTAAAATTGTTCAGCAAGAGCTGTCACGGCTGCGGTATAACATCAATGAATTGATGGAGCAGCTAAGGGCAAAAAATATGCCGAACATAGCCGATGTGGAATTTGCCATTCTGGAAACCAGCGGGCAATTAAGCGTTATTCCAAAATCTCAAAAAAGACCCTTGATACCGGAAGATATGAATTTACCCACCAAATATGAAGGGCTGCCCGTCACTCTTATCATTGACGGGTATGTGTTTCACAAAAACCTGGCCAAAATTAATCTCAATGAAGACTGGCTGAGGGCGGAACTGCAGAAGTTCAACATAAAAAACTTTAAGGATGTGCTTTTCGCCAGCCTTGACAGTGAAGGAAAACTTTTCTTCCAGCCCAAGGCAGAAGTGATTTGAATTGCTGTAAATAAGGAGCGAAAAAATGAAATTATTAATAATACTTCTCGTGCTGTTTGCAGTAGTTGGCGCAGCGGGATTTTGGACAAACCACCTGCTGGAGGCATCCACCGCCGATCTGTTGGAGAATGTGGATAAGATTGGGGCTGAAATTAAAAAAGAAAACTGGGATACAGCCTACAGGCAAACTTTAAGTCTGGAAAAGGTCTGGGACAAAAGGGCCCAATGGTGGCCCATGGTTCTGGATCATCAGGAAATGGACAATATTGAATTTGCCATGGCCAGATTCAAGGAGTATGTGGATACCCGGGATCAGTCTCTTTCCCGGGGCCAGTTATCGGAACTGAGGTTGATGATAAAACACATCCCGGAAAAGGAGTCTTTAAATATAAAGAACATTTTATAGATCGATTTCGGAGAGGTAGACAAATTCTATTCCCATGTCTTCCATCACCGGTATCATCTCCTCCAGCGCCCGGGCCGTTATTTTTCCTCCCTGCCCCACGTGCCCTATGGCCACTGCCGATCCTTTTTCCAGCGCCTTTCGGCTAAGTTTATGGAGCTGCTTTTTAACATGCTGCGGGGTTTTTACCTCATCCAGGAAAATATCCCTGCTCAGACAGGTGATTCCCAATTCTTTGGCCAGGGAGGGTATGATGGTTTTCCCGGTGGTCTTGCTGTCCAGCACGAAAAATTCTTTTTCCCGGGCCACCTGCAGTATTGATCTCATTACCCTGGCATTGGCCGTGGCGGCCGATCCCATGTGATTGTTAAATCCCACGGCATGGGGCACGGCGTTGAAATCATCCCTGACCGTTGATTTTATCTCATCCTCAGTTTGCCTGGTGGTAATGAACCCCGGCCCCAGCCAGCTCTTTTTCCCCCTTATTGGCTCCAGGGGCAGGTGGACAATCACCTGATGACCCATTTTGGCGGCATCCTCGGCCTGGGACAGGGTGTTTTCCAGATTTGGCATGACGGCACAGGTGACCGGGATGCCCAGTGAGAGTATTTCACTGACCCCGCTGGTGTTGTGCTGGCCGAAATCGTCGATAACTATGGCTACGCGGGCTTTTTTGCCTTCTTTTAATCCCCCCGGCAGACTGGAGATAAATCTTTCATCAGTGTTTGCATGCAGCGGTGTTGACGGGAAAAGGGTAAAAATTAACAGACATACCACAAAACGGTAGTTGATTAACATATAGCAACCTCCAGTAATTCGTTGTGGTTAGTATTCTGCCGGTGAAAAATGAAAAAATACCACACCGGGATAAAACAGTATCAAAATTCATTACCGGTGGACATACCAAAAAACACCTCTAAAAATGATATTAAACATGTGAGTTTCAAGAAACAATAAATATATGCTGAAAAGAATTTTTTTCACCACATTATTTCTAGCCTGCATATGTCTTATATGCATCCCTGCGGAAATGGCGATATCCGGAGTTGCTTCTCCCCTGGCAGGGCAGTTCGTGGTGGTCGATCCCGGCCATGGAGGATATGATCCAGGAGCTGTACGGGGTGGGGTTCTGGAGAAGGAAATCAATTTGCAGATAGCTCTGAAATTAAAGAAATACCTGGAGGAAACAGGAGCCAGGGTTATTCTTACCCGCTGCGGGGACTATAATCTGGCTGTGGCCGGCCTGCACAAAAGGGAGGCCCACCGCTATGACCTGAGTAAAAGGCTGGAAATGATGCGTCAGTCCAACGCCTGCCTTTTTGTGAGTATTCATGCCAACTGCATGTACAGCCGGACCAGCGGAGGCCCTGAAGTATTTTACCACCAGCAGTCCGAAGACGGCAAAATGCTGGCGGAATGCATCCAGGAAGAGCTGAGGTCAATACCCGGAGTCCGGAAGAGGCTTTGCAAAACCAGCAATTACTACGTTTTGCACAATGCCGGAAAACCGGCGGTACTGGTTGAGGTGGGTTTTATAAGCAACCCTAGTGAGAGAAAAAGATTAACCGGTGATGAGTATCAGAATTTGCTGTGTCAAAGAATTTCCTGGGGGATCATGAAATTCAGGGTATTACAGCAATTGGAATCCAGATAAAAAGGGGTGACGGGTTTGCATCTGAACTGGGAAAAAAATCTGGGCAATACCGATAGGTTGATACGGGCAGTTTTGGGGCTGTTGCTGCTGGCATTGGTCTTTACCGGGACAGTAACGGGCCGGTGGGCCGTAGCGGCGCTGGCGCTGGCTCTTTTTCAGTTTGTCGAGGCGCGGTTAGCCTATTGAATACTCTATGACATCATGGGTTGGTCAACCCGGAAAAGTAGAACTGGATAATAAATTCAGGGTAGTTCCCCATGCCGCCAGCGGTACCACGGAGGATGAAAAGCGGATAAATATCAAGGGTATTTTCAGGACAGTATTTTTTCCAGGTACTGACTTACTGGTTTGAAAATGGCCATTATAAGGTCCGTGGGGTTGGGCAGTGGCAGGTCCAGCACCTGCCCGTAGCTGTATATCATGCCTATAATAAGCAGCCCAAAGAAGGCCGCCAGCTCCCTCCACATCCTTTTTTTGATCAGACCCGGGGCTTCAAAGGCAATAATTCCTATAAATATCAGGCTTAAGAGAAATATCATCGGCGAGAATACCTCATTCTGTCTCCTGACTTCCGGATTCAGCCGTCCAAGCATCGGGGACATTCCTTCTGACCCCCGGAGTCAGTCACCCCGGAGAGGTGTGTTCCCTTTCCATAGCCGGCAACGCCCGTCAGGGCGGTTTTTTTATCGTTAAGGAACGTATATACCATATTAAAGTATTAAAGCGCTAAATCGCCAAAGCATTTTTATGTAGCCCAGAGTTTTTCTGGGGTCACTCCGGGGTCGCTTGAGGGTCGCTTTTAAGGCAGCCTGTCACCATTCTGGATTCTGGCTTCTGGCTTCCGCCGTCTGCAAGACGGCACCGCCGGCAAGGCGGTTATTTTTATTGCTGTTTCGGCTCCACCGGTTTTGTTATCAACCCGGTGCGCCTTATTTTGGTTTCCACCAGAACCTCTACCTGCACGGCAGGGAAAAGATCCGACCAGTTTTTTTTCATTTCTTTCCATTGCCGGGGATACTGACGGTGGATCTCTTCGCCGAAGCCGAACACATCCGCGCCGTATTCCTGCTGGACCTTGTTCAGGGCCGACTCCACCTCTTCCCGGATGGCCCCGGCCTGCAGTTTTTCCAGTTTCTTAATGATTTCCGGTTTGGTCAGGTCTATTTTTGCGGCAGTTTCCACCAGATTGCTTTCTTCCTTGATCTCCACTGTCATTAAAATCTGTCCGTCATTGATGCGGGGCTGCAGTCTGGTTTTTGACCTCAGTATTTCCAGTGTGACGGTTTTCCCCTTTTCTTCGGGGCTGGTAACCTCCAGGCTGCCTCCCTTCACCTCTCCTCTGATCCACAGCAGCCCCCTGCTTTCTTTTGGATTCAGCCAGCCTACCATTTTGTCGCGGCGGAAAACAGCGGTTCCGTTTATTTTAAGAATATCATGAGGCTCGGATATATGTCCCTCGGACATTTTGTTTTTGTGTTTTTCCGGCTTGGCCGGGTTGGCTGTTCTTTCGATGACTGCGGTAAAGGGATGAAGGCTTTCGCTCCCCAGCATCTCCAGGAAATTTCCCAGCGTTCTGATACCGTACTGGGAGGAAAGATCCCTTTCGTTAATAATGGAGAAAATACGCTGGGCGGGTGTTGTTTCCAGCCTTCCGGGCTCGTCCAGAAGGGCCGCAAGATCGCCTTTTCCGATGACAATCCAGGTGGTTCGGCGGATCTGGGGGTTGCGCTCAAAAAAGTCCATCACCTCCAGAATACCCCGACTGCGGGCCAGCTCCTCCGATATTATGATTATCTGATTGTGGGCGTAAAACAACTGGCGGGAGGTCTCCAGTGAAATTTTACGGTTGGCCTGGAAAATGGTGTCCCCTTCGGCCACCCGATTTCGGTAGGGCTTGTCGGCGGTTCCCGTGGGTCCGCCTCCCTGGGCACTCTTCCCCATGGCTGAGGGGTTTATGTTTTGTACAATTATCCTGACCCGTCCCCCGGAGGCCTGTTCCACCCCGGTGGCCAGCACAATGCCCAGCTTCTCCACCTCTCTTTGGTCCCAGCAGGCCTGCTGCGTAAGGGCAATCCCCAATATGAGGAGGTATAGAAACAACCTTTTGATTGTCTGACCTTTTCTAAGCATATCCAGCGTCATCCCCGTCCTTACCTTTTGTTTCGGCCTGGTTCCGGAGCCGAGGGTTTCTGACCCGGAGACTGTCTGGTGGGGTTCTGCTTGCCGGTTTCGGTGGGACGCTTATCCATGGCCCACCAGGGGGCCCTTACAGCCACATCTTTCAGATCGCCGGCGTGCAGGGGGGCCAGGGAGGCCAGATAGGGCACCCCGAAGGATCTAAGTCCGGCCAGATGAATAAGGATGGCCAGAACTCCCACCATAACCCCGAAAAGTCCCAGTGTGCCCGCCAGCAGCATTATGGGAAACCTCAGCAGGCGCATTGCCAGGGCGATGCTGAAAGAAGTGTTCATGAAAGAGGATATGCCTGTAATGGCAACAACTATCACCATGAGGGGGGATACCACACCGGCCTGGACCGCCGCCTGGCCTATGACCAGGGCGCCCACGATACTGACCGCCTGGCCCACCGCCCGGGGGAGGCGGATGCCGGCCTCCCGCAGGGCCTCAAAGGTAAACTCCATCGCCAGGGCCTCCACCAGGGCAGGGAAGGGCACTCCCTCCCGGGCCGCCGCCAGGCTTATGAGCAGGCGGGTAGGAATCATTTCCTGGTGAAAGGTGGTGATGGCTATATACAGTGAAGGCAGCAGCAGGGATATGCCAAAGGCTATATACCTCAGCCAGCGTATCGAGGTGCTTATTATATAGCGCTCGTTGTAATCCTCGGGGGACTGCATAAAGGCAATGAACTCGGCCGGAGCTAAAAGCACGAAGGGAGTGCCGTCGGTAACGACGGCCACCCGCCCCTCCAGAAGAAGGGCGGCCACCCGGTCCGGCCTTTCGGTATGTAAAATCTGGGGAAAGGGGGAGTAGGGATTGTCCTCAATGAACTCCTCCAGATAGCCGCTTTCCAGAACGCCGTCTATATCTATTTTCTGCAGGCGGGCCTTGACCTCGCCCACCATTTGAGGGTCAGCCGTTCCTTTTATATAGGCAATGAGCACTGCGGTGGAGGTTACCCGACCGATGCTTAGGTCTTCAAAAACAAGATTGGGGCTTCTAAGCTTCCGGCGGATCATTGTGGTATTGGTCCGCAGGTCTTCGGTAAATCCTTCCCTGGGCCCCCGCACCAGAACCTCTGACTGGGGCTCGCTGATGCCCCGGGATGGCCAGCCCTTTATGGAAAACATCAGGGCTGTTTCCTGGCCGTCTATGATCAGGGCCACATCTCCGTACAATATGCCCGCCACCAACTGTTCCATGGTCCGGGCCTCCTTTGCGTCGGAGGCACTGGCCCCAATATTTTTAACCCTGTCCGAAAGGTTTCCGCCGTTTTGGTTAAATCCCGCCATGCGGTATTCCAGCATCAGTGGCTTTAATATATTGTCGTTTATTATATTCTTGTCGGCCAGCCCGTCCACATAAATGACGGCTGCCCTGGTGAAATCGATGGTCACTTGGAACTGCCGGAATATTACATCGCTGTTTATCCCCAATATCTTTTTCAAAAACTCCAGGTTGACATCCAGATCCGTAGATATAGGCGCCTTCTCAAGAACATCTTTTGTGTTTATCCCGGGGTTCTCGTTGGGTTTTGCCTTATTTTCCCCCGTGGTGAGGGCCGGCTTTCTGCGGGGGTACTTTGGCATTATTTTTTTCAGTAGCCGGGATGCCATGGGCAATCCTCCAGTTAAAAGTTCCTGCGGTTATAATATCCAACAGAGGCGCTGTTTTTATTCCGTGCTCCGCAAAAGAGAGCTGCCGGATTTCAATCCATAAAGCTCTGGAATTGCTGAAGAATTAGGGGGAATAATAACCGGTGCGGCATTGTATTTCCGAAAAAACGAGGAACAATATTATGGAGCCCGGTAAAATATCGTGCAGCCAGCTTTTCTATATGATCATCAATCTGGTGACCGCCACTGCGATTGTTTTTTTGCCAGGTCTAACTGCCGTCGAAGCCGGGCGGGATTCCTGGATTGCGCCCCTTTTGGCCACTTTTCCGGGGATTTATCTGGCCCTTATAATAGCCACCCTGGGGAAAAGGTTTCCGGGGCAGACCCTGATACAATACCTCCAGTCAATACTGGGCGCCTGGCCGGGAAAAATATTTGGTGTCTTTTATATTTTCTTTTTTTTGCATACCAATGGAGTTATTGTAAGAGAGTTTGGTGAGCTTATGGTGGGTCTGATTATGCCCAGAACACCCCTGATTGTTTTTCACGCAATCCTACTTTTTCTTTGTGCCTGGGCAATACGCGGGGGGCTGGAGATTCCGGCCAGGATTATAGAGTTTACTTTACCGGCAATAATTATTGTTTTTATGATCATGCTTTTGCTGACCGCCCAGGAGATGGACATCAAAAATTTGCTGCCGGTGCTGGAAAACGGTATAAAGCCTGTTATCAGGTCATCCCTGGACCCCATCGGCTGGCGGGGGGAGATTATACTGCTGGCCATGTTCCTGCCCTTTCTGGAGAGGCCCGGGGAGGGAGGGCGCTGCGCCATTTGGGCTGTGATTGTTATCGGGATTATCCTTTCCTTCGATGCCATGATCAACACGGCTGTATTGGGGACTGCGGTATCCCATTTGACCTTTCCCACCTTCTCCCTGGTAAGGATGGTCAGCGTGGGAAATTTCCTGGAGCGCATCGAATCGGTGATGGTGGCCATTTGGATAATCGGTTTGTTTGGAAAAATCACATGGTTTTATTATGCGGTCGTCCTGGGATCAGCCCAGTTATTAAATCTGAAGGACTACCGGCCTCTGGTGCTTCCCCTGGGGGTTCTGCTGGCGGCCCTGTCAATCCGCGTGGCGGGCAATGTCCCGGAGGTGGCCGGGTATATCATTGAAGGATTTCCACCCTTTGCTTTCCTTTTTGAATACATTATACCCACGGTACTGCTGGCGGTGGCCTGGGCCAGGGGTTTGAAAAACACAGGCCGGAAGGGAACCGCCGGGGGAAAGACCGCCTAGCGCCGGGAGGTTGCCGTATATTTCTTGGGGAATTCTGCAGATAATTTTCTATACATGGGGGTGTCGAATACAAGAAGGATATCCCGGTTTTTCGGAGAATAAAAACTGGCGGAGGTGTTATTATTGTCTATTTTTGATAAGGCTTTGGATCTGGGCAAGGGAATTGCCAATACCGGTGAATACAGCCGTATGCAGGCGGCTGAAAAGGCCGTTAAGGAAGATCCCGAGGCCCGTAAGGCGGTAAATGACTACCAGAATTTGCAGCAGTCATACTACCGCATGCAGATGTCGGGCCAAAAGCTTACCGAGGAAAATCTGGGTGTGCTGAATGAAGCCGAGGAAGCCACCATGTCCAACCCTCTGGTAAAGAATTATTATGATTCCAGAATGAAGTTTCATGAAATAGTGGAGAAGGTTAATGCCAGGATACAGGAAGGAATTACCGGAATAGGTCCCGATCATAACTGCGGTGGTGGGTGAGGGCCCCGGTAAACAGGCAGTCTGCCTGTGACGATGCGGGGGCGGAAACCTCCGGAGACCAGTTGTAAGGGGTCTTTTTGATGGATAAGATTAGAATTGCCGGTGTTTCCGGGGAAAGCGTAGTGGATGGCCCCGGTCTTCGCTTTGTTGTTTTTGCCCAGGGCTGTTTACACCGGTGCCGGGGCTGCCATAACCCCGAATCTTGGGATCCCGGTGCCGGTTACGAGTTCTTGGTGAAGGAATTGTTGGACGACATATACAGTAACCCTTTGATCAGGGGAGTAACCCTTACCGGAGGAGATCCTTTTCTGCAGGCCGCACCCATGGCCGCACTGGCCGCAGGGGTAAGACAAATGGGAAAGGATATAATCACGTACACCGGATATACCTGGGAGCAATTGCTGGATATGGCGGCAAAGGAAGAGGGGGTGAAATCCCTTCTCCACAATACCGATATTCTGGTAGACGGTCCCTACATTCATGAACTGCGCGATTTAAAGCTGGTTTTCCGAGGATCGAAAAACCAGAGGGTGATAGACGTGAGGGCCTCCATCCGGGCCGATGCTGTGGTGGAAATCAATTGGCAGAGTGGATCGTAAGGAGCAGGAAATTTGGCCGTCCGCAAGGGCGGCCCTGCTGTTTTTGCTGTTATTCTACACTGAAAATACCTTATACTGATGACTTTATTCGGTCAGGAGCCAGGAGTCAGAATGGGAAAAGCCAGAGGGTTATTTCATCCCTCTGCTGGTACCGCTGGCGGCATGGGGAACTACCCTGCAAATTTGCACTCTCGAAGACTCCCTCCACCCAAATGCATACCGATTGAGGGTCCATTTTAAAGCTGCCTGTCATTATTCTGGCTTCTGACTCCTGGCTTCTGGATTCCGCCGGCTGCAAGACGGCACCGCCGGCAAGGCGGTTATTTAATCGTTAAGGAAAGTATATGTCATATTAAAGCATTAAATCGCTAAATCGCCAAACCATTTTTATGTATCCCAGAGTTTTTCTGGGGTCGCTCCGGGGTCACTCTGTGGCCGGTGGAGGGGTTTGAGTCCGATCTACTTATCCTCCGGCTGAACTGGCTCTAAGCTCGTCGCCTAACGGACTGCCGACCGCCTCCAACGCCGCATCCATGCGTCGATTCCGGCTACCGGCTGCGTCCTGCAGCCGGTTCGGCAGTCCGTAAGGCTCTGTCGCCAAGAGCCAGATAACAGCCTCCGGAACATCCGCCTGGACTAAAACCCCTCCCCCTCACTGCATGTCGCTTGAGGGTCACGCTTGCTTTTTCTGGCTTCTGGCTTCTGACTCCTGGCTTCTGGATTCTGCCGTCTGCAAGACGGCACCGCCGGCAAGGCGGTTATTTTA
>LADN01000029.1 GCA_000961585.1 Peptococcaceae bacterium BRH_c4a | reverse complement strand
GCTAAATCGCTAAATCGCCAAAGCATTTTTATGCAAGCCCAGAGTTTTTCCGGGGTCGCTCCGGGGTCACTTGAGGGTCGCTGCATTGTCGCTAATGGGTAGGCGGAGCGATTTAAGTCCGGCCTGCATTACCTCCTGCTGCAACTGTCTCTAAACTCGGTCGCCAACGGAATGCCGACCATTTTGGAGGTGGGAGGCCAGAGGTTAGAGGTTAGAAAACTTGTAGAAAACGACCTCAGAGCTATTTCTAGCTTAATCCGATTTCCGACTTCCAACATCTAACCTCCAAATTCGTAGGCTCGGTCGTTAAGAGACAGTAGCAGCCTCCGGTACATTCCGCACGGACTTAAACCCCTCCCCCTCACTGCATGTCGCTGTGGGGTCGCTTGAGGGTCGCTTTTAAGGCAGCCTGTCACCATTCTGGATTCTGGCTTCTGGATTCTGGATTCCGCCGTCTACAAGACGGCAACGCCCGTCAGGGCGTTTTTTTGTTCGGATAAAAAAACAGCCAGGAACTGTCAACTAAATTAATACATAAACATATAAAGTATAAGGACTATTTACAAAAACAGAGAGGGGTTGTCAATTTAGGCTGTGGATAATGTAAAAAATATAATCAGAGCCCTGGATATGCCCGATTTTGTTGAAACCCAACATGTTAAGGCCATAGAGGGCTGGGTTTTAGCCTACATCAAGGCTGGTTTTGCCGTTCACTTAAGGGGGAACTCGGGAACCGGCAAAACCTCCATGGCTATGCACGTCGCCAATAAACTGGGCCGTCCGGTCGTTATGCTGAATGGCAATGAAGATCTCGCCACCCCGGATTTGATTGGCGGCAGGCATGGTTACAAGATGCGAAGGGTGGTGGATAATTTTGTACACTCTGTAATAAAAACCGAGGAGGATTTTGTCCAGCGGTGGGTAGACAGCAAATTAACTATAGCCTGCAAGTACGGCTATACACTAATTTATGATGAGTTTACCCGTTCACATCCGGAAACCAATAATGTTTTTCTGTCCATTCTGCAGGAAAGGATTTTGGATTTGCCCATGGGGAGGGATGATGAAGAAAGCTATATTAATGTGCATCCTGATTTTACGGCCATATTTACCAGCAACCCCGAAGAATACGCCGGGGTTTACCGCAGTCAGGATGCCTTGAGGGAAAGAATGGTTACCCTGGACCTGGATTTTTTCGACGAAGAAACCGAAGTAGCAATAACCGCAAAAAAATCCAAGCTTGAGCCGGATGAGGCAAGAAAAATTGTTATGGTAATGAGAAGATTCCGGGATACGGGTTTAGGCGAGTGCCCTCCCACCATCAGGGGATGTATTATGATCGCCAAAACAATGCAGGTTTTAGAAATACAGGTTGATTCTGAAAATCCCATATTCAGGCAGATATGCATAGATGTTCTATCTTCGGAAACTAGCAGAAAGGGGATCTATAGCCGGCAAAAGAAAATCAGGGATGTTTTAAACGCCATACTTGACGAAAGCTGTTCTAACTATTAGGGACAGGGGGTGTGAAGGTGAATTTTAATAGTAAATTGTTAGGAATGAGAAATATAAAAACACTGCAGACCATGAAAGCAAGTGGAATACCCAGCATTCAACTGGAACAGAAGGCCTATCTAAATCTGTATTTCCTTGAAAAGGAAAGATATAGGCTTATGCAAGAGAGTTTGATGCATGAAGAGAAAAAGAACATTTTACAGGACAGAATAGACGTTATCACCGATAAGATGATCATGCACTATGGCAGTATCGTTAAAAATGGAAATCTTGAGACTTGCAAAAGACATCTTCCGGGGAAGAGCCTGGGGCTGTTTGAAATACGGGAATAATACCGATAAAGGTGATGTCTTTGGATAGTATTTATCTTTACGGCGCTCTTGCCGGGAACTGCCGTGATGGGATTGACGAAATAAATGCGGGCGGTGGTCGCAGAAAGCTTGGTTGTGTAAGCCGGGGGGAGTTATCTGTTGTTTTCAGTGATGTGCCCGGAGATTCTCATTCTCTTGGAGACCGGAAAGAGTTTATAGAGTGGATGATTTTTCATCATCAGGTACTCAATTATTTATACAGCCGCTCAAAGGTGATCCCCTTTAAGGTAGGCACAGCGGTAAGTGACATCGGTGTGCTTTGGGACCTGATGGAAGGCAACAGACACCTTCTTACAGATCTGCTGAGAAAAATAGAAGTTCTGGATGAATGGAATATAGTTATTAGTTTTACAGACATGCAAAAGGTTTTGCATAAGGCTGGGGACAGTCCGGAAGTAAATAAATTGAAGGAAGAAATTCAAAAAAAAGAATTAATAACCCGGGAGGATTTAATTCCGGTAGGGATAGCCATGCAGGGGATCGTAAACGAATGGAAAAAACAGGTTGCCTACAGGGTTGTCAGTAAAATTAAATCCATCACAAATCAAATATATATTAATGATCTGCTGGATGAAAAAACTCTCATCAGCCTGGCGCTTTTAACCACTAGGGCCGGTGCGGATCAGGCGGAAGATTTTCTGAACGGTTTTCCCGAAGAAGAGAATTTAACTGCCAGGCTGGTGGGACCCATGCCACCCCACAGTTTTTACACCATGGAGGTAAAATTTATTGGCAGGGAAGCTCTGGTGGAGGCACTGGATACTTTAGAGATTAATGGTATTCCCGACCACCGGGATCTGGTTAAGGCCAAGAGGTCAATTTTAAACCGTATTCACCCGGATAAAGGGCCGGAAGACGGTGACAGGCCGGTTCAGTCTGTTTTGCGTTCTTTTAACCTGCTGGATCAGTACTACCGGCATAAAAATTACTGCGTTGATAAACTGAAGGATGCTTATATGCTTGATGTTGCAAACTCCCGGGAGAACGACAGCGGGCTAGATTAGGCTAGTTGAGCGTACGCTAAACAAACTAAAAACCCCCACTTATAAAAGTGGGGGTCTTGGAAATCAGATCAGCAATAAGTTGAAGGAAAAGGAAGCTTATTTATGCTGGATACTAAAAAATACTTTTACTGCATTGCTTTAACAAAAGAGCAGAGGGTTTTCAATATACCGGGCATGGACGGAACCAGCCGGGTTTATACGGTAAATTATAATGATCTGGCTGCGGTTGTGAGCGATTCCAGCGCAGAACGCTACTCTTTGAGCAGGCAAAACCTCCTGGCTCACCAGAAGGTTTTGGAAGAAGTTATGAAAGGATTCGTCCTTCTGCCGGTTAAATTCGGTACTCAGGCCGAAAATGTTGAAGATATACTAAAAGTTTTAACAAAGCGTTATGCAGAGTTCAAACAATCACTGGAGTATTTTACCGGAAAAAATCAAATGTCTTTAAAGGTAATGTGGACTGATATGTCCGGGGTTTATCGGGAAATTACAAACAGTGATCCCAATATTAAAAAATTTCTTGAAGAAGCCCGGGCCGGCAGAGTTTCTTCAAGAAACGATCTCATTGAAATAGGACAATACGTGGAACAAAAGCTTACTGAAAAAAAAGATACAGAAAGAGAACACGTGGCAAGGGGGCTGAAAAAATATGCCCGGTTAGTAAACATAAAGGATAATTACGGCGATGCAATGTTTGTAAATGCGGATTTCCTGATTGATCAGGACAAACAGGAACTGTTTGATGGTCAGTTGAATCAGATAGCCCAATTATACGGCTCCAGTGCCTATTTTAAATATATCGGACCTATGCCGCCGTATGACTTTATTCAGATTTTTGTTGATTAGCGGGTGAAAAATCTATGTTATTCGATCTTCTGCTCCTGCCCTTTGTGGGGCCGGTAAAAGGATTGGTGGCTGTAGCCCGGCAGGTTCAGGAAATGGTGGATAAGGAACTTAATAATCCGGTGGATATTAAAAAAAGGCTCAACGCTCTGCAATTTGACCTGGAAATGGGCCGAATCTCGGAAAAGGAGTACCAGAAGGGAGAATCTGAACTTCTGGAAAGGCTGGAGCAGATTGAATTGGGCCAGGAGTAAAGCCGGATAAATGAGGGTGAGAAAATGAGTATTTCGGTTATAAGGAAGATAATAGAATCTTTCTTTATAAATGAACTGGGCCATCAAAAAGAGGCCATTCAGGTCCAGGGAATAAACAAGACAGGGGAAGGCTGGGAGTCAAAGGTATTTATAACGGAAACAAACAGGTATCTGAAGAATTTGGGATACCCGCCGGTTTATGACAAAAATACGTATTATATAAAACTGGACGACAACTTGGACATCATTTCCTACTGGAACGGTGAATCATGTGAAAGGGAGGATGAGGGTGGACCCGATAAAAAGTACAGGTAACGCCTCCCTGCTGGATGTCGTTGACCGAATTCTTGATAAAGGACTGGTCATTAACGCTGATATAACCGTCTCCCTGGTGGGAGTGGAGCTTTTGGGAATAAAAATAAAGGCCGCCATCGCTTCCTTTGAAACAGCCGCCAAATACGGACTGGCCTTTCCCGTGGGCACCGAATTGAGCTCATCTGTGGTAAGGGAGGCCTCGGCGGAAAAAGAAACATGTCCGGAGTGCGGCAAAAAATCCAAGGCGGAGGAACTTTTGAATATCGGGTGTCCCTGGTGCGGCTGGATTAGCGCCCGGGCCAGAAACGGTGTAAAAGTGCCTCAGCCATAGCGGGTGTGGTAAAATGCATATTGATGTAAATGATAACGACCTGAAGCAGGGAATACTGGGCTTGGTTTTTGCATTAGTGGACATCATAAAGGATACTCTTAAGATTCAGGCGTACAAGAGGATGGAAAACGGTAATCTTTCTGAAGTCGAGATTGAAAGGCTCGGTATTGCCATTATGGACCTGGAAGAGGCGTTGGAGTCGATAAAAATGGAACAAAACCTGCTTGATGTGGTGGATAGCATTAAAGACGGACTGGATGATGTGATAAATGAAGTGGTGGATACCTTAAACCCGGTGAGGTGGCTTGATGACAGTGAACAATGATTTGACCGGAAAAGATGGCATGTATATGTACTGTGTGGTTGATGGCGCGGCGGAGGACTTGTATTTAACCGGGATTAACGAAGAAAAGGTTATTCCTCTGGTGTACAGGGAAATAACTGCCGTTGCCCACCGGTGCAAACCCAATCCGTATCGTTCCGGTGAGGATGAGATTGTCAAGGGTTGGGTGAAAGATCACCACAGGGTGGTCGAAGTATACTGGATGAGATATGGAAATGTAATGCCATTTACTTTCAACACAATTATTAAAAGCGCTGAAAGTCAGGCTCCGGAAGATCTGCTGCTTAAATGGCTGGAGGATAACTACCTGTATATACAGGGCAAGCTGAGATTTGTGGCGGGCTGCGGGGAATATGGCGTGCAGGTGGTTATGGATACCAAAAAGGCCGCTCTAAAGCTGATGGACAGTGATGAAGAAATAGAGCTGTTAAGGGAGGAACTGTCTAAATCCACCAAAGGCAAGGGTTTTCTGATAAAAGAAAAAATAAACGCCAGATTGAAAGCTTTAATAGAGGCCGAGGCCGATAAAATATTCGGGGATTGTCATTCCTCCATAGTTGGGCTGGTAAAAAAAGTGAGTGTGGAAAAGACGAGAAAAACAGAACGTAACAAGATCTTGCTGTTAAACCTCAACTGCCTTGCTGATGGAAATCAATGCGCCCGGTTGGGGATGTTTTTGGACCGGGTAAACGGGGTTCCGTACCTGGAGGTGTTATTTTCCGGTCCATGGCCGCCCTACAGCTTTATGTAGTCCAAAAAAAGGAGATCGTTATGAAACCTTCCAGGGAAAATAGAGTTACCCTGACGGACCTCTTGGAAAGGGTTCTGGATAAAGGTGTGATCTTGGATGCCGATCTGCTTATTTCCATAGGGGGCGTTCCCCTGATCGGGGTTAATTTGAGGGCTGCCATTGCGGGGATGGAGACCATGTTAAAATACGGCCTTATGAAGCAGTGGGACAAAGAAGTGAGGCAGGCGGAAAGAAGTAGCTGACTGAAATGATAAGGGGAGATAGTAATCATGGCTGGGAAATGTGAGGACAGGGACAAATTAAATCCAGGCAAAGGGCTGTCCGGTATATTAAACGGCCTGGCCGATCTTGTGGAAACGCTGGGCAAACTGGAAAAAGACGGGCTGGTTGAGATAAATGAAAGAGGACAATTGGGGAAGAAAAACATCAAGGCTGTTTATAACTACAGCGTCCGCATGGGGCTGGGGGGCGCCCCCGAAACCGATACTCCGGCCCAGGAGTTAAATGAAAAAAAACCGGCGGAAGAGGATGTCCGGGAGCCCATTGTAGATATAATCCCCGAGGAGGACCACTTGTTGATTATCGCTGAAATGCCCGGGGTGGAAGAGTCGGATGTTGATATCAGGTTTGGTCAGGAATCCATGTTTATAACGGTCGACGGTAAAAATAACGGCAGAAAGTATAGAAAGGAAATAACTGTTGAGGGACTTGAAAAGCCCGTGAAATATACCTCGCACTATCACAACGGCATTATGAAAATTAAAATCATGAAAAACTGATATCGAGGTTTTAATGATGGATGAAACAAAGGAACTGCATCTTAAAATAACCGAGGCAATCCCCAGGGACGTGGGGAGAAATATCGCCCGAATTGACCCCATATATTTAAAATCGCTGGATGTTGAAATTGGCGACATTGTTAAACTGGAAGGCAAGCGGGCATCCTGTGCCAGGGTTATGCCGACCTTCCCTGGTGAAAGAAACAAGGCGGTAGTTCAAATAGACGGCATTACCAGGGAAAATGTTCAGGGCGGGCTTGGAGAAAAAATAAAAATATCCAAAGAAGAAAGAAAGGTAGCCAGGGAGCTAACGCTGGTTCCCACTACATACATCCCCAGGGGATGGCTGATAAAAGACGGCGGCTACCTGAATAAACTGCTGGACGGCATTGCCTGCACCAGGGGGGACAGGATCAGAGTCAATCTTTTCGGCAGCAGTCCCCATGAATTTATTATACAGGAAGCTCATCCCGAGGGCTTTTTGCAGGTGGATTTTTCCACCAGAGTAAAGCTGGCTGCAGACATTAAGGAATCCTCCGGACGATCCGGAAAGGGCAACAAGGTTTTCTACGAGGATATCGGCGGGCTTGATTCGGAAATAAAGAAAATACGGGAAATGGTGGAGTTGCCGCTGAGATACCCGGAGGTATTTGAAAGGCTGGGTATAGATCCGCCCAGAGGACTTCTTTTAACCGGCCCGCCGGGTACCGGGAAGACAATGATAGCCAAGGCGGTGGCTTCGGAAACAGAAGCCCGTTTTATAAACATCAACGGCCCCGAGATTGTCGCCAAGTATTACGGGGAAAGCGAGGCCAGGCTGAGAGATATTTTTGAAAAGGCCAGGGAGAAGGCCCCGGCAATAATTTTTCTGGATGAAATAGACGCCATTGCCCCCAAGCGTTCAGAGGTGACCGGAGAGGTTGAAAAAAGAATTGTGGCCCAGCTTCTGGCCCTTATGGACGGATTAAACGAGAGAAAGGGAGTTATTGTGGTGGGGGCCACAAACCTGCCAAACTCCATAGATCCGGCATTGCGCCGGCCCGGTCGGTTTGACCGGGAATTAAAAATCGGTCCTCCGGATCAATCCGGAAGGCTAAAGATACTGGAAATCCATACCCGGGGGATGCCTTTGGCCGAGGACGTGGACTTAAAATATCTCGCCGGCCTGACCCACGGTTTCGTGGGCGCCGATTTGTCAGCCCTTTGCAGGGAAGCGGCTATGACGTCGCTGAGATCTGTCTGGGCCGATATGGGCTTAAACGGCGCACTACCGTCTTCTTTTTTAAACAGCCTTGAGGTGAGGATGGATCATTTCAGGCAGGCTTTAAGGGAGATTGAGCCATCTTCTTTAAGGGAGGTTTTCGTGGAAAGCCCGGATGTGAAGTGGGAGTCCATCGGCGGGCTGGAGGAGGTTAAAAGAATATTAAAAGAGGCCATTGAATGGCCCGTAAAATATACTGAACTGTACCGTGCCGCTGAAATTACCCCGCCCAGGGGAGTTCTTCTCCACGGTCCTCCCGGCACCGGCAAGACGCTTTTGGCAAAGGCGGTGGCGGCCGAATGCAACGCCAACTTTATTTCCATAAAGGGCCCGGAGCTTTTTTCTAAGTGGGTGGGCGAAACAGAAAAAGGAATCAGGGAAATATTTAAAAAGGCCAGGCAGGTTCCTCCCTGCGTCATTTTCTTCGATGAGATAGATGCCCTGGCGCCTAAAAGGAATAGTCAGGGAGATGGTATGGCCGACCGGGTGGTAAGCCAGTTGCTTACCGAAATAGACGGTCTGGAGGAATTGCGGGGAGTGTTTCTGCTGGCCGCCACAAACAGGCCGGACCTTGTGGATGACGCATTGTTGAGATCCGGAAGGTTCGATCTGCACCTGGAGGTACCCATGCCCGGCAAGGCTGCCAGAAAAGAGATTTTTGCAATTAATCTCTGTAAAAAGAATATTTCCGTGAATGCCGACCTGGATTTACTGAGCGGCATCACCGAAGGTAAAAGTGGGGCCGATCTGGAATTGATATGCCGCAACGCAGTTATGAATTTGATCAGGGACAACATTTCGGCGGGTAAGCTTGAGGTTTTAAATCTGCTGCTTTATGAACAAGATCTGACGGATGCCGTCAGGAACTTCGAGTCACAGCGCAATAAAAGGGGTTAGCCGATGGAAAACTTGTGCAATCTGTCCATGGGTGAAAGGATAAGAAAGCTTCGCCTGGAAAAAAAAAAGAGCCAAAAAAATATAGCTTACAGGAGCTGGCCAACCGTCTGGGGGACATAAGCAAGCAGGCGCTCAGCCTCATGGAGCGGAATAAAATAAAAAATCCCAGCACGGCCATACTAAATAAGTTAGCCATTGAATTCGGGGTAACAATTGATTATCTGGTTTCAGGGATAGAAGGGAACAAAGATAATTTCCTGCAGTCAAAAATGGCTCTGCTGGAAAACATTAATCTCTGCCGGGAGAAAATGAGCGGCACCGTCTCTACGGGAAGCAAAAGCGCCCTTACATACAAAAAAACGGAAAACCTGCTGGAATTGTTTGATGTGATATGTCATTGCCTTCAATTTGACGTGCAGGATAATTATGACCTTTATACCGATAACCTGAACAAGTTGACAAAGTTTATCGGTAAAATAGCCAACCTGATCGAGGAAGAAAGTATTGAGTCAGGGCTGGAAATCATTGTTGATAAATGTTTCTGGAGATTGGGCAAAGCTCTTAGAGGAGTGGCCGTTCGGATGGATGAACAGGGTGAACGCAATCTTTATCCTGATGAACTGGCCATTATTACCGGGATTGTAGAAGATTTTATGGAAAAATTCGGGGGAGAGGAAGACCTTCTGCAAAAGGTATTGGAGATTGATTTGAGAGAGGGTAAGCTTTGCCTGACCTATCGGGGGTTTGTTAACGTACCCGAAGACCATTGGAATGATTTTGTCAAAAGAATAATACTGGAGTGGGAAATAATTTCTCAAAAGGTAAAGAAGGACAGGGGGTATCTTTGAAGTATCCCCTGTCCTTGCTTCTACGCTTAGCCGCTGATCAGCTATACCGCCCTGATCATCTTTTTATGAGGAAAATCTTCTAAACAGCAGATTTTATCCTGCTCCACTGCCCAGCCAGTTATCTTGTGGTTAATATCAAATTCCACAAACACCCGTGAGGATTGTAAGATAAGATTTGAGAATGTCTCTATCCACTGTGCGGTTACTGGCTTACATGCAAAATTGCCGGTTTTGCACAGTAGAACAATCCACAAGCAAGAATCCTTACTGAAAGAAAAGATGCTCTCTTCCACGAAGCCGCACCCGCAATCCAGCAAACCCCGGTCCAATGCAAAATCCGGCCGGAGGTCCTTCACGATCTTCATCGCTTCGTCCACAAAAGTCATGTCCTGTTCTTCCATTGGTATCCCTCCACAAAGTAAATTTTTACTCACATTGCAATATATTCCAGGTATGACTTAATGTTACAACGGTCGCCAATTTTTTCTGGAGAAAAACAATGCTCGTCTATGCCTGTCAAAGAGACGGCTATCCCTGGGGGAGCGGATTTTAAACAGGGACAAAGGCAAGGTTTTGTTTGTCGTGGTAAAATATGGTTAGTATAACTTATTCATCACATTGTGGTGGTGACGGAATAAAATAAAAAGTCGGGAAAAGTCTTTGGATGTGCCGTCTGTAAAAAAGAGCTTTTAACATATTAGCTCTAGTTTAAATAAGCAAGGTAAACAAGCATTAAATAAATTTTTCCATTAGGATACATTTACTCACATTCCATTGTCCATTTAAATAGTATATTGATAGAAAATAGTATTCCTTAAAAGCTTTAGAACTCGAAGGGGGGTGTATAAGATGCAGTTAAGCAGGTTATAGCACATGGTTGAGCACTAGGTTTGGGGTATTGTTATTAAGAGCCCGGGCAACCAGATTTCCCCGGGGCGTGGAAATAACAGCCTCCGGGTCAGTAATAGTCCGGGTCTCGGCGGGCACCTGCTTAATATGTGCTAGCCGCTGGCCGTACTGCAAAAAATGCATATGCCGCCGTAAAAAATTTCTATAACAAAGAGGAGGTATATTAATGGCTGTTCAAAAATCTATTGCGTCTTCCAGTCTTGTGGAAGTAATTGACCGTATTTTAGACAAGGGTATCGTTATAGATGCCTGGGCAAGAGTTTCTCTGGTGGGCATCGAGCTTCTTGCCATTGAAGCCCGGGTAGTGATTGCTTCCGTAGACACCTACCTTAAATATGCCGAGGCTATTGGCTTGACCGCCACCGCCGCAGCATGTTCTGCGTAATCCATATTGTGTATTTATGCTTAGTACGCCTGCCCTTTGAAGGGTGGGCGTAACTTTAATAAACATGGAAAGGGTGAGTCAGTTGGGAAGCAGAAAAGACAGGATGATCAATGAGGCGGCCCGCCGCCGGGCAGCTAAAATGTACGGGGATATGCTTAAAGAAAACAATGCGCTTTTGAAGAAGGAAGTGGGCTGGCTGCTCTCGGACATGGGGAAAAGCCGCAAGATTATGGGGCAGGATCTAAGCAACAGCCTCAAGCGGTCATGCCAGGAGATGGCATCGGATCTGCATAGATGGATAGTTGAAAATGAAAAGAATAGGCTACAGGCGATCGGGCAGGATGCCCAGCTGAGGGCAGCGGCTGCTCGTAATAACACTAACAGCACCAGGGAATATTTGCAAAGCTTTAATTCTCAGCACAGAGAAAGGGCCATGGTTATGCGGGAAAACCGTGCCTTATACGTTAAAAGGCTGGTTAACGGAGACCGTTCCCGCATTAATGGGGCTAAAAAATACATGAACGGCCAGCGTAAATACTTGCTGGATCTGCTGGATCAGGACTTTGGGGTAAAAAGAAACTATGTCTGGTAGCGAGCAAAATCCCTGCCGGGGGGGCGAAAGAAACAACACGAATATGACTCCGGGTAATCAAGAGGGTGCATTTATGCCCTCCTTGCCCCCAACCGGAGCTATGCACACCAGGATTGCCCCGGCAAAAATGGTATAAAAAAGGCCTCCACCAGTCCGGGAGGCCTTTTTTATAGAGAATTTCAGAGTCAAACGATTACTCAGTCTTTAGTAATAATCCACTAAACACCAGATCCGGTTGCATGCCACTTCATTTGTGTACAACATTCGCCAAGTGATGCGTCTGATTACGAGAGAAGCCCCCGAAAAATCAGCTGCAAGCGCCGCTGATTTGGTAAAAGGGGCAGAACGGGGTGCTGTGAGGTGTCTTAAGACCTCTGGCAGCGGTAGTTTTGCTGTATATATCAAGCGCGATGGTAATTCAAATGGAACTTTGGCAGTTTAATTGTTAGCAACTGGTAATTTTGCCTGGTTTTAACGGGCTCATATATACATATTCATTAATTCAGAGAGCCCAGTGGCTGGCACGTTAGGGGGGAATACTCGGTTCTAGTGGTGATGCGCCTGCCCCTAACCAAACCCAGCGCTATATTGTGTTTATATTTAGGTGATATGTATTTTTAAGTTAAAAAAAGGAATTAATAATCAAGCGTCGAAATATGTCTTATAAACGAATTTCATAAGACATATTTTGTAACGACGTTAAGGGGTCCGGCAGTTTTTGCCGGACCCTGTAGTATAACATGGATCGGAACAATATTTTCCTGTAGCTTAAATTGTGGTAGGATGGTGTTCAAGGAATGAGTTACCAATTCCGAGATCCTATACACGGATTGATTGATGTTTCAGACAAAGAAGAAAAGTTGATAGCCCACCCTGCCTTTCAACGTCTCCGCTATATCCGCCAACTTGGGACTACTTATCTTGTATATCACGGAGCTGAACACACAAGGTTCGGTCATTCCCTTGGGGTAATGCACCTAGTCGGTAAAGCCATGGATTCACTTTGGCAGAGGAAATGCATAAATAATAATTATATTAAGCAACCTGAATACGAAAGATTAAAACAAATCGGTCGTATTGTGGCCCTCCTCCATGACGTTGGCCATGGTCCATTCTCTCATGTAGGCGAAGAAAGTGGTCTTTATCCAGAACTAGAAGACATTGATGGAGAAAAAAGGTCCGGACACGAGATATACACCAAGCTGCTAATCCGCGATGTTTTTGGCCCTTTAATAGAT
Source organism: Peptococcaceae bacterium BRH_c4a (assembly GCA_000961585.1). Classification (GTDB taxonomy): domain Bacteria; phylum Bacillota; class Desulfotomaculia; order Desulfotomaculales; family Desulfocucumaceae; genus BRHc4a. The sequence continues at coordinate 15,402 of LADN01000029.1, read as the reverse complement.
GAGCTCTTTTCTTCTGAAGGTATAACGAAAGAGGATATTCTGAAATTCTTTTCTGGTTTTATTAAAGATAAAAAACACCTTTTTGTTAAAGATTTAATTAGCGGACAATTGGATGCCGACAGGATGGATTATCTTTTAAGGGACAGCCATTATTGTGGAGTCCAGTACGGCAAGTATGATTTACCTAGAATGCTGGATACCCTAAGTATTTGTCATCCTCAAAACGACCCGGAACGAGAGTGGCAATTGGGAGTTGAGTCAAGCGGCATCCACGCTGTTGAAGAATTCATTTATGCGCGATACTGGATGTTTATCCAAGTGTACTTTCATAAAACCAGGCGGATTTATGATCATTACTTGGTTAATTTTATTAAAGATATTTTAAAAAGCGAAGGTTTAAATGCTTATCCTTCCGATCTTGACTTGTATTTACCCTGGATCGACAGTAAAATAATCCAGTTAATTGAAAAACAGGGAAAGAAAAATGCTAAATGGGCAGAGAATTTATACCGAAGAAAACATATAAAAGAGGCTTTCGTTTCAAAACCCCACCCCGAAGAGGATGAGGATGAAAAGAAGGATGAGCTTGGGAAAATAGCCTGGGTAATAGAGCAGGTTGATAACCTATATAGTGAAGAAGATTATCATATAGATCAATCCAAAACCTCATCCTCCAAATATCTTATTGAAATACCTATACATATTGAGGAAACCCAGGAAGACGAGGATAACAAGCTTTTTGCCATTCCGGTCAAGGATAAATTTACCAATATCATTAAGGCTATCCAAGATTATTCTTTACCGGTAGCAAGCATCTCTGGCAAAAAAATAAATATATTAAGGATTTACGCAAAAGAAGAGATTAAAGAAGAAATGCTGAAATATTGTAATAATATGTATGAAGCGGGGTATACAGTTTATGTAAGGGAGGTTGAAAAAAAGAAGGAGGAAGTTGAAAGAAAAAGAAGAGAATATGAGGAAGCTCAAAAACAGTATGAAATAGAAAAAATAGACCATAAAAAAAGAAAAGATAAAATTAAGTAGAGGTGAGGTGATGTAATTGGACGCCAGGACGTTTGTAGCTTTTATGGTTAACGCCCTGGGTAAAGTCAGAGGCAAAAAGGCATATCAAAAGTATGTGTATCTAGCAAAAGCATATGGCATACCGCTAAACTATGCATATACAATGCATTATTATGGTCCTTACAGTGAAAAATTTGCCACTGAACTTGAAAATGCCTACCGGGATGACGTTGTAGATTTGGTTGAGGGAAGTACGTTTATATACCGGACGGGATCAAAGACCCAGGTTGTTTTAGATCGGGAAAGAGATGAAATTAAAAAACATCAAAAAGAGCTTACCACACTGATTGAAACATTCGGTAATATGACTCCATTGGAGCTGGAAATTTATGCTACTGCCCATTTTGTATGGAGAATCCAGACAATTTTCGGGGAACCCACCGATAGAGAAACTGTAATCGAGGAGATTAAAAAAGCAAAACACCCTAAGTTTGACATGGAACAGATTATAAAATCCTATGATGACCTAGTGAGCTGGGGGTTAATCAAGGTATCATAGGTTAAATACATTTTCTCAAATACTAATAATGCCTGGGTTATCAGGCATTTCTTTCTTTTAACAGGAAGTATTTAGCTAAATCCTTCACCTTCCCCGACCGCATATAATTACGGAAGCGAGGGAGCAGGCAGCGCCAGCAAGGTCAGATTAACAATTCAGGTGAAGCAAATGATTGGCAAAAAGGCCCCCCGTCAACCGGGAGGCCTTAATTTTACTATGAGAATTTGGAGCGGGTGAAGAGGATCGAACTCTCAACCCTCAGCTTGGGAAGCTGATGCTCTACCTTTGAGCTACACCCGCTTGCGAAAATAATTATAGATCATTTTTGGACGGGTAGTCAAGGGCAGGGTGGTGGTATTATATAGCAGCACAAGTAAGTTCACAGAGTTTCCAGGGGAAAGGATTTTCTGGCAGCTTTTTGACCGATGAATAAAAGGAAATATTTTTTTTGCGGCGAAAGTAGAAAAAAACCGTTATGATATAAGGGCTGGCGGCAGAGATAAACGGGAAGAATATTTTAAATAGTTGCCTATGCCGCAGGCAGTAAAAATTATTACGCCCTTTTAATTCTTGTTAGGAATACCGTACATATTCTGAGTTCTGGCGGGGGTGTTTTTTATGACTTACCGGGCTCTTTACAGGGAGTGGCGGCCCCGGGGGTTTAAGGAAGTGGTGGGGCAGGATCATATTGTGCGCACCCTTGTTAACGCCCTGAAGGGCGAGAGGCTGTCCCACGCCTACCTTTTTTGCGGACCCAGGGGAACCGGAAAAACCAGCATTGCCAAGATACTGGCCAGGGCGGTAAACTGCCGGGAACCCCGGGAGGCAGATCCATGCGGGCGCTGTGATCTGTGCCGCGATATTGCGGCCGGAACATCAATGGATGTAATTGAAATTGACGCCGCCTCAAACCGGGGCATTGACGAGGTTAGGGATCTTCGGGAAAAAGTGAAGTTTGCCCCCTCCGGCGGAAAGTTCAGGGTTTTTATCGTTGACGAGGTGCATATGCTCACCAACGAGGCTTTTAACGCCCTTTTAAAGACACTGGAGGAGCCTCCCAGCCACGCCATGTTCATACTGGCCACCACCGAGCCCCACCGAATTCCCCTGACCATTCTTTCCCGCTGCCAGAGGTTTGACTTTCACCGGATTGGTGACAGGGAAATGACACAGAGGATCAAAACGGTGGCCGAAGGGTCCGGGATTGAGATAGAGCAGCCAGCGGTGGATCTTATTGTCAGGGCGGCCGAGGGCGGCATGAGAGACGCCCTGGGCATTTTGGACCAGGCGGCGGCATACGGTGGCAACAGGGTGGGCGTGGATGAAATACACGGCATATTGGGAACGGTCAGGGAAGATTTGCTGAAGGGTGTGGCCTCGGGCCTGATGGGCGGCCAGGCGGGAGAGGTTCTGGGGCTTATCGGGGAGATCGCCGACCAGGGCAAGGATCTCCGGGTTTTTGTAAAGGACCTGAATGCTCATCTGCGTGGGCTGATGCTGGAAAAACTGGGATCAGCGGGGGCGGGGGGAGATGAAATTGAATGTCTTTCCCGTGTTATTGGCGGCCTGTCCAGAGCCGAGCAGGATATGCGCTGGAGCACTCAGCCCCGTATACTGCTGGAGGTTGCCCTGGTGCGGGCGGCAAGGCTTTTGGCCGCCCGCCGGGGTTCCGGGGATGACCATGTGGGAGAACTTGCCGCCAGGATCAGGGAGCTGGAGTCACGGATCTCGGAACTGTCATCCAGGGTTAGGGGGCTTCCCGGCCCAAAGGCGGCTAACATAGATCTGCAGCCCGCCACGGTTGCCTATGTGCCGGCGGTTTCCCGATCCTGTCCGGCGGCTGAGCCTTCCGGGCCAGTTCCCTCCGCAGTCAGGGAAAATGCCAGCCCTCCGCAGGAGCCCGTGGTGGGGGCAAAAATTCAGATTCCCCCGCCAGCAACAAAAAATGCTATAAGGAAAAAAACGGGTGGTGAAAAAGAACTGCCCGCATCATATCATGAAAGCAAGGCTTCTAATCCCGGCCATTTATTCAAAACAATTGACTCCAGGTGGAACGATGTGCTGGAGATGGCCCGGAGGCTATATCCCAACATAGCCACCCACCTTACCCAGGGTAAGGGCTGGCCCCTTGAGGTTGAAGGGAATACGCTGACCATTGCCTTCCCCAGGTCCGAGTCTTACGCTCCCCTGGCGGTAATGATACTGGAAAACGAAACCAACCGGAGGGAATTATCCGATCTGATAAAATCGGTCTGCAAAGAGGATATTCGCCTGCGCCTGGTGGAAGCTGACGGGAAACCCCCCGGGAAAGTGGGGCTGCCCAGAAAGATCGTCCGCCCTGACGACGTGGAGGCCCTTTTCGGCAAGGGCGAGGAATCTGCCGAGGAAGACTTTGAAGTATTTGACCCCTGATTTAAATTAATTCCCGGGTTTGTTAAAATGCCCGGGGTTTGTTAAAATGCAGGATGTATTACTAATAAGGGAGGTTGTTTATTATGATGGGCGGCAACATGCAAAAAATGATGAAGCAGGTTCAGAAAATGCAGGCGGACATGGCCAAGCTGCAGGAGGAGATGGCCACCCGCACGGTGGAAAGCACGGCGGGCGGCGGTGTTGTCAAGGCTGTGGCCAATGGCAAGCAGGAGCTTGTTTCGGTTGAAATAAAGCCCGAGGCCGTGGATCCCGAAGATGTTGAAATGCTCCAGGACCTGATACTCACTGCGGTCAACGGCGCACTAAAACAGTCCCAGGAAATGGTGGCCAAGGAGATGGGAAAAGTTACCGGAGGGCTGAACATACCAGGACTTCTATAAGAAAAGAATTCAGAACTCAGGAGACAGAATTCAGAATGGCATTGTTTGGGAGGTTTTATTCTGAATTCTGTCTCCTGTCTCCTGTATTCTAATGTAATGTATCGAGGTGATTGAATGAATTCCACCGGCCCCATAGCCCGTTTGGTTGATGAGTTTGCAAGGCTGCCGGGCATTGGTCCCAAGACCGCCCAGCGCCTTGCCTTCCATATTCTGGACGCTCCTCCGGAGGTGGCCCGGAATCTGGCCGGGGCCTTGACCGACGCCAGAGATAATATACGCCGCTGCTCCCTCTGCTGTGATCTTACCGACAGTGACCCCTGTGTAATCTGCCGGGATCCAAGGAGAAACACCGAAATACTTTGCGTGGTGGAGCAGCCCAGGGATGTTATTGCCATGGAAAAATCCAGGGGCTTCAGGGGGCGGTACCATGTTTTGCACGGTGCCATTTCTCCCATGGGAGGGATAGGCCCTGGGGATCTGACCGTCAGGGAGCTGCTGGAAAGGCTGGCCGTCAGCAGTGTAAAGGAAATGATAGTGGCCACAAATCCCAATGTGGAGGGAGATGCCACCGCCCTGTACCTGGCCAGGCTGATAAAGCCGTCCGGGATTAAGGTGACCAGGATAGCCCATGGTCTGCCGGTGGGGGCCAGCCTTGAGTACGCTGATGAAATGACACTTTCAAAAGCACTGGAAGGCCGCCAGGAACTGGGCTAGGGTACGTGTTTTTTAGTGGTGCAGGAATATTATTCCATTACCCCGCATAATCAATATTACAGTACCAACCGAAAGGATGATGAGCGGTGGAGTGGAAGCTGGTTTTTTTGATTCTGGTGACACTATTCCTGGTATACGTGGCGGCGGTGTTTATTATCAAGCCTGCCAGGCTGGTTTTCCGGCTATTTTCCTGTTTTTTGGCGGGTACGGTAATTATTCTTCTGGCAAATTTAGTCCTGGGGCAAATGGGTATGCGGATTGCCATAAACCCGGCCACTATTTTCACGGTGGGAGTTCTGAATATACCGGGGGCTATTCTTCTGGTAGTTTTGAATTATTTTTTTGTATAGCCGGGCAAGTTAAATTATGTGCAAATCTCCGGGTTTCTTTATGTTTTTTATAGGTGAATGCGAAATGTTCAAACATTAGAGTGGTTTTAGAGGGACTTTATTGACATTTTTCTATTTTGGAATATACTATTTATAGCGTTTTTTTGGCGGGTGGCAATGAATTGCGCCCGGTTTTGTTTGTGTGGAGAATGCAAATAATTCTCTTGGAGTATTCCTTCCGGGAAGGTGAGATTAAATATTTCAAGCCGTATAGTTGAAGCATATGTAGGAGAATATGCCAGCGGCAAAAGCGAGGTGGCCGTAAACAGGGCACTGATGCTTTCACGTTTGGGCAGGACGGTTACGCTGGTGGACCTTGATATTGTGGAGCCCTGTTACACCCTGCGGCCCATTAAACTGGAGCTGATTGCCGCAGGAATACAGGTGCTGGCCTGGGAAACCCGGGATACAGAGGGACTGGGTGAAGCCGGAAATGTGATCAGGGCGGAAAATCGTTGGGCTCTGAAGAGGCCCGGCGATATAATCCTTGATATAGGGTACGGTGTGGGGGGATCACGCACACTGAACCTTTTGGAAGGGGCCGGGACTGACCCCGATCTAAGGGTGGTGGCGGTTATAAACGCCTCAAGGCCCATGACCGCCTCCATTGAGGACATTACAGGGTACGTTGGAGAACTGGGAAACGTAAACATGTTGATCAACAATACCCACCTGGGTGACGAAACCACCGCAGATATTGTCCAGGAGGGGGCCCGGTTGGTGAGCGGCGCGTCCGTGATTCTGGATATGCCTGTACTGGCCACCACAGCGGCGGAAGAAATAGCCGCCATCATCGGGCCCAAAGATTGCGCAGGTAATCAGGTGTGGGCCATCAAGCGGTATATGCCGCAAACATTCTGGTAAAAAGAACGTATAAGCCAAACAGATTTAGGAGGTGTACCTGTTAATGCCAGAAAAACCGATTAAGGGGGACAAGCGGTATTTCATGACCGGCAATGAGGTTGTAGCCTATGCCGCAGTCATGGCCAACGCCGACATAATGTACGGTTATCCCATTACCCCCCAGAACGAGATTATGCATTACTGGACCAGGATGGCTCCCAAGTACGGTAAGGAGTTTCTCCAAACCGAGGACGAGCTTTCCGCCGGGTTTACCACGGTGGGAGGAGTTCTGGCCGGAAGAAAAGCCTTTACAGCCACCGCCGGCCCCGGAAACACCCTGATGCAGGAGCCCATTTCCATGGCCGAGGCCATGAGGCTGCCCATCGTGGTGGCCGTTCAGCAAAGGGGAGGCCCCTCCACAGCCACCGTTATTTATTCCCAGCAGGAGGTCACCCTGACCACCTTTGGCGGGAACGGCGAAGGCTTCCGAATTGTTTACTCCACTGCCACCCACCAGGAACTTTACGACTACACCATCAAGGCGTTCAACACCGCCTGGAAGTATCGCTTTCCCACCTTTATACTGGGAGACGGCTATCAGGCCAAGATGCGGGAATCACTGACCATGTATGACCCCGAGTCCAGAGGCATTGAGCTGGTTTCCCCGGAAGCCTATGTGGGCATGCCCGGGACTCCGGGAATTGACAGGCCACCTGGCCAGTACCGCAATACTTACAATGTTGAGGAAGAGCTGTACGAGGTTTTGCAGCAATACCAAAAGGAATACGACGCCATTGCTCCGGAGGTTGCTGAATTTGAAAGCCTTGGCGCCGAGGATTCAGATCTGGTGGTGGTTTCCCATGGCGTGGTTTCCAGGGCCGCTAAAGAGGCCGTCATGGAATTGAGGGAGGCCGGCGTTAAGGTTGGCTACTTCCGTCCCATTACCCTGCGTCCGATGCCCGAGAAGCAGTTGCGGGAGGTTGCCAACAAAGCCAAGACACTGCTGATTGCCGAATCCGCAATAGGTCAACTGGCCCGTCTGGTCAAGGATTCCATTTACGGCTGCGGCGCCGGGATAATTCCCCTGTTCAAGCCCGGGGCGGGCATAACCGCCGAGGAAATTTCGGCAAAGATTAAGTCTGTCTTGGGTTAGGCCGGGATATGGTGAAGAGATTAAAAGGAGGCTTCAATATGTCTGTGCAGCTAGCCATGCCCAAAAGCTGGCGAGTGGATACAAAACCGCATAAATTCTGCCCTGGTTGCGGACACGGGCTGGTACTTAAGGCCCTGGGGGAAGCCATAGACGAACTGGGCATACAGGACAAGGCGGTGTATGGTTGCGATATAGGCTGTTCGCTGCTTTCATGGGACTTTTTCAATATTGACGCAATACAGACCCACCACGGCAGGACCACCCCGGTTATAACGGGTATAAAAAGGGCTAATCCCGAAGTCATTGGTATTGCGTACATGGGTGACGGGGGGGGATATGCAATCGGTTCCCAACATCTGGTGAATGCCGCCGCCCGGAATGAAAAAATTACCCTTATTCTGGTAAACAACACCCAGTACGGCATGACCGGGGGACAGATGGCCCCCACCACCATGCCCGGGCAAAAAACTGAGACATCCCCCTACGGGCGGGATCCGGAAAAGACCGGCTATCCTACCCAGGGTCCGGAAATGGTTGCCGCCATCACCCAGGAAGGGGCCTACGTGGCCAGGGGAACGGTGGCCAACCCCAAGCAGATGAAGGGTTTTATAAAAAAAGCGCTGGAAAACCAGATTAATGGCCGGGGATTCTCCTTCGTAGAGATCCTGTCCACCTGTCCCACCAACTGGCGCACCAACGCCGAGGACACATGGAAGTTCCTGGAAAAGGATATGACCAAGTATTTCAAAGTAGGAGAAATCAAAGTGCCAGAATCCCGGCATGAGGAGGGGAAATAATGGCTAAGGCGGTTAAAATCGTCCTGGCGGGAGAAGGTGGCCAGGGTGTCCAGTCGGTAGCCGAGATCATCGCCGAGGCTGCCAACGAAGAAGGCCGGGAAGCCCTTTACATTCCCAATTTCGGTGTGGAACAGAGGGGGGGGGTTTCGGTTGCCTACCTGCAGATTGGGGATCAGGCCATCGGATCGCCAAAGTTCCTTACGGCTGACATAATTATCGCCCTCAGCGACCGGGCCGTTCACAGAACCCGTAAGTACGTCGGCCCGGACACTGTCTTTGTTTATGACTCGGGTATTGAGGGTGTGGAGGATGCCATACCCACCAACGCCAAGAAGGTCTTGGCCATACCGGCTCTGCAGGTGGCCAATGAAGAGCTGAATCCCAGGGTGTTTAACATTATCATCATGGGGGCCGTGGTGAAGGCCACTGCGGTGGTTTCGGAAGATCGGGCCAAGGATGCCATTGAGAAAAAACTGGGGTACAAGTTTGAGAAGAATCCCAAGCTCCGGGAACTTAATTTCAAAGCCATTGACCGGGGCGCCGAACTTGTTGCCGGTTTATTGTAGGGGGTGGGCTGGATAATGACATATGCCTTTAAAGAAAGGTCTTTTGAGGTTGAAAAGGGGCTTTGGGCTATTTTCCCCGGGCTTTGCAAGGGTTGTGGCCTGTGCATACAAAAATGCCCCAAGAAATGCATGTCCTGGTCGGATATACTGGGAGTGTACGGCACTCCATCGGTGGAGATAACTGATGAGTGCATTGCCTGCGGCATCTGCCAGAACGTCTGCCCCGACTGTGCCATCAGCGTGGCCAAGAAAAAGGGAGAACAATAATTTCATAACAGTAAAAAAGATGACTGCAAGATTTGATTTTTTAAATCTTGCAGTCATCTTTTTTACTAATTGTTACAGGTAATTCAGAGGATTTCTGGCCTGGCCGCTTATGATTACCTCAAAGTGCAGGTGCGGGCCGGTGGCGTATCCGGTGGTTCCAACATTGCCAATCAGCTCGCCTCTGTCTACCTTCTGACCGACATTAACCCCGATACTGGACAGGTGGGCGTATCTTGTGACAACACCTTCTCCATGGGATATGTCCACACATTTTCCATATCCGGAGTACCACTGGGCCATTACCACGGTGCCTGACTCAGCCGCCGCCACCGTGGCTCCTGTATAGCTGCTAATGTCAATACCGCTATGTGTCCCGCCGCCCCTGGGGCCAAAAGGTGACGATATGGATCCGGCCGCAGGCCATCCCAGCCGCCCTCCCCCGGAGCGGGAGGCCAGAAGAACACGGGTGCCGGTGGCTATAACTTTGGGTTGGGCTTCTTCCAGCGTTACTTCATTAATCACCTTGCGGTCAAACTCCGACCCATTCCTGTTGATAATCTGGTAGGTGACTTCTTTCTTTCCGTTTTTGCCCTGGGCCAGCACCCTTCTTTCCCCGGTTAACAGAGAAGAGTCTTTCTTTTCTTCCACCGGGGCGATTACCTGCTCGGTGGCCACCTTGGTGAGAACTGTTTCAACATTGATCAGGGGCTCTGCCTTTTCCATTTTGAGGACATCCCCCAGCCTCAGCCGGTCAGGATCCATGCCCGGGTTGGAGGCCAGGATCTTATCCGCCGAGATACCGCTACTCCTGGCGATGTCCCACAGTGTGTCCCCGTTTTTAACCTGATAGACGGCCTGTTTCTTCGCACCGTTCTTGACTGCGTCCAGGGCACTCTCAAGGCTGACTACCTGTATTTTTTCCACCATGGTGTCATTTAACCTGATGTCTTCCAAAAAAACAGTTTGGCCTTCGGGAACCGAATATGCAGCCCTTAGGAATTTCAGCAGATTATCGGCCTCGGCCCTGCTGCTCATGGCCAGAATCGGTGTGCCGTTGACCACCACTTCGGTTCCCCTTACCCTGGAGCCAACCGCATTATGGAGAGCGGCCCTGAGGTCCGATTCCTTCATGTCGGAGCCATCGTACCGGATCTTTTTAACCTGCACTGCGCCCATCAGGGCTATAACATTACCGTCACTGTATTCATCAGCCATCTGGGTGATCACTGCACCGGCTTCTGCCGGGTCACTGACTACTGAAATCAACTGCCCCCCCGAAAACACTCCCCACACCATGTTTCCTGCGCTAACCACTGAAACCAGAAACATTATAAAGATGGTATAAAGGGCCACGCCTATGATGGCTGCAGGCTCCTTGGGGCTTTTTATAAAACTGATTAACTGTTTATAATATTTAAGCATATATCCCGCAACAGCCGCATTCTTCTCTCGGACTATCAAGACATACCCCCTTCGCCATTTTTTCGTTTGTTACTAGTAGCCAAAATTTATGTAAATATTTAGGATGTTCGCAGGGAGAAAGCTCTTAAATTATACCACAAGACAATCCTGTTTAAAAAAGGCCATTTGTCAAGGATGGCTCATCAATACACAGCCTGCTTTGGAAATTCTCCCGATCATCCAATTTTGCACAAACTACACGTAAAAAACAAAAAGTTGGCGACTTAAGGAAAAAACTGTAACACTGGGTCGGATTAGCGTGAATCAGGGTGTGTCAGCTTTTGTCAGGGGCGTTTTTCCACTGGGCCAAATACATGGCGCACTCCAGCCTTTTTTTGGCCAGCAGGCAGCCCGGGGAGTATGGTTTTTCTATGGATCCGTTGTGAATAACGGCATTGGCGTGACATCCCCCGCTGCAGTGGAATTTGGCCCAACACTGACCGCAGCCCTCCTTGCGGTACAGGTGCGAATTTCTGAAAAGCCGGGTCAGGTCGCCCCGTCGAACGCCGGTAAATACATCCCCCAGCACAAACTCCTCCCGGCCAACAAATTGATGGCAGGGATAAAGGGTTCCCGGAGGATCCACGGCCAGATACTGGTGCCCGGCCCCACAACCGCTCATCCTTTTGGGAAGGCACGGTCCCCCCTCAAAATCAATGTTGAAATGAAAGAAGTTGATGTGGCGGCCTTCTTTTGTCATTTTTAATATTGATCTGGTAAGTTTCTCATACTCCGAAGAAATTTGACTGAACATGCTGTCCCGGAGGGAGTAATGATCCTTTTCACCGGCCACTACCGGCTCCAGTGATATATTGTCAAAACCCAGTGAGGCCAGGTGTTCCACGTCACAGGAAAAGTCGGTGTTAAGGGCGGTATAGGTTCCTCGCACATAATAATCCCGATAATCCCGGGACTCGAGGAAAGATTTTATATTCTTTACCACAACGTCGTAGGATCCCTTTCTGTCCCTGAAGGGCCGCATGGCATCGTGCACACCCTGACGCCCGTCGATGCTCAGTATCACACTTATATCATTTTTATTTAAAAAGTCTCCAATCCGCCCGTCCAACAATATGGCGTTGGTGGTGACGGTAAATTTGATTTCCTTTCCCTTCTCCCGCCCCAGGCTCCTTCCATAGTCCACCAGCATTCGCAGGACGTCAAAGTTCAAAAGGGGCTCCCCTCCAAAGAAGTCCACTTCCAGGTGATGGCGCTCCCCCGAAGAGTTTACCAGAAACTCCAGGGCCTTTCTGCCTACCTCGGCAGTCATCAGTCCAGGGGCTCCCCCAAATTTCCCCTGTCCGGCAAAGCAGTACCGGCATGAAAGGTTGCAGTCGTGGGCCAGGTGGAGGCACAGTGCCTTCACCACACTTTCGCCGGGCGGCTTGTAAGCCCCCCCCAGTGGATCCGGCGAAAATAAAATGTTTTTGTCTGTAAGTTCTTTAATCTCCTCCAGAGCCTCGCTTATATCCTCTTCCAGGTATTTACCTGAAAGACTTTGCGCCAGTTCTTCCTCGGGAAGGGCGCCGTATGCTTCCAGGAGATCCCAGATAAGTTCGTCAACAATGTGCAGTGCGCCGCTGTGAACGTCAAACACCATTCTTGTGTCGTCAAATATAAATTTATGTATCATTTTATCCCCCGTAAAGCAAAAAACCCAATCCCTCGGGACCGGGCCTTCAATTATTTATTGCTTTTTTTCCTTCAGGCATACCTGGTTGCCCACAGTGCAGGACGTCTTGCAGGCAGATTGGCACGACGCCTGACACTCTCCGCACCCGCGGCCCTGCAGGGTTGACCTGAGGATCGCCTGATTGGCGTTAACGGTTCTGATATGTTTGCCCATAGCTTTCCCTCCTTTTGCCTTTCCAACCTTTATTATACGGGAGGCCGGACCCTTAATCAACAGATTTTCCTCAACTTACCGATAGTTTATGCCTGGCGGGTGTATCGTATTACTGAGTAGTCTGCCTATTTTGGTCAGGGTGGAGGATTTTTTCCATATATTGTTGAAGTATTCTGTGACAGGCCGGTTCATGGCTGCTGAGCAGGCTATGGAACATAAATGTTTTAAGCCGCTTAGTATAGCCGGGATTGATAAATGACAATGAAAGGAGTATTTGCTTGAATACAGTCCTCGCCGCAACAGACTTGCAATCATTTTCCCTTGCCATGATAGTGGGAAATATTCTAGATCCCTTAACTCCTGGGGTAATCAGACGGATCTCCGGCAATATCTTAAATCAAGTTTGCCAGCCAATTATCATTACAGATCAAAAAGGTAAGATAGCGTTAATCAATTCGGCCTTTGCAAAGATGACTCGCTTGTCAGTTAGCGATGATGCTTATGACCAATTCGGTTTTAATGAGTTGAATTTTATGGATCCTAACATTAATAAGATTCTGGATTTTGGCATTTCGGTAACTGATTTAAGGGATAGCATTTTTATAAAAGGTGATATGAAAAAGATACCCGCCAAGATTAGCATATTTCCTGTTTTCGGCAATAATCAACTGCGTCTTGGTTCTGTATGCACGGTTATTGATATAACCAGTGATGTCAATTACCATGCACTCTTGCAAAAGTCGGAAACAATATTAAATGCAATTAATATTGGAGTTATTACTCTTGACCAAGATTTGACGATAACATTGATAAATAAAAATGCGGAATACTCCTTTAATGTTGGTAAAAAACCCTTTTTAGGCCGGCCATTTAGGTGTCTTGCCGAGCACCTGGCGGGTGACTGGAGTTATATAGTCAGATCCCTTGAGGGAAATATTGAAATAAAGGACTATGAACTTGTCGTCGGGGCAAAGGAAAATCAATATTATATTATTAATACCCACCTTTTAAGAAACGATCTCAATGAAGCATATGGAACAATTGTTGTTTTTAAAAATATAACCCATATTAAACAGATTGAAATGCAATTAATAAGAAGCGAAAAGCTAAAGGTCATTGGAGAGTTGGCAGCTGGAACTGCACATGAAATGCGAAATCCGCTGACAACGGTCCGTGGATTCGTACAAATAATCAAGGATAAAATTATGAAGATGGGAATTAATGAGTTTGACTCCCAAATGCAAATGATTTTATCTGAGATTGACCGGGTTAATAAAATCATATCTGACTTTTTAAATCTTTCCAAACCTCACAATAGAAAGAGGGAATCACTTAGGCTGAATGACATCTTAAACAATGTGATGTTTCTATTGGAGAACGAAGCTTTGCGAAGAAGAATAAATATACGCAAAATACTTGATGAAACAATACCTCCGGTCAATGGAGACAATGATGAACTTGAACAGGTATTTTTAAATATAGTCAACAATGCCTTCCAGGCTATGTCAGTCCACGGTGACTTCACTATTAAGACTTATATGTCAACTGACAGATCAAACGTAATTATTGATTTCATAGACACTGGTGACGGTATACCAGAAGAACTGCTTCCTAAAATTTTTGATCCCTTCTTCAGTACCAAGAATGAGGGAATTGGATTGGGGCTGGCTATTTCCAACCGTATTATTAATGATCACTGCGGGGAGCTCAAGGTTGCCAGTAAGAAAGGTGGAGGAACAACTATTACAATTCTTTTGCCCTGCGGCAAAAATTAGACTGAATTATAGTTGGCGCAGTTATCAGTGGGGCCGGGGGGGACTTTATAGTAACGCTTGGATGGACTTTTCGGGCAGTCTTTATTATAATAAATCTGTCCTTTTAGGGTTTGGTATGGGAGGAGAATAGAAATGGTCAAATTTAAAACTTCGTACCGTACAAAAAGAAAGATTCATCAGAGGGTAATTATGGGAATAGTGGCGGCCGTGTTGTCCCTGGGTCTGTTGGCCTCATCCATGGCAGGTATGCTGTGGAGCACTATGCCGGAGAATACTCCCCTGGGAGACAGCCCGCAGCAGGCCACCGCCGCAGAGCTGGAGGAAAAGGACAAGGCTGCGCCCAATGATGTGAATATCTTACAGGAACTTGCCCTGGCCTATGAAAGGGAGGGACAGGCTGCCAAGGCTTCTGAAACCTATGAAAAGGCTGTATCCCTGGCTCCGGAGCGGGAGGATCTGAAAACCCGGCTGGCCGGCAGTTTAATATCGGTGAACCAGTATGACCGGGCGGCAGCAATGCTGCAGGAGCTGATTGCCAAAAACCCCAACAATAAAGAAGCGCATTATTTCTACGGGCACGCCCTGGTGGCCAAAAGGAAGTACGAGAAGGCCACCGCAGAATTTGAACAGTATATTAAACTGGCCGGGGAGAATGATCCCCAGGTTGAAAATGTAAAAAGACTGGTGGAGGCATTAAAGCCGCTGGTAAAAAAGTAAGTTCTTAGAAGACAGGAGACAGAATGAAGGGTTGATATAAAGCCGTGGATGTTCCAGGGGCTGACTATTTTAGCCGGTGCATCCCGGCTTTTTTTATCGTTAAGGAAAGTATATGACATATTAAAGTGTTAAAGCACTAAAGCGCCGAAGCATTTTTATTCAGCCCAGAGTTTTTCCGGGGTCGCTCCGGGGTCACTTGAGGGTCGCTGCATTGTCGCTAATGGGTAGGCGGAGCGATTTAAGTCCGGCCTGCATAACCTCCTGCTGCAACTGTCTCTAAACTCGGTCGCCAACGGAATGCCGACCGCCTCCAACGCCGCATCCTTGCGTCGATTCCGGCTTCCGGCTGCGTCCTGCAGCCGGCTCGGCATTCCGTAGGCTCGGTCGTTAAGAGACAGTAGCAGCCTCCGGTACATTCCGCACGGACTTAAATCACTCCCCCTCACTGCATGTCGCTGTGGGGTCTCTTGAGGGTCGCT
>LADN01000067.1 GCA_000961585.1 Peptococcaceae bacterium BRH_c4a | reverse complement strand
TTATCTGTCACCTTGCTGACCATGGTCGCAGAAACATCAATACCGTAGATATCCCTCATATGGTCTTCTATATCACGGGTTGACATGCCCTTGGCATACATGGCAATTATCTGTTCTTCAAGCTGGTTTGAAGTTGTCTCGTATTTCTTGATAATTTGGGGTTTAAACTCACCGTTACGATCTCTGGGGATTTTAAGCTCTGTCTGGCCAAACTTTGTTTTGATAGCCTTTTTGCTAAATCCGTTTCTGCTGTTTCCGGAGTTATTACCCTCCACACTGTGTTTTTCGTAGCCAAGATGGGCATCCATCTCGGCCTCGAATATTGTTTGCAGGGTGTTCTTGAATAGGTTCTTTAAAAGATTATGAACGTCTTCTACTGTCTGGCAATTTTTAGCAAGTTCCCTTATTGTCTTATCCTGCATGTTTTCCATAAATGGCCAACTCCTTTTAGTTGAGTTTAACCATTTACACAAATCTTAATACGTCCTCCAGGTTCTCTTTAATCCACTCCTGCAGTTCACTGTCAATACTGAAAATGCCTCCTCTTATTATCTTGATCCCCTGTCTTTCTATGGCTGAGAGCAACAGTTCCTGATCCGGCTGTTTCTTAATCGGGTTGCATTCTGCACTGTTTTTTTTGATTTTGTAAAGGGACAGTTTGGGAATACCCTCGTAAACGTCCACCACGAAGGCGTAACCCTCCTGGCATTTTTTAAATTCGTCTCCAACCTTGAAGTCCCATATAATCCTTTGCTCTATTTCCTTCCAAAGACTCATTTTTATCTCCACTCCCTTTATGTATATATCTATTATATTCCTTTTTTCTTGCCCGGAAAGACTCCTCCGTGTATGTGCCTGGCGTCAAATATACTGTAAAAAGCATCCGGATAAATTTTGTCCAGTGTTTTAAGAGCCTTTGCCAGATCCTTTCTTTTAAGTGTTACAAATAAAATATTTCTCTCCCCGTCCCTGCCGCATCCCGTCACCGAGGTTACGCCAAAGCCCTCTCCCCTAAAGGTGGCGCATAGCTGATCGTGACTGCATGTTTCGCAAAACACCTGAAGTGATATGTATCCCATGGCCAACCTTGAATCAATCAGGCTGCCCACGTAGTTACCGGTGGCAAAACCTCCGGCGTAAGCAATAACCTTTAAAGGATCAGTCAGTCCTCCGGCCAGAACCTGGCTAATGGCCACAAGAAATATAGTCACCTCAATGAATCCTATAATTGCCGCCAAAAATCTCCTGTCCCTGGTCAGCATAAGAATTCTTATAACATCCAGGGACATATCCACTACCCTGGCAAAGAAAATTAATAGGTAACCCCCCACCAGGGGCAATACATTTTCCAATTCTATCCCCTTATCTTTCCATGTCCTCCATGCTCTCCCTTAACTCCACCAGATGCATCTTTTCTTCTTCCAACAGACGGCTCATCATATCCTTTACAACCTGAGAACTGGCCTGGTTATATATTCCCTGATAAAGCAGGATGGCGTCCTTTTCGGCAAGAATGCCCAGGGCAAGGGCCTCCATCGGTCCTTCTACAGGCGAGTCCTCCACTGTTTTCATTTGGTGGAATACCCCCGTTTTAACAAAGCTGTCCAGTAACTTAGCCTCTTTTTCGGTTATATTGCCTTCATTGCTGTTTTCAATTTCATACCTTAACAGCTTTTCAAAGGCGGCTTTATGCTCCAGCTCTTCCCTGGAAAGCCTCTCAAAAATGGATTTAATTTTATCATTAACGCTTCTTGTGGCCATCAGTGCATAAAATTTAGATCCTTTTTCTTCTATTGAGATGGCGATTTTTATAATAGATTCCAGTGTTGCACTGCCCATACCATTTTTCATCTCCCTGTGTGTTATTGTAAGCTCTCCCGCTTCTGCAGTCTTTGGACGGAAAGTAGTTCTTCGTAACACATGATCAGTTTCTCGGCACTGTTTCTCGATGACATTTTAATTGAGTTGAGGAGAGCGGCAGCACCCATCTTGTTTCTGAGATCTTCATCATTTAAAAGAAGGTCAATTTTCTCTCTGAAATCATCCATTCTGTTTTGGGTAAGAAAACCGTCCTCACCATGGCTTATCATCTCCTTGACTCCATATGCGCTGACGGCCACCGACGGAACCCCGGCCGCCTTGGCTTCGCCAAGCACCAGTCCCTGGGTCTCGGTGACAGATGAAAAAACGAACAGGTAGGCGCTGCAGTAATATTTAAATACCTCCTGGCTATCAACCATTCCGGGAAAAATAACTCTTTCCTGCAGGCCCAATTCCTGAACCCGGTTTTTAAGGCTTTGCTCTTCAGGTCCTCCGCCTACTATTACCAAAACGGTATCCGGATATTTTTGTGATATCCAGTTATACATTTCAATAATAAAGCCAAGGTTTTTTTCTTTGCCCAGCCTGCCCACGCACAGAAGAACCCTGGTATTCTGAGGAATACCATAATGGCGGTGGATCCATTTATTATCCCGGGATTTGAATTTTTCTATGTCAATTCCGGTGGGAATTGGTTTAATATCTGATGTAATGCCATTATTTCTTAAGTGTTCAGCTATAATCTCTGTGGGTGTAATCACCAGATCACAGCCGTTACAAAATTCCCGGTAGTAACGCCGGGTAATCTGCCTTACAATTTCCTGCCCGAAAGGAATGTAGTGAACGTAAAGGTCGTATAGGGTGTGAAAGGTGAATACCAGGGGTACTCCAATATTTCTGGCGCATTTCGCTCCCAGCCTGCCCAATAAAAAAGGTGAGTGGACATGGATTATATCCGGCTTGAATTTAATTATAGCCGGCTTGAGCCTCCTGGAAAAGGGTATGGCCAGAGAAAAATCAGGATTTGTGGGAGCTGGCACCGAAGCAAATCTGAAAACACTGCTGTCCTTCTGACAGCGGGGATAATTGGGAGCGAAAATTTGAACCTGGTGACCCAGGCCAGTCAGATCCCTGGTGAAAAGTTCAATGGAGTTTACAACTCCACTGGTATACGGCCTGTAGCTGTCAGTAAAAATGCCTATTTTCATCTAATTCCTCCGGTTTTGTCAAATGCACCAATATTATAACATAAATTACCTTATTTCTGACTGCATACCCCACTGGATGGCCATATAATTTATTCTCCATTGATCCCCGGCAGAGTTCATGGTAAATAATCCCTTGCCAATTTCATTATGACCGGTATCAACATCCTCTATTCTTATTAATGCCTCCACCACCGCCCTTTTACCGTCATTATAAAGCACTTTCATGTCAATCACTTTTGCCTCACTGTACCAATCCGTTGGCTCCTTTATAAAATCCCAACATTTTTCAGTCAGATCCTCCAGGAGATTACCTGCAAAATATCTCTTCAAAAGTGAATGCACCTCCTGCTTGCTTACGGATGTCATCCAACTTTGATCTTCTATGGAACCCCGGACTGTATTCTCAATTTTGGAGCCTACCCGTGAATAATCCGGCTTTTCCGCCTGGCTCTCCTCAATGCCTTGCACTGTTATTCTCATATTCATACCTAATAAAAGTATAAGCATGATAATAAATGTTTTTATGTACATCAAACGCAATCACCCCCATTATTAAGAATTCAATTAATGGGGGCGCTAATCCTTGCCATATTTTGGCATTTAATGTGGTCGGGAAAATTTTTTTGCGGCCGGGTTAATGATTACCGCAGGGAATACATAATGTCTTTCCCTCTGCGCTTACCGTTCTAGTTTCCATTACCGACTCCCCGCACTTATCACACCTTACTGATTTGAAAATTTTTGCCTTTGGCGGCAGCTCAATATCTACAAAAGAAATATCAAAGAATTCTTCTCCTGCTTCCAGTATATTCTGTATGTGTTTCTGCTGAAGCATCATAAAATCTCTTTTTTCTTCTCCGGTGGCCTCCCCTGAGTTTATTTTCATGCGTAAGCGGCTGTAGGTCTCATTGTAAAAGGCTCCGTATTTAACTGAAATTCTTACCGCCTTTCCATATGAACGCCGGGCAAAGGTGTAGACCTGCTTGCCATGGTCGATGAAAAACAGGTTTCCCTTTCCAAAGGTGCAGCCGGACAGTACCTGCACGGCATCCACACCACAGGCATTATTCTCAACAAAGGCAATCATTTCTTCATCAACAGACCTTGAAAAATCCAATTTTTCCAGCGCCAAAGTGGTGGCCGAAAATCCCAACGCCAGACCCGGACATACATGTCCGTGGAATTCGCAAACCCTTTCCCAGGGTGTTTTATCCATACACATTGATTTTTACCTCCAATAATCTAATCTGTATCACCAAAAGATATACCCAACTGCCTGGCTGATTTAAGAAGGTCAGAGTCAAGGGGAACCATTCTCTGACCATTAATGGCCTCCTCCAGGGGAACGGTGTCTATATCGGTGCCCCGGAGGCATACCATGTGACCGTACCTGCCCTCCATCAGGTAATTAACCGCCGCAGTACCATATCTGGTGGAAAGTATACGGTCAAAGGCGGTGGGGGATCCCCCCCTTTGCAAATGACCCAGGACGGTTACCCTGGATTCCTTACCAGTTATTTCCTCAATCTCACGGGCCACAACCTGTCCCACACCGCCAAGCCTTATGGGGTCAAAGCTTTCTTCAACCCTTCGCTGAATTACCACTTCTCCGTCCATAGGCTTTGCACCCTCTGCCACAACTATTATACTGAACTTTTTGTTGTGGCTGCTGCGATAGTTTATTTTCTCTGCCACGCAGTTTATATTGTAAGGTATTTCAGGAATCAATATGACATCGGCGCCGCCTGCTATGCCTGCGTGCAGCGCTATCCAGCCGGCATTCCGCCCCATTACCTCCAGAACCATTACCCGGTGATGCGATTCGGCGGTGGTATGCAGTTTGTCCAGAGCCTCGGTGGCCGTAGTCAATGCGGTGTCAAAACCAAAGGTCTGATCGGTGGCATGAAGGTCATTGTCTATTGTTTTGGGAACGCCAATCAGCTTAAGTCCCTTATCATACAGCTCCTTGGCAATGGCCAGGCTTCCGTCACCGCCAATTACCACCAGCGCGTCCACTTCCTGTATGCTGGTATTTTCAAAAATCCTGTCCGACACATCAACAAAAACCCTTTCCCCACTCCTGTCAACCGGATAATGAAAGGGGTTGTCCCTGTTGGTGGTTCCCAGTATTGTGCCCCCCCGGGGAAGTATCCCGGCCACATCATTTTCGGTGAGTTCCCTGACCTGATTTTTGATCAGTCCCCCAAAGCCGTTCAGGAATCCCAGCACTGATATGCCATACTCCCTGATGGCGGACTTAACCACCGCCCTGATTACAGCGTTCAGCCCCGGGGCGTCTCCCCCGCCCGTTAGAACACCTATTCTTTTTATTGCTTTTCTGCCATTGCCCATTTTTATTCCTCCTAATAAAGGGGGCTACCGCCCCTTCGGACGATATTACCTGCAGTATTTCATGAGGAAATTTGATATTGCAGTGTTTAGTTTTCCGGGCTGTTCCAGCATCAACATATGTCCCGCCTCTTCTATCACCTCATAGTATCCCCTTTTAAGGTTTTCAGCAAGGAACTGGCTGTATTTGACCGGGGTCATTTTATCCTGATCTCCTGTGACAGCCAAGGCCGGGAGATCTATTTCGCCAAGCCTGCCACCGACATCAAATTTATCACAGGCAGTCATATCGGAATAAAACACGGCTGGCCCAGCATTTTCCATATCCTGTCTGGCAGCCTTTATTACAGCCTCCGGAGCTCCCTTTCTGTACATCAGGGCCGGAAGATCCTCAGGAACCACTCCATTCCCGAACTGTTCAAGAACAGCCGGCAGAACCCGGAGCCGTGAACCTGTTCCGATTAGTATAAGACCGGCCAGCCTGTCCTGATAGTTCAGGGCAAAATCCAGGGCAACGGCCCCTCCCATGGAGTGTCCGGCCAGGAAAAAAGGAAACCCTATGACACATTCCGAGAATGCACTTATAAATTCGCTATACCCTTCAATAGTACCGAGAGGTGTGCCTCCGGAATTCCCGTGACCGGGCAAATCTACGGCAATGGCAAGGAATTCCCGGCCCAGGTAGTTTATCTGGCTTTCCCACAATAAGTGGCTTCCCCCGGAGCCATGTATAAAAACAACTGCTTGCTCCGGTTCCCTGTCAACAGGGAGACGGGCCGAGTAGTGGTATTTTAAGCCGTCAATTGTAACGTAAGGCAATTATAAGACCACACCTTTCCCAAGAATAATGGTAACATTATAAAAAAACCGGCGCCAGATCCGGTTTTTTTATATACGATAAATATTAATCAGTGGTGCGCGTCACAACCATGTCCCTTTACTTCCTCTACATCCTCATACTTCTTCCACATGCCCGTTAAGGCAAATCCCACTGCCAGCATTCCCACCGTGGTAACAACTCCAAAAGCAATTCCCTGCCACCATGTTTCAAAAAACATATATATCTCCCCCCAAAAAATTAGGCATATACGGCTATTTTGCCGTTACTGTCCGGCTTTGCTGCTTAACTCCTCAAGCAAGCTCTTCAACTTTTTATTGGACTCTCCGTATCCGGCCCAATCTCCCGCTTTCAGTTTATTCAGCCCTTCCTCGTATACCTTGCCGGCTTCGGAGGCCAATTCCTTCAATGATTTTTGGGGACTGGGACTGGGTCCGGTTCCGGGCGTTGGAATCACAGGTTTTTCGGCTACCCGACCGACATCCTTGCCGAAAATTTTCTCAAGGGCGGCATTAAGGTTGGGCTCCATCACAATCTTGTCTCCATGGGCCACTATCACCCGCCTCAGCTCGGGCATCTTGCTCTGTTCAGCCTGCAGGTACAGGGGCTCAACATAAAGCAGCGAATCTTTTACCGGAATTACCAGCAGGTTACCCCTTATGACCGATGAACCCTTCTGGTTCCACAGTGTCAACTGCTGGGAGATGTAGGAGTCCTGGTCTATCCTGGCCTCCACCTGTTTGGGGCCGTAAACCAGCTCCTGCTTGGGAAACTCGTACAGCAGCAGTTTTCCGTAGTTTTCTCCGTCCGAACGGCCCGCCATCCAGGCTATCATATTAATTTTTTTATGCGGAGTAAAGGGTAGTATCTGTACATACTCCGGCCTGGCTTCACCCGGCAGTTTGACTATGGTGTAGTAGGGCTCCATCTGCTGTTCCTTCTGGCGGAAAAGCTCGGTGGGAAGGCTCCACTTGTCTTCTTTATTGTAGAACACCTCGGGGTCTTCCATGTGGTAAACCAGATATTTAGAGGCCTGAACCATAAACATATCTTCGGGATATCTTATATGCCTTTGCAGTCCTGCCGGCATCTCCGAAATTGGCCTGAACATGCCGGGGAAAATCTTGTCATAGGTCTTAATGAGAGGGTCACCGGCATCGGCAATATAAAAACTAACCACACCGGTATAGGCATCCACCACTACTTTAACGGAGTTCCTGATATAGTTCATGCTCCTGTCAAATGGTTCGGCGTAGGGATACATATCGGTGGTGGTATAGGCGTCCCAAAGCCAGTATAGCTTCCCTCCCTCTATTACCATGTAGGGATCATTGTCATATCTCAAGAAGGGGGCAATTTTCGGAACTCTCTGGATGATATTTCTGTTATACAATATCTGGCTGTCCGGGGTTACTTCAGTTGACAGAAGCATTTTATAATCTCCCAGGGACAGTGCAAACAATATCCTCCTCAAGAACGATCCCAGCTTAACACCGCTGGTTCCTTCGTAGGTGGAGTAAGCATTGTCTTCACCCTGGGGAAAGTCAAACTCTTCGGCCTTTGTATTCACGATAACATAATTGTCTGTTACTTCACCAAAGTAAATTTCCGGCCTATCTATCTTAATGTCGACACTGGATACAGGCGGAATATCCTTTATCAGCAAATTTGGCATACCCTCGTTGGTAACCTGGTTCACCGGGCTGGCTACAACACCGTATCCATGTGTATATTTCAGCCTTTGGTTTACCCAGGTCTTTGCATTTTCAGGGAGCTGCTGCTGATTAAGTTCCCGGGGAGAAAGCATCAGTTGGCGGTATTGTCCGTTGACCATATAGCGGTCCACATCAATACTTTTCAGCTCATAATAGGTCCTCATCTCCTGGATCTGGGCATAGGTCTGCTGCAGGGGACGGTAGTCCCATAGCCTTATATTTTCCACCGTGTCCAGGTTCTGCTGTATATCATCGGCCACCATGGTTTTTCCTGCGGGAAAGGACTTTCTTTCCACGGTATCCAGGTTGTATGCCATCCTTGTGTATTTAATGCTGTGTTCTATATAGGGCCTCTCTTTTTTAAGTTCGTTGGGCACTACATTGAATTTTTGCACTAAAACCGGGTATACCACTCCCACCAAAACCGACACCAGAACCAGCACCGTTATTGAATACAGCACCAGTCTGAATCTTTTCATGAATATATTTACCATTATGGTGATGGCTATAATAATTGAAACAAAAAACAATACCTTATATGCCAAAAGGTTGGCATGTATGTCAGTATAGCCCGGCCCATAAACAATCCCGCCGGGGGAATGCAGCAGCGCATACTGTTCCAGTTTGTACCCGAAGGCCCTGGCCAGGAAAAATACTGCTGCCAGAGCCGAAAGGTGAAATCTGGCGGCATCCGACTTCAGAAAGCCCTTGTTCTGGCCCGCCGCAGTATCGGCCACAAAATATGCAGCCCCAACCCAGAATGCTATAAGGAAAAGAGACCAGATAAACAGCCTGTAGATGAACTCATAAAAAGGAAGCTGAAATACATAGAACCCTATATCCATACCGAATATGGGGTCTGCAACGCCGAAGGCCGTGGGATGCAGGAATTTTTGAAGAGTTACCCAGTCACCGGCAACGCCGGTGCCCACAAAGAACGCCATGGCAAGGCTTATCAGCACATAAACGGCGATAATGGGTCCGGATTTGGCATACCTGCTAAGCGGCGCTTTATAAAGGGATATGACATTGTCATCGTCATGTATCACCCTGTTCAGATTAGCCGCCTGGATTATCTTTGACCTTGTGGGCAGCAGGTTTATCAACAGGAGAAAGAAAAATACCGTGCCCACGGCCACCTTTAGGCCGATTTCAGAAAAAATGATGGTTAAAAAGGCGGTCTGGTAATTCAGGGACTGAAACCACAGCCAGTCGGTGTATAGATTCGCGCCCCACTTGGCCAACGTCAGTACAACCCCCAGGGCAACTATAACAACAGTGAGAAACCTTTGTTTCATTTAACAACCTCCTGCGAAAATTTCTTCATAACTATGCCGCATCTATTCCCAATTTTCCCAAAGGGAGGGCAAATCTATACCGGCTTGGGAACTTTCTGGGATTGGTCGGATTCGTTCCTTATTTTGGCCTCACAAAACTGGCAGAAAACCATGGGTTTCCTGACCGGAATATCATCCTCATCGTCATAGGGATCGGACCTGAATTCTTCGAACTCCACAGGTCTCCCGCACATCATGCAGTGTATTTTTTTCATATCACAATTCTTCCCCCCTCCCGAAGACTGACCAAGGGTATTACTAATCTTTATTCGTCAATGATCCTCAGTTTCCTGCCTTATTTTATGATGAAAGAGTGTGTCTGCCGACAAACCTTGCCGTGCAGCAATAGCCCTGCTGATCACTTCCGGCAAAATACAGTGCCATATTGAAAGCCGGTAAATTCACTGAATCATAATAACTGATTATATTCTTAAACCCCAGTGTCAGATCTTCATGCAAAACCCAAGATAACACCATCTTGACAACTGAATGATTTCTGTTATAATTATTTTTGCCATTGAATAAAACACAATACAGGGGAGTAGCTCAATGGTAGAGCAACGGTCTCCAAAACCGTAGGCTGCGTGTTCGAGTCGCGTCTCCCCTGCCACAAAACTTAAAAAGGGAAGAAAAAATTTTTAAGGGTGTCCGCCAAAATGGGCACTTTTTTCCTTTTCTCCACCACCCGGCGGTCGTAAATCAAAGCTAAAGATTAATATGCACGCATAAACAAAGGAATTACGGGGATGAAGAAGAATTATTTTTTGTTGGAGGTGATCCCATTGAAAACAAGTATAAATCTCAAGGATTTTTTCAATTCGCTTTCCACGGCGCTTGACTTCACTTATTCGGGGCTGTCCGGACACCACAGGCGGGTGGCTTACATGGCTGTCATGCTGGCTAAAAAACTCCGGCTGCCGGACGAAAGAATAAGAACTTTGTACATGTCCTCAATCATCCATGATATAGGGGCAATCACCATGCGCGAAAGGAACCTTCTGGCCCAACTGGAGATTGAAGACCCCTTTACCCATTCTGAAATGGGATACCGCATGGTTAAAAACATACAGTTCCTTGAACCTATGAGCCATATAATAAAAAGTCACCACGACTCATGGAGGGGCGGCAACCCAAGCGGTCTGCGGGGAAATGAAATCCCACTGGAGAGCCGTATTATAAACGCAGTTGACAGGCTGGACGTACTCTTAAACAAGAATGCCGCTTACATACTGGAACAGTCCGAGGAAGCTATCTCCCGCCTGAGTGTTTTAGCAGGAAGAATCATCGATCCGGATATATTTGCCGAGCTGTCGGAGCTGGCTTCCGCCGAAAGTTTTTGGCTGGACCTTGATTACCAGTTTCTGCCCGATCTACTGGAGAAACTGCTGGCAGGTTATGATTTCTATGTCAAGGATGACATGTTATCTGATGACTTGTTATTTGATGTATCATCACTTTTCGCAAGGGTTATAGACAGCAAAAGCGTTTTTACCCATAAACACTCCAGGCTGGTGGCGGCGGTGGCCGCAAAACTGTCCCTTGTATCCGGATTATCTCAGGAAGATGCTGATAAAATGTTGATGGCGGGGCTTCTGCACGATCTGGGCAAGCTCAGCGTGCCCGAAGAAATACTGGAAAAGCCGGGGAAATTAAGTCCCGAAGAATTCAGGATCATTAAAAAACACACCTATTACACCTATAGAATTCTTGATAACATACCCGGATTTGATGAAATTAACCGCTGGGCGTCCTTTCACCACGAAAAACTGGACGGGTCCGGATACCCGTTCAGACTGAATGGAGAAAATATTCCCACCGGATCCAGAATCATGGCGGTCAGTGATGTGTTTTCAGCCCTGACCGAAGACAGGCCTTACCGAATGGGATTACCCAGGCAAAGGGTGGTGGAAATACTTGGCAATATGTCACCCGAAGGACTGGACCCCCAGGTGGTTAAGAATCTTGTGAACAACTATGATCTTTTTGAAGCCTTACCGAAGCGGCTGGACCCCCTTACCCCCGAGTGAACTCGTTTTGCTTACGCTAAACATCGGGGCTTCAGACTTTAATCCACCAGCAGTCCCCGTTCCCTCAACCGCCTTTTAACGGTGGGGTAATAGTCCATGTTGGTATGGGGAATGAATTTGCTGCTGACAAATTTATTCATGAATTCCTGGTTGGCGTTTAATTCAAAGTACGTTATGTTTGCCGCTATACGCCTGGCTTCCTCTATACATTTTCGGGACATAAGGGCAAGCCTGGCGCCTTCTCCCGAGCTATTGCCTATTTTTACCATCTTCTCCCTGGGCAGATCGGGATAAAGTCCCAGGGTCACGGCTGACTCAAAATCCAGGTGGTGCCCGAAGGCACCGGCGGCGTAAAATCTTTCTATATCACCGAGTCCACAGCCCACACTTTCCAGCAGAAGTTCCAGGGCAGCGTTGACCGCCCCCTTGGTGCGCATGAAATTACTGATATCCTGCTGGCTGATTACTATGTCCTTCCCGGTGCCGGACCGGGAAGACCCAACCACCACCAGATAATCCCGACCCTCCCGGAATCTGCCGCTCCTGTCTATCAATCCGGCGAGAAACATCTCGGCAATCCCGTCCACCAGCCCGGAACCGCATATGCCCAGCGGCGCGTGGCCACCTATGGTGTGGTATTTCACCTCTTTGGTAAGGTGGTCTATTTTTATTTCACTGACCGCTCCCTGCTCGGCCCTCATTCCGCTTGCCGCCACGCCGCCCTCCAGGGCCGGTCCGGCAGCCCCGGCGCAGGCCACCATCCACTGGGCGTTGCCCATTACGATTTCCCCGTTGGTGCCTATGTCCACCAGAAGGGCCAGTTCATTTCTTTTATGCATACCGCTGGCCAGTATCCCGGCAATAATATCACCCCCCAGATAACTCCCCACACTGGGGAATATGTATACCGGGGCTTTTTTGAGCACATTGAGGCCCAGTTGTTCAGACTTAATAATCCCGGGATCATTTACTAAAGGTATATAAGGTGCCACACATATATTGCCGGTATCCAATCCCAGAAAAAGGTGGACCATGGTTGTGTTGGCGCCAACAGAAACCGCCGTAATGTCCACATCGGCTTTGAGGGAGTTCCTTTCTGACAGTAGCAGTATAAGGCCATTAAGGGAATTAATTATGGCCCTTTGCATTAATGCCGCACCCTCATGGTCCTGGGCCCGGAATATCCGGGTCAATATATCATCACCGTATTTAACCTGGCCGTTGTAGCAGGCCTCCACGTCAATAACATCCCCGGTGTTCATATCCACCAGATAGGCAACCACCGTGGTGGTTCCGATATCCACCGCCAGGCCGAAATTACTCCCGGAGGTGTCTCCTTTTTCTATTGAAACCAGGCTCCAGCCCCGGTCACAGATACCCACCGCTGCCGTGGCCCGCCATCCGGATTCTTTCAGAACACTTGATATACTGTTCATTAAATCCAGGTCAATATCTACAGGGCCGATAACCCTGCCCAGTTCCTGGCGAAGCCTGTCCACATCTGCCCGGTTATCGGACAGCCCGGGCTCGGGCAGTGAAATGAATATTTTTTTAGTTATGGGGTCCGGCTCAACCTCGGTTGATACTCTATCCTGCAATATTAACGATGAATTGCCCTTATCAGTCATGTCACACCCCGATTATCAAATAAAGTTACGGCACAACTGCTTCGATTCAGCTTTTACAGTGAACCAAAAGGTTGAACCATGACCGGGCAGGCTTTCAATACCTACCTGCCCTCCGTGCATTTCAATAATTTGCCGGGCTATGGCCAGCCCCAGCCCGCTGCCGGAGTTTCTCCGGGTTCTGGAATTGTCTGACTTATAGAACCTCTCCCATATTAGCTGCATTTCCTCTTCCCTTACTCCTGGTCCCTGATCCCTTACGGATACCCTTATGTGGCCGGATACCTCTTCTCCCTTTACATCCACCGTTCCGCCATTAGGACTGAATCTCACCGCATTGTCCACCATATTTATAACCACCTGCTTAAGCCTGTCCGGATCACCCCTGGCAATAAGCCGCGCCTGGGGAATATTAAGACTGATACTAACACCTCGCTGACTGAATGTTTCGCTGAATAGATCTGACACCGATTGAATTATATCAGAAAGGTCTGCCCGATCCATGTTTATGCTGATGGTTCCGGTCTCAAGCCTCCTCAAATCCAGCAGGTCGTCCACCAGCCTTCTCAGTCGTATGGTTTCCTCATATATATTCATCAAATACTTTTCCCTCTGGAGGTCATCCCGGGCCATGCCGTCCATAAGGGCCTCAGTGTATCCTTGCATTATGGTCAGGGGGGTTCTGAGTTCGTGAGATATACTGGCCACAAAACCCCTTCTGGTGGAATCAATTTTTTCAATGGTTAATATCTTTTCCTTGATCTGTTCGGACAGCTCATTTATGGACCCTGCCAGCACTCCCAATTCGTCACCTGACATTGTGGGTATCTTCTGGCTGTAATCACCCCGGGCCATAGCCCGGGCCACGTTGTTGATCTTAAGAATAGGACCGGAAACCTTCCGTGAGAAGACAAATGCCAACAGAGTAGCCGCCACTATTCCAAAAAGAAATGAATAGAGCACAGCCTCGTGGATAACCCGCAAATTTGCCTGAATGGGCGCCAGGGGTGAATGTATCATCACCGCCCCAGCCACTTTATTTTCACTGAATACGGGTATAGCCACACCAATTACGTCAAATCCCCAAAGCTGGCTGTTGCCTTTTCTGACTACCGTTTTACCCCCCAATACTTCCTTTACATCCCATTCATCAAAGGGAAAAGCCATACCATGGGCTCCCCCTCCCATCATTCCCCTTCTTCCCATCCCGCCCATGCCCCGATTGGCAGACCAGCTTATAATCATGGCCCTGGAGTCAATCACCAGTACACTGGCGTTCAGGGCTCCGGCCAGAGCCGATACATTACGGTCTATATCCAGCCTGTCGCCGCGCATTTCTATTTCCCCGGCGAAATCCTGTCCTATCTCCAGGATATGGTCGGACTGCTGGCTTATATATATTTTCTCTATCATACCCGACTGGAAAATGGCCGAAATGCCCAGCACCAGAACCACCAGCGCAAACATGGCGATCCATATTTTGGATGCGAGTCCCAGTTTAATCAACTTTTCACCTCAAATTTATATCCCATTCCCCATACCGTGGAAACGTACTGGTGAGCACTATTTATCCTGGAGATTTTCTCCCGTAGTCTGGTTATGTGTGTATCCACCGTTCTGGCCTCACCGTAAAAATCATATCCCCACACCTGTTTCAACAGTTGCTCCCGCGTAAATACCCTTCCGGGGTGCCTGGCAAGGCACGAAAGCAATTCATACTCCTTGGGGGTTAGATTTACCAACTGCCCAACCACTGTTACCTGCCTTGTTTCGTCGTTTATAATCATGCCTTTGCCTTCGTAAAGCACCTGTTCATTTGACGCAGGATCGACTTTCTTTACTCTTCTAAGTATTGCCTTTACCCTGGCAACCAGTTCCCTGGGGCTAAAGGGTTTTACTATATAGTCGTCGGCTCCCAGCTCCAGCCCCAGTATGCGGTCTATTTCTTCACCCTTGGCGGTTAACATAATAATCGGAACATCCGATGATTTCCTTATCTCCCTGCAGAGTTCCACTCCGTCCATTCCGGGCATCATCAGATCCATTATAATGGCGTCATAATGCTGCGCATTGACTCTTTCCAAAGCCTCGCACCCATTTTCTGCCTCATCTGCCTGGAAGCCCTCCTTTTGCAGGTAGGCCTTCACTAATTCTCTTATTTTAATCTCATCATCCACAACCAGCAGGCTTACAATTTTCATGCCATTCTCCATTAAAATTTTATATTAAAAATAATATCACATTTTAAACAAAAAATCGCCCTATCGGGCGACCAGCAATCAGCTTTCAGCCAGGGGGTGATTTGATTATGACACTTTTCGGTTTCCCGATCCGGAAAAATAGCTTAACACCTTAATCAGTGCCTTTACCAGTGGGCTCTTTATATTCTCCTCAATTTTTTTAAACTCAGACCGGGTTCTGGCAAGTTCCTGCTGTAAAAACCGCATGGTCCTTTTGGCCTCTTCGCTGCTTTCCAGGGCCTCTTTAAGATCATTGCTCAATATATTAATTTCTTCCCGGTATCTTTTATCCTCCTGGCCGTGAATCTCAATAACCTTTTCCAGCTTTTGTTTCAGTTCAACTATTTCCGAATGCAATTCCGCCGTTTTAACTGCGCTTATTTCCTTCATCTCTGCCATTCTGCCCTTATTCTCCCGATCCTTTTCCTTGTACTGCTGCAGTTTTGTAAATAGAGCCTCCAGGCTGGCCTGGTTTTTGTTCAAGGCTTCTTTAAGTTTTTCCCTTTCATCATCGTATTCCCTGGCTCTTTTAACCCATAGCCGGCACTGGTGCAGTATGCTGTTGGCCTTGGATTCCAACTTGGCCAGATGTTCCCTGTATCTGTATATCTCCTTTTTTCTTAATGACAGCAGAAGATCCTTTTCTGCCATCTGGGTGACCAGATGATCATACTGTCCTGTTTCTTCAATTTTTGCCGCCAAAGCGGCTGCAACTTCCCTGTGTGTGCAGCTAACCTCCTGTAGCTGCCTGTCCATTCCCTCGCATTTCTTTTTCCAGCGGGTTCGGTCTTTAATCCACCTGTCCTTCTGCCTGTTCATCGCAGACAGAAATTTTTTCATCATTTGATCATACGAAAGGTGAATGGAGGCATTATATACCCATATACCATCCCCTATTTCCTCAAAAAATGGAAACTTTTTCTGCATAGCTTCCACAGCTTTTATTGTGGTAGCCCTCCAGGAATTTACTATTTCAAATACCTGCTGTACCGAAAGGCCGCCGGGGTGTGTTTTATGAACCTTTATAACCAGCTCTTTCAGCGAATACTGTTCTGCCTCCACCTCCCACTCTGTAAGGCCCCAGTGTCCGTTTTCCAACTGTATAAACCTACCGTCGGAGATAAGGCTTGCTTCGCCCGAGACCAGAGGCTTTGTTTTCTTTTTATTTCTGGAATTCAATCCTTCTTTCAATATTTCCCTGACACTAACCGGCTGCTGGCGCTTAAGCAAAATCGAATAAAAATGGTCATTATCCCTATTGCCCTCAAGATTTAAACTCCATCCTTTCTGATCAAAGTTGAAACACTGGTTTTGACGAAGACACAGCAAAACCTTTTCCTCAACCTGGCCCTGGGTATAATCCCTCAACATCTTTCTGTGAACGTGAGGCACCATCTCGGCCACTGAAAGTTCTTCAAAGAAAAAAAGGGTTTTCTTCAATACATCTGTCAGAGAATGAAGCTTGCCACCCAAATCCTCCACACCATCCTTTTAAATATGCTCTGTTTATGTACATCCTTAATTATTCACCACATATTTCCATATTCCTCTTAATCTGGTATGCATATTTAGTAAAATATTCCTACACCAAGATACAATATCCGCCACCCGGCGGAAACAAACGATCCGGAAATACTATAAATTAAAATAAGCATCTTTGCAGATGCTTATTTACTTCACTCTTATTAATATCGCTTTAGTGTCACCTTTGCTTATCTGTTTTTTTATAGATTTATTTAAGGCTGTAGTTTGGGGCTTCCTTGGTTATAACCACGTCGTGGGGGTGGCTTTCCCTCAGTCCGGCAGGGGTTATTCTCATGAACCTGGTTTTGGTCTTCAGCTCCTCAATGTTTACGCATCCACAGTAGCCCATGCCCGCCCTTATGCCCCCCATTAACTGGTAAACGGTGTCGGCCACAGGCCCTTTATACGGAACCCTTCCCTCTACCCCCTCAGGAACCAGCTTCTTTTGATCCTCCTGGAAGTACCTGTCCTTGCTTCCCTCTTTCATAGCCCCCAGAGACCCCATTCCACGGTACACCTTGTAGCTTCTGCCCTGATAGATTTCTATATCTCCGGGGCTTTCCTCAGTTCCCGCAAAAAGGCTTCCAATCATCACTATATCAGCTCCTGCCGCAATGGCCTTGGTGATGTCACCGGAATATTTTATGCCTCCGTCCCCGATTATGGGCACACCGTACTTGGCAGCCTCGTCTGCGCATTCGTAAATGGCGGTAATCTGAGGTACGCCGGCCCCGGCCACCACTCTGGTGGTGCATATGGAACCAGGTCCTATCCCTACCTTTACGCAGTCTGCCCCTGCCTTTGCCAGATCCCGCACTCCCTCCGGAGTACCCACATTACCTGCCACCAGGTCAATATCAGGATATTTCAACTTGATGTTTTCTACCGTATTCAGCACGCCCCTGCTGTGTCCGTGGGCGGTATCCACCACTATAACATCAACGCTGGCGCTTATCAGGGCCTCCACCCTGTCCATGGTGTCGTTGCTTATCCCTACCGCTGCGGCAACCAGTAAACGCCCCTTGGCGTCCTTGGCCGAATTTGGATACTGCCTGGCCTTTTCTATATCCTTTATGGTTATTAAGCCACAAAGATTAAAGTCATCGTCCACTATAGGAAGCTTTTCCACCTTATAATTCTGCAGTATTTCCTTGGCCTGGACCAGAGTGGTTCCCAGCGGGGCAGTTATGAGATTCTCTTTGGTCATGGCCATTCCCACCGGTTTAACGAAATCCTTTTCGAATCTTAGATCCCTGTTAGTCAGAATGCCAACCAACCGGCCATTTTCCGTTACCGGCACACCCGAGATGCGATACCTTTCCATTAAAAGCAGCGCTTCACTTATGGGGCTTTCCGGTGATAAATAAATAGGGTCAGATATTACACCGTGCTCTGAACGTTTTACCCGATCAACCTCCAGGGCTTGCTTTTCAATGGTCATGTTTTTATGAATAACCCCAATGCCGCCCTCCCTGGCCACAGCCACCGCCAGGCGCGACTCGGTAACGGTATCCATCCCTGCGCTCATCAGAGGAATATTCAATCTAATATCCCTGGTGAGGCGGGTAGATGTGTCCACATCCCTTGGAAGCATCTCCGAAGCGGCGGGAACCAGCAGAACATCGTCAAACGTCAGGCCGACCTTGGCAAACCTTTCAGGAAACATTCGCACCAACCTCCACTCAGCCATAAAATTATTGGACTATTATAGCATAACGGAATAAAAAGAAGCCAGGAATTTTTAAGCCCGGCTATCTTTTTATATAGAATTTTAAACTGCGGGAAGCCACCATGTTCCACAGCCCGCTGACCAATAAGCCCCGGTATACTTTCCGGGCGCCGGGCAACAAAACGGTCAGGCCCAGTATGTCGGTGAGTATCCCCGGGGTGATTAAGAGCAACCCTCCGGCGAAAATAAGCATCCCGTCAATAATCTGGTTTCCAGGAAGCCTTCCCATGGCAATCTCACTTTTTATCCGGGAAATTACCGCTACTCCCTGGGATCGGGCCATGGCCGCCCCCAGAAGGCTGGGAACAGCTATCAGACCCAGGGTGAGCCAGAATCCCAGACTGGAGCCAATCTTAACTATTATAGTAATATCAATAACCGGTATAATTATAAAAAGCGCCAGCAGTTTCAACATTGATTCTAGTCCTGTCCCATAACGGAACCTACTCCATGGCTCATAAAATGGTCCTTCAGGTGCCTGATGGTTTTTTCAGAAACACCAAACTCACCCGCCATCTCAACATCGGTCTGGTTGTATTTCAACCCGCGAATAAACCGGTCAAAATCAATCCCCATTTCATCGGTCTTTTCTTTCAGACTGGGCCCGGTGCTCCACGGCACCCTCGATCTCAAATACTCCTCCATTTATTTCACCTCTTATTATTAAATTTAGCCGGCAATCCAATGGTATCCTTCTGGAAGTATTCTAACCCCCGTTAATTTCTTTTACTCTAAACTACTTTTTTTAAAAATCATTTATTAATGAAGGACTTTTCGATTTAATAAAAAATATAAACCCTAATAAAAAGGTATAATTATAAAAAAGAGGGGATTCCAATTGGACTGGGTATTAATAAAAAATCTTAAACACCACGTGGGTAAAGAGGTTGAAATCAGGGGATGGCTTTATAACCAGCGGGCCACCGGTAAAATAAGATTTCTTATATTAAGGGACGGTACCGGGACGGTTCAGTGTGTGCTGGTAAAGGACGAGAATACAGATTTGTTTAACAATACCGGGGATATAACCCAGGAGTCTTCTCTCATTCTCACAGGCACCGTCAGGGAAGAGCCCCGGTCACCCCTGGGAGTCGAAATCACTCCACTGTCCGTAAAGATTCTGGCAAAGGCCGAGCCTTACCCAATCACCCTGAAGGAACACGGTGTTGATTTTCTTTCCGAAAACAGGCATTTATGGATAAGGACCCCCCGGCAGTCCGCCATTCTGAGGATAAGGTCCACTGTGCAGAGGGCATGCAGGGATTTCTTCCACAGCAGGGATTTTGTGCTGGCCGACTCTCCAATTATCACACCGGCAGCCTGTGAGGGCACCTCCACATTATTTGAGATTAATTATCACGATGAAAAGGCCTTCCTTTCCCAGAGCGGCCAACTGTACAATGAGGCCACCGCCATGGCTCTGGGCAGGGTATACTGCTTCGGACCCACCTTTAGGGCGGAAAAATCCAAGACCCGCAGACATTTGATGGAATTCTGGATGCTGGAGGCCGAGGCTGCCTTCTTTGACTTCGAGGACAATATGAAACTGCAGGAGGAACTGGTGCACCACCTGGCGAGGACCGTTCTTTCCGAAAACAGGGATGATCTAAAGCTCTTAAAAAGGGATGTTGAAAAGCTGGAGGCTGTGTCTCTTCCCTTCCCGCGTCTGAGCTACACTGAGGCGGTTAAACTTTTAAATGATCTGGGACATCCCTTTGAATGGGGAAATGATTTCGGTGCTCCGGACGAGACCGCAATATCTGACAAATTCCAATCCCCGGTCTTTATTCACCGCTATCCTGCCAGGATAAAAGCCTTTTATATGGAGCCGGACCCGGAAAACCCCGATGTGATACTGGGAGCTGATATGCTGGCCCCGGAGGGTTACGGAGAAATTATAGGGGGTTCTCAACGCATCAGCGATCCCACTCTCCTGAGGCAAAAGATTGCTGAACATCACCTGCCTCTGGAGTCCTTTCAGTGGTACCTCGATTTACGGAGATTCGGAACAGTGCCTCACTCGGGCTTTGGACTGGGTATTGAAAGAACTGTTTCCTGGTTGTGCGGCATAGAGCACGTAAGGGAAGCCATTCCCTTCCCCAGAACACTGTACAGGATGTATCCGTAGATATATCCGACAGATCCTCTTACGGCATCCGGTGCCCGTCTGCAAAAAATTTTTTTCGGTGGCCCATACTGTTTTGGAATCAATTCCGGGCCACGGGCTGTATAGTTATTAAAATATGTGTGAAATTCCAACCGGAAATGTTAAAATAACCTTGCCGATGAATGCTACGGCTCCCGTAAGCCGCATAAATTTAAATAGGCAGGTGGGAGAAAATGATGATTCGTCTTTTCGTTAAGGGCATTGCCTATGATATCAACAGCAATCCCATCATATTGCTGACCGATGAGAAAGAAGAAACAGTTCTTCCCATCTGGATAGGCGTACTGGAGGCTCATGCCATTGCTGTCGCCATTGAGGGCACACCAATACAAAGGCCCATGACCCATGATCTGATTTCCAATATATTCAGCCGTTTGGATATTACGGTGGGCAGTGTAGTGATAAATGACATGCGGGACGATACCTTTTATGCCGAACTGCACCTCATTACTCCTGATGGTGAAATTGTTCTTGATTCAAGGCCATCGGATGCATTGGCCCTGGCCATAAGATCATCCGCCCCGGTGTTTGTGAATGAACAGTTAATGGGGAACATGTTTAAAATTAAAGATCTTTTTGATGATGAAATCCGGGAGGAACTGGATAAACTTTTTAATTCCGATGCTTTCAAGGACCACAAAAAATCTCTGCACTAAAATAACCGCCTTATCGGCGGTGCCGTCTTGCAGACGGCGGAATCCAGAATCCAGAATGGTGAAGGCATTCCTTAAGGTCCATTGCCTAATTGCATCTATAGGTTTGTAATCGGCCAGAGGTCTACTTTAAAGCTTACCGCTTATAGCTTATAGCTTATTTATCAAAGGCCTTTGCCGGTGGTTTTGGGTATCGTCCCGGTATTGTTTCTGTCAAAATATTTACTGCGGCTGACCAGATAGGTGATAACAACGGCCAGACCCAGCCTGCCAACTACAATCACAAGGGGATCGGCCCCCACCGCCAGGAAAAGGGCGGTATCCTCAATCATGGCGTGACAGATTGCAAGGAAAACATTTACCAGGAACATATCCCTCCAGGATACCCTCCCACTTTTGGCCGAGTCTATAATCACACCCGCTCCGTAGCTTATACCAAAAACCATTCCCGCCAGGAGGGGAAAGGCCGCTTCTGGTGACATTCCGAATACTTTAAGGGCAGGAGCCAGCTTTTTAGAAAAGTGGTCCAATATCCTCTTTTCCCTGGCCAGCTCCAGCAGGATCATTATAGGGATAATTATAGAGGCCATGATCAATACATTTTTAGCACTGCCTCCGGCAGCTTCAACGGCAAATGCGCTCCAATCCAAGTTAATAACACCCCGCATCAAATTCTATAAAGCGAAGCTTAATGCCACTCCTGCCAGAACCGACAGGAGTGTTCTGATTGCCAGCATAACCAGCCCGTTAACCCCAGTCTTCAGGGATACCGCCGTTTCCATGGGCATGGCATGGGAAATTAAAAGCATGAGGGCAATTATGGTGGTCTCCTTGGCGGAAAGGTTGAGGGAGGCTATGGCCCCCAGGGCCGCATATAAATTGGTAAGATACCCCAGAACAATGGCAATGGAAGCCTCACCGGGCAGCCCCACCAGCCTCATCACCGGCTCAAAAAGACGGGCAATGAAACCCATGGCGGGGGTATATTTTAAAAAAGTTACCATAATATACACCGGAACCACTATTCTTGCCAATACCAGGGTCACAGAAAGACCTTTTTGCAGTCCCCGCTTTATAGCAGCAGTCATCAAAATTGATCATACCTCATGCCATAAAATTAACAGGCTCTACTTCTACTTTTTATGCAATAATACCTTCCCTATAATAAAAGTTGAGAAGGAATATAACAATCTCCGGATAATATTTTTCACAGGTGTTTATATTTTGGGGGTTACAGCAATGAAAAAAGTCACCTTTAAGAACAGAAAAGAACAAACATTGGCGGGGCTGTTTTTTTCAGGCAGCCCAAAACGACCGGTACTGATTGTCTGCCACGGTTTCACCGGTTCCAAGGAAGGAAAGGGAAAGGCTGTGGAAATGGCTGAATTTATGGCCTGTGATGGCTATCCCGTCCTCCTGTTCGACTTTGCCGGCTGCGGTGAAAGTCAGGGCCTCTTTCAGGACATTTCTCTAAGCGGCCATATCGGGGACCTTCAATCGGCTGTGGACTTTTGTCTGGAAGGAAGCCCCGGGCCGGTTATCACCATGGGCAGGAGTTTCGGCGGAACAACGGCCATCTGCCACGCAGCGACTGACCAGCGGGTCCGGGGGGTCTGCACATGGGCTGCGCCGGTTTCTTTAACAGACCTTTTTATGGGTTTTACCGATGAGGATTTGCCGGAAGATGAGAATACCACGGTTGCACTGGCGGGTACTGAAGGAATAATTTGCCTGAAGAAGTCATTTTTCACCGACCTATGGAAATACGATGTATTACGCTGCTCATCCCTGATTTTCCCCCGTCCCCTGTTGGTCATCCAGGGCACTGAGGATGCTGTGGTCCCTCCGGAAGAGGCCGGGGCTATTTTCAATTCAGCCCGGGAACCCAGGGATTTGCTATATATTGATGGCGCAGATCACCAGTTTTCGGACCGCCATGAATACTTGTGGGAGATGACTTTAAAATGGCTTAACAAATACTTTTAGCCATTAACAAGGATAATAAAAAGTGCTGAAGAATATTGCTTAAAAGTATGTGAGGTTTTTATGAAAAGCAGTTTAAATTCTTCAGCCTGGACTGTTGCCATCGATACAGGAAACACCTTTATCGATGTCTGCATGTTTCAGGAAGGATCCGGACACATATTCTCCGTCAAGGCGCCCTACTGCCCCCACAGCCCGTCCCGGTCGGTAATGGAAGCTCTGGCCGGTCTTTGCCGGAAAGCCGGTGTAAGCTCGGATTATTTAAGCTATGCAGTACACGGAAACACCCTGGCGCTAAATGCCCTGACCCGGAATACGGGGTGCAAAACCGCCCTTTTGGTGACCCGGGGCTTTAGGGATGTTATATACCTGGGCAAAGGGGGCATAACCCAGACTGATCCCCTTGTCAGCGTCACCGTTAAACCACTGGCAGAACGCAGATTGGTTTTTGAAGTCAGCGAGAGGATGCTTTCCGGGGGGCAGGTGCAGCTACCCCTGGATGAAAATGAGTTACGGTATAAGCTGATACCCCTGCTGGAGAAAAACCGGGTTGACTCGGTTGCGGTCTGTTTTCTTCACTCCTGTGACAATCCCCTGCACGAGGACAGGGTTAAAGAAATTATCAAAAAAATGCTGCCCTCAGTGCCTGTAACGGTATCCAGCGATATTATGCCCTTTCCCGGAGATTATGCCAAGGGGCTGACGGCGGTGGCCAATGCCGCCGTCAGTCCCTTGGCGGGAAAATATATAGAAAAAACGGTAAAAAGCCTCTCTGGCTGGAGTAGTAAGAATACTCCACTTTGGGTTATGCAGTCCGACGGCAGCGTAATTACCTCCCGCCAGGCGGTTGATGAAAGTGTCCGTACCGTTCTATCCTCACCGGCAGGCGGAATAACGGCCTGCGCACTTTTATCCAAGCACACCGGAAGGCCAAATATTATGACCTTCGAGATGGGCGGGGCACATTCTTGTTTCAGCATTATTCACCAAAACGGTCCAAAAGTCCAACACGGTGGTTCAGTGGCTGGATACCCCCTGGGGATTTCAATGATCGACGCACATACCACAGCTTCCGGGGGAGGCAGTATAGCCTTCATTGATGATCAAGGGCACCTGAAGGTGGGCACCGAAAGCACCGGGGCCACCCCTGGCCCAGCCTGCTATGCCAGAGGCGGAAAACTGCCCACCTGCACAGACGCCAATCTTATATTGGGCAGGCTTGGCCCCGGCGCCTTTCTTCCCGGCGGTATTCAGTTGGACCTGGAGTCTGCCAGGCAGGCAGTAAACCGTCACATCGCCGTTCCCCTGGAGATTTCCTTGGAATCTGCCTCTCAGGCCATTATAAAGGCGGCTAACTCAATAATGATAATGGCCGCCAGAAGAATGATTGCTAAAAACGGCTGTGACCCAAGAGAATTTACCCTGGCTTCCTTCGGTGGGTGCGGCCCCCTGCATGCTGCCGAAATTGCGCTGGAACTGGGTATACCTCACGTTTTGGCACCCATTTACCCGGGCCTTCACTCGGCCCTGGGAATGCTTTTTACCGACCTGCGCAGGGACTACCAACACAAATTTTCATGTCCACTGACGGAAACCCTTCCGGATGTATTGGACAGCAAATATCAAGGTTTGGAAGAAAAGGCCCGGGCTGAATTTGGCGAACAGGGGCTTTCAGAAAATATAAAAATTACCCGCAGCGCTGATATAAGGTATAAAGGTCAATCCCATGTGATTAACCTGCAGGTGCCCTCAGGAAAACTTCTGCCGGCCGATCTGTCACTGCTTAAAAGAGCCTTTGACGTAACCTGCAAAAACGAATGCGGTCTTTCCCCTGACCAGTCAGAAGTGGAAATTGTAACCCTGAGGTTGATGGCGATGGCCGGTATTAAAGGCCGGGCAGACCTTATTTATGCTAAAAAAGCAGGAAATGAAGCCAGTATTTCCGGTCCCCGCCAAAACCGCACAGTTGTTTTCGGAGAAAGTAAAATAAGCACACCTGTTTATGACAGAAAAGATTTGACCCCCAACACTGTTTTGAAAGGTCCGGCGGTGGTGGAACAGGATGACTCCACAACTCTCATCTGCCCCCGGATGACGGCCTCAGTGGACAACTATGGAAATATTATCATTGATGTGGGAGTGAAATAATGGACCCCGTAACACTGGAAACTCTCAGCAATGCTATACATGCGATTACAATGGATATGTGTGAGTTTTTGGCGGCAAACGCACTGTCAGCCGGTATCAGGCACAGTGGCGCCTGCTCCGCAGCCCTCTATAGCACCCAGGGTGACCTGATGGCTGTCAGCGGCTGCGCACATCTTCATCCGGGCCCTATGCCTTCATCTATTTATTCAATTCTTAAAATCCACCCTTTCCACTCTATAAGCCCCGGGGACTTTATTATCACCAATGATCCCTGCCTGTCGGGGTCACAATTACCCTGGGTGTACATAATCTCCTCTATATACTCAAACAACCGGCCCCTGGCCCTGGCGGTCAGCGCCGCCCATTACTCGGACATGGGGGGCTCGGTTCCGGGAAGCATTTACACCCAATCAAGAGAAATATTCCAGGATGGCTTACGCATCCCCCCCATTAAAATAGTCAGGAAAGGCGAGCCCAACCATGACATAGAGAGCCTGATCCACTGCAATGTAAGAACTGCCCAAGAGTTTTCCGGGGATATGAAGGCACAGTTTTCGGCTGGTAAGCTGGCCGAAAAAAGACTGCGCCACCTGGCTGTGAAATACGGTGTCGACAGAATAAAGGGGTGTCTGCCTGAAATAATGAGCTTTTCCGAACGCAGTCTGAGGTCAGTTATCAAAATGCTCCCCTTAACCGTCTATTCTCTTAAAAGTATTATTCAAGCAGATGGTTTTCCGGATGACCCTATAAATATAGATTTAAAAGTAATCCGTGACGGGGATTCCCTCACCTTCGATTTTACAGGAACCCACCCCCAAGTCACCGGCCCGGTAAACATCACCCGGGAAACGACCCTGTCCTGTGTGCATTACGCTGTGAAGAGGGCCTTGGGTAAGGATATACCTTTAAATGCAGGATTTACAAGGCCGGTAAGGGTGATTACACCGGAAGGTTCACTGGTCAATCCCGTTTTGCCCGCCCCCCTTGCCCTGGGCGGCATCATTACAGCCCGGAAAATAACCGGTATGGTTGCAGGCTGTCTGTGGGAAGCTGTGCCGGACGGTGTGCAGGCAGCGGAAAGCGGAAGCGTGATTGGGTTAACCGCCGGAGGTATGGATAAGTCCACAGGAAATTATTACTCATACACTGACACCCTTGGCGGGGGGCAGAACTCAAGCTCCGGGGCAGACGGCATTGATGGTAATCATGCCGGACTACCAATTATAACGAACATCCCTGCGGAAGTTATTGAGAACCATTATCCCATCATGATAAACCAATGGAGTCTTGTAAAAAACTCCGGAGGGCCGGGTAAATTCAGGGGTGGCGCCGGAATACAAAAGTCAATTACCCTTTTGCAGGATAATACAACTGTTTCTGTATTGGCCGGCTCTATTGCAGGTGGGCGGGGTTGTGCCGGCGGTCTGCCGGGAATGCCGGGAAGGGTGGTGATCAGTCGCCCCTTTATGGGTGATGACGCCTCAATCTGCGTGGAAGCGGGAATATTTACCGGAATACTGGAAAAAGGATCAACCATTACCCTTGAATCAGCCGGTGGAGGCGGCTTCGGGTCACCCCTGGAAAGAGACCCGGAGCGGGTAAGGCTGGACGTTCTAGAAGGTTTTGTCTCAAGGGATCAGGCGGCTGAAATATATGGGGTCATCCTGACGGGTAATGATGAGATTGTCGATGACCGGGCCACCGGAGAGAAAAGGAAAAACCTGGCTAAAGGGTCTTTATAAGGATTTTTCTTTAACATAAGGCCCTATCTGTTTTATTCACTGAAGGGCACTGTGTTTTCCTTTATGTAAAAGCTTACCCGGTTATTTTGAAACCTTGATCAAAGCGCTGCTTTATGTTATTATTATTTTCGCCGGTGTCATATACAAGGGGGTGTAGCTCAGTTGGGAGAGCATTGCGTTCGCAACGCAGGGGTCAGGGGTTCGAGTCCCCTCATCTCCACCAAAAAAGAACGTCATAATTGATACAATTATGATTTGCTGAAAAGTCCAGTAATACTGGGCTTTTTCATTGTTTCGGGGATAAGTTTGTCATTCCATGAAATCGAGTATCTGCCCATTTAGTTCCCTCTTTACTTCCCTCCAATAGGGCATATACAGATCCATTAGTGAGACAAAATGCTCGTTATGATTCTTTTCAATAAGATGCAAAAGCTCGTGAAGTATTACATAATTCCTCTTGTTCGCAAATGATCTTTAATATCCGCTCGACCGAGGACAACCTTATGGGTTTGTGTACCTCCTGCCACTCCGAGATCACCGCCAGAGAAGGCGGTCGCTGGGGACGTTAAAGGTGGCCATTCTACAAAATTCGGAGCCAATCGCGCCTCGCATAGAGGATTCTTTCGACGTCAACGACCTTTGACTTCTCGTCGATTGTGAAGAAAACAATGTAGTTCTTCACTACTAGCTTCCGATAACCCATCGACGCTAACCGTTCGTCCGTAACGGGAGGGTGTTTTTGCGGCATGTCCGCCAAACCCGAGATGGCTTCCTCAATGGCGTCCATCATCTTCGTCGCGGTCATTGGGGCCGACAGCTGCGCGGAAATATAGCGGACGATATCGCGAAGGTCGCTTTCTGCAGGTTCCGATACTTCCACCCTATATCTTGCCATCGGCTATCTCCTGTCGGATGTCGCGCATGACATCCGCGAGAGGACGTTTCCGGCCCTCTTTTAC
Organism: Peptococcaceae bacterium BRH_c4a; assembly: GCA_000961585.1. Classification (GTDB taxonomy): domain Bacteria; phylum Bacillota; class Desulfotomaculia; order Desulfotomaculales; family Desulfocucumaceae; genus BRHc4a. The sequence continues at coordinate 788 of LADN01000067.1, read as the reverse complement.
CGCAGCCCTGCCCTCGTCAAGCAAACGGTACAATTCGAGTTTACCATTGAGCATCTCATAGGTCTCGATGCTCATAACAGCCAAGTCCCCCTGACCGTTCTTGGTAATGAATATAGGCTCCCGGCTCTCATGGCAGAACTTGGATATCTCATTATAGTTATTTCTCAAATCCGTGCTGGACTTAATGTTTGGCATATGATCAGCCTCCTTTCGTTCTAAAGATATTATACACGAATTTATTTAGATTATCAGTGGCACTACAATTATCGCCGCCGAGCAAACTGACCGGTGCTGCTATGCTATGGAACTTTCCCCCATATATTGTGACTTGGCGGTTAAACGCTGGGAGGATTTCACCGGAAAGAAAGCTGTAAAAGAAGGCATTACAAACACTAATGAAGTAATGCCTTCTGAATAATCCAATTTATTTTATTGCATCTTTCAGGAGATGTGAGTATTTCCGGGCCCTGTGGAAAATGCGATACACCAAAACCTTATTATCAATAAAGCGGTAGAAGGCTATATAGGGGTCGATTATGACCATCCGGAAACTGAACTCTTTTAAGGAACGATCAATTAATGGTTTGCCTGAATACGGATAATTCTCCAGCCGGCCTAAAGAGGTCATTATATGCTCTAGGAGAGTGTTGCAAAACTATATTAAGAGGTCAACAAAGTACTTATTCGACTACAACCGGAGGCTGTTCAAAAAGCTCCAGATGCAAGGCGCGGCAAGGCTTCAAGCGGAGGCGTACTCCTTGTACGTTGAGCATTGAAGCCGCCGCCGC
>LADN01000004.1 GCA_000961585.1 Peptococcaceae bacterium BRH_c4a | reverse complement strand
CCTCCGGAACATCCGCCTGGACTAAAACCCCTCCCCCTCTCTGCATGTCGCTTGAGGGTCACGCTTGCTTTTTCTGGATTCTGGCTCCTGGATTCTGGATTCTGCTGGCCGGTATGTCTAAACGCACCCCGGGGGGCATATACTTAGACCAAAGATCCTGCCAAGTAGTATGCCCAACTAGATCTGTGTGGGGTGAAGCTGGTGAACAATGACTATGATGCGGCTAACCTGCGAAAAAGAGTAAGGGAGCTGGAAGAAAAGGTAGAGCAGCTGAGGCTCAGCCGCCGGGTTTTAATGAACCTCATAGAAAAGATGGAAAAAGACAGGAACAGCTTTTTAAACCGCCTGGAAAAAGAAAACAAAAAGCTTCATCACAACAATTATCGTTACGCCCGCAGCCTGCTGTGCAAAAACCGCCAAATAGTGGAGCTTGAATCAAGATTGCAGGGCCAGGCTTCTGGTGATTCTGCAAATTCATAACTTATCCACAAAGATATGCACATGCTGGGGATAGTGGAAATATATGTATAATGTGACAAGGGCTGTTGTATTTCGATATAATGTTTAACATAACTCAGCTGTGGATCGATCGGATGGTAAAGAATACTTGTCAAGTTCGGTAGAAGATTATTTATTATACGGAGTAAAACCATTTATAGGGCGGATCAAAACTGATCCGCCCTTAAGTTTGCTTTTGTGGTATAATATATAACTGGGGCGATATTTGTGAGGATTGCAATTATTGATGGTCAGGGCGGGGGAATAGGAAAGCACATCGTGGAGAAATTAAGACGTGAGTTTCCCGAGGATGTTGAAATTCTGGCCATAGGGACCAATGCCCTGGCCACATCGGTGATGCTGAAGGCCGGGGCCAACGAGGGGGCCACCGGGGAAAACGCTGTGGTGTTCAATGCACCCAGGGTTGACTTGATACTGGGGCCTGTGAGCATAATGTTTCCTAACGCCATGCTGGGGGAAATGACCCCCTCAATGGCCACTGCCATAAGCTCCAGCCCAGCTAAGAAAGTTTTGATTCCTCTGGCTCGCAGCGGGGTTGAGATCGTGGGCCTCAGGTCGGAGCCCCTCCCCCACATGATAGAAGATCTGGTGGCCAGGGTTCGGAGGAGTTTAATAAGGTCATCAGTATAAGGTATTTTTTTGCCGGGGTGGTTTTGTGACAAAAATAAGGTCTGGAATGATAAGGCATTTTGGTGTGGGACTGCTTATCTACGATGATGTCATCGACTGGGAAAATTACGAGTCCAGGGTTGACCGGGCAATGAAGGTGGAATTCGAATTTCAAGGCGTCGCCAAGAAGGTATGTGAGGTAATAATTGTTCCCGAGGACAGGGATTATGCGGGGGTAATTCTTCCCAGCCTGTGGAGCCGAATCCGGTCGGCCGGACGGGGCGGCCATGAGATTGACCTGGATGAGATTGACCCCAGGGAGATCGGCGTAAGCGTATATGCCCTTGAGACGGCGGCCAGTATTCTGAACAGCGTTTCAAGAAGGCGTATTCATCTGAAGGAGCTTAAACTAAGGTTTTATGAATACTGGGTGTAGTTTTACAAAAAGCCACTTTGCGAGTAAAGAGGGCTTTTTGCTAGGAGAGTGTTGCAAAACTATATTAAGAGGTCAACAAAGTACTTATTCGACTACAACCGGAGGCTGTTCAAAAAGCTCCAGATGCAAGGCGCGGCAAGGCTTCAAGCGGAGGCGTACTCCTTGTACGTTGAGCATTGAAGCCGCCGCCGCGCCGCAGATGGACTTTTTCAACAGCCTCCTAGGGAAATTTTTCCCCGGTTAAGGTGGGGGATTATTTTTTTATGTCCTCTTTTTAATTTGTACGGAGGGATTTTTATGGCGGATAAAGGGTTGGTTCTCATTCTGGGGGGCGCCAGCAGCGGTAAAAGTCTGTTTGCAGAAGAACTGGCGGCTGAGGCCGGGGGGCCGGTAACTTACATGGCTACTTCGGCTCCAGGAGATGACGAGATGATCCGGCGGGTGGCCACTCACAGGGAAAGGAGACCGGCGGACTGGGCCACTGTGGAGGAGACTCTCCAAATACCGGAAATTATAGCCCGGTTGGGGCAGGAGACAGGTATTTTGCTGATTGACTGCCTGACCGGGTGGCTGTCAAATATGCTCCTGGACGACAGACTGCCTCATCCCGGGGCTTCTGATAGCGAAAAGGAAGAGTACATAAAATCCAGGGTTGAGGATCTGGCTTGGGCTGCAGGTAAATCCGGCGCCACAGTTCTGGTGGTTTCCAATGAGGTGGGTCTGGGACTGGTGCCTCCCTACCCCCTGGGCAGGCTTTTTCGGGATGTATCAGGAAACGCCAACAGATTTCTGGCCTCGGTGGCCGATGAGGTTTTCCTGGTGGTGGCCGGGCTGGCTGTGGAAATTAAATCTAGGGCAGTAAATGTGAGCTGTAAGCTATAAGCTATTACAAATTACATATTACCTAATACTTAAAGCTTAACGCTTAAAGCTTATACGGAGGTATTTATGGCTAAAACCATTATGGTTCAGGGAACGGCTTCCCACGTGGGGAAGAGTGTGCTGGTGGCGGCGCTGTGCAGGATTTTTTACAGGGATGGTTACCGTGTGTCCCCCTTTAAATCCCAGAACATGGCCCTTAATTCCTTTGTTACCGGGGACGGGGGGGAGATGGGGCGGGCCCAGGTGGTGCAGGCCGAGGCCGCCGGCCGAACTCCCAGTGTGGATATGAACCCGGTGCTGTTAAAACCCACAGGACAGTCCTCTTCCCAGGTGGTGTTGCTGGGCAAGCCGGTGGGGAACATGTCGGCACAGCAATACCACAATGATTTCGCAGCCACCGCCTGGGGGACAATATGCGATTCCCTGAAGAGGCTTAAAGAAAACAATGACATTATTGTTATTGAGGGTGCCGGCAGTCCGGCCGAGGTCAACCTGCAGTCCACCGAAATAGTCAATATGAGTGTAGCCAGGGAGGCCGGGTCGCCGGTGCTGCTGGCCTGTGACATTGACAAGGGCGGTGCTCTGGCCGCCATAGTGGGCACACTGGAGCTGCTTGATCCCGGGGACAGGGATAGGGTGTCAGGTATAATAATAAACAAGTTTCGCGGGGATCTTTCACTGTTCCAGCCGGCGGTGAATTTCCTGGAGGAGAGAACGGGTAAGCCCGTATTGGGTGTTGTTCCTTACTTTCAGGGATTCAGGATACAAGAAGAAGATACCGTGCATGAGGACACCATTAAAAAATCCAGGCAGGCAGCTGCCAGGGATGTGGAGGTGGCGGTAATCCACCTGCCGCATATATCTAACTTTACCGATTTTGATCCCCTGGAGGATGAGGCCGATGTCAATGTCAGGTATGTGGGCAGGGGTACTCCCCTGGGAAAACCGGATCTGGTAATTATTCCAGGAAGCAAAAACACCATAGAGGACCTGGCCTACCTCAAGCGAACCGGCGTGGCCGGGGAAATACGCAGGCTTCAGGAAACAGGAGTGCCGGTGGTGGGTATTTGCGGCGGTTTCCAGATGCTGGGCAAAGAGTTGTACGATCCTTTTCATGCCGAATCCAACATACCCGCCATTGACGGTCTGGGGTTGCTGGATATTACCACCACCTTTGCCAGGGAGAAAATCACCACCCAGGTCAGGGCCGGGGTATGCGGCCCGGGGGCGCTGCTGGAGGAAGCCGGGGGAACTGAAGTGGTGGGCTACGAAATACATATGGGCAGGACCGATTTGGGTAAAGAGGCCAGGCCTGCCTTTGAAATAATCCACAGGTTCGGCGCCAGCCACAGCACCATGGACGGAGCCTCCTCCAGGGATGGAAAGGTCTGGGGCACTTATATTCATGGTATATTTGACAGCGCTCCTTTCCGCCGGAAAATGATCAATTCTCTGAGAATGTTAAAGGGGCTGCTCCCCATCGACAATTCGGTATCCCTTTCGGCCTGGGAGCAGAGGCAGAGGGATTATGACAGGCTTGCCGAGGTGGTCCGGGGAAGCCTTGATATGGGTAAGGTTTACGGTATGCTGGGACTTTCTGCGGGGGAGGGTCTGGATTGACCGGGTTATACACCGTTCCCCTGGCTTATCTTTTGGATATGCTGGTGGGTGACCCTCCAAGGCTGCCGCATCCTGTGGTCATCATTGGAAAAGCCATTTCAGTCCTTGAAGGGATATTGTACTCCCCCGGACGTGCCCGGGGCCTGCTGGGCGGCGCCGTGACGGCCCTGGCTGTGGTGGTATCGGTTTACGCGGCGGGGGCAGGTCTTTTGCACCTTTTGCATTCCATTAATCCCTGGCTTTCGTCAGCCGCTGAAATATGGATCATATCCACCACCCTGGCAGCCAGGGGATTGGCCGGGGCTGCCAGGGACGTGCTGGATCCCCTGACCCGCAGTGATTTACCGGCGGCCAGGATTATGGTGGGCAGGATAGTGGGGAGGGAAACGGCTTCCATGGACACCCGGGGAGTGGTCAGGGCCACTGTGGAAACGGTGGCGGAAAACACTGTTGACGGGGTTATAGCTCCCCTCTTTTATGCCCTTGTGGGAGGCGCGCCGCTGGCCCTGGCCTACAGGGCCGTTAACACCCTGGATTCCATGGTGGGCTATAAAAATGAAAGGTATATGTACTTCGGCCGCTTTTCGGCTAGGCTGGATGATGTGGCCAATTACATCCCGGCCAGGATCAGCGGCCTGATCATTCCGGCTGCGGCCTGGATAACCGGCAGGCGGGCCGGTGCTGCCCTGCGGGCGGTTTTAAGGGATGCCGGGAGACACCCCAGCCCCAACAGCGGGATTCCCGAGGCTGCGGTGGCCGGGTCTCTGGGAGTGAGGCTGGGCGGGTTTAATGTATACGGTGGAAGGCAGTCTTTCCGCCAATATATGGGGGATGATCAATACCCCCTGGAACCTTCGCATATTCGGCAGGCGGTGGATTTGATGTACCTGAGTTCATTCCTTTGGCTGGCCGCAGGCCTGATTATTCTTGCCGTAATAAATTACCTGGCCGGTGAAGTCCGGCCAGGTTCATATGGGGTGTTTGGATGGTGAGTATGCTTTTGCCCAGGATAGTTATTGCCGGAGTACACAGTGGAGTCGGAAAAACCACTGTGGCCACGGCGCTGATGAAAGCCCTGGCCAAAACGGGCTTAAAGGTGCAGCCTTTCAAGGTGGGGCCGGACTACATTGATCCAGGCTACCATACGGCGGCCGCCGGACGTCCTTGCAGGAACCTGGATGCCTGGTTTCTGGGCGCTGACGGGGTTCGGGAAATGTTTGTGCGATCGGCTGCCGGGGCCGACATATCGGTGATAGAGGGGGTCATGGGGCTTTATGACGGCAGGGGTTCCGGGGACGAAGGGTCTACGGCCCAGGTGGCCAGGCTGCTCAAAGCCCCGGTAATACTGGTGCTGGACGCCAGATCAATGGCCCGCAGCGCCGCCGCAATGGTTCTGGGGTATAAAAGTTTTGACCCGGAACTGAACCTGTGCGGTGTTATTCTGAACAGGGTGGGCTCCGAAAGGCACTGTCGCCTTTTAACAGAGGCAATAGAGGAGTCAACCGGTATTCCGGTGCTGGGGAGGCTGGGCCATGGATCAGAAATGGAGCTGCCTGAAAGACACCTGGGGCTCCTGCCCACTGCTGAAAAAAACAACCTTTCCTCCCTATTGGATACAATGGCCCATAAAATAAGGGAGGGCGTCAGTCTGGAGGGGCTGGTGAGCCTGGCTGGCCAGGCTCCTCCCGCACCGCAGCCGGAAAGACTGATTTTTTCCGAAAATGCGGCAAAACCCAGGGCAAGGATTGGACTGGTGCTGGACGAGGCTTTTAATTTTTACTACAGGGATGGGCTGGAGCTTCTCGGTCACCTGGGGGCTGAAATGGTGGACTGCTCTTCCCTGGAGGGGAAGCTGCCTGCTGATCTGGACGGGCTGTACATAGGCGGGGGCTTTCCTGAGATGTTTGCCCGGGAGATTTCACAAAACCTGGAATTTATTATGGGGGTCAGGGAGGGGTGCGCCAGGGGGATGCCGGTTTATGCCGAGTGCGGAGGAATGATCTTCCTATCCGGGGCAGTAACCGATTTCAGCGGGCGAAGGCACAAAATGGCCGGAATTATCCCCGGGGAGACCGTAATGCTGAAAAAAAGGGCCGCCCTTGGCTATGTAACCGCCGTTTCTCTTAAAGACAGTATACTGGCTCCGGCCGGCAGCCGGATAAAGGGACATGAATTTCATTACTCGACGCTGCAGGGAATGGACCCATCCCATCACGCATACCTGCTGAAAAAGGAAGGAGAGGAAGGCGCCAGGCCGGACGGTTATTCCTCCGGCAGCCTCATCGCTGCTTACCTGCATATCCATTTTGCCGGGTGCCCCAGGGAGGCGGGTAATTTTGTGGGAGCCTGTGCGGCCTTCCGCCATAGCCGCCGTTTTCGTCCCTGAAAATACTCATGCTGAAATCCTCACCGGTCGGGAGTCGGGAGTCAGAATGGGAAAGGCCGCAATCCAGGGTATTATCATTCTCTGATGGTGCCGTGGCGGCATGGGCAAATATCCATTAAATTTGAGGAGGGATCCCGGTGAAGAGCTTTGTGTTCGCCCTTCAGCATCTCACCCGCCTTCACCTGGCGGAAGTCGCCTTTGACCAGAGGCAACTGGGGAGGTCAGGGATGTACTTTCCCCTGGTTGGACTAATACTGGGCTTAATGCTGGTTTTGACGGACCGGCTGGCCGGTTTGCTTTTTCCTCCCACTGCGGCTGCTGCGGCGGTGGTGGTGGGGCTGGTGCTTCTCACCGGTGGAATCCATCTGGACGGCTTTATGGATACAGTGGATGGTGTATTCAGCGGAAGATCCCGGGAACGAATGCTTGAAATAATGAAAGACAGCCGGGTCGGCGCCTTCGGCGCCCTGGGGGTATTCTGCCTTTTGCTGTTCAAGTTCAGCCTTATAGCGGGTCTGACCGGCAGGACATACCAGGCCTTGATAATGATGACGGTTTTGGGCAGGTGGGCCATGACTTACGCCATCGCCAGGTTTCCCTACGCCAGGAATGAGGGCATGGGAAAACTGCATTCCCTGCACACCGGAAATTTCGAGCTGGCCGCGGCTTCCCTGACGGCTCTTGTGGTTGTTGCCGCCACCGGGGGGTTGGGGGGCATGGTGATATTTTGTGCCTCGCTTTTTTTTGTTCACCTTATATGCGTTTATCTGAATAGAGTATTGGGTGGGCTTACCGGAGACACCTATGGCTTTCTAAACGAAATCACCGAAGTTTTTATTCTGGCTCTTTTTATCCCCCTTGCCAGGTATGCCCCTTATATCTTCAGCGGTATTATTCCTGACCGCTAATAATGGTCTAACAGCATTATCTGAGAAGGAATACGGATGTGCTTTGGCAAATTATTAACCGTTGGTTAAAAGAGAGGCCGGTTCGGACCGGATCGTTCATACCGGATGGATCAGGCCGTGGTATTGAAGGAGTGAAAGAGCATTGACCTGCCGTATTTTCTTGATTAGACATGGGGAAACCATCTGGAATAGTGAAATGAGGCTGCAGGGACATACCGATATCCCCCTTTCGGATACCGGTGTTGCCCAGGCAAAAGCCCTGGCTCAGCGACTGGCTTCCCGGGAAATATCAGCAGTATACTGCAGCGATCTAGGCCGGGCGGTTGAGACAGCCGGTCACATAGCCGTGTCCAGGGGACTGGAAATGATTCCGCAGAAGGCATTGAGGGAATTAAATTTCGGCCGCTGGGAAGGTCTTACCTTCAGTCAAATAAAAGAACAATACGGAGATCTGGTGCAGCGCTGGTGGGCCACTCCGCTCAGTGTGGACACTCCCGGGGGAGAGGGGCTTTCCGGCCTTGTTTCAAGGGTAGTCCCGGCAGTTAAAGAAATAGTGGAAAAACACCAGGGAGAACAGGTGGCCGTGGTTTGCCACGGTGGGCCCATCCGATCCCTGGTATGCACCGTTCTGAACATGGATCTGAATAAATACTGGAAAATCCGCCAGGATAACGCTGCCCTTAATATTATAGATTTTTCCGACTGGAATGGAGGGGTTGTGGCTCTTTTGAATGACCGCAGCCACCTGCCGGAAGATATGGGAATACCGCGCATGGTCGGGTAAATGGGCCGGATATCTTAGTCATAAGCGGGGTGAAAGGGTGTCCGCCAGTATTTTTAATAAAAAAAGGATCGTATTTCTTACCATAATCATGACAATTCTTTTTGTGGTTATGGTTTTTCGCCTGTCATGGCTTCAACTGGTAAGAGGGGAAGAGCTGAGCCGTAAGGCCACCGATGTCAGGGCCAGTGACGAGGTTGTGGAACCCATAAGGGGAGTGATATACGACCGAAACCATGTGGAACTGGCAGGTAATTATCCGGTCAAAACCATCTACGCCAATCCTGACATATTTTCAGTCAGGGTTAAGACAGAGGCCGGGGAAAACAAACAGGAAAAGGAAAGAGCAATTAAGGAAAAAACAATAAAGCAGATTGCTTCCATACTGTCCCTGGATGAGGGACAAACCATTTCGGCGATGAACTCCAAAAAGGCTTTTGTTATTTTGAAGCACAAAGTGGACTACGACACCTGTCAAAAGCTTACGGACATGCTGAAGGAGCATAAGGCCTCGGGAATAGGATTTATCGAAGGAACCAGGAGATCATATCCCCAGGGCAGCCTGGCAGCCCATGTGCTGGGCTTTGTGGGAATGGACCCGTCCGCCCGGGGAGGAATAGAAAGGAGTTACGACAGCCAGCTAAACGGAACGCCGGGCCGCCTGGTGGCTGAAAAGGACGCCACTGGGCTGGAACTTCCCCAGACGAAATCAACATACATTCCCCCGGTTCCCGGGAAAAACCTTATTCTTACCATAGACAGCACCATTCAGTATTATGTTGAACGGGAGTTGGACAAACTTGAGCAAACCTACAAGCCTTCCAGGTCCTCAATAATAGTGATGGACCCGGCCACCGGGGAAATACTGGCCATGGGCGCAAGGCCCACCTACAACCCCGCCGTGTATTCCTCCTATCCTCAGTCCACCTGGGATTTTAACCCTGCGGTGCACTTCAACTATGAACCGGGCTCCACCTTCAAAATGTTTGTGGCGGCCATGGCCCTGGAAGAGGGAACCATACGGGAGACGGACATTTTAAACGACCCCGGGTACATTGTGGTAAGCGGTATTAAGATTAGATGCTGGGACTGGGGGGGGCACGGATTACAGACCTTTGCCGAGGGGGTTATGAATTCCTGCAATCCGGTGTTTGCCGAGGTCGGCCTCCGGTCGGGAAAGCGGCTTCTATATAAATACATAAATGGATTTGGTTTTGGAAAGCCCACCGGGATCGATCTTCCCGGGGAAGAAGGCGGGCTGGTGATTCCGGAGGCAAAGGCCAGTGAGCTGGATTTGGCCACCATGTCCATAGGCCAGTCTGTGGCGGTTACACCTATACAGCTGGTAACTGCAGTTTCTTCCCTGGCCAACGGGGGATACCTTATTAAACCCCGGCTAATCCGGGCAATGGAAGACCCCGGGAATAAGGCTTTAAATAGTTATCAACCCCAGGTGGTCAGACAGGTGGTTACCAAGGGCACTTCCAGCCAGATAAACAGGATTTTACAGAGAGTGGTGCTGGAGGGTACGGCCAAAAAATCCTATGTGGAAGGTTACGCAGTGGCGGGAAAAACCGGAACCGCAGAGGTGCCGGGCCAAAAAGGGTATAAGGCGGACAAATATGTATCTTCCTTTGCCGGATTTGCTCCGGCCGAAAACCCAAGGATCGCGGTGCTGGTAATGGTGGACGATCCCAAAGGCGAAAGATACCATGGCGGTGATGTGGCTGCCCCGGCTTTTCAGACACTGGCCGGGGATACCCTGCACTACCTCAACGCACCCGAAAACCCGGACCTGCCAAAACAGAAAAATGCCCCCAAGACGGAAGAGAGACCGGCGTCCGCCGGAGGCAGCGGGCTGGTTAGAATACCCTCGGTGCTGGGATTCCCCGTGGAAGAAGCCCGGAACTTCCTGGTGGAAAGCGGGCTGCGTCCAGACGTGGTGGGTAAGCAGGGATTAATCCATGATCAAAAGCCAACGGGAGGAAGCCTTTTAAAAAGAGGATCGGTGGTCAGCATCTGGGCGGGGGGCTCAACCCCGTCTGCCGATGTGCTGGTTCCCGATTTCAGGGGGCTGACCATCCGGAGGGCAGGAATAATACTGCAGGGGCTGGATCTGGACTTCAGATCGGTGGGCAGTGGAATTGCAGTGGGCCAAACCCCCCGGCCTGGTCGGAGGGTTCCCAGAGGCACTCCGGTTACGGTGGAGTTTGCCCCTCCGAAAAGGCAAAACTGAGGGGACTGTAATGAACCTAAAAACATATTGGCAGAAGGGTGAAAATAATATATAATTATACTAACTGAATAATGAAATCGAGTTGGCCCCTTAGGGGTTTCAAGGTTCAGACTTACTGGGGTGGGTAGTCTTTGTGGCTTCCATCCTTTTTTGTGTCTTGATATCCAGTTTGTGGTGACAAAAGGAGGTAGCCCTAAAGGCTATCTCCTTTTTTTTGCAATATTCTGGATATCTGTCATCCACAGGGGGTGAGTAAAGAGATTAAAATTGATCATACTTTAAAATAAAGAAGTTATTAAAAAAGACAAGTTTTTAAAAAGGCGGGAGGAAGCACCTTTGTTTGAAAATTATCAGGTTATTTTTGTTACCGCGGTATTCCTGATTACTTATGCTGTTATTGTTTCCGAAAAAATACACCGTACGGTGGTGGCCCTGGTGGGCGCCGCCCTGATGGCCCTGACCAAGGTTTTAGGTCCGGAAGAAGCCGTCCGGGCCATTGACTTCAACACCATCGGCCTTCTGGTGGGTATGATGATTATTGTGGGAATTACCAGGCAAACCGGTGTTTTTGAGTACCTGGCCATAAAGGCGGCCAAGAGATCCGGGGGGCACCCGCTTAAAATCATGGTAGCCCTGGCTCTGGTAACTGCGGTGCTGTCGGCGTTACTGGACAATGTTACCACCGTCCTGCTCATTGTTCCGGTAACCTTCGCCATCGCCAAGAAGCTGGAAATAAACCCCCTTCCTTACCTGATTGTGGAAATTCTGGCTTCAAACATAGGAGGGACGGCCACCCTTATTGGAGATCCTCCCAATATAATGATAGGAAGCGCCACAAAACTGGGGTTTATGGATTTTATTATTAATCTGACCCCCGTCATAGTAGTGATTTACGTACTGACTATGTTTGCCCTGAGGTTTATTTATAAAAAGCAACTGGTTGCCGATCCGGCGCTGCAGCTGGAGATACTGAAGCTGGATGAAGATGATGAAATTAAGGACACTGCGCTTTTGAGAAAGTGCCTTATTGTACTTGCCCTGACCATAACCGGTTTCATACTGCACCAGTTCGTTCACCTGGAATCCTCTGTCATCGCCCTGAGCGGCGCCAGCCTTCTGCTGCTCCTTTCCAGGGAGGACCCCGAACACGCCCTGCATGCCGTTGAGTGGCCGGTTATATTCTTTTTTGTGGGGTTATTTGTAATTGTGGGGGCACTGGAGCATGTGGGGGTTATTGAGGCGGTTGCAAAGTTCTCCCTGGGAGTTACCGGGGGCGCAATAGTCCCCTCGGCAATACTCATTCTGTGGATCTCGGCCATAGCCTCGGCCTTTGTGGACAATATACCCTTTGTGGCCACCATGATCCCCATGATTCAGGATATGGGCAGGCTGGGCGGAATTGAAAACCTCAACTTCCTGTGGTGGGCCCTGTCCCTGGGCGCCTGCCTGGGTGGAAACGGCACCATAATTGGGGCCTCGGCCAATGTGGTGGTAATAGGAATGGCAGAAAAGAGGGGTACCCAGATCAGCTTCCTGGGCTTCATGAAGGTGGCCTTTCCACTGATGCTAATGTCAATAATTGTGTCAACGGGATACCTGCTCTTTTGGTATTATTACCCCGGTGTGATATCGCTTTTGGGCACACTGGCGGTGGGAGCAATAATCGCCCTTATACTGGCGCCCATCTCCAAGAAACTGGAGGCCCAGGGTGAACAGGCCAAAACCGGTGTTGTTCGAAAGGATTAATCGTTGGACGGGGATATTCCCGAAGGGGTGATATGTCCACCGTTCCTTCATTGGTGACTGTGCCGACAGTCCCTAATATTGAAAGGCATTTGGCGGTATCACTGCCAAATGCCCTTTTTTTGTTTCCGGGCCTTTTTCTGTATGCCCAGGAAGGTATCCGCCATGCGAACGTTGGGCGGCACCGTCATGATGGTGGCCAGCCCTTCCTCCAGCAGCCTGGAGTTTAATAGTGTTCCGTCTTCCAGGTAAACATAGGCCAGGAGTCTTCCGTATTTATCCCGCTCCTGGACGTCAAATTCCAGTCTGACCAGCTTGCCCTCTATCATTTTTTTTGTGAAGCTGCTGGCCTCGGGCCCGAAAGGCTGCACCCCGGAGTTGGGCTTGACGGTTTCCGGGGTGTCTACACCGATAAGCCTCACCCTTTCACTCTTACCCTTGTTGATTATCTCGAAGGTATCCCCGTCAATGACCCGGGCCACCCTGACCCAGTTTCGGTCTTCCCCTTTTTGCTGGTCCCCCGCCCCGCTTCCACAACCGGCCAGAATGGCTAAAGAAGCCAGTAAAAACAGCACTTTTTTCATAATAGCGATACCGTCCCCATAAATGACTTTTCTTCCTTATTTTATTCCAAACATTACTTTATGGAACAATAATATTTCGGCGGTGTTCCACCAATACCTGCCATGTTTATTTAATTTTGGCTTAAACGCCTTGTCACAATGAGTCTATAAATGATAAACTTATTAAGGTATTGCAGAATAGTTGCATCTGTGGCGTAACACTATCAAACAAGTTTGCGGGTGATTGCATGGCATCTTATAAAAACAGTAAAAATATTATGGTACTGGTTTTACTGCTTTTAATCGGCGGTCTGGCCGGCAGCGCCGCAGCGGATGCTGTGGCTCCCTATCTGCCCTTTGTCAAATCAACGGCCAAAATTGGTTTTGATCCGTCTACGCTGAACCTGCATTTTATGAGTCTCACGGTGGGCTTTAAAATGGCGCTGGGCCCCTTGACGGCGCTGGGGCTAATTATTGGTTACTGGGTGTACAGGAAATTATAGTATAAGCTATAAGCTATAAGCGGTAAGCTTTTTTAGCCACAGAGATCACAGAGAACAAAAGAACACAAAGTATTAAATGGCCAAGGCATTCCTTATTTGCTTGCTCTAATATAATTAAAATTTCTCAGTGCCCTCTGTGTCCTCTGTGGTGCCGCCGAACGCTGTGAGTCCGTCAAATCAATGTCGGAATGAGGGGCTGGTTTGTTGTTACCTATATACCTGGCTTCTGCATCGCCAAGGCGCAGGGAATTAATGGAGCAACTGGGCTTAAAATTTTCAGTTGTGATCAGCAATATTGATGAAGGCGCCGGGCTGGGTGAGAATATGCCTCCCGGGAGGCTGGTGGAGGATCTGTCCCTGAAAAAAGCCAGCCAGGTGGCCCGGGGAATGGACCGGGGACTGGTAATCGGGTCCGACACCGTGGTGGTCTGGAGAGGCAGGATTTTGGGAAAGCCCGGGGACAGACAGGACGCACTGGAAATGCTGAAGTGCCTGCAGGGTGACGAGCATGTGGTTTATTCCGGGCTGGCTGTGATCAATGCTGAAACCGGCATGACCCATCTGTCTCATGAAAAAACCCGTGTGACATTCAGGCCGGCGGGCATGGAGGAGCTTGAAAGATACGTGGATACCGGGGAACCGTGGGACAAGGCCGGAGCCTATGCTATCCAGGGACTTGGATCGATTTTTGTAAAGGGTATTGAGGGCTGTTATTCCAACGTGGTGGGATTACCCCTGGCGCGGCTGGCAGGCGTTTTAAAACAGTTCGGTGTAGATGTGCTGGGCGGCGGCCCTGGTTAAACCTCTGCCGGGAGTGGATTAGATGTTATATCATGCCAAGATAAAGGACATGCCGGAGGATCAGCGTCCCAGGGAAAGGTTAATCAGAGAGGGAGTACGGGCTCTGAGCGATCCGGAGCTGCTGGCCATTGTACTGCGCACGGGCTGCTCCAGGAAAAGCGCTGTGGAGTTGGCAACAGATGTTTTAAGCCTGTTTGCAGGCTTGAAAAATCTGGTCCAGGCCGGCGTAGAAGAGCTCAGCGCCGTTAAAGGCATGGGCGCGGCCAAGGCCGCCCAGTTGAAGGCGGCCCTGGAGATAGGCAGAAGGGTGGCCACAGTTTCGGAAAGCAGCCGCCCTTCCATAAAGGGTCCCGAGGATGCCGCGGTAATGGTCATGGAAGAGATGAGGCACCTGGACAGGGAGCACTTCTGCGCCCTCCTTTTGAACACAAAGCACCAGGTTCTGGCCAGGGAAACCATTTCGGTGGGTACACTGAACGCATCAGTGGTGCACCCTCGGGAGCTGTTCAAGGCAGCCATTAAGAAAAGCGCTGCCGCCGTTATACTGGTGCACAATCATCCCAGCGGGGATCCGGATCCCAGCAGGGAAGACCTGGAAATAACCAGGCGGCTTCAGGACGCCGGCTCAATTATAGGAATTGAGGTCCTGGATCACATAATAATAGGGGACAATAAATTTTGTAGTTTTAAGGCAAAGGGTTTATTATAACTTTTTGCGTAAAAAAGCCGTATTGAGTAAAAAATTTATATAACGCTTAACATGAAAGGGGCAAAAAGATGAGGTTCGGTCTGTTCTCCAGGGACATGGGCATAGATTTGGGCACCGCCAACTCATTAGTTTATTTTAAGGGAAAGGGCATAGTTTTGAGAGAGCCCTCCGTTGTAGCCATACAGAAGGATACGGGACAGGTGTTGGCCGTGGGTGAGGAAGCCAAGCAAATGATCGGTCGGACACCGGGCAATATTGTGGCCATCCGGCCCATGAAGGACGGGGTTATCGCCGATTTTGACGTTACCCAGAGCATGATTAAACATTTTATCAACAAGGCCTTGAGGGGCAAAACTTTCCTGGTGCACCCCCGGGTAGTGGTTTCGGTGCCCTCCGGGGTTACCGCCGTGGAGGAAAGGGCGGTCAGGGAGGCCGCCCTCCAGGCCGGGGCCAGAGAGGCCTACCTGATCGAAGAACCTATGGCGGCGGCCATCGGCGCCGGACTTCCGGTGCATGAGCCCACCGGAAACATGGTGGTGGACATTGGCGGAGGCACCACCGAGGTGGCGGTTATTTCCCTGGGGGGAATAGTTACCAGCCGGTCCATACGCATTGCCGGAGACGAGATGGACGAGGCTATAGCGCAGCATGTCAAAAAAACCTATAATCTGGCCATCGGCGAGAGAACGGCTGAAGAGATAAAAATAGTAATAGGAACGGCTTTTTTGCCGGCTGAAAGTGAAAAATTAGACATCCGTGGCAGGGATCTCGTCACCGGGCTTCCCAAAACAGTGGAGATTACCTCCGAGGAAGTGTACAAGGCGCTTTCCGAGCCGGTATCGGCCATCCTGGACGCCATTAAGGCCACCCTGGAGGTAACGCCTCCGGAATTGGCCGCCGACCTTATGGACAGGGGAATTTTCATGGCCGGGGGAGGATCCTTGCTGCGGGGTTTGGACAGGCTGGTCAGTGAGAGTACCGGTATGCCGGTACACCTGGCTGACGAGCCTCTTCTGGCCGTGGCTTACGGAACCGGGAAAGTTTTGGAGAACATTGACATGCTCAGGAGGGTACTGATAACCCCCCGCAAGATTTCCAGATGATACCCATGTTTTCCGGGGATTTTTTGCGGGGGCACAAATTACTGATTGGACATAAAATTTCCTGGTGCTTTACTCTTTTTAAAGAGATACAATATTGAATGCGCAAATAAGATTTTTACCCGGGGTGATGGTGTGTTTGGCAAGGGGAACACCAAAAAGATTATTCTTTTTGGCATTTTGGTAATCTTTACTCTGACAATAATGAACTATACTGAATTCGACCGGGTCGGTGTTTCCCCCATGGAGTCTGCTGTGAGAGACATTCTGGCCCCTGCGCAAGGATTGGCCATGAACCTGGGGCACCGCTTAAGAGGGCTGGTGTCCTTTCCTTTTACCCTCATTAACATCTCTGAAGAAAATCAGTTGATGAAAAAGAGAGTGAATGAACTGGAAGGGCGCATAAGGCTGAGCGAGGAACTGAGAAGCGAAAACGACAGGCTGAAAAAACTTTTGGACTTCAAGACCGGGGTGGCCTCGGCCGTGGGGCTTGATGCGACAGGGGCGGCCGTTATCGGGCGCGATCCCGGCAACTGGTTCGGGATGATCACCATAAATAAGGGCAGCAGGCACGGCATCAAGGCCAACATGACAGTCCTGAACGATCAGGGGCTCATTGGAAGGATTACATCAGTCAGCAGCAGCACCGCCGAGGTTCTGCTGATAACCGATCCCCGCAGTGGTGTGGGATCGCTGATACAGGAAACCAGAGCCCCGGGAATGGTTCAGGGGGAGGCAAGTTATCCCGGCAAAGTGAGGATGGTTCATATTCCCCTGGGTACTGAGTTAGGCCGGGGGCATGTTGTGGTAACCTCCGGTTTCGGAAGCATATACCCCAAGGGGATTCCCATCGGCAGGATACAGGAATCCGGGAGGGAGCCTTCGGGTCTTTTTATCAGCGCCGAGGTCGCTCCTTTTGTTGATTTTAACCGACTGGAAGAGGTAATGGTGGTTACCGGGTCCCGCACTCCGATGGCGGTCTCCGGCATTTCCGGCCTGCCGCACCCGTGGGGGCAGGGGAATACCGATGTCAGGGGCCGTTCACCCGGAGCTGTCAGGTCAGGGGAACAGGGTGGGGTGATTAACAGGTGAGACTCAACTGGTTTTTTACTTTAGGCATTGCTCTTTTTCTTCAGGTCACGCTGCTTAATTTTTTCCCGGTTTTAGGGGTAAAGCCTGACCTTGTACTGATTTTTGTGGTATTCAACGCCTTTCTGAGGGGATCCGGACATGGCGCCATGGTGGGCTTTTTGGGGGGGTTGATGGAAGACCTGGCGGTGGGCAGCTATATAGGAATGAATGCCCTTGCGCTGATGGCGGCAGGTTACCTGGTGGGGATAGCCGAATCCAAGCTGTATAAGGACAGCCCCTTTATTGTATTGGTGTTGGTGTGGCTGTCGGCCATGTTTACCCAGATTTTTACCTACATTATGCTTTCTTTCATGGGGGTGTACATCTCTTTGGGCATTGCCCTGTTCAGGGTGGCATTACCTTCCGCCACCTACACCGCTGTTTTGGTTCTCTTTTTATACCGGAGGTTTTTCAGGTCCAATCAGGAGGGCTTGCTTTACGTCAGGAGAATTTAGGGGCAACGTAGAAATGCGCCTGATCAGCCTGTGAGATATTGGTATCAAAAAAACATCATGGAAGGGTGCCAATGTGGACAAAAAGATTATTGAAAAGAAAATGAAAGCATTTAGCTGTCTTCTGGCCGTTCTTTTTGCGGTATTACTGGTGAGAGTGGCCTTTATGCAGATTGTTGACGGCAACCGGTACCGCACCCTGGCTACCCAGAACC
Organism: Peptococcaceae bacterium BRH_c4a; assembly: GCA_000961585.1. Classification (GTDB taxonomy): domain Bacteria; phylum Bacillota; class Desulfotomaculia; order Desulfotomaculales; family Desulfocucumaceae; genus BRHc4a. The sequence goes on along the minus strand of LADN01000004.1, from coordinate 37,202 downwards.
ACCAGAGGCTTATTATGGTGGAGGCCCCCAGGGGAGAGATTATTGACCGCAACGGCATTCGTATAGTCAGTAATAAGCCGGTTTATACCATTTCCCTGGTTTACCTGGGATTGGAGGATTCTTCCCCTGTTATAAACCGTCTTTCCGCTTTACTGGAAGGGGAAAGTAATTTTCAGGGGATGACCGCCAAACAGATCGAGCAGGAGATAGGGGAGAAGATAAAAGGCCACAAGCGCCTGTACGAGCCCATCAGGGTTGTAACAAACGTTTCCCAGGCCACCATAAACAGAATTGAGGAACAGCGCCTGGAACTGCCCGGTGTAAACATTGATATTGGGCCGGTGAGATATTATCCTTACGCCGACCTGATGGGAGAGGCGCTGGGCTACGTCCGCGAGATAACCAATGATCAATTGGAAGCTCATCGGAATAAGGGCTATGCCATGGGGGATTCCTACGGACAGGTGGGACTGGAAAACACCTTCGAGGGATACCTGCGGGGTATAAAGGGGGCCAGGCAGGTGGAAGTGGACGCCCAGGGGCGCCCGGTGAGGGACCTGGGACTAAAACAGCCCATCCCCGGCAATGATCTGGTTCTTACCGTGGACCACCGCCTGCAGAGGGTGGCCCAGGATGCCGTCGTGGAAGCCATCAGGCAGGCCAAGAACTATGCCAGGATTCCTCCCGGAAAGACCATTTCCGGCGCCGCTGTGGCACTGGATGTCAATACAGGGGAAGTTCTGGCCATGTCTTCCATTCCCTCGTATGATTTGAATATTTTTTCAGGGCAGCTGCCGGCCAGAAAGTATAATGAACTGGTTACCACCGGGGCGTTGCGCAACCACACCATACAGACCACCTACACCCCGGGCTCCACTTTTAAAATGGTAACGGCCACGGCCTTGCTGGAAAATAAAATAGTGGACATCAATACCAGGATTTCCGACCCCGGCTACTACAAGTACAAGAAAGACTGGAAGCCGGGAGGACACGGGATTGTCAATGTGGTAAAGGCTCTGGGGGATTCCTGCGATACCTTCTTTTATATATTCGGGATACAGGCCGGACCGGAATTGATTGGCAAATATGCGGCGGAATACGGTCTGGGTGAGCTTACTGGAATTGAGCTGCCCGGAGAGGAGGCTGGCAGGATTGCCTCCCGGGAACTGAAGAAAAAAATATGGGAGGGTAATGCCTGGGAATCCCAGTGGCGTGAGTATGACAGCATGGATATGGCCATCGGGCAGCAGGAGAGTAAATTCACGGCCCTGCAGCTTGCCAATTATATGTCCGTCATTGCCAACGGAGGCGCCATATACCGGCCCCATTTGGTCAAGAGGGTGATAAGCCCGGACGGCGACGAGTTAAAAAGTTACAAGCCGGAAGTCATAAGGAAAATAAACGCAGCTCCGGAAAACCTCAATATTATCAGGCAGGGCATCCACGAGGTGGTAGGAGGAGGCACCGCCTCGGCGGTGTTTGCGGGAGCCAAGTACACCGCGGCGGCCAAGACAGGCACGGCCGAGGTGGGGGATGCCGCCAAGAACGACCATGCCCTGTTTGTGGCCTATGCTCCCTTTAATAAGCCGGAGATTGCCGTTTCGGTTATAATAGAATACGGCGCCAAGGGAAGCAGCATTGCCGGGCCGGTGGCCAGGAAGATTATCGATGCTTACTTCCAATACCAAAAGGACGACGCAGAGGGTAAAAAGCCTATTGTAACCCAGCAGCCCGGAACCCGGCAGCCCGGCCAGATCCCGGCAAGAAGGGATGCCAACGCAGCCCCCCCTCCCGGAAGCCCGCAGACACCGGCTAACGGCGGAGGAAGCGGACAGGGCGCAGTCAGGCCCGGGGAACGGACTGATTAGACCACCGGGGCAGTAATGGCTGCCTCCGGCAAAAGATTGAAATTCCGCGGTACATAAATTGTCCGGCGCATAATTAACACAATTGGGTAAAATAATGATTGTTATGAATACTTGACTTTGGAAAGGGAAAACCGGTATGCGCAAGTTCGTTAAGCCTGCCAGGGCCGCTTCGGCGGCTGAAGGAAAAAGTGCGGGCCACCAGGGTGAAAGCGAAAAAGAATCCGCGGGCCTGTTAAAGGAAAACCACTCCCTCAGTCCGGATCTTCAAACCAACCTAACGCAGGTAAAGGAAATCTTAGAGGGCTGCAGCGATATTATTTACCGCCAGTTTCTTTTTGCCCAGCGGGAGGACATCCGGGTGGCCCTGATCTACACCGACGGCCTTGTCGATGAAAAACAGCTTAGCGATCAAATTATGCGCACCTTGGCGCTGGATGCGCCTGTGGCGGTAGCCGGCGCCGAGATCACCAAAGCGCGGGCCTACCACCTGATCAAGGAGCGCTGTCTGTGCGTTCACCAGGTGAAAGAAACGGGGAGGCTGGAAGAGGTGATCGAGGCCGTCCTGTCCGGGGACGCCGCCCTGCTGGTGGACGGTCACCCGTGCGCCATCCTGAACGGGGTGCGGGGCTGGGAATCGCGCAAGATCACCGAGCCGGAAACGGAAATGATGGTAAGAGGGCCGAGGGAGTCCTTTGTGGAAACTTTGCGGACCAACACTGCCCTGATCCGCCGTAAGATCAAAAACCCAGAACTGAAAATAGAATCAATGAAACTGGGCCGGGTGACCAAAACCGACATCGCCGTGGTCTATATCAAGGGAATCGCCGACGATAAGCTGGTGGAGGAGGTAAAGAAACGGCTCTTGAGGATCGACATCGACGGCGTACTGGAAAGCGGGTATATCGAGGAACTGATCGAGGACAACCCCCGGAGTCTCTTTCCCCAGGTGAACCACACCGAGCGACCGGAGAGGCTGGCGGCGCGGCTCATGGAGGGGCGCGTGGCGATACTGGTTGACGGGACGCCCTTTGTCCTCACAGTTCCCTGCAGCTTCTTCGAATACCTGCACGCCTCTGAGGATTACTACGAGCGCTACCCCATCGCCACGGCCAGCAGGCTGATTCGTTTTCTGGCGATGTTCCTGTCTCTGATGGCGCCTTCTTTTTATGTCGCCATCGTCACTTTCCACCAGGAAATGCTGCCCACCGCACTCCTCTTAAGCCTCGCCTCCCAGCGGGAGACGGTGCCTTTTCCGGTCTTTGTGGAGGCGCTGGCAATGGAAGTGTCCTTTGAAATATTAAGGGAGGCCGGGCTCCGCCTGCCCAGGCAGGTGGGCCAGGCGGTCAGCATCGTGGGCGCATTGATCATCGGGGAGGCCGCCGTGCGGGCCGGCCTGGTAGCCCCGGCCACGGTGATCGTGGTGGCCCTTACCGGGATCTCCTCCTTCATATTTTTCTACTCGGCAAGTATTGCCACCCGCCTGCTGCGTTTCCCGTTGATGATCCTGTCGGCCACCATGGGGCTGTTCGGGCTGATTATGGGCGTTATGGGTATCGTGGTGCACCTGTGCACCCTGCGTTCCTTCGGAATGCCCTACCTGTCGCCGGTGATCCCGATGAGCTCAGGTGATCTGAAAGACCTGATCGTCCGGGCGCCCTGGTGGGCCATGGACGCCCGTCCGCGGCTGATCGGCTGGAAGAAACTGCAAAGGCAGGAACCAGGCCAAAAACCCGCCCCTCCGGAAACCGGGCCCGGCGGCAAAGGGGGTGGAGGGAGTGCCGGAAGGGGGTAAAATCAGCAGCAGGCAGGGCAAATTTTTGATGGCCTACGTGATCTTTGCCACGCTGATCATCTTCTTGCCGGACATCTTAGCCAAGCACGCCCGGCAGGACGCCTGGATCTCAATTATTCTGGCCGCCGGGGCCGGGCTTCTGATCGGCCTGCTGGCGACGACCCTGGGCCGGCGCTTCCCGGATCAGACGATATTTGAATATCCGGGTGAAATATTGGGCAGGTGGCCGGGGAAACTGGTGGGCCTGCTGTACGTCTGGTGGTTTCTGCACACGGCTGCGGAGTCGTCCAGAGAATTCGGCGAATTTCTGGTAGCCGCCTACCTGCCCGAAACCCCGGTCGCCGCCCTTATACTGTTGGGGGTGACCGGCACTACCTACGCAGTCAGGAACGGTCTGGAAGTCATCGCCCGGGCCAATGAAATCTTCCTGCCCCTGACCTTCGGGTCGGTTGTTATTATTTTTATTCTGGCAAGCGGCCAGATGAATTTCCAGAGGCTGCTGCCGGTGGCCGACGTGGGCGCCGTACAGGTTTTCAAAGGGGCGGCGGTTGCGCTGGCTTATTTCGGCGAAATCGTCGCCATAGCCGTGCTGCTTCCCTACCTCAGCAAGCCGCATGAAGCCTGCCGGGTGGCGGTTGCGGCCGTTCTGTCCAGCGGCGCCTTCTTCCTGCTGGTGACGCTTGGCATCCTGGCGATTTACGGCCCGGACCTCGCCGGGGCATATCTGTTCCCCACCCTGAACGAGACCCGGATTATCAGCATCGCTAATTTTTTAGAGCGGATGGAGGCGGTAAACATTATTATCTGGATCACCGGGGCTTACACCAAGGTCTCCTTTTATGTATGGGCGGCGGCGCTGGGGAGTGCACAGGTGCTGGAGTTGAAAGACTACCGCCCGCTGGCCTTACCGGTGGGTGCGGTGGTGGTGGCCATGTCCATCATGCTCCACAGCAGCATACTGGATCTGCTGAATTTTCGGTGGATGGTGTGGCCGCCCTATGCGCTGTCCATCTTCGAGATAGGCATACCGCTGTTGCTGCTGGTTACGGCCCTGGCAAGGGGAAAGGGAGGTAAACCCGGTTGAGCAAAAAAGCCGCCTGCCTGCTGTTGATAATTCTGCCGCTGGCGCTTCTCGGCGGCTGCTGGAGCCGCCATGAGATGAACGAGCTGGCCATAGTCCTGGGGGCCGGGGTGGACCGCACACCGGACAACAATATCCGAATCACCCTGCAACTGGCCAGGCCCTCGGCCTTCGCCGGCGGCACCGAGGCAGGCGGCGGGGCTGCGCCAAAGCAGAATATTACCTGGGTGATTTCCGAGACGGGCAGCACCGTCTACGAGGCTGAACGGAACCTCGCCCTGAAGGTATCCCGCCACATCTATTGGGGACACGATGTGATCCTGGTAATCGGGGAAGAGATGGCCAGGGAGGGGGTGCGCAAGATCAGCAATTTTTTCATGCGCTATCCCCGGACCCGGGAGACCATCTGGGTGCTGGTAAGCAAGGGGAAGGCCGAAAAACTGCTGGAGAGCCACTCAGAGCTGGAAAAGACCTCGGCCCAGTCGGTGGGCTTTCTGGTTAGGAACAGGGCCGGCCTTTCGGTGATGTTGAAGGATTTTCAGATGGCGCTGGCTTCCCGGGGTACCAACCCCGCCGCTCCCAGGGTGGAGCTGCAAAAATTGGGAGGGCCCCAGGGGCCGGGAATGGAAGAAAAGTTGCAGCACGAGGAGGTGGCCATCACCGGTACGGGGGTTTTTAAAGAAGATCGCCTGGTGGGCTGGCTGGACACTTCCGAAACCAGGGGCCTCCTGTGGCTGCGGGGTGAGGTGAGGAAGGGCGGGATTATCATCCCCTCGCCGGGCCAGCCGGACAAACTGCTCTCCCTCAGTATTGTCCGGGGCAAAACAAGGGTGGAGCCGGAATACGACGGGGAAACGGTCCGGTTCAACGTCAGCATAAGTTTTGAGGTAGATCTGCTGGAGCAGCAGTCCACCGAAGACCTGACCACGCCGGAAAAAATCAAGGCCGTCGAAATGGCGGCGGCCGAGGATGTATTCAGGAGGTGCTCGGACGCACTGGAAAAGGCCCAGGGGGAATACGGCACGGACATATTCAACTTCGGGGAGGCATTCCACCGGAAGCACAAAAAGGAGTGGAAGGAATTGAAGTACCGCTGGAACGAAGAGTTTGCAAAGGCGGAGGTCAATATCGCCGTGGAGGCCCAACTGCGGCGCAGCGGTCTCTTAACCAGGCGGGCCAGCTTGCACCTGGAGTAACGGGTTTTATTGGGGAGCGCAGGCCTGATAGCGGTTGATGCGGGCTGTTGATTTTCAGGCAAGGGGTAAGATTATGGTTGCTCTGTTGGTTCTGGCCCTTCTTGCAATTATTGCGCTGGAAGCGCCGGGCCTCTTAAGGAAAAAGGCGTGGCGCGAACTGGCGGCCTTTTCGTTTTTCCTGGTCCTGGGCTTTGCCCTGGCTCTCCCCCAGGTGCTGGGTTTTGCTGTGCCCAGCCCGAACATTGCCATCGAGGCGCTGTTCAGGCCTCTTTCAGACTGGCTGAGGTGACGATCAGTTATGAGAACTCAGAACTCCGGCGCCCGTCAGGGCGTTTTTTTACTGTTAAGGAAAGTATATGACGCTTTAAAGCATTAAAGCGCTAAATCGCCAAAGCATTTTTATGCAAGCCCAGAGTTTTTCCGGGGTCGCTCCTGGGTCACTTGAGGGTCGCTGCATTGTCGCTAATGGGTAGGCGGAGCGATTTAAGTCCGGCCTGCATAACCTCCTGCTGCAACTGTCTCTAAACTCGGTCGCCAACGGAATGCCGACCGCCTCCAACGCCGCATCCATGCGTCGATTCCGGCTTCCGGCTGCGTCCTGCAGCCGGCTCGGCATTCCGTAGGCTCGGTCGTTAAGAGACAGTAGCAGCCTCCGGTACATTCCGCACGGACTTAAATCACTCCCCCTCACTGCATGTCGCTGTGGGGTCGCTTGAGGGTCGCTTTTAAGGCAGTCTGTCACCATTCTGGATTCTGGCTTCTGGCTCCTGGATTCCGCCGTCTGCAAGACGGCACCGCCGGCAAGGCGGTTATTTTTATTTAGGGCTTTTTGTTAGAAGGATTTGGGTATTACCTGTAGAATTCATAACACCAGTCGTTATTAAGGGGAGATAGCATTGGACAGCAAAAGAACCCCGAATGGTCCGGTTTCCGACGAAATCGAGGGGGACGAGAATACAATACTGATCAGGCGGACGCTTAGATCCGGGCAAAAATTCTACTATAACGGCAACGTGATAATAATGGGTGATGTTAATCCGGGCGCCCAGGTGGCGGCTACCGGAAACATTATTGTTATGGGTCAGATGAGAGGCGTGGTGCATGCAGGGGCCGAGGGGGACGAAGCAGCCATGGTGATGGCATTCCGCCTGCTTCCCACCCAGCTGAGGATAGCCAACCACATTACCCGTCCACCCGACGATGAGGTGCCCAGCAGTACAGTGCCGGAGATAGCCAGGATTAAAAACGGTGTGGTCACCATAGAGAGTTATCCCACCGGGCTGGACCGGGTTTTCAGGTGACGGAAAGACTCTTACCCCGTAATGATCACAGTGGGAATCCATTTTCAAAGGTTAAAGCTACGAGGGAGGACATATAATGGGCGAGGTAATTGTTGTCACTTCAGGAAAAGGCGGTGTGGGTAAAACCACCACCACTGCAAATTTGGGGACCGGGCTGGCCCAACTGGGCTATAAGGTAAGCCTGGTGGATGCCGATATCGGGCTGCGCAACCTGGACGTTGTTCTTGGACTGGAAAACAGGATAGTATACGATATTACTGATGTTACCGGTGGTCACTGCCGTATGCGCCAGGCTTTGATCAAGGACAAACGTTATGACGGACTGTTCCTTTTGCCGGCAGCCCAGACAAAAGACAAATCGGCAGTGAACCCCGATCAGATGAAGGTTTTATGTGAGGACTTAAGACAGGAATTTGATTTTGTAATCATCGACTGCCCGGCGGGCATAGAGCAGGGATTCAGAAACGCCATTGCCGGTGCGGACAGGGCTATAGTGGTTACCACACCGGAGGTGTCGGCAGTCAGGGATGCCGATCGCATTGTGGGGCTTCTGGAGGCTGCCGAGCTCAGGGACCCCAAGCTGATAGTGAACCGGGTTCGCTATAAAATGGTAAAAGCCGGGGATATGATGAGCATTGATGATATAATTGATATTCTCGCCATTGATCTGTTGGGAGTGGTTCCCGAGGATGAAATGGTTGTTATTACCACCAACCGTGGTGAGCCTGTTGTTTCGGACGACCGTTGCCGGTCGGGAGCGGCATATCGTAATATAGTGCGCCGCATAACCGGTGAGCAGGTTCCCCTTCTTTCCCTGGATGAAGGCGGGTTTATGGGTAAAATTCGCCGTATGATTGGTTTTAAATAGGCTAAAAGGGGTGAATGCAGTGCTGGAGTTTATTACCCGGATATTCAACAAGGATGGCGTGGCCAGCAAGAATGTGGCAAAGGAGAGGCTGAGGCTGGTATTAGTCCATGACCGGGCCAACGTTTCGCCGCAGTTGCTTCAGGACCTTAAGGCCGACCTGATAAAGGTGATATCCAGTTATCTGGAAATTGACGAGGAGGCCCTGGAGGTTAATTTTGAGAACTCGGAAAACCAGGTGGCCCTTATTGCAAATATACCGGTGAAAAATGTCAGAAGGCCGGTCTCTTAAACATAATACCTGAAATAGGAGTTTAAGCCGAACGTGGATTTAAAATACGTTCGGCTTTTCCTTTTGCTGCAATGCCTGTCAACCCATTTTAAACCTTCCGGCCAGGGTTTCAAGCTCTTCCGCCAGTCTGGCCAGACTTTGGCCGGTGGCGCTGATCTCCTCTACAGATCCGGTTTGTTCCTCAACTGTCGCCGTCACGTTCTGCACAGCCATCGACATTTCCCCGGTGGCCGCGGCTACCGAACCAATCTCACCCGCCAGCCCCTGGACAGCGGCGATAATTTTTTCAAAGACGGCGCCCACTTCCTGCACCACTTCCGTCCCGGCCGCCACCTGGTCCGCGCTCTGATCCATGCTATGCACGGCTTTTTGTGAATCCTGCTGAATGGAAGTAATCAGCCCGTGGATTTCTCTGGTCGCTTCTGCAGATTGTTCGGCCAGTTTGCGCACTTCTTCGGCAACCACCGCAAAACCCCTGCCCTGTTCCCCCGCCCGGGCCGCCTCGATGGCGGCGTTCAGCGCCAGCAGGTTGGTTTGGTCGGCAATGCCGGTGATCAGTTCGACAATCTGGCTTATCCTGCCTGTCGTTGCATACAGCGCATTAATTATTTCCCTGCTGTTGGCGGCGGCTATCCGGATGGCCTCCATTTCCCTTTTGATATTCCCGATGCTGTCACTGCCCTCCCGGGAGTATCCGACCGCCTGGCTGGAAGTGTTGGCGACGCGCTGGGCATTGGCAGCCACCTGCTCCACCGTGGAGGCCACCTGGCTTATGGTTGAGGCGGTTTCGGTTGTTCCGGCTGCAACATTTTCGGCACTGGCCGAAAGCTGGGTTGCAGACGAGGCGAGATTCTGCGCTTTTTCCTGCAATTGCCCAACGATTTCCCTGAGGTTGACCAGCATTGAGTTGAAGGATGCCGCCAGGCGGCCCACCTCATCCCTGGCCTTGACCTTAATTTCTTCCCCGTCAAGGTCGCCGGCGGCAATCCTGGCGGCTGCGCCATCAACCAGGACGATGGGCTTTACCGCCTTCCCGGTGGCCCAGATGCCCAACAGGCTGATCAGTATTAACAGAATTGAGCCGGCAAGAACCATTTGCTTTAACGTGGAATTGATCATTTCGATGTTTTCGGAGAGGGGCAGTCCGACTCCGATTACCCCGATGGCCTTGCCGTCAGGACCCTTTAGCGGAATGTAGTTGATCATGTACGGCTGGCCGCCGGGGCTCGCCTTCTCTTTAACGTCGCCCCCGTTCTGCAGCACTTCGGCTTCTACCTTCTGACTGATAACACTGCCTGTTTTGACGCCATCGAAACTGCTGCTTACCACTTCACTCCCGTGTGAGAGGAGGATCCTGACACCAAGCAGCTTGGTTATTTCTTCAGCTACACTGTTCTTGCTGAAAATATACCCGGCCGTTGCCACGCCGATGACTGTCCCCTTTTCATCCTTGATCGGCGCCCCGGCCCTGATGGACAATTTTACGATGTTGCCATGTTCTATTCCGACGTTGGGCCGGCCATCGGCCGCATTCTTAATAGCAGCTTGCTTAATTATGTTGTCGCCAAAACTGCCGGGCTCGTGGACTTTAGCCATGGTGACCCCCTTTTCGTTGGTGATCACCAGGTATTCCAAACCTGATTCCTTCATGAGGGGGGTTGTGACAGCCAGCAGGCGCTCCCGGCTCCCGGCCTTGGTTCCTGCGATCACATCCGGGTTGAGAGCTATCAACCTGGTTTTCTCAAGGGCTTCTTTTTCCCGCTGACGAATAAAAGTGTCCGCTGCCGCCTGTTTGGCGATGATTTCCTTTTGCGTTTGCCGGTCCATATTGCTTCTGGCCTGGCTGACGCCGATGTACGTACTAATGCTGGCCACCAGAAAAACCAATCCCACGATCAGCAACATGGCCTTAAATCTTAGTGGAATACCCATAACTGTCATCTCAAAACTACCCCCCACTGTTTTTCCCGCTCGGCCTGGGCGTTTTACACCGGCATCCCGCCAGCCGCCCACAGAATGTCGCCCCGACAATCCGTTTTTTACAATTCGACAAATTGGTATATATTCCTGCAAATATTTAATTTGGATCCACTGAGAACATAAACAACTTTGTATATAAGGGTATATCAGGTATAATTTAGACAGGCTCCGGAAATAAGGTTCATAAGCAGAAAGGGGTAGCCTTTTGTACAGCCGTTTGGTGAAAAGTCTGGATTATCCATTGTTGACAGCCGCGCTTATACTGCTTCTTTTCAGCCTGGTCACCATAGGCAGCGCAACCATGGAGTTCACTGACGCTTCTTTAGAGCAGATACAGGGTATGAATATACTGGTGCGGCTTTTGCACCTGGACTATTATTTTGTTATAAGGCAGATCGGCTGGATTATCATGGGTATCATAGCCGCCATGGCATTGATTTACATTGACTACGAGGATATGGCCAAGTATTCCAGGCATCTGTACGTGATAAACCTGGCCATACTGCTGGCGGTTATATTTGTGGGGCATACAGCCCTGGGGGCCCAGAGGTGGATTTACATCGGCCCCTTCTCTTTTCAGCCGTCGGAGTTTTCCAAGCTGATTATTGTTATTAGCTTCGCTGACTTTCTGTCCAAGCGGAAGGGCAGGTTAAACACCATCTGGGAATTGATACCATGTTTCATGTATGTAGGTATTCCCATGCTGCTTATACTAAAGCAGCCCGACCTTGGCACCTCCCTTGTTCTTGTGGCGATAATGTTCGGGATGCTCTATGCGGCAGGAGCCCGGCTGTCCATTTTGCTGGGGATTATCAGCCTGGGGCTGGTTATGGCTTTCTCCATCTATGCTTTCCACGATATGGTGCACCAGCCGGATATAAAGACACAGGAAAGGATATCTCATGTTACCAGGGCAATAGACGGCGGTGACTGGTATCTGAGAAATGATCCGGATCTGCAGAGGGACATCAAGGAAAAGGGTTTTACCAATTCAGCCAAGGATCTGAACCAGTATCTGAACCAGCTTAAAGAAGGACATCAGGGAATCAAGAATAGTCATGAACGTTTCCACAAGTACACCCTCAAGGAATACCAGATGACCAGGCTGACCATATTTGTAAATCCCGAGAGTGATCTGCTGGGGGCTGGCTACCATGTGTGGCAGTCCCGGATCGCCATAGGATCCGGCGGTATAACCGGCAAGGGCCTTTTGGGAGGAACCCAGAGCCATTATACCTTTCTTCCCATACGCCATACCGATTTTATTTTTTCAGTGGTGGGTGAGGAGTTCGGCTTCATAGGAGTTACGGTGTTGCTGGGGCTGTTTTTTATAGTGATCTGCCGGGGTGTGCGGATAATTGCGCTGGCCAGGGATCATTACGGAATGCTTCTGGCGGCCGGCGTTGTTTCCATGTTTTCCTTCCACATTTTCCTGAATATAGGAATGACTGCCGGAATTGCGCCGGTCACCGGGATTCCCCTGACCTTGTTCAGCTACGGCGGCAGCAACATGATTATGAATCTGGCGGGCCTGGGTGTGCTTCTGAATGTATATGTCCGGAGGCAGAAGCTTATATTTTAAAAACTGTTCATATCTGAAAAAATATCCCGTCAGGAGACAGGAGACAGGAGTTGGCCAAGGCATTCCTTATTTGCTTTTCTTAATTGAGCCAGTTAATGGGGGTTTAGATTTCAAATACCAATTTCTCTGTGTCCTCTGCTAAGTAATAATTATTGAAGGCAGCTTTTTCATCCACCCCTAAAGTAGACCTCTGGCCGATTACAAACCTATAGATGCAATTGGGCAATGGACCTTAAGGAATGCCTTCACCATTCTGGCTCCTGACTCCTGGCTTCTGGATTCCGCCGTCTGCAAGACGGCACCGCCGACAAGGCGGTTTTTTAAAATCCCAGTTTGAAAAATGTCAGGGCCACCACCGCCAGAACCAGCAGGGCAACTCCGATCATAAAATTCCTGCGGTCTTTTTGGGCCTGTTTTCTTTCCTTCGCCATATGCTTTTTTTCCGGATCAACATAATTCACGGACTTAAGCTTTTTTTTATTGGGGTCGAACTGGTAGACCCTGGACTGCCGCCTGTTATTATCCATAATTTTACAATACCTCACAAACCAATCCGGTTATTCCTGCAACACTATTCTACTACAACGGTGATTGCAGCCGCAATGTATTGACAGAGAATGGCCTGTCCCGCAGGATTTCAGCAAAATAAACAGATTTCAGGAGGGGTGAGGGCAGTGATTGATGACATAACGGTAAACAGTTGGAGTGATCTAAACCACCAATTGTTTGAGGGGTCCTGGCAGGAGCCGCTGAAAAGGTTTCGATCCAATTATGTGTACAGGGGACTTTCGCACTCGTCCTATGAACTGAAAACCAGTCTGATAAGGCTGGGGGGCGCATATGAGAGGCTGGAGAATCACATTCTCCGTAATTTTAGAAAATACGCCCACCGGGACGCTGTCAGTGGTGATTCTATCTGGAACTGGCTGGCGGTGGCCCAGCATCACGGACTGCCCACCCGTCTGCTGGACTGGACATTCTCCCCCTATGTGGCGGCGCATTTTGCCACTGCCAATATAGAACATCTGGGGGTGGACGGGGTTATATGGTGCGTAGACTATGTTGAGGCTCATAAATACCTGCCGCCGTCACTGAGGGGGATACTGGAAAAAGAGGGGGCCAACGGCTTTACCGTTGAAATGCTCACCCGGGCCGCCGGAACGCTGCCGGAATTCGACAGGCTGTCGCCTGCTGATTTTGTGGTCTTTTTTGAGCCGCCGTCCCTTGACGATCGCATAGTGAACCAGTATGCTCTTTTTTCAACCATCTCCAATCCCGCAGCCCTGCTGAACCAGTGGCTGGCTGATCACCCCGGACTTTGCCGGAGAATAATAATTCCCAGTACACTGAAGTGGGAGATCCGGGATAAACTGGATCAGACCAATATAACCGAGAGAGTGTTGTTCCCGGGGCTGGACGGGCTTTCCAACTGGCTGAAGCGGCACTACAGCCCGCACGGAAATTTGCTATAACTGTAATGCTTTCCCGTCAGAATACAGGAGTCAGGAGTCAGGAGTCAGAATGGTCAGGGTATTTCTATTTAGGGTCACTCCAGCTCATTCTGGATTCTGGATTCCCACCCGCCTGCAGGGCGGGTATTTTGTTTTCCCAGGGCTTGTCATATTTGTCCACCCAGGCAAATATATATTTTATAACCTATAAGGAAATTTCTGGGGGTGATGATAATGTTTTGGGGCAGTAAGGAAAAAAAGAAATCGCAGACACTGAATGAGTTTTATCAGAATAAAAACATCCAGGACTATGACTGGTCAAATTACTACAGGCCCAACAGAAAGGGGGGCGGGTACGGTTGGGGTGAGCCTCCGGGGGCCGGATCCGGTCAAAAGACAGTTTACCGCATCATAGCCGTTCTCTCCATTCTGGCCCTGCTGCTGGCCGTCAGGCAGATGAACAGCCCGGTTGGTGAAGATGTGAGGGTGGGCTTGCGCTACATACTGACCACCGACTGGAATGTCAGGCCGGCCATGGAAAAGGCCGTTAAGTTCGGTCTGCAGATGGCCGGGGCGGAAAGCCAGTTGGACAGTGGAATGCCCCAGGAGGGCACAGTTAAGGAGGCCATGGGCAACTCCACACCGGCGGGTCGGCTGATGATACCGGTGTCCGGCAAGGTGATCCGTGAGTATGGATGGAACAAAGACTCCATGGATGATCTGGATCGGTTTCACCCCGGCATAGATATTGCGGTGGGCCCGGGATCAGCGGTGAGGTCAGCCCTGCCGGGCAAGGTAAAGAAAATAGGCGTCAGTGTTCAGTACGGACGGTATATTCTGATGGATCATGGTGACGGTGTATATACCCTCTACGCAGGACTTGGGAACGTAAAGGTTACTGAGGGACAGGTGGTAAAGGCGGGGGAATCCCTGGGTGATATTGCTAAAAATGGTGATATTAAAGGCGGTGGGCTGCATTTTGAGCTGAGGGAAAAAGGCGCCCTGGTGGATCCGCTGTCAAGGCTTGATCTGCGGTCGGAAAGGTAGGGGACCGATTTGAAGATTGGCAGGCTCCGGGGTGTAAACATTTATCTAAACCCGTTTTTCATGGCCCTTTTGGGCCTGTTTTTTGTAGCCGGCATATTGGACAAGGGGCTGATTGCCTTTGGAGTGGTTCTGGTTCATGAATTTGCCCACGCAGTTATGGCCAGAAAGCTGAAGGTTCCGGTGGCCGACGTGGAGCTGCTGCCATTTGGAGGGGTTACCAGGATGGGAGGGGACATGCCGGTGAACCCCCGGCAGGAAATATACATAGCGGTGGCCGGCCCTGCGGCTAATCTGGGGCTTTTTCTGGCCGGCGCCGCTTTAAGTAATTACGGGTTCCGGGATGACAACCTGTCCTTTTTCCTGCAGTGCAATATACTAATCGCGGCATTTAACGTGCTTCCGGCCTTGCCTCTGGACGGGGGGCGGGTTTACAGGGCCTTCTTGGCAAAAAGGGTGGGGATAAAAAAGGCCACATACCAGGCGGCCGGTTTGGGTCAATTTATGGCTGTGGTAATCATTACCGCCGGGACTGCTGGTCTGATAACGGGCTGGTCCGGCCTGGACATTCTTGCCACCGGGCTTTTTCTATTCTACGCGGCCACCAGGGAGCGGGTTACGGCTCCTTTTCTCTTCATGCGCCACATGATGCAAAAAAAGGACGACCTTCTCAGGGAAGGGGTAATTCCGTCAGTTACTCTGGTGGCCCGGGAGGACGCCACCCTGGGTGAGGTGGTCCGCCTTTTTATGCCGGAAAGATTTCACTTTGTGGCGGTTTATTCGGGGGAAATGGAATTAAAAGGAATTCTTCCCGAGAACAGGATAATTGACGGATTATTTAAATTTGGATTCGATCATCAGGTGGGTCGGATAAGTGCTATATGATAAGACAAACTAACCTTTCGGGCATGGATTCAAAGCAATGAGGCAATACTTTAAATAAATCCAGCCGAGGGGGTGATAGAAATTGGAAATGTGCAAGGTGGCTATTTTCGCAGATTATGAAAATCTTTTTTACAGTATGTACAACAAGTTTCAGGCTCAGCCCGATCCCATGGAAATAATCAGGATTTCCCGCCAGTATGGCCATATAATAACGGCCAGGGCCTACGGGGACTTTGAAAAAAACCCCTATATCAAAAACGAGGTGCCAAAACTCAGGGCTGCCAGCTTCGAAGTGGTCCATACCAGAACAGAAACGGTGGGTGGTAAGGAGAAGTCCTATACCGATTTTAAAATTGTGGAGGATTTATTTGTTTTTAAAGAGGAAAACAAAGAGGTGGAAAACATAGTTCTTGCCACCGGAGACGGCCATTTTTCAAATATTGTGGCTAGGCTCAAGATAAGGGACGGCAAAAAGTTGGTGGTGGTGGGTGTCAGGGGTTCCATAAGCCGGGAATTGCAGATGGCGGCAGGCAGGGATGACGTTATCGAAATAACCGGCGTAAGCTTCGAGGTGGATCTTGAGGATTTGAAGCGGTTTATACTGAGCCAGGAGGAGCGCTACAGATACCTGACCTTCGTTAAAACGGCCCAGGCGTACATGGAAAAAGTCCAGGCCCCCCCGGAATACAGGGATTGTTATTTCAAGAAAATAATTGTCGCCATGAACAGGCTGATAGGTGAGGGTTATATGGAGCAGATCAGGATTTTGAGAAATGATGTTCCTCTCAATGTTATTAAAGTGACAGCAAATAAGAATGAAGAAATATACGGCTGACCGCTAAAAAAAGCATATGGCTTTCTTTGCTTATTTGTAATACTTTTTATCAGTATCGCAGGTAAATAACAAAGTTTGTAGAAAGGATATAAAGCCGTAAAACAGGTATATTTTGTTAAATATATCCGGGCCCGGCCCAAGCGGTAACAAAAGGCACTTCTTCATGACGGCGGGAGGTAGTTTATTGATTTTAACAGACAAAAGAAATTACGCAAAAGAATTGGACAGACTGCTGGCCCGGGTTCAGAAGCCGGCCCGCTACGCCGGAGGGGAGTGGAACTCGGTCTGTAAAGAGTGGGAAGAGACCGCCGTAAAAATAGCCTTTGCCTTTCCTGACGTTTACGAGGTGGGGATGTCCCACCTCGGCCTGCAGATACTGTACGATACTGTCAACCGGCGTCCGGACACGCTTATGGAAAGGGTTTTTGCGCCCTGGGGAGACATGGAGGAAAAGCTTCGCCAGAACCGGATACCCCTTTTAAGCATTGAGTCCAAAAGGCCCCTGGGCGATTTTGATATTGCAGCCTTTACGCTGCAGTACGAAATGAGCTTTACCAACATTTTAAATATGCTGGATCTGGCGGGCATTCCCCTGAGATCATCTGACCGGAAATCCGGGTTTCCCCTGGTCATAGCCGGAGGGCCCTGCGCCTTTAACCCCGAGCCTCTGGCCGAATTTATCGATGTCTTTGCCATTGGCGAGGGGGAAGAGCTTTTTCACGACATAATTGATGTTTATAAATCCGCCAAAGAGCGTGGAAGAGAGCGCCTTCTCCGGGAACTGGCGGGGATTCAGGGGATCTATGTGCCAGCTTTTTACCGGGCCGGCTATAATTCCGACGGATCTGTGTGTGCGGTGTCCCCCCGGGAAGGGGCCCCGGCCAGGGTGGTGAAAAGGGTGGTGGAGGATTATGACCGGGTAACCTTTCCGGAAAAACCCATTGTTCCCAACACAGGTGTGGTGCATGACCGGATAATGCTGGAGGTTTTGAGGGGCTGCACCAGGGGCTGCAGATTCTGCCAGGCCGGGGCCCTTTACCGCCCGGTGCGGGAAAAATCCCCGGACACACTGATCCGGCAGGCTGAAGCCCTGGTAAAAAACACCGGTTATGATGAGATATCCCTCACCTCCCTCAGTTCCGCCGATTATTCGGGAATAAACCCTCTGGTGAAGGGGCTGCTGGATAGAATGGACGGACTGGGAGTAGGTGTTTCCCTTCCTTCACTGCGGGTTGACGCCTTTTCGGTGGATCTGGCCGGAGAATTGCAAAGGGTGCGCCGGTCAAGCCTGACTTTTGCTCCCGAGGCAGGAACCCAGCGCCTCCGGGACGTAATTAATAAAGGGGTCACCGAAAAAGACCTGCTGGAGGCGGTGTCCGCAGCCTTTGGGGCCGGCTGGCAGGCGGTAAAGCTTTATTTTATGATAGGGCTGCCCACCGAGACCAGGGAAGATCTGGACGGTATTGCCTCACTGGCAGGGCTGGTGCTGAAAAAGGGAGAGGAGATGGGGGTAAAGAGGGGCCGGCTGAAAGTTACGGTCAGCGTATCCTCCTTTGTGCCAAAGTCCCATACGCCTTTCCAGTGGGAGCCCCAGAACACCATTGAGGAATTAAGGGAAAAACAAATGTATATAAAATCCCTGTTAAGGGATAAAAGGATTTCCTTTAAATGGCATGATCCGGGGGTAAGTTTTTTGGAAGGGGTTATTGCCCGGGGTGACCGGAAACTTTCAGCCGCACTGGAAAGGGCCTGGCAGCTGGGATCCCGCTTTGACGGGTGGTCGGAGTGTTTTAACTTCAGGACGTGGATGACCGCCTTTGAGGACACCGGGCTGGATCCGGGGTGGTATGCGCACCGCAGGTATGACTATGACGACAAGCTTCCCTGGGATCATGTGGAGGCCGGAATGAGCAGAAATTTCCTGGTGAGGGAGCACAGGAACGCCATGGAGGCTTCCACCACACCGGACTGCCGGACAGGAAGGTGCCCGGGCTGCGGTGTATGCACCGAAATGGGAGTAAAACCTGAGATGGGTGGAGGTGGCGGCTGTGACCCGTTACAGGATCAGGTATTCTAAGGAAGGCGCCGCCAGGTTCATATCACATCTGGATATGGTGCGGACCTTCGAGCGGGTAGTGCGCAGGGCTTCTCTGCCGCTTTCCCTCAGTGAGGGGTTTAATCCCCATCCCAAATTTGGCTTTGGCTTTCCATTGCCGGTGGGGATGGCCGGGCAGAACGAGTACGTGGACTTAATGCTGGACAGTGCAATGGATCCTGAGCAAATTGTATGCTCCCTGGAAAGGGTTATGCCCCCCGGCTTAAGGGTTACCGGGGCGTGCCTGGTGGAGGAAAAGTCACCGGCGCTGATGGCCCAGATTGAGCGTTCGGTTTATCAGGTCCGGGCTGCCCGGGAAGAACTGCCCAAAGGTGTGGAAACCCTGAGAAAATGTCTGGAAGATATGATGGGAATGCGGGAAATAACCATTGGCCGCCGGAAAAAGGATGGGCGAAATGTAATTTTTGACATCCGTCCGGGATTACTGGCTTTTTCGGTGAGAGAGGAGGAGGCTGCCCTGATCATTGAAATGGAACTTATGACCAGCAGCAGCCTCAATGTTCGCCCGGAAGAAGTAATTGAGGCCGTAAGGGGACGCTGCGGCCTTTTGAATAATGACTGTCACCTTTATTTTACCCGTACCGGGATCGTCGGACCCGGGGGGAGAGATCTGTTCATTTGCCTTTAACACTACGGACATGACGTTAAGGATGGTTTTGTTATGCTGAGAGAAATAGTTATAAATGTTAGCGACGAGGAAACAAGGGTCGCCGTACTGGAAGACAAAAACCCGGTGGAGCTTTTTATTGAGAGATCGGTGACCCAGAGGCTGGTGGGCAATATTTTCAGGGGGCGGGTAGAAAATGTTCTTCCCGGTATGCAGGCCGCCTTTGTGGATATAGGGCTGGATAAAAATGCCTTTCTTTACGTTGAGGATGCCCTTCCGGCCCGCTCCCCCGACGGACAGGGGCACGGATCGGCCCTGGGAACCAATATATGCGACATATTAAAGCACGGGCAGGAAGTTATTGTACAGATAGTAAAGGAGCCCATCGGGACAAAGGGTCCCCGGGTAACAACCCATATAACATTGCCGGGACGCTATCTGGTCCTCATGCCCACCATGGATTATATAGGTATTTCCCGCCGCATAGAAAATGAAAAGGAGCGGGATCGCCTGAAGGATTTGGCCTCACGGGTCAAGCCGGAAAATATGGGCGTTATCGTAAGGACTGTGGCCGAGGGTGTGGATGAGGAGGATCTGCGGCAGGATATTGTCATGCTGACCAGGCTCTGGAAAAAAATTTTACACCGGTCAGCCCACGGGCCGGCGCCCAATTTACTTCACCGGGACCTGGAGCTGATTCAACGGATAATGAGAGATACCTTTACCGAGGACGTGGGCCGCCTCACCATCGATTCCCGCTATGAGTATGAAAAAATGCTGGATTTGCTTGATATTACAGGACCCAGGCTGAAATTCAAGGTTTCCCTGGATGAAAGGGAGGACATATTCAGGGAGTACGGAATAGAGCAGGAACTGGAAAAAGCCCTTAAAAGAAAGGTCTGGCTTAAATGCGGGGGATATATAGTCATCGACCAGGCCGAGGCCCTAACCGCCATAGATGTAAATACCGGAAAGTTTGTGGGTACCACCAATCTGGAGGACACAGTGCTGCGCACCAACCTGGATGCCGCCGTGGAAATCGCCCGCCAGCTCAGGCTTAGAAATCTGGGCGGCATCATTATCGCAGATTTTATCGATATGCATCTGGAGGAGCACCGCCGGCAGGTTCTTCAGGTACTGGAAGAGGAGATTAAAAAGGACAAAACCAAGACAAACATACTGGGTATCACCCAACTGGGCCTGGTGGAAATGACCCGCAAAAAGGTCCGCTCCAGTCTCAGCGAGGTAATGCAGAGGCCGTGCCCCTACTGTGAAGGGCGGGGCAAGGTTCTTTCCGAGGAGACGGTGGGTATCCAGTTTAAAAATTATATTTGCCAGTTGGCCCGCCAGACCTCGGCGGACACCATACTGGTGGAGGCCAATCCGCTGGTGGCGGCCAGGCTCATCGGCAGCGGAGGCGCCAACCTGCGGGATTTGGAGCAGCGCACCGGAAAAAGTCTGTACATCAGAGGCTCCCAGGGCCAGCACATAGAGTCGGTTAATGTGCGCCCACTGCACAACCAGGCTGAAATACTGGCCAACACCCTGCCCGTAAGACAGGGCCAGATTTTGGAAGTAAGGGTTGAGGAGCCCCATGTTACCAATACCAACGACGGGATTGCCAGGATTGACGGATTCATACTGGATATCGAGGGGGCTGGATCCCTGGTGGGCGAGAAGATCCCGGTGGAGGTGCACAGGGTATACAGGACCTACGCCAAAGCCCGGCTGGTCAAATAGCAGGGGCTGTATTCTGTTTTTTAAAGGTGGTGAGGTTGGTGCAGGACAGGATAACCGTTAAATACTGTACGTCGTGAGGCTACCGTTCAAGGGCGGCCAGTCTGGCCGATATTCTGAAGAAGCAGGTGGGTGTTGATGATGTATCATTAATGCCGTCCAGTGGAGGGGCCTTCGAGGTGTCGGTGAATGATCGGGTGGTTTTTTCCAAGCTTAATGAGGGACGGTTTCCCGACGAGGGAGAAGTGGAGGAGAAAATAAGCCAACTTTTAAGGTAACCCTTGATATATTTGGTTAAGGACATGCACCGCAGTTTTGCTGCGGTTTTTTTTCTGGAACCATACCGCAGTTCTTATCTCAGTTCAGATGAGAGTTTGGTTGGAATTGGTGTTGGTGCAATAATTACCTGCAAGTTACTAAATTTTTCAACGACCGGGAACGACCGTGAATACACTGGATAAAGAATGTCAAAGACGTCAGGGTAAGTGAAAAAGTATTGACAACTATAGGTTTACCAGCTATCATATCCATTAGTTGAATATTTACAAATAAAAAGTAATGACGGGGAAAAGTAGGCAGGAAACCTCCTTCCAGGGAGAAAGCGCCGTTGGCTGTGAGCGTTTTCAGGTTAGGACCGGTTGAAGTTCGCCCCCGAGCTTTGAGGCTGAAACCAGGATGCAATCCTGAAGCCGGATAGCGGGAAAGTAGGCCGAAACGGATTTCCTCCGTTACAGGGAAGGGGTATGGGTTAATAACTTCCTGTGCCTTTCGAAAGAGCTGGGCCCTTCCCGGGGTCAAGTAGGGTGGTACCGCGAGCCGTCGTCCCTATGGGGATTAACGGCTTTTATCTATTTTATCACCTTATTTATTATATTAAGTACAAGGAGTGAGTTTTATGCTGGGGATGGCGGACGGTTGGACGGCGTTGGTATGGATTTTGAACGTTGCGTCCATGTTGTTGTGTGTGGTTTATGGAGTAGTCAACTGGAACAAGGACGGTGAAGACTGGTGAATCTTGGAATATTATCGGTAGTGCTGGTTTGTTACATTATCGTGGTGACATACCTCAGTTATCTCGGCTATAAGCAGACCAAGAACGCAGAGGACTATATGGTGGCCGGGCGGCAGATGAGCGGTTGGGTAATGGCGCTGTCATACGCCTCCACCTTTATCAGCACCTCGGCCATTGTCGGGTTTGGCGGGGCCGCCGGGGTTTTCGGCTTTACGCTGATGTGGCTGTCATTTTTCAATATAATACTGGGAATCTTTGTGTCATTTATTCTCCTGGGCGAGCCCATCCGCCGCATGACCAATAATCTTGGCACCAGCACCCTGGCCTCCATGCTGGGTGAGAGGTACCAGTCAAAGTTTATTACCTGGTTCATAGGGCTGATGATTTTTCTGCTGATGCCGGCCTACACCGGGGTTGTTCTCATTGGAGGAGCCCGGTTTGTAGAGGAGTCGCTGAAAATAGATTTCAACCTGGCCCTTTTGGCGCTGGCCTTAATCATCGCCCTTTACGTGGGCTGGGGCGGGCTTAAGGGCATTATGTACGCCGATGCCTTTATGTGCGGTATGATGATTCTTGGAATGGTTGTGCTGCTGTTCAAGAGCTATGCCGTGGTGGGAGGCGTTACCGCCGGGCACCAGGCACTGACCAACATGGCCCAGCTGGTGCCGGAGAATCTGGCCAAGGGTGGGCACTTGGGCTGGACCGCCATGCCAAAGCTGGGATCACCCATCTGGTGGACTGTCATAAGCACCATCGTCATGGGAGTGGGTATAGGTGTTCTGGCCCAGCCCCAGCTTATACTGCGTTTTCTTACCGTTCCCAACAAGCGCGCCTTAAATAGAGCGGTGCTTACCGGCGGGGTATGCATATTCCTTTTCACCGGCACCGCATTTATGGTGGGCCCCCTGACAAACGTCTATTTCTATGAAACCTTGGGCAAAATTTCGATTGTAGTGGCCAAGGGCAATACCGACCTGATTATTCCCACTTTTATAAACTCCGTCATGCCTCCGGCCTATATTTACATGTTTATGGTAACCCTATTATCGGCCTGTATTACCACCGTCAACGGGCTTATCCATGTGCAGAGCGTGGCTTTCTCCAGGGATCTCATGGCCACCTGGAATGTTAAGATGAGCCCCCTGCTGCTTTCCCGTATAGGGGTTGTCCTGGGAACCGTGGGGGCGGTAGCGCTGGCCTATACTCTACCCATAAGCATCATAGCCCGGGCCACCGCCTTCTGGTTCGGAATCTGCGCCGCCGGCATACTGCCCGCCCTCATCGGCGCCATCTTCTGGAGGCGGGTGACCAGGCAGGCGGCTGTTTGGAGCGTGGCCCTGGGCTACGGTGTTTCCATATTCGGATTCGTATTCCTGCATGCTTCCGAGGCCGTTCCCTTCGGTATCTCCAAGGCCATATTCGGCAAGCCCACACTGCTGCTTTTTCCTTGGACCCACGTGGACCCTCTGTTCTACAGCATCATTGTATCGACTGCGGCATTGATTATCATAACCTTCCTTACCAGCCCGCTGCCCAAGGAACACCTGGACAGGTGCTTCCAGAAAATAAGGAAGACACCGGAAATCTCATCCGGGGAAGAAATGCGGGCCTAGGAGAGTGTTGCAAAACTATATTAAGAGGTCAACAAAGTACTTATTCGACTACAACCGGAGGCTGTTCAAAAAGCTCCAGATGCAAGGCGCGGCAAGGCTTCAAGCGGAGGCGTACTCCTTGTACGTTGAGCATTGAAGCCGCCGCCGCAACGCCGCAGATGGACTTTTTCAACAGCCTCCTAGTCACAATTCAAAACCAAGATAGATAAAGGCCGGCGGTATGCCGGCCTTTACCCTAGTATTTTCGGCATCATTCCTTGACAAATTCATGTGTTGTGTTAATATATAGAATTGTAGGCTCTAAATCAAATGACCACCGCACGGAGCAGGTTTTATTAAAACGGCTGACCGTACCTGATCCGGCGAGTCCTAAAAATTATGGGGGAGGTTAATATGTACGCTCTTATTGAAACAGGGGGAAAGCAGTTTAAAGTACAGGAAGGGGACACCCTTTATGTTGAGCTGCTGCACAGTGAGCCCGGCCAAATTGTGGAAATCAGCAATGTGCTGGCGGTGGAGAAAGACGGCCAGCTAAAAGTTGGGATGCCCACAGTGGACGGGGCCAGGGTTATGTTGAAGGTGGTACGTCATGGCAAGGGTTCTAAGATAATCATTTTCAAGTATAAGGCCAAAAAGAATTACCGGCGTAAAACCGGCCACCGCCAGCCTTTTACCCAGGTAACGGTGGAAAAAATAGAGGCTTAAATATTTTCTTTTCTATTAACGGAGGTGAATTTTAATGGCACATAAGAAGGGTGTTGGAAGTTCCAGAAACGGACGGGATTCCAATCCGAAAATGCTTGGTGTGAAGAGTGCCGACGGGCAGTTCGTATCGGCGGGATCCATCATCGTGCGTCAGCGGGGAACCAGGATCAATCCGGGCCGTAATGTGGGCAGAGGCAGGGATGATACCCTGTTTGCCAAAATGGACGGAGTGGTTGAGTTTATAACCAGGGGTAACGATAAAAAGGAAGTTAATATCCTTCCCAGGACAGAAGTTGTTGTCTAAGAGCAAAAAAGACCTGCCTTAGGGCAGGTTTTTTTTGTCGTTTAGGAAAGTATATGACGCATTAAAGCGCTGAAGTACTGAAGCACCAAAGCATTTTTATGCAAGCCCAGAGTTTTTCTGGGGTCGCTCCTGGGTCACTCTGTGGCCGGTGGAGGGGTTTGAGTCCGATCTACTTATCCTCCGGCTGAACTGGCTGTATCAGTCGTCGGTCGTCAGTCTTCAGTCGTAGGTCTTAAAGTCTTTTGACCAGAGGTAAAATGAAACTATTCCGACGTCTGAAGTCCTACGACTGACGACTATTCCAGCATCCGCCTGGACTCAAACCCCTCCCCCTCACTGCATGTCGCTTGAGGGTCACGCTTGCTTTTTCTGGATTCTGGCTTCTGGCTTCCGCCGTCTACAAGACGGCAACGCCCGTCAGGGCGTTTTTTTACACCGGCATGTAATTAATTACCATTTAAGATTTTAATTTAATTAACGAAAATAATTAGTAACAGCAATTTAATTTATCCGGCGGGGGAACTCTATGACTGGGGATTTTTTGGATTATAAGATCAGGAAACATTTTGCCGCCATGGACAAGCTGATTACCGAACTGGTTATCATAAGAAGATACATAGACTCGGCAAAAATGGGACTGAACTATTGCAGGGAACACGTTGTCCGGGGATTTAGCTCCGGAGAGCTGTTCCTTCCGGAAGAGAATGATTTTATAACCAGTCAGGAAAAGCTTCTGGTCAGGCTGCAGCTGTTGGAAAGAAAGATGAAAAAAAGATTAAGGGAATCCTCCAGGGAGCTGGCCTGCATTTGCGGGCAGGAACACAGTCTGAGTGACCGGCAAAACCCCCAGGTAAACGGTTCCGGCACCGAAAAAGCAAAACAAACCCTCCGCTAATGTACGGAGGGTTTTCTTAATTCTGGATTCTGGATTCTGAATTCTGGATTCCAACCCGCCCTAAGGGCGGGTTTTTATTGGGGTGTTGTGCGGAATATTATAATGTCAGCTTATGGATCCAAATTTGAGGGGATTGTCGGTTTGGGACCGGGCTTCGGCCACCTGCCGCCACTGGTCCTCACTGAGCGGCAGGTCAAAGCTGCGCAATTGTGCCAGGTCAAAGCCGTGCTTATGAGCCAGGCTCCTCAGGTAAATCATATTGTCCAGGGATAGGTTGGTCCCCAGGCTCATGTCTGTGTAATGGTGTTCCAGGGCAAGCATCATTGTTTCCGCCATGCAGGCGTAAGCCAGACCGGGCTCAAATCCAAAATCCCAGCCCAGGGACGGACGGCCTGGCACGGCCACCACCCCCCCGTCGATAACCAGCACGTCCGGGCGCACCTGGCGCAGGGACGGGCGGACGTTGGAGGGCTTTGATATATCGCAGATTATGGCCCCCGGGGCCACCCACATGGGGTTGATCAGATCGTCAACGCTGCTGGTGGCCGTTATTACAACCTGGGCGTGGGGTAGCGCCTGGCTCAGTTCAGTGGTGACCACCAGGAGTCCTTCCTTTTCCATCTCCTCCGCCACCGGCAGCCAGTCCTCCTGGGGCTGTTCCGGGGCAGGCAGCTCCATCTGCCTGAGGCGGGCCGCCAGGGCCGATGCCGGAGCCTTGCCCTGGCTCATTTGCCCGGACAGGTGAATGCATATATCCGCCCCCACCCGGCGAAGGCGCCGGGAACTGGCCTGGGGATGGCGGGAATTGCCCACCAGTATGATTCTTTCCATTTCTTCGGACATCAGTATGGCCATGGTTCTGCCTATGGATCCTGTGGCGCCTATGACCGCGGCGGCGCACCGGCCCAGGTCCATGGAGAACCTCCGGGCGGCCAGCTTGATGGCCTCTGCTCCGGCCACCACGGTATAGCTGTTTCCCGTGGTAAGCGGAAGGAAGCGCCCCTGCAGAAGGGTTCCGCTGCGGGATACCACCGAGGTGTAAGCGCCCAGCCCCACCAGGCGGGCCCCCCTGCTCGAGGCCAGATCCAGGGCTTTTTCCAGTTCCTTTAAGATTACCTCGGTTTTAAGATCCAGCATTTCTCTGGCGGTGTACGGGAGGGTGATGAACTCCCCGTAAGCCCGGTAACCGGCTTTGGATATAACCGTTGTGCGACCGATTACAAAGGGATCCAGGATGTTGGCGCCCAAATCAGCCAGCTCCTGCAGCTTTTCCGCAGGCAGCGCCTTCAGGCTGGGGTCAAACTGGTGATAATTGTACAGGTCCAAAGGGTGGATAAGAAAGGCAAAGCGGCCTTCCCTGGGGTCGGGTGAAGGCTGGTAGCGGTCCCAGGAATGTTTCTCCTTCAGGGGAACCGGCTGTGTGCTTTTTTCATCCAGCTCCAGTACCGGTCGCAGTATTTCCAGGGTGTTGCCTGAATCCAGAACCGACAGAACATTTTCCAGGGATTTAAGGGCCATTTGGCATTCCTCCCAGGTGGCGGTCAGTGAGGGCTCCAGGCGGATAACCCTGTTTCCGTTTAATGTTGGGGCCACCCTCAGTCCCTCGGCGTTTAACAGATAGCTGGAGATAAGGGGGGTCAGGTTATCCTGCTCCGAGAGAACGCTTAAGAAGCAGTCGGTAAAATCCGACCTGGACATCCCAAACTCCAGTCCCAGTATGTAGCCGCGGCCCCGAATTGCTTTAAGCACCCTGGGAAAACGTCTTTGCAGCTGATCCAGGGCCTGTAACAGCCGCCGGCCATTGTCCCGCACCCGGGTTATCAGCGCCTGATCATCCCTGGTCAGTATATCCAGTACCTTTAGCCCCACACGGCAGCCCAGGGTGTTGCCGCCAAAGGTGGAGGAGTGCCGGTCTCCGAAGTCCCTGGTGTAGGCCGGGGCAGTGGAAAGGAGCGCCCCTATGGGGAAAAGTCCCCCGCCCAGGGCCTTGGCCAGCAGCAGCAGATCAGGGCATATATTCTCATCCTCACAGGCAAATAGCTTCCCGGTTCTGCCCAGTCCGGTCTGAATCTCATCCAGAATAAACAGCAGGCCGTGCTGGTGGCACAACTCCAGTGCCCGGGGAAGGTAGCCGGGGGGAGGCGTCACGATCCCGCCCTCCCCCTGGATGGGCTCCAGTATGAAGGCGGCGTAATCTGACCCGTTGGTTTCCAGTTCCTCCCGCAGTGATTCCAAATCACCGAAAGGAATTGATTTAAAACCCTCCACCGGCGCCCCGAAGGGTGTTTGATAATACTCCCTTCCAGTGGCTGAAAGCGCTCCCAGTGTTTTGCCGTGGAAGCTGTTGGTGGTGCTGAGAATACCCATCCGGCCTGTGGCCGACCGGGCCATTTTTATGGCGGCCTCCACTGTTTCAGCCCCGCTGTTGGTAAAGGTTACATACTGAAGATCTCCCGGGGCCAGTTCCACCAGGCGCCGGGCCAGATCACCGGCGGCCTCCAGGGCCGAGGGCTGGATAAAGCTGGGCTGTGCCTGGGCGCGCACTTCGTCCAGCGCCTGCCAGATTTCCGGGGGATTATATCCAAAGGGCAGCGCCCCGTAAGCCGCAATAAAATCAAGGTACCGCTTACCCCCGGAATCATACAGGTATTGACCTTCCCCCCGGGTAAACACCTTATCCATGCGTACCTGTTCCAAAAGCCGGCCCAGGTGGGGATTGACGTATTTGGTGAAATTATGCATCGGCGATACCTCTTTATTTTTATACTTATCGGCAATTTCGGTGTGCAGGAGTATGTAGAAAGACATGCCGTCAAAGGTCAGACGGGGTGTTTCAGCTGATGTATCAATGCTTTCAGCTGATCGGGATTGACCCAACGGTCCTCTTTTATTGGGGAAATACCTATTTCCCAGCTTATCACCCTGTTCCCCAGAATGGCTTCCACCAGCCTGATGCGCATGTCAGAGCCGATGAATATAACTGCGTCATAGCCCTTCATCTGGGAAATCAGGCTCATAAAATGGTTAATAAGCTCGGCCCCGTTTTTTTCCTCAACGAACCTCCACCGTTCCTTTTCATTCATGAGCAGTATAAAATCAATGCCTCCGGCCCTGGCCACCTCGGTCAGCTCCTGGCAGTTGGACACCGGAAAACCTATCAGGGCCAGTTGCGGCCCCTTGCGGATTTCGCCCAGGCTTTCCAGCCGGGAAATCAGGGTGCGGTCAACTCCCAGGCGATCGGCCACTTCCTGCTGGGACAGCCCTTCCTGGCGCAGCAGCAAAATCTGATCCACCGTGCGGTGAACCCGGTCGGGGCTCAGCACCTTGTCTCCAATACGGATAAAATTCATGGCCCCCTCCTTTGTGCACAGAGTTGTGCTCATGATTATATTACCAATTACCATTGCCCATTTCAAGTTTATTTATTCCAGCACCAGCACCACATGATGGACCTGCCCGTCGTCGTTCAATTCAACATAAGGCCCCTTCTTCAAATCTTGATCCGTAAGCGTAACTTTCCGCCCGTCAATTTGTAAAGAGGTTCCGCCGGAATTGCGTGACGGATTTTTGACGGTTATAAGGTAGCGCGCGCTGCCAAAACGGTAGCTCACGGAAAATTCCGGCCATTGGCAAGGAATGCAAGGGTCAATGTACAGCCGTTTTCCATGGCGGCGAAGGCCGAGAATCCACTCAACTCCCGCCTGATACATCCAGCCTGCAGCTCCGGTGTACCACGTCCAGCCGGCGCGTCCTTTGTGCGGGTCCACCGTGTAGACGTCCGCCGCCATTACATAGGGTTCGCCGGCATAGTGCCGCGCTTCATTAGGCGTGCGCGTGTGGTTTAGGGGATTTAACATATTAAACAATTCAAAAGCCTTATCTCCGTTTCCAAGCCGGCACCAGGCAATAATGCTCCATATGACACCATGCGTATACTGGGCTCCGTTCTCCCGGATTCCGGGCGGATAGCCCTGAATGTAGCCGGGATTGGGATCCGTTTGGTCAAAGGGCGGAGTCAAAAGATGCGCCACGGAAAGATCCCGGTCCACAAGCTCGCGGTCAAAAGACTGCATGGCCTGCAGTGACTTCTCTTTCGGCGCGGCTCCGGAGATTGCCGACCACGACTGGGCGATGGCGTCGATACGGCATTCTTCATTGTTAATTGAACCCAGCCATTGTCCGGCGTCGGTGAAGGACCGCCGGTACCACTGCCCATCCCAGGCATGCTCTTCAAGCGAGAAGGCCAGTTGTTCGCATGCATCCCGGTAGCGTTCCGCCCGCTCAGCATAACCGCGCAGCCGGCATAAATCCGTGAACCGGTTCAGTACGTCATAGAGAAACCAGCCTAGCCACACGCTCTCACCGCGGCCTTCAGCGCCGACACGGTTCATTCCGTCGTTCCAGTCGCCTATTCCCATTAGCGGCAGCCCGTGTTCACCGAAGCGCTGTAAAGCCCTTTCGACGGCACGGAGGCAGTGCTCGAAAACGGTGCCGCTCTGGGCAGAGATTTGGGTCGGTTCGTATCGTTCATGTTCACCCTCTCGCAAAGGCTCGCTATGAAGAAACGGCGCCGCCTCATAAAGTATACTGTCGTCCCCCGTATGATCGACGTAGCGTCCTACGGCATACGGCAACCACAGATAATCGTCGGAGATATGCGTCCGAATCCCGCGCCGGGTCTCTTCATGCCACCAATGCTGCACGTCGCCCTCCTCATATTGATGTGCGGCGTGCAGCAAAATTTGCTCCCGGGTAAGGTCGGGACGGGAGTGAAGGAGGGCCAGAGAATCCTGCAGTTGATCGCGAAAGCCGTACGCTCCTCCCGCCTGGTAGAAAGCCGATCGCGCCCACATTCTGCAGCAAAGGGCCTGGTAAAGCAACCAGCCGTTCATAAGGACATCCATCTCCGGACATGGCGTGGAAACCGAGACCTGGTCCAAAACACCATCCCAGAATTCTTGTACTTGTTTAAATGCCTGTTCACAGACATGCCCTTGGCAGTATTTTTGCGCCAGTTTCACGGCAGCGTCCCTGGAATGTCCGCAGCCAAGCAGGATGTAGACTGTCTGTTCGGCTCCCGGCTCCAGTGTGAGTTTGGTCTGCACGGCGCCGCAAGAGTTATAAAGAGCTCCGGTTTTGCCTGACAGGCTTTCCCGGCCCATGGCGGCGGGATTTTCATACGTACCGTTGCGGCCGAGAAATTCGTTGCGGTCTGCCGTCCAGGACAGATCGTCCGCCCTGGAGGTGTTCCGCCTGGCTCCGAATTCTGTCGAAGTCGGTGGCTCTGCAGATATTTCCGGTTGCGGGTACACCCCTAAAAAGGCTGTGGCATCGCGAAAAGTCTCCTGGTAGGCGTTTTTAGCCAGCATGATGTGGACAGATTGGTCCCATTCGGTGAGGATGAAAGAGGCGTTGGCCTCCCGCCGTACACCCAGCACCCATTCCGCGAAATATGTGACGGAAAGGCGCCGCTTACCGATACTCCTGTTTTGCAACCTTAATCCGACTACCTTGACAGGATCGTCCAGGGGAACAAAAACGGTCATTTCATGCCTGATACCGTGTTCTTCGTGGTAAAAACACGTGAACCCCCGGCCGTGGGTAACGGTGTAAGGATTGTCAGCGTGTGTGGCGGACGGTGTGGCGGACCATAGTTCGCCGCTCTCTTCATCCCGCAGATAACACACTTCACCCGGCGGGTCGAGCACAGGATCATTGGACCACGGGGTCAGTTTGCACTCACGGCTGTTGCGCCACCAGGTGTAGCCCAAATGGAGCTCGGAGACAAGGCAGCCGAAGCGCTGATTGGCTATTGCATTGATCCACGGGGCCGGCAGATGGTGGCCGTTTTTGACAATAATCTGATACTCCCGGCCATCCGGTGAAAATCCTCCCCAACCATTGAAAAACATCAATTGGCGCTCGTTATCCATCGGAGGGGTAGCGAACCTGTTTAACGGCACTGCCGTCATCAGGGGCGCGGGTAATAAATCATCCTGCGGAGGCAGTTTTGTTTGCGCCTTGAGACTAGGACCGTCCGCCCGCAGCACAACGCGGGCTGCGGCAAATAGAAGTGTCCTGTCACCGTCCGGCAGCTGATTGGCATTTATGATAAAAACTCCGCCTCCTGCGCCATGCAGGGCAACCACCTGTTCCGCCGCCCGCCTTAACGCTTCCTGCAAATCCTGCTGGTAGCCTCCCGGCGATTCGTTTAAAATGACCAGATCGAAAATTAACCCCAGGCGTCGTAAATACTCGTGCCCGGTCAGCTGTTTAACGATAAACTGCATATTGGCCCGATTCTGGATCCGTACAAGGATCATGGGCAGGTCTCCGGAAACTCCGTATGCCCAGAGGCTGGACTGCCCTTTTACATTGGCGGTGATGCTTTGCTTCCGCTCCTGCCGCAGCGGTGGAGTATACAGCATCAGGCCCGCAAAAGTTTGAAAAGCCATAGCCTGGTCGGAAGTCATGTGCAAATGCCGAAGTTCGATTTGACTGCGGTTCCAGGCCAGTTGAAAGGTTCGCTCCACCACCAGGTCCCCCGAGAACCGGCTGACAATATCAAGGGCGTCTTCCTTTGCGCCTGCCACAGCAGTGACAGCGAACAGCTGCGCCTGTTCGCCGGGCTCGACGCTTAATCGTCTCCGCATGATAAAGGCGGGGTCGGCCACAGATCCCACCGTTCCGCGCAGGCGGGAACGGATTCCCTGGGGTTGGGAGAGAGTATGGCCACGTCCAATAAAGCCAGCCCGATCGGTCTCGTATTCCACCGGTCCCAGCGTTGGTTCTGTGATCATAAGAGAATGCGCCGCCCATAACGGTTTCTCGCTTTCCTGGCGGGGCCTCCGACAGGCCAGAAGGCAGTGGGCCTCCTCCACATAGTTGGTTTTGATGAACAATTTGTTAAAGGCCGGGTGCGCATCATCGGCGCTGGGAGGGGCCAGGGCCAGTTCAAGAAACGTTGTTACTTCGAAGATCCGCGCATTATTTCCCGTATTGGTGAGCGTCAGCCGCCGGATTTCGGCATTCCATTCCGGGGATACACATATTTCAAGGCTCGTCTGCACGTCTTCGTCCATGCGCATAAAGGTGGCTCTATCAAGGGAAAATTGCGCCCGCTGCTCAGAAGACGGGACACGGCAGGGCTGAAACGTCGGCGACCATACCGCATCGCGGGTAACGTCACGGATATACATGTAGTTCCCCCAACTATCCAACACCGGGTCCTCCCGCCAACGGGAAACGGCCATACCCTCGTACCGGCTGAATCCGCTGCCGCTGTTGGTCACTATAGTCATAAATGTCCCGTTTGAAAGGACGCACACCTCGGGTGCAGGCGTGTCCGCATGGAGGTATTCACGCAGGGCGCCGGTCGCTGCCGGCCTTGTATAAGGCGCGTGTACACAGGTCATGGCAGGATGTTTAATGATTTTGGGCCGCGCGGGAATACGTTCCTGCAGCAGCAGTTCCGCTGCCTGCACGCGTCTGTCACGGTGAAAGCGCTGGTATATTTTTTTCGGCAACAATAAATTAGCAAGGGCCAGCAGGCTCATTCCCTGATGATGTGCCATAAAACTACGGATCACCATGCTGGTCTGCTCCTTTGGCAGCCGCTGGGAGGTAAAATCAATGGCTTCATAATAGCCGTATTTTCCACGCCCGCCAAGCTCCTCCATCTTGCGCAAATCCGCCAGCCCCTGACGCCTGGCAAAAGGTAAGGCAAGAATTGTGGCGTACGGCGACACAACCAAATCTTGTTCGAGGCCGCGCTTGAATCCGAGACCGGGAACACCAAAAGCCCTGTATTGATAGTTCATCTGATAATCAAAGGCATAGTAGCCGGATTCGGATATGCCGAACGGAACTCCCCGTTGATGCGCATACCGGACCTGCCGCCTGACCACCGCACGGTAGGTGCTGTCCCAGATGGTG
This sequence comes from Peptococcaceae bacterium BRH_c4a, assembly GCA_000961585.1. Lineage (GTDB taxonomy): Bacteria > Bacillota > Desulfotomaculia > Desulfotomaculales > Desulfocucumaceae > BRHc4a. The sequence continues at coordinate 4,106 of LADN01000004.1, read as the reverse complement.
TTCCTATAAGTGCGCATAAAGAGCCAGGGCATTAGATATTCAAACATTGTCCCGGACCATGAGAGCAGCGTGACCCGCCGCCCTACCCTGGTCATTGTCCGCCCCAGCATATGCCAGTGCGATACAGGCACATGGCCGAGGGCGATGGCAATAAAGCTTGTCTGCCTTGACTCTGAAGCCAGCAGGTCGTATAAGATCTGATCAGGCTCGCGCAGCCCTGCGTTGTAGCCCAGGGTGAACAATTTGGCCTTGTGGTTGTATAGCGGGCGGAAGTCTGTTCCGTTAATCAGCGTCTCTAAGCGAACGATCAGATTTTGACCGCGTACCGGCCAATCCTTCCGGAGTATAGCTTCCGCCGCCTTACCGGGATACTGATCGGAATCCGGATGTTGGTATCCTTTGATGTCCGACTCAAGCCACTCCGCCAGCCCCTCTTTGACCGTCATCAAACAGCCCGCGAGGTTGCCGGAATCCACCGTAGACACGTACAGCGGAGGAAGGGGTTCCAGTGCGACCGTGTCGTACCAGTTGTAAAGATGGCCCTTCCATTTATCCAGGCGCTCAACCGTACTGATGGTGCGCTCCAAACGCTCAATCAATCCGGGCGTATCGATGAACCCGAAATCCCTGGCAGCCAGCGCGCAGGCGAGATAAAGCCCGATATTGGTTGGCGAGGTGCGGTGAGCGATCCCGTTGGGCGGATCGATTTGAACATTATCAGGCGGCAGCCAATTATCTGTTTCAGTAAGGTGATCCTCGAAGAACGCCCAAATCTGTCCCGACAGCTTTCGCAGTTCTGCTTCCTCAGCAGCCCCAACGGGGCGTTCAGGCCTCTGCGCAGGCCGGTCCAGCCAGCGGACCGCCAGCGGAGCCATGGCCCATATAGTGCTTAGGGCCAGGCCTGTCCACTTCAGCGCAGGAACAATACTGGCCGCCGCTGTCAGCCCAAAGAGGAATGCCAGCGCATAACCTCGGTACATGCCCAGCAATGCGGGATAGCGCCCGCCCAGGCTGCGGCGTTCAATTTCCGCTGCGCTGACCCATTCCAGCAAATAGCGTTTTGACACCAATAAGCGGTACAGGGTTCTGGCGATTGCGTCCAGCAAAAGCACGCTTTGATAGGGCAGTGTCATAATGGTCAGCAAAACCTGACCGGTTGTAGCCAACAAGCTCCGCGGACGCCAAACCGTCCGCCTGATCGCCGCCAATTGGCGGATCAGCGGTAAAAACAATGTGGCCAGCACAAAAGTAAGCCACCGCCAGGGAGAGCCGGGCAAGAAAGTCAGGCCAAGCAGCAATACTGCTAACAACGCCGGCGCAAGTAAACTGTGCCGCAGATTATTGATCATCTGCCAGCGGGTGAGGGGGGATAAATTAACCGGCAAAAGCGTTCCCCGCCGGTCGCTGACACGGTGAAACAGCCAGGGGAGCAACTGCCAGTCGCCACGCACCCAGCGGTGCATTCTTTTCTGGTAAGCGCTGAAGGTGGATGGGTGCTCATCGATTAATTCGATGTCCGACAGCAGGCCGGAGCGTAAAAATCCGCCTTCCAACAGGTCGTGACTGAGTACCCGGTTTTCTGGAATACGTTCACACAGTACCTGAGCAAAGGCGTCAACATCGAATATGCCCTTTCCTGTAAAAATGCCCTGGCCTAAACCGTCCTGGTATGGATCGGAGAAGGCAAAGGCGTACGGATCGATTCCTGGATCCGCCGACCATAAATAGGCAAATCGCGAACGTAAGGCCGCACCGTGGCTAATGCCGATACGCGGCTGCAGTACGCCGTAGCCCTCGATAACCCGTGTCCGCGCAGCATTTAACCGCGGCCGGTTGTAGGGCAGATGCAGGGCGCCGATCATCCTCCGGGCGCTTCCCAGGGGCAGTTGGGTATCCGCATCAAGGGTGATGATGTAACGGATGCCCGGAAGAATAGCTGTGTTCCCGACAATGAAATCAAAAGTGGTATCAGCCCGACCTTTAACCATCTCTACAAATTCTACCAGTGCGCCTCGCTTGCGCTCCCAACCCATCCATGCTCCCTGGGACTGGTTCCATAATCTCCGGCGCTGAAAGAGGTGAAAGGTGCAGCCGCCCGGGCTGGAGTACCTGCAGTTTAATTCCTCAATATTTACCCGGGCGGCTGCAAGGACGGCAGTATCTGACTGAAGTCTCTCGGCGTCCGCATCGAGAAAATCTCCCAGGAGAGCGAAGTGAATATTCGAGTCCCGGTTGGCCAGGTAATGCAGTTCCAGCCGTTGCGCCAATTCCTCCACCTCTTTGACCGTGGACCAGATTACGGGAATGACGACCATGGTTTTGGCTTCAGGAGGAATCCCGTGCGAGAAATCGTATCTCAACAGCGGTCGCGGCCGCTTGGCGCACTCAATAAGCCAGTGTACAGCCGTGACGGCCCACTCGCTGACGGGTAATGACAGTGCAAGCAGAGTCATCGCCCACTGGGTAGCGGTGAAGTGCGCACCCCCTCCCAGCCACGCGGCGAATCCCAGCAGGGCGGCCCCGAACAACGCTGTAAGTATGGTGAAATATGCGCCAGTGGTATGGCGCAAAATTTCTATTTCGGGCAAATATCGGGGAACACTGCACATTTTCAGTGCGTGCCGCAGCTCCTTGAGGCCATCCGGTTCGAGCAGGTAGTATGCGGCAAATGACTGGCGCGGCAGGTCTGAATCTTCCTCTGCGCACACCTGCCGGTATTCCTTCTCCGCAAGCTCGACGGCCTTGGCAGCCACCAGATTTTCCGGCACACGCAAGCGGCGGGCCAATTGCTCAACGCACTTTCGCAACACATCGCGGCTGAAAAAATCAAGCATTGGGTAGCTGCCTGCAATTTCTTTGCGCAGAGTGTGCTCAACCATGCAAATCTGATCGAAGGGATTGCTCCAGTCCAGGCGCGAAATTTTGCGCAGACTTCCGATGAGGTTACCCGTCGTCACTTGGTAGGCAGCCTGAAGCTGATACTCATAGGAGACGATTCGATCAAGGCTGTCAGGGCCATTTTCCAGTTTGCAGATCAGCCATTCCCGTACGGCTGCCGAATCGTCCGCCCACTCACTCAGGTGTCTGACCAGGTGGACGATGAGCGGCCCGGAAAGCGGAATATCCTGGCCGGCTTCTTCAAGGGCAGCATTAAGAACCTCAGGATTCAGCCTGGACGACTCTATTTGCGCCAGCAACCGTTCGACTGACGCACACACCTCCCGTCGTTTGCGAACCGGTTCCATGCCTTCGGCCAGGCGCCGGATCAAGGCGATGCGCAGAATAAGTGGGACTGCCCACGTCTCAGCAATGGTTAAAACCGATATTTCCTGGTAAAAATTTATGTACGAAACGAACGTATCCTCGTCCAGATTCCCATCCACATGTTCGAGATAATCAGCACAGATAGACAGTATCCTTTTATTGCCGGCCTTGCGCAGATTCGGCAGATCCCGCAAGAAGTCATTGGAAAGCTGATGCCGGACGGCCAGCACCTGTTCTTCGATGAACTCGGCATGATCGAGCAGCCATTCTTCGGCAGGCTGAGAACAGCTTGCGCAGTCATCCTGCAGGGAGCGTATAAACTTGCGTAAATTCTCGACGTCCGCATAAAACTCCCGCCACAGGGCTTTTGACGGCCCATGTCTCAGGCAAGGATCGTGTGTCATTGCAAGTTCATGAGCTTTTTGTCGGAGTTGTTGAGTATTTAGAATCATAAATCCTCCTGAAGAAATCAGAAGTCAAAAGGCTTTTAGGGATTTATTTCCATGCGATACTGCGGAATCGGAAACAGTTAAAATATTCCCCTTTAGAATATTAATTATTAATTAATTGTGATTTGTCCCGACAAACCAATAAAATAACCGCCTTATCGGCGGTGCCGTCTTGCAGACGGCGGAATTCAGAAGCCAGAAGCCAGGAGCCAGAATAGTGACAGCCTGCCTTAAAAGCGACCCTCAAGAGACCCCACAGTGACATGCAGTGAGGGGGAGTGATTTAAGTCCGTGCGGAATGTACCGGAGGCTGCTACTGTCTCTTAACGACCGAGCCTACGGAATGCCGAGCCGGCTGCAGGACGCAGCCGGAAGCCGGAATCGACGCAAGGA